>JAFYVB010000032.1 GCA_017549335.1 Clostridia bacterium | reverse complement strand
GTGCGCACAACGCCGGTGATGAGGTTTTTAATAAGCAGCATGCCGTTGGAGCCGTCCGAGGGGAAAAGCTTGATGATGGTGTTGGGCAGAAAGACGAAAAGCCCCATGGACAAAACCAGCGCCAGCACGATGGCAATGCCCATAACGACCTTGTCCACGCCCTTGCCCAGCTTTTTAGCCAGCCATTTTTCAAACTTCGTGGGTTCTTCTTCGGGAGCGCCGCCCATCTTGGCGCTGTCATCCAGGGTTTTCATGCCCATGGACAGCATCAGCACCATGCTCACCATGCCGCGGATCAGCGGCCAGCCCATCCACTTATGCTTCTTGGCGGGGGATTCGTAAGCATCGCGCTTGAGCACGATGCTGCCGTCGGGACGGCGCACGGCCAAGGCGATATATTCGGGGGATTTCATCATGACGCCTTCGAGAACGGCCTGTCCGCCGATGTCGACGCGCTGAACTTGTTTGTTTTCCAAAGCAGTATATCCTTTCCGGGTCAAAAACCCATACGATCACATCTTTATTATACACGATATACTGCCTGTATTCAATGAATAATCCGTGAATTGTGGAAAATTGGCGTTATTGGGCGGTCAGTACCCGCTTTTCCATGCGTACGCAGGTGCCCTCGCCGATTTGTGATTCCACCTCGATTTTGTCCATAAAGGACTGCATCACCGAAAAGCCCATGCCCGAGCGTTCTTTTTCGGGCTGGGTGGTATAGAAGGGCTGCATGGCCTTGTCAATGTCGGCAATGCCGCAGCCGAAGTCCCGCACCGACAAAAACAGCATGCCGTCCTCCCTCAGGGCGGCTTCCATGACGATCTGCCCGCCGCTTTCGCCGTAGGCGTGGACGATGGCGTTGGTCACCGCCTCGCTGACGGCTGTGCGCAGATCGCTGATCACATCCATGGTGGGGTTAAAGGGCACGGTGAACGCGCATACCGTGACGCGGGCGAAGCTTTCGTTTTCGGGCCGGGCGTCAAATTCCAGCCGCATACGGTTGATAAGCTGCATCTTCAGTCCTCCTTTTCATCCATGTCCGCAATGACCTGTCCCATGCCCGACAACGCATAGATGCGTTTGACCTGGGGGGACATATGCATCACGGATACCGAGCCGCCGCGCAGTGACAGCGTGCGGTAGCGTCCCAGGATCACCCCGATGCCCGAGGAATCCATAAAGGGCATTTTTTCCATATCCAGCACCAGATGCCGGACGCCTGGGTCCTGCAGCAGCATATCCAGATCGCGGCGGATGGGCGCGGCGGAGCACTGATCCAGTTCGCCTTCCAGCCGGACGACCACTACATCCTTTTTCCGTACGTGAGACAGCATTGTTCATCCCTCCCCATGTGGTACAAAGGTATTTCTGTGTGTACAGTATCTATCCTGCCTCGAAAAATGTCTGTTTATGCGCGGAAAAGCTTTTTCGTTCGCATGGAAAATGCGAAAAATGCCGAGCCTTGTGTAATTGTGAACGAACAGTGAAGATACAGGCGGAAGATTGTATTTTTTGCAAAGATGTGGTATGATAAATCCACTATAAAAACTTCAGATAGGAAGTATGAAATTATGAGCAAGAAAAACATTCGCCGTCCCCAGAAGTACGTAAAGCCCAAGGATCCCACTTTCAAGGAGTGGTGGGCCGCCCAGAGTGAACAAAAGCAGAAGATTTATAAGATCATCGCCATCGCCGTGGCTGCTGCGATCCTGCTGAGCCTTATTTTCTATTACGGCATTTATGACGACGGTTCCCTGAAAATCCGCAAGGGTGAAGTGGTCGGCAAGCAGGATAACTGGCTGATCGCGGAGCTGGACGGCGGCAAGAACAGCGATTATTATCATATCGCCAACGTGGATACCCCCGAAGGCTATGTGCGCACCGATGACAATCTGGCCGGCATCGCCACCGGTCCCGATCATCACGATACCTTCTTTGCCTTTGCGCCTGTGGATGAGGCTTCTCCCATTGAAAACATCTACGTCCGCGCCATCAACAAGAGCGTGGACGCCATGACCGAGGACGCCTATTCCACCTTCACCGGCTTCGTGGGCGATATGGGCACCATTTCCGAGATCGCCGAGATCGACACCCGGCACGGCAAGGCCAAGTCCTTCACCTATGCCTACGGCTATCCCAACGATGAACTGGGCGAAACCATGCGCTATACCCAGAGCCGCGTGACCTACATCCCCACCGATGATAAGGACGTGTGCGTGCTCATCAGCGTGATTTATTATTCCGATACCGAAGTGTATCTGGAAAACAGCGTGCTGGAAGCCGAGTACGAAAAGACTTTCGCCAAGCTGGAAATCGTGGAATAACACAAAAACAAAGGCGGGATGCAGCTGCATCCCGTCTTTTTTGCGGAAAAAGACAGGAAACAACAGAAATTTCCGTTGACAAGACCGCTTGTGTTTGCTATAATGTTATCTGCGCTTTGGTAGATATGGCTGTCACCCATGCGGAGAGATGGCCGAGTGGTTTAAGGCGCCAGTCTTGAAAACTGGTGATGTCGAAAGGCACCGGGGGTTCGAATCCCTCTCTCTCCGCCACTTTTACCAAAGTTAACCGGCCTATGGAGAAGTACCCAAGTGGCCGAAGGGGCTCCCCTGCTAAGGGAGTAGCATGCGATAAGCGTGGCCCGGGTTCAAATCCCGGCTTCTCCGCCAGAAAAAACAACAGCCTTCGAAAGAAGGCTGTTGTTTTTTTATGCTTTCCGCAGAGGAATTCTTCGCGAAAAAAACAGGCTCTTTTCTGAAAGCAAAGGCTTTCGGGAAGGGGATTTATCATGGAGTACAACCCAAAGCTCACAGGACAGGTCATCGGGAGGATCAGAGTGCAAAGAGGGCTTACGCAGGAGGTGCTTTCGGGGCTTGCGGGGATTGCCCGCAGCCATCTGGCCATGATCGAAACCGGAGGCAAAAATGCCAATGCAGCCACGCTCTGGAGGATCGCTGCAGCCTTGGATCTGCGATTGAGCGAACTGATCATCCGGATCGAAACGGAACATGAGCGGATGCACGGCTGAAGCGGTAAACAAAAAGACCAAGGCTTTCGCCTTGGCTTTTTGCTTTGGAGGGGATTACAATTTGCTCATCCACAACCCATGGAGGTTGCAGTAGGCATACACTTCAAGGGGCTTTTCGTCCGCAAGCTCGAAGCGGACGACGGGGGCGTCGCCGGGGTTGAGGAACTTGCGCTGGGAGCCCTTGTCCGTTTTGAGCTGCACCCATTCGATGAGGTGTTCTTCGCTCATGGGATGATCCACGGCGCCCACGTTGACCGTTACGAGATTGCCTTCAACCTTTACAACGGGCAGATGCTTTTCGCCGCTGGCTTCCACCGTATTGGGAACCAGCTTTTCCATTTTTTCGCCGCAGCAGACGACGGGAACCTTGGAATCGATCACTTTTTCAACAACATTACCGCAGTGGCGGCAGATATAGAATTCAGACATGGTATGTCCTCCTTGACGTTTTTTTATTTGGCGGAAGGTTTTTCTCCTTCTGTTTTTTCTATACCACGGAGGACGGAAGCTGAAACAGAAAATAAAAAGTTTTTCGTGAGAATTTCAGGCGAATGTGATATAATGCATTTCGTTGACGTTTGAAAGGGAGGAAGCAGCGGATGAAGACGGAAGAAATGTACGCGACGATGAATCCCTGGCGGCTGTTTTTCAAGGTAGCGCTGCCGGGCATGATCAGTATGTTCGCCATGTCGGTCTACAGCGTGGTGGAGGGCATTTTTATCGGTCAGACGCTGGGCGAGAGCGCATTTGCTGCGGTGAATATCGCCATGCCGCTGGTGATGATCAATTTCTCTCTGGCGGATCTGGTGGGCGTGGGTGCATCGGTGCCCATTTCCATTGCGCTGGGCAAAAAGGAATATCAAACAGCCAACAATGTATTTTCCTGCTCGGTGATCCTGATTTTTCTGGCGTCGCTTTTGATGGGCAGCGTCATGTATGCGGCGGCGGAACCGCTTTCGCGCATGATGGGTGCGGACGATGAACTGCTGCATACGTCGGTTCGGTATTTGCGCACGGTGGCGCTGTGCAGTCCGCTGTCCACCATCTTTTTTGCCATGGATAATTATCTGCGGATCAGCGGCTATGTGAAGACCAGCATGGGGATCAACATCGGCTGTAATTTGCTGACCATCGGGCTGCTGGCATTTTTCCTGCTGGTCTGCGGGATGGACGTGGTGGGCTCGGCTGTGGCAACGTCCGCAGCCATGTGCGCCTCCGCTGTGGCGGCAATGATCCCCTTTGTGCGGGGCAAAGCGCTGCTGAAATTCACCCGGCCGAAATTCAGTTTTTCCATGATCAGGCAGATCGCCGCCTGCGGCTCGCCCATGTTTTTCAATAACATTTCGGGGCGCGTGACTTCCATTCTGATGAACATTTCGCTGATGACCATGGGCGTAAAGGCCTTCGGAGAGGGCGGCGGCGCCACAGCCGTGGCGGTGTATGCCGTTTTGATGTACGCAAGCGATCTGTGCTGGCCGCTTTTGTACGGCATCAGCGATTCGCTGGCGCCTGCCATCGGCTATAACTGGGGCGCAGAGGATTACGGCAGGGTGAAGAAGATCGTGGGCTGCGGGTACGCGGGCACCGCGCTGGTAGGGCTGGTTTCCACTTCGATCCTCTTCTTTATGCCCGGTACGGTTGCGGCGATGTTCGCCAATGCCGAGGATGCGCGCTTGCTTCAGGTATCCACCCACGCCATCCGCCTGTTCTGCTTTGCCTATGTGTTCCGCTGGTTTGTGGTGGTGACACAGGGCTTCCTCAGCGCCATCGAAAAGCCCAAACTGGCAACGGTCATGTCGCTGGGAACGGCGTTTGTATTTCCTGTGGTGCTGCTGGGGATTTTGTGGCCCTTTGAACTGGATGGCATCTGGTTCAATTTTGTGGGCGTCAATGCTTTTTCCGCCGTTGTGGGTGCGGTGATGCTTGGGCGGGTGAAAAAAGAGATCCGTCAAAGAGAGCGCGCAAGGGCGGCAATATAAAAGGAAGAGAGAAAACTCTTCCTTTTTTATTGGATTTGCCCTTTTCTCCCCTTTTTCCCCTTGCCAGAATCGCAAGAACCATGTATAGTAGAAATGTTGTGTGTTTTTCAAAAAGGATTGACAAAGGAGAAGAAAATGCTCACACTTACCGACGTAACCCTTGAGTTTTCCGGTCAGGCGCTGTACAAGCACGTTGACCTTCAGTTTAAGCCCGATAACTGCTACGGCATTATCGGCGCCAACGGCGCGGGCAAGTCTACGCTGCTGCGCATCATCTCGGGCGATCTGACGCCCACCTCCGGTACCGTCAGCATCGGCAAGGAAGACCGTATGTCCGTGCTGGAGCAGGACCATTTCAAGTACGACGCTTACTCCGTGATGGATACCGTCATCATGGGCAACCGTCGCCTGTATGAGATCATGAAGGAGAAAGAGGCGCTGTACGCCAAGGAAGATTTCTCCGACGAGGACGGCGAGAAGGCCGCCGCGCTGGAAGGCGAGTTTGCCGACCTCAACGGCTGGGAAGCCGAAACCGAAGCCGCCCGTCTGCTCAACGGCCTTGGCATCAAGGACGAGATGCATTATGACGTCATGGGCACGCTGGATGGCCGCCTGAAGGTGAAAGTGCTGCTGGCGCAGGCGCTTTTCGGTCAGCCCTCCATCATCCTGCTGGACGAGCCCACCAACGGTCTGGACGTGGAAAGCACCGACTGGCTGGAGGAATTCCTGGTGGAGTGCCCCGCTGCCGTTATCGTGGTCAGCCATGACCGTCACTTCCTCAACGCCGTGTGCACCAACATTGTGGACGTGGACCGCTGCGCCTGCAAGATGTACGCCGGCAACTACGACTTCTGGTACGAATCCAGCAAGCTGATGCAGAACCTGCTGAACAACCAGAAGAAGAAGGCGGAAGAAAAGATCCGCGATCTGCAGGAGTTCATCCGCCGCTTCTCTGCCAACAAGAGTAAGTCCAAGCAGGCCACCAGCCGCAAGAAGATCCTGGATTCTCTGCAGATCGAGCAGCTGCCTGCCTCCTCCCGCAAGTATCCCTTCGTGGGCTTTGAGCCCGAACGCGAGGCCGGCAAGGATATCCTCACGGTGGACGGCGTAAGCAAGACCGTGGACGGCGTGAAGGTGCTGGACAACGTATCCTTTGTGATGAACCGCGGCGACAAGATCGCTTTCGTGGGCGACAACGAAGCGGGTCAGACCGCCATGTTCCGCATCCTTATGGGTGAGATCGAGCCCGACGAGGGTCATATCAAGTGGGGCGTGACGCTGAGCCAGGCGTACTTCCCCAAGGATAACACCGCGTTCTTCCAGGGATTTGAGGGCAACCTGATCGAGTGGCTGAGCCAGTACAGTCAGGATACCACCGAAACCTTCCTGCGCGGCTTCCTCGGCCGCATGCTGTTCTCCGGCGATGACGTATACAAGAGCGCGTCCGTGCTCTCCGGCGGCGAGAAGGTGCGCTGCATGCTCTCCCGCATGATGATGAGCCACGCCAATGCGCTGCTGCTGGATCAGCCCACCGACCATCTGGATCTGGAGAGCATCTCCGCGCTGTCCGACGGTCTGCAGGCCTTCAAGGGCAACGTGCTGTTCGCTTCCCATGACCATCAGTTCATTGATGAAATCGCCAACCGCGTCATCGAATTCCCCCTGGGCAAGCGCGGCTGCTACGATCACATGGGCACCTTCGATGAATATCTGGCCTGGAAGAAGGAAAATGTGAAAGAGTGATGGGAAAACGCTCGAGGGACGGCTTTCAGGCTAAAAGCCTCCCCCGAGCTCCCTCAAAAACCTGCATGGGGTTGAACGGTCGACCCTTGACGCAGACTAAAAAAGAGAACGAATCCCGAATGTGCAAGCAAGCTTGCCCTACGGTCTTCGCTCTCTTTTTTTGTGTGTTTTGTTCACTTCGATGATATGCATCAAAGTACTGTGGGTTCTTGAAACGGAGAAAGGGCGGAAAAGCCGCTTTAAAGGACAGGATGTAACTTATATGATTCGAAAAAATAAATTTTTTCATTTGGATGTTTTATTTTGTCATATCCTGACATGGTAAAATAAAGCGTCTATGATAAAATGTACACATAAGGAGGTAAGGCCATGAATTTTGCAGAACGCTATGATTTAATTATTGAATCTATTGAGAAGAATATTCAGAGAAATAATCAAGAAATCACTCTTGATATTTCTCGAAAACTGGCTATTGGTCTTAGAAGTTTGGGTGAAGGATTCACATTTATTACTGGAGAAACAGTGGCTATGTATATTCGGAAACGCCGCATGGTTCATGCATTGCAAGATATGCTTAATTTGGGGTTAAGTGTTGAAAGTGTTGCGGAAAAATATGGCTTTGCTGATCAACCCACATTCAGCAAATCTTGTAAAGCTCTTTTGGGGATTTCTCCCAAGAGAGTTTGCGTAGCTGATTTGATGCGTTTCCCGGCATTAACACTTGAGCAAATACTGAAAGGAGCACCAGATTTGATGTCGATGGAAACTTTAACAGATGAGAAGAAAAATGCATTCGGTACAACCGCTAATCAGTTTGAGCGAATCAAGGAAACGCTTGATTTAAATGCGCTGTATGGATTTGAAGATCATCTTCTTGAGTTGATCTATTCGATCAGTCAATCTTTTCAAGCACCTTTGACTGATGCGTTCGAGTTCATGAATGATCTTCTTATCTATAGAACTTCGTTAAGCAAACTTCGTATAGGATGTTACAAATACACATTGGAAGAAGCAGCACTGGTTTATTTTAATCTGTATGCGTGGCTTGGTTATATGACGGAGGATAGGAACGATCTTAGGGAGAAGGAGTATGGATATCCTACAATTCGGGAGGTCGAAATTTTCATCTACAATATAAAAAACAGCTGTAACAAGAATTTGTGCGAGATGGATCCTGCTGTGCTTAAAATGTATGCAAATATTTACGATGATATAGAAAATGACGATGGAAGTGAAGACGATTCTGACGATGAGTTTGATGAATACATTGACAGCATGATAAAGAAAGACGTTTGGAATTTGTCGATAGATGAGATGATTGAAGAAGATGATTGTATTGACGAAGGCGATACCTTGGGATTTGACTTTGGTTTTGATGACGACGATGAATAAGTTGCTAATGGAGGCGGCGATGGGCACAGGCGATTTACCTTGTAAAGGAGTACTGTTTTTAGGCGGACATCGCAATATGGTGAAGAAACTGCAACAACGGTATCCGGCGTGGAGTTACATTACAGACGATCAATTTAGACATCGTGGTGTTATTACGCAACAAATTGTTTTTTGCTGGTCTGCTCATAGCTCTCATAAAATGACGCAGTTTGTATGGTCAAAACTTAGAAAAGACGCTTCTGTGTATTACGTTAAAGCGACAAATCTATGCAAATTGGAAGTGGAAATGAAAGCTGCCTTGCAAGAAAAATCAAGTGATGAAAGGTTGAGCGCGTGATGGCTATTGGATCGATTTTAAAGCATACATGTAGTAAAAATATGCCTACTATTTCATTGATGGATGAATTTGAAATGACAACAAATGGTCAATATTGTTACGATACGCTAAAGCTTGAAAGAGCTTTTACCTTGATGGTAGAAAATTACATTCTTAAAGTGGCGCTTTATATAAAACGTCGACCTGTTGGCACAAAAGTTATTCGTGACGGACTAACATTTACAAAATTCAAGAATAAGATAGTTGGAAAAGACTTTGGGAGGGCTTCGGCTTCTATGTATGCGGTTACTAAAACTGTATACGATGGTGCTTTGTATTTGTTAACGAAAGATGATGAAGATACTGCTTTTTTTGAAACGCCGATACTTTTTGAAGCTCAAAATAGCGGTAATCGTTCGGGTTATGGAAATCAATATTGTGGACATGAACTTATAAGTGAAGGAACAAAATATGGTGAAACAACAGAATATATGTGCATTGGTGCGGAGTATAGTGTAATGCTGGCATTGGGGAAATAATAATTGGTGGCTCTGTTGTAGCGGTACGAAAACATGTTTAAGACATATAATAAACGAAAAAGGGAGAGAAACCGAAGGGCGAGCTTGCTCGCACAATCGGGTTCAATCCCTTTTTCTTATTACTGCCGCGCTTTCGCGCAGCCTATGAACATTTCAAACGCAGGTTTTCTGTTTCTCTTTTGACTCAAAAGAGAAACGTTCCCCCTCGTTCCCTCTTACTCCTCGGTGGTCGTTTCCGCCGTTTCCTCGGCGGGGGCTTCGTCTTCCTCCTCCTTGTCGGCCTTGGCGACGCCCACGATGCGGCTGTTCTCGCCCACGCGCATCAGGCGCACGCCCTGCGTGGTGCGGCCGCAGACGCGGATGGAATCAACGCCGGTGCGGATGACGGTGCCGTCGTCGGTGATGAGGATGATGTCCTCGTCGTCGCGCACCATCAGCTGAGCAGCCAGAAGGCCGGTCTTGTCGGTGAGGTTCATGGCTGTTACGCCCTGACCGCCGCGACCCTGTTCGCGGTATTCATCGGGATCGGTGCGCTTGCCGTAGCCGTTTTCGGTGATGGCCAGCACCTTTTCGTCCTCGTTGACAACGCACATGGAGATGACGGCGTCCTCGGCCTTGAGCTTCATGGAGCGCACGCCCTGACTGGCGCGGCCCATGGGACGCACGTCCGCCTCGTTGAAGCGGATGGCGCGACCGAAGTGGCTGGCCATGAGCAGGTTGCGCTGACCGTCGGTCAGTTCCACGGAGACCAGCTCGTCATCCTCGCGCAGGATGATGGCGATCAGGCCGCTCTTGCGCAGGTTGGTGAATTCATCCAGCGCGGTCTTCTTGATCAGACCCTGCTTGGTGGCCATCATCAGGAAGTGGCCTTCGGGGAGCCTGGGCATGGGGATCATGGTGGTGACCTTTTCGCCGGACTGCAGCTGCAAAAGGTTAATGATCGCCGTGCCGCGGGCGGTGCGTCCGCACTCGGGGATCTCATAGCACTTGAGCATATAGCAGCGGCCGCGGTTGGTGAAGAACATGATGTCTTCGTGGGTGTTCACCACGCGGATCTGCTCGGCATAGTCCTCTTCGCGCAGGCTCTGACCCGTTACGCCGCGTCCGCCGCGGTGCTGCGCACGGTAGGTGGACTTGGACAGGCGCTTGACGTAGCCGAAGTGGGTGAGGGTGACCACCATGTCGTCCACAGCGATCAGATCCGCCACGTCGATCTCGCCGGCGATGGAGGAGATCTCCGTGCGGCGGTCATCGCCGAACTTGTCGCGGATGACGGAAAGCTCATCCTTGATAACGGAAATGAGCAGCTGCTCGTCCGCCAGAATGGAGCGCAGGTAAGCGATGGTCTTTTCCAGCTCCTGATATTCCGCCAGCAGCTTGTCCGATTCCAGATTGGTCAGGCGACCAAGGCGCATATCGAGAATGGCCTGCGCCTGCTTATCGGAAAAGTCAAAGCGCGCGATCAATTCAGCCTTGGCAGAGGCCTGATCCTTGCTGTGACGGATGATATGCACGATTTCGTCGATGTTATCCAGCGCCTTGAGCAGACCCTCCAAGATGTGGGCGCGGGCGAGGGATTTATCCAGATCGTACTTCGTGCGGCGGGTGACAACGTCCTTCTGATGCTCGATGTACCAGTGCAGCATATCGCGCAGGGAGAGAACTTTGGGCTCGCCGTGCACCAGCGCCAGCATGATCACGCCGAAGGTATCCTGCAGCTGGGTGTGCTTGTACAGATAATTGAGCACCACCTGCGGCTGCACGTCGCGCTTGAGGTCGATCACGATGCGCATACCGTTGCGGTCGGATTCATCGCGGATATCGCTGATGCCTTCCAGCTTCTTTTCGTGCACAAGCTCGGCGATCTTCTCCACCAGCTTGGCCTTGTTGACGGCATAGGGAATCTCGGTGACGATGATGCGGTCACGACCGTTGGGCAGCGTTTCGATCTCGGACTTGGCGCGCACGATGATGCGGCCGCGACCGGTGTGATAGGCCTCGCGGATGCCCGTGCGACCAAGGATCACGCCGCCGGTGGGGAAGTCGGGGCCCTTGATGTGCTCCATCAGGTCATCCAGCGAAGCATCGGGATTTTCCATCAGGCAGATGGCGGCGTTGATCGTCTCCCGCAGGTTGTGAGGCGGGATGTTGGTCGCCATGCCTACGGCGATGCCCGAGGTACCGTTGACCAGGAGGTTGGGGAAACGGCTGGGCAGCACGGTGGGCTGCATCAGCGTTTCGTCGAAGTTGGGCATGAAATCCACGGTATCCTTGTCGATCTCGCCGATCAGGTGCGTGGTGATCTTTGCCATGCGCGCTTCGGTATAACGCATGGCGGCGGCGCCGTCGCCGTCCACAGAGCCGAAGTTGCCCTGACCCTCTACCAGCATATAGCGGGTGGAGAAATCCTGCGCCAGACGCACCATGGCGTCATATACCGCGCTGTCGCCGTGGGGATGATATTTACCCAGCACGTCGCCGACGATACGCGCGCTCTTGCGGAAGGGCTTTTCGGGGGTCATGCCCAGTTCGTTCATTGCGTACAGAATGCGGCGATGCACGGGCTTCAGACCGTCGCGCACGTCGGGCAGCGCACGGTTGATGATAACCGCCATGGCGTAGGAAATGAAGGATTTCTGCATTTCCTGTTCCAGATTGATGGGTATCAGGCGATCCTGAATATCACTCATTGTGATCAATTCCTTTCAAGCGGTGGGCGCGTGCCCGTTATCAAAGATCCAGATCAGCCACCATGTCGTAGTTCTTTTCGATGAACTCGCGGCGGGGCTCTACTTTATCACCCATCAGCAGGCTCATGATCTCATCGGCAGCCATGGCGTCCTCCACGCTGACCTTCATCATGGTGCGGGTTTCGGGGTTCATGGTGGTGGTCCACAGCTGCTCGCTGCTCATTTCGCCCAGACCTTTGTAGCGCTGGATCTCGGGCTTGGGATCGCGGCCGATCTGATCAAGGAGCTTTTGCAGCTCGTTGTCATCGTACACGTAATGCTCCTGCTTGTTCTTGGTTACCTTGTACAGGGGCGGCATGGCGATGTAAACGTAGCCGTTTTCGATCAGCGGGCGCATATAGCGGTAGAAGAAAGTGAGCATCAGGATGCGGATGTGAGCGCCGTCCACGTCAGCGTCTGTCATGCAGACGATGCGATGATAGCGCAGCTTTTCGGCATTGAAATCATCACCGATGCCGCAGCCGAAGGCGGTGATCATGTTCTTGATCTCCTGGTTGAGCAGGATCTTGTCAAGGCGGGTCTTTTCCACATTGAGGATCTTGCCGCGCAGGGGGAGAATGGCCTGATAATGACGGTCACGGCCCGTCTTGGCGGAGCCGCCGGCGGAGTCACCCTCGACGATGAAGATCTCGCACTTGGAGGGATCGCGCTCGGAGCAGTCAGCCAGCTTGCCGGGGAGGGAAGCGGATTCCAGCACCGTCTTGCGGCGGGTGAGGTCGCGGGCCTTGCGGGCAGCCTCGCGGGCGCGGGCGGCGCCGAGGCAGCGGTCAAGGATGATGCGGGCGATGGCGGGGTTTTCCTGCAGATAAGTGGAAAGACCCTCCATTACCATGGCGTCCACGATGGGGCGCACTTCGCTGTTGCCAAGCTTGGATTTGGTCTGGCCTTCGAACTGGGGCTCGTGCATCTTCACCGACACGATGGCGGCGATGCTCTCGCGCACGTCCTCGCCCTTGAGGGCAGCGTCGCCCTCCTTGAGGATGGGCGGACGGGCTTTGTTGCGGCCGTAGTCGTTAATGGCACGGGTGAGAGCGGCCTGGAAGCCCGTCAGGTGGGTGCCGCCTTCGGGGGTATGGATGTTGTTGGCAAAGGAATAAATATTTTCGGAGAAGGAGTCGTTGTACTGCAGCGCAACCTCCACGGATACGCCGTTTTTGACGCCTTCGATGTAGATGGGTTCGGGGAAGAGCACTTCGCGGCTCTTGTTGAGATACTTGACGAACTCGCGGATACCGCCCTCGTAGTGGAACACGCGCTCCTGCTCGCGGCCCTCGCGTTCGTCGCGCAGCACGATCTTGATGCCCTTGTTGAGGAAAGCCATTTCGCGCATGCGGGTCTTGAGGATATCGTACTGGAAGGCGATATCGGGATCGAACACGCCGTCGGGGTTCTTTTCGGAACGGATGTCGGGCCAGAACTGCATGGTGGTGCCGGTGCGATCGCCCGCGTCGCCGATGACCTTCAGATCGTATTCGATGATGCCGCGGTTATACTCCTGACGGTAGATCTTGCCGCCCTGATATACGGTGACCATCAGATGGCTGGAGAGGGCGTTTACAACGGACGCGCCTACGCCGTGCAGACCGCCGGATACCTTGTAGCCGTCGCCGCCGAACTTGCCGCCGGCGTGCAGGATGGTAAGGCACACTTCCACGGCGGGGCGGCCGATCTTGGGATGCACGCCCACGGGGAAGCCGCGGCCGTTATCCTGCACCTCCACCGAGCCGTCGGGCTTCAGGGTGACGATGATATCCGTGCAGTAGCCGGCCAGCGCCTCGTCTACGGCGTTGTCCACGATTTCATATACGCAATGGTGCAGCCCGCGGTAATCCGTCGAGCCGATATACATACCCGGGCGGCGGCGCACAGCCTCCAGACCTTCGAGTACCTGAATGTCATTTTCGTCGTAATGTCCCTGTTCCTGCTGGGGGACAAGGTTCAATTCATCAGCCATTTGATTCCTCCGGAGAAAGCCAAAAATGGGGGAAAGACGACAATTCGCCATCCTGTTTATTATAGCACAAAAAGGGCAAATTTACAAGATTTTTTCCTTAATATATAACGCGCGCGCGTAGCAAAAAGGAAGCAGCGAAAAATCGCTGCTTCCCGATGCGGAAAAATCCGACAAATTATGCGTTTTCGGCCTCGTCTTCCTCCTGATGCCGCAGGCCCACCACCTGGGATACGGGCAGGGAGAAACAGATGGCGCCGGCGGGGGTATCGGGACCGGCTTTTTCCATGACGGCGCGCATGATGGCGGCCTTTTTCGCGGTGGTTTCCACGATGAAGAGCATATCCTTTTCATCGGCCAGAGAAATGTTCATGAATTTTTCGGGACGGTCCTTGCCCGTGCCCTTGGCGGGGATGACAGTGCCGCCGCCGGCGCCGGCAGCGCGGGCAATATCCATAACTTTTTCGTTAAAACCTTCGTTGCAGACGATCAGGATCAGTTCGTGATGATATTCGGCCTGAGGCTTTACGCCGCCTTCAGGCATACGGTCGGTCAATTGTGCCAAGCTTTTTCCTCCTCCTACGCTCTTGATGGGAACGGACATCATGATGCCGTTGCCGGGGATGTCCATAAACATTTTCTTGCGGGCGGTGCGCAGCAGCTGCTTTGTGGCTTCCGCATCCGCCGCGGTGGCAATGACGACCTTTTCGGTGGCCGTCAGGCCGTTGGTCAAAAGCTGCTTGCTGGTGGCTGTGCCGTGAGCCAGCATGCTCAGCGTGGTTTTTGCGCCTACGCTTTTATACAGCGCCGCCATTTCCTTATTGCGGACGCGGTCGAGAATGGTGATCACAAAATTCAGTTCCATTCTTTACACCTCCCACAGTTCAATGACGTCATAATCGCCGTAGGCGCCCATGGTCTCGGCAGGCGCGGCGGCGCGGGACTTGAAGGTGGAGACGGCGCCCATCACCTGCACGGTGATCAGAGGCATCATGGCTACCAGCGCCACAAGACCGAAGGCGTCGCTCATCACGTTGCCGCCAACGGCGCTGCAGGCGCCCATGGCGAAGGGCAGCATGAAGGTGGCTGTCAGGGGACCTGAGGCAACGCCGCCCGAGTCAAAGGCGATGGCCGTAAAGGTGGGCGGTACGATAAAGGACAGCGCCAGGGCGACGGCGTAACCGGGCAGTACGAACCACATGATGGAAATGCCCGTAAGCACGCGCAGCATACTCATACCCATGGCGGCAGCCACCGCCACGGACAGGGAAAGCTGCATGGCCTTTTCGGAGATGGTGCCGGAGGAAAGCTCCTCGACCTGCTTGGTCAGCACGTGCACCGCAGGCTCGGCATTGATGATGAACCAGCCCATGACCATGGCCAGCGGGATAAGAATGAAGCGGTAAGGCGAAGCGATGATCTTGCCGCCCAGCACGTAGCCAAGGGCGGAAAAGCCCACGTTCGCGCCCGTGAGGAAGAGCATCAGACCCACGCAGGTGTAGATCAGACCTACGATGATGCGCAGCAGCGATTTGCCGGGCAGACGCAGGGAGATCACCTGGAAAATGAAGAAGAACGCAATGATGGGCAGCAGCGCGGCAGCCACTTCCTTGATGTACTCGGGCAGCGCGTGCATGTACTCATGTCCCAGCTCCACCGTATGGGCATGGGACTGCATCAGCGCATATTCCGAGCTTTCGGGGGAGCCGTGATAGAAGAAGGACAAAAGCATCACGGCGAGGATGGGGCCCACGGAGCACAGCGCAACCAGACCGAAGGAGTCCTGCTGCGCGTGTTCGTCGCTTCGGATGGAGGCAACGCCCACGCCCAGCGCCATGATGAAGGGCACGGTCATGGGGCCGGTGGTGACGCCGCCGGAGTCAAAGGCGACGGACAGGAAATCGCCGCCGATAAAAACGGACAGCAAAAACAGCACGCCGTAGAGGATCAGCAGCAGGCGGTTTAAGGGAATCGCGAACAGGATGCGCAGCATACAAAGCACCAGACACAAGCCGACGCCCACCGATACGGTGATGATCAGCACGGTGGTGTCAATGTGCGGTACGTTGGTAGCCAGTACCGTCAGGTCAGGCTCGGAGGTGGTGATGAAGGTGCCCAGCAGGAAGCTGACAGCCACGATCAGCCACAGCTTGCGGCTTTTGGTCATGCGCGCGCCCATGTGCGCACCTATCTGGGACATGGACGTGTCGCTGCCCACGCTGAAGAGCACCATGCCGGCGATGAGCATCAGCGAGCCGATGATAAAGGCCAGCATCAGATCCGTATCCACAGGGATAAACAAAAGGCACAGCGCTGCCACGATCAGCGTGATGGGCAGCACGGAAGCGACGGCTTCCTTGCTTTTTTCAATAAAAAGCTGCTTTTTGTGCAAGTCAAATTCTCCCTTTCCCAGGGCGAAAAACCCTGTATTTCAAATTACATTTAACTGGAAAGTATTATAACATAAACGGCGAAATAAAAAAAGGGAAAAAACGGATAAAAACGGCGGAAAAGGATGGTATTTTTGCTGTATTCGCATTGCCTTTTGGCCTTACCTGCGGTAACATGATAATAACCGATCGTTGGGAGGTGTTTTTGTGCCCGACCGTTATCTTGAATCGCTGGTTTGCCCCCTGCCGGAGGATATCGCCCACCTGAAAGGCGCGGGTGAATTTGATCTTGCGCTGCGTGTGATCGACCGCCGTCTTCAGCGGGATCTGCCCGGGATGCTGCGTACAAGGCTGGAAACCGAAAAGATGTTTTTGAAGCGTCTGCCCCGCTGCTATACCCTGACCCATGAAGAATTCATGGAGGAAATGCGCCGGGCGGTGAGCGATTTTACCGATGAGGAGATGGATGAGCTTCTTCTGGACGGCAAGCTGGATTTTATCTACATCAACGGCAAGCGCATGTACCATGAGGACAGCATTGCGTCGCTGCTCAAAACCCAGAATCATTTGAATAAACGGGCGAACAAGCCCTATGATCAGACCAAGTCCGCCTTGAATGAGGTGATCGCCCGGGTCAAATCGGGAGCCAAGGGCTTCCGCTTCACCATGCGCGCAACGACCACGATCCGCGATCATGTGTTCAGCAAGGAGGATGTCTACCGCGTGCATCTGCCCATTCCGGCGGTGTCCATGCAGCAGACGGGCGCCGAAAATCTTACGGCGAACTGGGAGATCGGGCATGTCGATCCCGAGGATGCCCCCCAGCGCACGGTGTA
Source organism: Clostridia bacterium (assembly GCA_017549335.1). GTDB lineage: Bacteria > Bacillota > Clostridia > Christensenellales > Aristaeellaceae > SFMI01. Next base: position 10,407 of record JAFYVB010000032.1, on the reverse strand, counting down.
TTTTGAAAAGCAGATGGCGGAAAACGAGCCGCTGATCACGGAATACACCTTCGTTCAGCGCCCGCGGTATGTGGATCCGCTGGACGAAAGCGTCAGGGAGATCATCTATCCCGCCGCCCGCCCCGTGTGCGATGAGGATCTTTGCCAGCAGCCGCCGCACGTGGTGTTTACGCCCTATCTGCGGGCGCTGGCGAAGGAGCTGCGCGGGGAGGAGACCGATCCCGTGCGCATTGCCTACAAATTCTATTGCTTTGCCACCAAGCAGGTGATGTACGCCTATCAGCGGCCCTATCTGCTCATCGAAAACGCGGCGGAGTACACCGCCTCCCAGCTGCGGGGCGACTGCGGTCTGTACGCGCTGATGTTCATTTCCCTGTGCCGCATCAGCGGCATTCCCGCCCGCTGGCAAAGCGGTCTGTATGCCGCTCCCGGCGACGTGGGCAGCCATGACTGGGCGGAGTTTTACTCTGAGCGTCTGGGCTGGCTGCCGGTGGATTGCTCCTTCGGCGGCGGCGCGCTGCGGGCGGAAAACCCCGAACGCTGGCAATTCTATTTCGGCAATCTGGATCCCTGGCGCATGGTGGCCAACCGCATATATTTTATGCCGCTGACGCCCGAAAAGAAGTATCCCCGCTACGATCCCTATGACAGCCAGCGCGCCGAGATCGAAACGCAGCATCGCGGGCTTGTGGGCGGAGAGTTCCGCACACGCTATGAGATCACGAAATGGGAGGAACTGACGGAATGAAGTATATTCTTGTGATCGGCGACGGCATGGCGGATGAACCCATTGCCGCGCTCCAAAACAAAACGCCCCTTGAATCCCTTTCGCTGCCTCATTTTGACCGTGTAAGCCATGTGCTGGGCAAGGCGCAGACCGTGCCCGCAGGCGTGGCGCCCGGCAGCGATACCGCCATTCTCAACATTTTCGGCTATGATCCGCGCACTTATTATACCGGCCGCTCCTCGCTGGAGGCGGCGGGCATGGGCGTGTTTCTGAATCCGGGCGAGGTCAGCCTGCGGGTGAATCTGTGCGCGGTGGAGGAGGGCGTGATCCTCTCCCACAACGGCGGCAACATCGAGGGCGAGGAAGCCGTCACGCTGATGGAAACGCTGGTCGGCGATCCCCGCTTTGCGGAAAAGGCCGAAAAGCTGCAGCTGCGCATTCATATCACGCCCACCTTCCGGCATATCGGCGTGTTCCGCTGCGAAGACGCGCAGGCGGCCTTTACCCTGACGCCGCCCCATGACGTGCTGGGCGATCCCATTGAAAAGCATTTGCCCCAAGGCACGCTCAGTAAGGAACTGACAGAGCTGATGCTCATCAGCTTTGAGGTGCTGGATTCCCACCCCATCAACCAAACGCGCCGCAGCGAGGGAAAGCTCCCTGCCAATATGATCTGGCCGTGGGCGGAAGCCCGCGCCGCACAGCTGCCTTCCTTTAAGGAAAAGTACGGCAAATCGGGCGCCGTGATCAGCGCTGTGCCGCTTTTGCACGGCATTGCAGGCCTTGCGGGGCTGGACGTGCGCATGGTGGAGGGCGCCAACGGCGATCTGGATACCAATTACGAGGGCAAGGTGGCTGCCGCCGTGGAGCAGCTGCAAAACCATGATTTTGTCTGCGTGCACGTGGAAGCCCCCGATGAAATGAGCCATGCCGGCAGCATGGAGAAAAAGCTCAAGGCCATCGAATACTTAAACGAGCGCGTTGTCGGCCCGCTGCTGGAGGGCGTGAAGGCGGACTTCCGTCTGCTGCTTTTGTCCGATCACCCCACCCTGCTGGCTACCCGTACCCATGACGGGAATGCCGTGCCCTTTGGCATCTATGACAGCCGGGAAAGCGAAAAGGCTGTCAAATTCTGCGAAAAGACCTGCGATGCGGGGATCTTCGTGGATAACGGCGACAAGCTGATGCCGCTTTTGTTTGAACAGGAGGAAAACTGATATGATCATTTGCGATACCCATTGCGATACTTTGTATAATCTGCAGGTGCATCCCGGCCAGCCGCTGGACGTGACCATGGAGCGCCTCAAGGCCGGCGGCGTGAGCGTGCAGACCATGGCCATGTACGTGGGTCCCGGCCGCAAGGGCTGCGACGTGGAGGCGCTGATGGAGGGCATGCTCCGGCATCTGGAGAACCTCAAGGCTGCCGGCTGGAAGCAGATCGACGATCCCAATGAGGCGGTGGACGGCGAGGTGGCCGTGATGCTGTCCATGGAGGGCTGCGAGCCCTTTGATCTGGGGCTTTCGGTGATCGAGGAATACCGCCGCAAGGGTCTGCGTATGGCGGCGGTGACGTGGAATCACGAAAACTCGCTGGCCTATCCCGCATCCAGCGGCAGCAAGGAGGGCCTCAAGCCCTACGGCGTCAAGGCCATCAAGGAGATGCAGCGGCTGGGCATTGCCGTGGACGTGTCGCACCTGAACGAAGCGGGCTTTTATGATATCTTTGCCAAAACCGATATGCCGCCCATGGCCTCCCATTCCAACTGCGCGGCGCTGGTGGATCATCCCCGCAACCTCACCGACGATCAGCTGCGCATCCTGTTTAAAAACGGCGGCTATGTGGGCATCAATTTCTGGCCCACGATCCTCGGCCCCGATCCCGATCTTGATACCGTGGTGGATCACGTGGATCATATGTATCAGCTGGGCGGCGAGGGCAAGGTGGGCTTCGGCTCGGACTTTGACGGCATCGAAAGAAAGCCCCGCGGCCTTGACAATCCCGCCGACTTCCCCAAACTGATCGAGGCGCTGCGCCGCCGCGGCTTCAAGGAAGAGGACGTGAAGGACGTGGCCGGTCTGGGTTTGCTCAAGTATTATCAGCGCATCAAAGTGTAACAGCGAAAACGCCGGTTTATGCCGGCGTTTTTCATATTTATTTGACAAGTTGCATACACGGGTGTACAATGGGACATCATACCAATGCGGAGGAAATGTATGGGTATTATTGAGTCTCGCAACAAGGAAGAAGCCCGCCGTGAGAATAACGGCGTTGTGTATTTTGACCGCGGCGTGCTGAAGGGCCGCGACGGCAAGCAGTATCAGCGCTTTGCTATCCAGACCCATTTCGTCGAGGTGGGCGAGGATCCCGCCAAGCTGTTTGAACAGTATGTGCGCCCGCTTTATCAGCAGGGTGATATGGTAGCCTTCGGCGCCAAGGTCATGGCCATGTGCACCAAGAACGTGCGTACCCGCGACGAAGTGAAGCCCGGCTTCTGGGCCAACTTCCTGTGGCGCTTTGCCGGTATCAATCACACCGGCGTTGGCATGCACGAGCCCCGCAAGCTGCAGCTGGTCATTGATATCTGCGGCCTGCCCCGCGTGTTGCTGGCGGTGTTCCTCAGCGCTGTGACCAAGCTGTTTGGTATTCACGGCGTGTTCTACAAGGTGTGCGGCAAGGGCGTTGCCGGTATCGACGGCTTCTATTTCCGCTCCAGCTTTGACCGCTACAAGGAACTGGCACTGATCAACCCCGATAATCCTGTGGAGCTGTGCAATGATCTGTACCGCAAGACGCTGATCCCCGTGGTGCTCATGGACGCCAACGATATCGATCAGAACCAGCTGGGCAAGTGCGATGCTTTCCCGCTGACCGACGAGCAGATTCAGGATGCGCTCAAGGACAACCCCCACGGTCAGGGCGATGAGCTGACTCCCTTCATTCTGATCCGTCCCGTGAAGTAAGAGGGACGGGGGACGAGGGGGAGAGTACGTTTCTCTTTTGAGTCAAAAGAGAAACAGAAAACCTGCGTTTGGAATGTTGATTGGCTGCGTGAATGACGCGGCAGTATAGGAAAAAGGGATTGAACCCGAATGTGCGAGCAAGCTCGCCCCTCGGTTTCTCTCCCTTTTTCGTTTGCTTCGCAAACTCCGCGAAGCAAGCTTCGCGGACTGCTGCTTTGTGGCGGACAGCGTCGGTTGAGGCGCAGCGCCCCCCCGCAGGCGTGATCACTCAACAACACGGCAGGCCGATGGCGTAGCCATCGCGTCCGTGAAACGGACAAGAAAAAAGAGGGAAGACCGCTGGATCAAGCTTGCTTGTATCCACGGGATTCGCTCTCTTTTTCGTATTGCCTGCCGTAACATTCACGCAAACCAAAAGATTGGCTTTCGGGTGGGTTATAGGGAGGGGCTTTGGCCTCCAAAGCCGCCTCCCTATCGTTCCCCCCTCTTGCCTCCGCTCTCCAACCGCGCTATAATAAGCATAACCGAATGAAAGGAGCATTTTCTCCATGAAATACGATGCGGCAACGGGTCTTGCGCTGGAACTGTACGGCGGCGCGTGGGCAAAGCCTGCGGGCCATCTGCAGGGGGCGGCGGCGGACGATGAAAACAGATATTTGTATATGTCCTTTACCGACCGGCTGATCAAGGTGGATATGCGCACGGGCGAGATCGTGGGCAGCGTGACGGGTCTGCTGGCGGGCAGCATTTACGGCGGCGGCGCGCATCTGGGGGATCTGGATTTCCGCGACGGCAAAGTGTACGGCTCCCTTGAATATAAAGCGGCGGAGAAGTTTTATGTTGCAGTGTTTGACTGCGATAAGATCACCGGCATGGATATCGATTATAAAACGCCGGGCGTGATGACCACCATGTATATGGAAGAGGTGGTCAAAGACTATACCGATGACCTGGACGCGGGCGAGCATGAAAATGCCGTGCATTCCATGGGCCACCGGCACGGCTGCTCGGGCATTGACGGCATCACCTTCGGCCCCCTGCCGGGAGATGACAGCGGGAAGAGCTATCTGCTGCTGGCCTACGGCGTGTACCGCAATGATGCTCGTGAAGACAACGATTATCAGGTGATCCTCGCTTTTGATCCCGATGCTTTTGCAGGGGCGCATTTTGACCAGAATCAGCCCCATGAGATCGGCCCGAAACTATATAAAAAGATGTTTGTTTACACGGGCAATACCTCCTACGGCGTGCAGAACCTGGAGTATGACCGGGTGTCGGGGGATTACTGGATGATCGTGTACGCAGGCGGGAAAGCGCAGTTTGATAACCGGCCTGTGTACGTGCTGGACGGCAAAAAAGCCCCTGAAAAGCAACTGCTGAAACTGGGCAGGGAGAGCGTCTACGGCAAACCCGGGGGCGAAGTGCTGTCGCTGAAGGAAGCAGGCACGTATCATGCGCAAAGCGGCGTGTGGGGCGTTCCCCAAATGCCGCTGACGGCGGACAAGGGCTTTATCTCCCTGGGCAACGATTATTTTTATGTGGCAGACGCCGGAAAAAAAGAAGAGAAACAGTATGGCTTCATGCGGCTGATGAAACTGGACCGCACAACCTATACCTTTACCTGTGCAGAATAAAATAAAGAAATATAAAAGCGTAATGCTGCGGGATTCATTGCAAAAAGGTGCAATCCCGCAGTATTCTTTTGTTGACATGAACAAGTGAATTGTATAAAATAGAATATCATAACATTGTAAAGATGCGGAGACGATTATATGGATGCAAAGCAGACCAGCCTGATGTTCAAAGCGCTCAGCGACGAAGTACGCATGAATATTATGCTGAAACTGATGGAAGGCGAGCAGTGCGCCTGCAATTTGATGAAGGAACTGAAGCTGACGCAGCCTGCTTTGTCGCATCATATGAAGATCATGTGCGCGTCGGGGCTGGTGGAAGGCCGCCGCATCGGGCGCTGGATGCATTACGCCCTGTCGCTGCAGGGAACGTATCAGGGGCAGCAGATCATGCAGAGGCTGCATAAAGCCAGCGAAAAAGATCCCTTTGGAGGCCTCTGGTGCTGCTGATATAAATATTACGATAATGTAATATAATTGTAATAAAATTAAACAAATAAAAACAACTCTGTAACTTAATTGAGGGCTTTGTAGTTGATTGCATACAATTTAATATGATATTCTTCTTTTGTATGAGCCGCTTTAATCGGCTGAAAAAAGAAAGGAAGAAAATATCATGAAGAAGATCGTTGCTCTGCTGCTCGTGCTGGTTCTGTGCATGGGCATCACCTCCGCCATGGCTGACAAGCTGGGCACCTACATCAGCACCGTCGTTTCCAAGGCCAACCCCGCCGGCGAAAAGGACGGCGCCTACCAGGCCGACGCCACCATGTGCGCGGTTGTTCTGGATGACAACGGCATCATCAAGTCCGTTAAGTTCGACGTTGTTCAGGTTAAGCTGGGCTTCACCGCCGCCGGCGCTGTCACCACCGAAGCCGGCACCGTGATCGCTTCCAAGGAAGAGCTCAAGGACGGCTACAACATGCGCAAAGCTTCCCCCATCCAGAAGGAATGGTTCGAGCAGGCTGCTCATCTGGAGCAGTGGTGCGTTGGCAAGACCGTTGCCGAAGTTCTGTCCACTCCCCTCGAAGGTGGCAAGCCCACCGACGCTGATCTGGTTACCGGCTGCACCGTCACCGTGACCGACTACCTGGCTGCTCTGGCCAAGGCTGCCGAACTGGCGAAATAAGATCGTATTTACCAAGGCCCCGGCGGTAACGCCGGGGTTTTTATATGCAAACTTTCTCATTAATTATATGTAGGTTTGACCTTGCAAAAAATATATAACCCGTGTTAATATATAATGTGACGGCGTATGCCGTCATGCAACAAACGGGGGAGGGCAAGCATGAAACGCTACGGACGGATGATCGGTTGTGTACTGATGTGCGCTATTCTGCTTTTGACGGCGGGATGCACAGCGCCTGCACCGGTAAATACCGCTACGCCAACGCCTGCCGCCACGGCTGCACCGACCGCGGAAACGAAAGCATACCAGAAGTTTTCCGGCGTATTCTTCGAGTCCTTTGATACGATCACCACGCTGATCGGCTATGCCCGCGAGCAGGAGACCTTCGACAGGGAATTTGCTCGGGTGGAAGCCCTGTTCAAGCATTACCATCAGATCTTTGACGCCTACAATAAATATGAAGGCATCAACAATCTGTGGCACGTCAACGAAAATGCGGGGAAAGAGCCGGTCAAGGCCGAGAAGGAACTGATCGATCTTTTGCTGTGGCTTAAAGAAAAGCAGCCCGTTACACAGGGCAAGGTCAATGTGGCCATGGGCAGTATGCTGCGCGTGTGGCATAACTATCGCACCGTGGGCGAAAAGCTGCCGGCGATGAGCGAACTGACCGCCGCCATGGAACACAGCGACTTTGACAAGATCGTGATCGACGAAGTGAACGGCACCGTGCAGTTCCTCGATCACGATATGCTGCTGGATCTGGGCGCTGTGGCCAAGGGCTACACGGTGGAGATCGTGGCGCAGTATCTGCTGCAAAGCGAAATGCCTTCCTTTATTATCAGCGCCGGCGGCAACGTACGCTGCGGCAAGGCGCCTGAGGATGGCCGCACCCGCTGGGGTGTGGGGATCCAGGATCCCGAATTGACCAGCAACAACAAAGACGTACTGTTTATTTCAGGTCTTTCCGCGGTGACCAGCGGCGACTACCAGCGTTATTACGAAGTGGATAACGTGCGCTATCACCACCTGATCGATCCTGTCACCCTCATGCCGGGCAATTATATGCGCTCCGTGACGGTGGTAACGGAGGATTCGGGGCTTGCGGACCTGCTCTCCACCACCCTTTTCCTGATGCCCTATGAAGAAGGAAAAGAGTTTGTGAAAACGCTGGACGGCGTGGACGCTTACTGGGTGCTCAATGACGGCACCGTCCGCTATTCGGACGGGATCTGCGGCATGCTGCGCTCGCTGGGCGTTACCGCCTATGATTGACGGAGAGGCCGGAAAGCATGAATCTGTATCGTCTTGATGAGATGGCTGCGCTGGAAGGGGAAACAGCGGTATGTCTGGGCACGTTTGACGGCGTGCATCTGGGACATCAGGCGCTGGTTGCCCAAACGGTGACCGCAGCCCGCGCACAGGGGCTGATCCCCTGCGCTTACACCTTTGATCTGCCGCCCGCAAGCGTCTTTTCAAAAGAAAGAAGCCTGACGGTGCTTTCCACGCTGGAGGAGAAGGCGAGCCTTCTTTGCCGGCACGGCATCCAGCGGGTGGCTTACAGCCATTTTGATATGTCGGTGGCGCAGCAGTCTGCGGAAGAATTCTTTGAGGATATTCTTCTCAGGCAGCTCAAAGCCCGGCACGTCGTGATCGGCTTTCATTATCATTTCGGACAGAAAGCCCGCGGAGATGCGCAGTATATGCGCACGCTCTGTGAAAAGGCGGGGATCGGCCTGTCGGTCGTTCCGCCTGTAAAACTGCCCACGGGCGAACTGGTATCCAGCACGGCCATCCGTGAATATTTACATCTGGGGGACCGTGCCGGAGCGCAAAGGATGCTCAATCGCACTCTTTCCGAAAGGGAAGAGCAGCTGCTTGGAGGTAAGGATCAATGAGAAGAACATTGCCCGCATGGATCGTGCTGACGGTCATTACGGTGGTGGCGGCGCTGGCGCTGGCCTTCACCCATGACAGCACGAAGGACCGCATTGCCGCTTATGAAGCGGACAAGGCTGTGGCTGTGCGCAAATCTCTGCTGGCTGACGCTGAAACCTTCGTGAAGGTGGAGGGCGTTGACGCCATCGCAGGCGCCACTGTTACGACCAACGCGGTCGTGAACGCTTTCAATGAAGCGTATGACCAGCTTGACGGCAAGGCCGGCACTGCCGCTGCCGCTGTCAAGGGCTTCGCCGGTCCTGTTCAGGTGGAGATCACCGTGGACGACAACGGCGTTGTCACCGATGCGAAGATCGGTCAGAATGCCGACTTCAAAGAGACCCCCGGCTTTGGCCTGAAGGCCAAGGAAGATGCTGCCTTTGCCGCGCAGTTTGTCGGCAAGAGCGGCCATGTTGGTGTAGGCAAGTTTGACGCCGTATATCAGGGCGTGAACGCCGCAGGCGAAGTGATCGGCTACATCAACACCGTTACCGTCAAGGGCTTCGCCGGTGATGTGGAAATCGCCGTGGCCTCCGACAGCGAGGGCGTGCTCTTTGGCATCAACGTGGGCGGCGCTTCCTTTAAGGAAACCCCCGGTCTGGGCGCCAAAGCCAAGGAAGCTGCTTTCACCGAGCAGTTCAAGGGCAAGAAGCTGCCTGTTGATCTGAAGAAGAACGAAGGCGAGATCGACGCCATTACCGCCGCTACCATTACGTCCAGCGCCGTTGTGCGCGGCGTCAATCAGGCTGCGGGCAATATCGGCGCGCTGGCAGGCTTCAGCATTGAAAGCGCTGCCTCCGTTAGCGACCTGGGCAACAACCGCTACAGCTCCGCCAGCAAGGGCTTTGCCGGCAATGTATATGTGGAACTGCAGCTGGATGAAAACGGCGTGATCACCGAGATCATCATCGGTGACGACAGCTTCGCCGAAACCGCCGGCTACGGCGCCAAGGCCAAGGAAGAAGCCTTCTGGGGCCAGTTCATCGGCAAGACCGGTACGCTGGTTTACGGCGAAGGCGTGGATGCCATTGCCGGCGCCACCATCACCAGCAACGCCGTGCTGACCAGCGTGAACAACATTCTCCTCTATCATGCCGATCCCGTGGCGTTTGCCGCCGCTCAGGCTGCCGAAGAAGAAAAGCCCGAAGAGAAGCCTGAAGAAAAGCCTGCCGCCGCCAACGAGTACGCCGTGAAGGGCGCCGGCCTCACCGGCACCATCGATATCGTTGTGACCATGAATGATGACAACACCATTCAGAAGGTCACCGTGAACGGCACCGATTCCGCCATGGACGAGTCCTTCGTAGCCAAGTGCGACGAAGCCTTCCTCGCCCAGTTTGCAGGCAAGACCATCCCCGTTGAGGGTATCGACACCGTCGCCGGTGCTACCGTCAGCTCCAAGGCCATCATTGATGCCGTGAACACCGTGGTTGTGGCTGCTCCCGCCGCCGGTACCGACTATGCCGTGAAGGGCGCCGGTCTCACCGGCACCATCGACATCGTTGTGACCGTTGCCGAGGATGGCACCATCGCCAAGGTCACCGTGAACGGCACCGATTCCGCTATGGACGAATCCTTCGTAGCCAAGTGCGACGAAGCCTTCCTCGCCCAGTTCGTTGGCAAGACCCTCCCCGTTTCCGGAATTGATACCGTTGCGGGCGCCACCGTCAGCTCCAACGCCATCATCGACGCGGTGAACACCGTGGAGATCGCTGCTCCCGCCGCCGGCACCGAGTATGCCGTGAAGGGCGCCGGCCTCACCGGCACCATCGATATCGTTGTGACCATGGCTGAAGATAACACCATCGCCAAGGTCACCGTGAACGGCACCGATTCCGCCATGGACGAATCCTTCGTAGCCAAGTGCGACGAAGCCTTCCTGGCTCAGTTTACAGGCAAGACCATTCCCGTTTCCGGCATTGATACCGTTGCGGGCGCCACCGTCAGCTCCAACGCCATCATCGATGCGGTGAACACCGTGGAGATCGCTGCTCCTGCCGTGGGCACTGACTACGCCGTGAAGG
>JAFYVB010000031.1 GCA_017549335.1 Clostridia bacterium | reverse complement strand
GTTTGCGAAGCAAACGAAAAAGGGAGAGAAACCGAGGGGCGAGCTTGCTCGCACATTCGGGTTCAATCCCTTTTTCTTATACTGCCGCGTCATTCACGCAGCCAATCTACATTCCAAACGCAGGTTTTCTGTTTCTCTTTTGACTCAAAAGAGAAACGTCCTCCCTCCGTCCTCCCCCTCGTCCCCCTTTTACACCAGTTCCTTGCCTTCCCATTCCTTCACGCGGGGAACGCCCAGCAGCTTCGCCACCGTGGGGGCGATGTCCAGAATGGAGGTGTCTTTCATCTCCGCGCCCTTTTCAAACTTCGGGCCGCAAATGCACACGGGAATCAGCATATCCTCGGGCATATCGGTGCCGTGGCTGCGGTCATGACCGCCGTGGTCGGCGATCACGATCATCGTATAGCCCTCGGGCAGGTTGTTGTATACCTTTTCGGCGCAACCGATCGCCTTGTTGACGGCGCCCAGATAGGTTTCGGTCATCCAGCCGCAGTCATGACCGCCCACCTCATCGGTCTCGCCCAGATACAGGAACAGGAAATCGGGCTCTTCCGCCTTGATGTAGTCGATGGCCATGTCGGTGATCTTGGTATCGGTGTCCTTGATCTTGTGCTGGTTGATCATCACGCAGGTGTGCAGATGATCGGGGCGGCTCAGGTCACGCAGATTCTCCCAGGTGATGAAGGAGGCGCACTTTTTCTCAAACTGATTGAGCTGATCCATCAAACCCACCACGGGACGCACCTGAGGCACATAGGTATTGCTGAGAATGCCGTGACGATCGGGATTCACGCCGTGGAACAGCGACATATGGCAGGGCAGCGTGATGGAGGGATACACCGTTCTCGCGTTCAGATCATGGGCGGATTCCTTCAAAAGCTTTTCCACAAAGGGATGACCGCACTGAAGCAGTCCGTCGGGACGCATACCGTCCACCAGTATCAAAACAACTTTTTCCATAACAGCCTCCTATAATTATGCTTGCACTTCAAGCGTTTTTTTCTTGGGATATATCACGGCGAAGAAGTAAATGCATACAAACAGCGCCGAGAAGAACCAGCCGATGGGATAGCCCGCGTACACAATGCGGATATCCTCCGAAAGACGGGTGCTGACAGCCAGATAGATCTGCCGGATGCCGATCATGCCCGACAGCGAGCAGAGCATCACCATGCGGGATTTCCCAAAGCCGCGGGTGGCATTGCTGAACACCTGATTGACGGACTGCACAAAGTAGCAGGGCATCATCACGTGTACCATGGCAATACCGAAGGCCGCAGCCGCGGCGTCGCCCGTAAAGAGATTGACGAAGAATTCCGCATTGAAGTATACGGGAATGCCCATGGCTGCCACCGAGATAAACGCCATGATCAGACAGGCGCGGATGCCCTTGAAGGCGCGGTCGGAGCGCTTTGCGCCCAGGTTCTGGCTGACAAAGGTCGCCGTTGCCTGACCCAGGGACTGACCCACCAGACCCACGAATTTGTCGATCTTCTTGGCTGCGCCCACGCCCGCCATGGCAAGAGAGCCGAAAGCATTGACGTAGCGCTGGACAAACAGATTGGATATGGACAGCATACAGCTTTGCAGCGCCGCAGGCAAGCCCAGATCCATGACCTGCCAGAGGATCTCCTTGTCGATCTTCAGGTCCTTCAGGCTCAGCCGGTACACGTCCTGCGCCCGGGTCAGCCGGCGGAATACCAACAGTACGCTGGTGCCCTGAGAAATGATGGTAGCCACGGCTACGCCCGTTACGCCCATGTTGAATACGATCACGAAGATCAGGTTCAGCACAATGTTGATCAGGCTGGAGATCACCAGATAGACAAAGGGGCTTTTGGAATCCCCCACCGCGCGCAGCACGCCGCTGCCCACGTTATACATGGCGGTAAAGAGAACGCCCACCAGATAAATGCGCAGGTACTGGCTGGACAGAGGATATACGTCCTCGGGACAGCCCACCACGCGCAGCAGAACGGGCGTCAAAAGGATGCCCAGCGTTGCCATCACAAGACCCAGAATCATGGCAAACAGCACCGCCGTATGGATGGTATCGTGGAGCTTTTTTTCATCCTTCGCACCGAAATGCCGCGCGAACAGGATGCCCGAACCCGTGGACAGACCGGTGAAAAAGCCTGTGAGCAAAAAGGAAATATCCGTGCAGGATGTCACCGCCGCCAAAGCGCTGGTGCTCACGTACCGGCCCACGATAATAGCATCCACACTGTTGTACAGATTTTGAAACACCTGCGCCACGAAAATGGGCAGCGCAAAAAGGAGGATCGTTTTAACGATGCCGCCTTTTGTCAGGTCTGTACTTGTTTTCTTCATGGATACGACTCCTTATTCTTCCCCCCGTGCAATGCGCTCAATGGCCTTGCGGGCGATATCGGCGTCATAGCCGTGACGCGCCAGCATGCTGAGAGTGCGCTGATAGAGCGAACGATCCATATCCCCGTGGGTGCGGGCCAGGAATTTCCCCGCCAGACGCACAGCGTCCTTCACTTGATCCTCGTCGGGGATCGCACTGACAGCGCTTTTTGCGATATCCCGGTCAACGCCCTTGCGGGTCAGCTCCTGCTCAATGCGGCGGCGGCCGTGCTTGTGCGCGCGGCTCTCCGCCCAGTTGTGGGCAAAGGCTTCGTCATCCACCAAATTCATCAGCGAAAGCTTTTCGATCACCTTATCGGTAAGCGCATCGGGATAGCCTGCGTGATACAGCTTTTCCCTGATCTCCCCCTCGCTGTGATCCCGCATGGCAAGAAGCTTTACCGCTTTTTCCATAGCATGGGGATACCCGCGGCGCAGGATAAACTCGCGGTACAGCACAGGCTCGATGCTCTCGCCCACCTTCACGGGACGCTCCCGCAAAAGCGCGGCGGGCACGCGGATCTTTTCGCCGCTTTCCAGCTGCACCGTGGCGCAGCCCTTGTATTTTTTGATCTCTGTAATTTTGCTGTTCATCTGAATACTCTTTTCATAATGGCTTTATTGATATCCGCCAGCACGCCGTCCCTTGCTTCGCTGCAGCCGGAGGTAAGGATCACCACGCCGCGCTTTTGACCGGGGTCATAAAACAGCCCGTGTACCGCGCCGTAAGCCAGCCCCTGATGCCCGTAAAGCGTTTGGGAGCAAACCTCTGCGTCGTTTACAATGAACGTGCCCAATCCCATATCCAGATTATACGCCCTTACGCCGAAGGATGCAATCTTCTTTCGCATGGGGGCATAGCGCTCCTGCAAAAGCTGCGCACCGATCTTTGCCATTTCTTCCGCCGTGATGCACAGATTCCCCTGCGCCCACAGATAATGCCGGTCGGGATCAGGTTTTTGATCGGGCAAGGGCGCGGCTCGGCGCTTTACGGCATCGTAGCCCGCCTGTCTTGCGGGCGGCAGCACGCGCCATGCATCAGCCAAAGCTCCCGTGACCTTCTGCGGGAAAAAGGTGGCCTTGACGTTCAGCGGCGCAAACAGCGCTTCGTTCATGATCTTTTCAAAGCTCTGCTTCAGCATCCCCTCCAGCACGCAGGCGATGATGCCCGCGCCCAGATTGGAATATTCAAACTGATCGGGAGCGTCGGCAAAGCAATCTCCCCGCATCACCTCGGAAAGACTTTTTCCGCCCGCGAAAGAAGCAACGTACGCTTCGCCGTCGCGGATGCCTGCGGTATGGGACATGAGCCGCCTGAGGGTCACGGGCAAATCGGGCGCTTTGGGATGTCGCAGGGAGCAGGGCAAATAGGCGTCCACGTCGGCGTCCAAATCGATCCTGCCTTCTTCCTGCAGCCGCATCAGCGCCAGAGCCACCACGTGCTTGGTGACCGAGGCAATACGGTACACCGTGTCAATGCCCGTAATTTGTTTCTCTTTTCCCGTATGTCCGGCACAGAGCGCCCCCGTCATGCCCTTTTCATCAAACAGCGCCACGGTGGCGCCGACAACGCGGTGAGCGCGGAGAATGCGCACAATCTCCTCCGCCTGCGGAAAGTCGCCCGTCACTTCATTGGCCTGCGTATAAGAGGGCAGCGGCAGCGCGCGCAGCGACAGACGGTATAATTTTGCTTTCCATTTTTCCATAAAACACCTCATAATCCCCGGAAAATGCGGTCATACTGTGTATGTACCAATCAAAAGGAGGGATAACACTATGGCAACTCAGAACGCTTGCAGTCTTACAAGCAAAGACCTGACCGTGATTGAAGACCAGCTCACCCATCTGGCTACCGCCTGCCGCGTAGCCCAAAGCTACAGCGCACAGTTCCAAAGCCCCCAGCTGCGTGATCTCAGCGCCGCCGTGGCACAGCATCACCGCCAGCAGTATGACGCGCTTTGCGCCTTCCTCAACGGCTGTCAGTAATAAAGGAGGAATATCCCATGCAGAATACCCAGACATGGCAGGGCATGCAGCCCGCCAATCAAACGCAGCTGAGCGATCAGGAGATCGCCTATGACCTGCTCTATCAGGAAAAAGCGCTGATGAGCAATATCTGCGCCGAAGTCATGGAATTGAGCCACTGCGGACTTCGCACCGTGCTGAACGATTCCTTCCTGCAGATCGGTCAGGATCAGTTCAAGCTCTTTGAAGCCATGAACGCTCAGGGCTGGTATCAGACCAAGCCCGCCCAGCAGGCGGATATCACCACCGCCAAGCAGAAATTCCAGCAGATGCGAAACACGCTGTGAGCCCCGCCCGTCTTTACAGACGGGCTTTTTGTATGTCAAAATACAGCGCGGCAAAGGCCAGTGCAGGTACCGCCGTCAGGTAGGTCTGCCCCGTTGCAAGGCAGATGACCGCCAGCGCAGCCACGGCGCATCCCGCCCACAGTCCCTTTTTCTTCTTGTAGCGTACCGCCTGCATCAAAACAGCCGTCACGCAAAGGGAAAGGCTGAGCAGCTGGGAAACGCGCATGGAAAGCAGCATCAGGCTGTCGGTGCGCAGCCCCTCGATAAACAGCCTTCCCGCGCCGTACCACAAAAGATACGAAAGCGCCGTGTCGCCGTTCTTTTTTGTCTTTTTACGGTTCGTCCACAGCAGCACAAAGCCCAGCGCATTCCAGCAGGATTCATAAAAGAACGTGGCCAGATGCCACTGCCCGTCCACATATACGCTGACGGGGAAAAACTGCAGCGCAGCATTTTGCACGGCATATCCGTAGGCCTCGCCGTTGAAATAATTGCCCCAGCGGCCGATGCACTGTCCCAGCAGTACAAGAGGCGCAGCAATATCCAGCAGCACCGAAAAGGTGATCTTCTGCCGCCTCGACATCCAAAAAAGCCCGACAAATCCGCCGATGACCGCCCCGTAAATGGCAAGTCCGCCCTCCCAGATCCGCAGGACGGCAGTCAAGTCATGGCGAAAATAATCCCAGCGGAAGGCAACGTAATACAGCCGCGCACCCACAATGGCAAAGGGCACAGCCCACAGCGCCATATCGATCCCGCTGTCTTTTTTCAGCCCCTTGCGGCGGCATTCCTTTTCACATAAGGCAACGGCCAGACCGATCGCGCAGGCGATCAGCAGGCCGTACACCGGTATCCATCCGAAAATTCTTGCTTTCATATGTCCGATTATTTGTTTTCCGTGGCTTCCTTATGCACGGTCTGCAGCCACTGGCGGATGGGCAGCGCCTGCGGGCACTGCTTTTCGCACAGACCGCAATTCACGCAGCGGGAAGCATCCGCTTCGTTTTTCATATAATAGCCGTAATTGCGGGCAAGGGCTTCGGGCTTGTCAAACATTTTGCTCTCGTTGTAGGTGGCAAAAAGCTTGGGGATGCGTACGCCCTTGGGGCAGGGCACGCAGTAGGCGCAGCCCGTGCAGCCGATGGGCATGCGCTTTTTGTAAGCGGCACGCAGTCTGCCGATCATGCGCAGATCGTTTTCCGTCATGCCGCCCACCTTGACGTCATCAAAGATCTTCAGGTTGTCATCCACCATTTCCCTTGTGCTCATGCCGGAGAGCTGCACCGCCACCTGCTCGAAATGACCCACATAGCGGAAAGCCCATTCATGGGCGGAGCGCTTTTCGGGATAGCGGTCCAGGATCTTTTTCACCTCGGGGGGCGGAGAAGCCAGCGCGCCGCCGCGCAACGGCTCCATGACCACGATGGGTACGTTTCTTCTGCCTGCCAGACGCAATCCGCGCAGCCCCGCCTGCTCGTTGATATCCAGATAATTGAACTGGATCTGCGCCATCTGCCAGTCGTAGGCGGTGAGGATCTCCTCAAATACCTCGTACTTATCGTGGAAGGAGAAGGAAGGATACTTGATGCGCCCGTCTTTGACCGCTTCATCCAGAAATTCCGTAGCACCCAGCGCCTTCATCTTTTCCCAGCGATCGCGGTTCAGCGCGTGGAGAAGGTAAAAATCAATGCAGTTCACGCCCAGCTTTTTCAGCTGCTCGTCCAGCATTTTATTCATATCCTCCCGGCTTTCCACAAAGGGGCAGGCCAGCTTGGTGGCGATCTTCACCTTTTCGCGGTAGCCGCCCTTGAGCGCCTCGCCCACCATTTCCTCATTGTGCCTTTCGGAGTATACATAGGCGGTATCCACATAATTCACGCCCTGATCGATGGCATGGCGGATCAATTCCACGCCGCGGGCGGTATCGGGATGACGCTCTCCGTTTTCCTCGATCATGGGGATGCGCATGGCACCAAAGCCCAACCGCGAAATTTCAAAGCCCAGTTTGCCAAAGGGTACGTACTGCATGAGGACAGCTCCTTTTCACTTGTTTGATGGATTTATTATATCATACGAAAAAATTGCAGGCAACCGAAGAACAGCATAAGGACAAAAAAGAGAAGGAAAACCTTCTCTTTTTATCAGTCGTTATCGATCTGCACCTTATCGCGCCCCAGCACGTCAATGAGCAGATCCTCATCCTTTTTCATTTTCTGCGCCTGACCGGCATTTTTCGCACCCTCCAGCACCGCTTCAAACTGCGCGGGAGCGCCGCCCTCCTCGGTGAGGATCTTTTCGATCAGCGCCTTTCTGTCGGCAGCGTTGACAAAGTCGCGGCTGATGGCGGCGGAAGCGTCAAACACCAGCGTATACTTGCCGTCGCGGCATCCGCCAAAGCGCCCCTGATTGATGATGGCAAAGGCAGCCACCGCCTCCTTGCCAAGACGCTTGAGGGCTGCGTTCCAGATCTCATTGGCATTGCCGCCGCCCGGCGCCTGAGTGGATACGGGCGCAGCGGGAGCCGTGCGCCTTGCAGGCTCTGCCTGAACCCCGGTCTGCGGCGCATCGGAAGGGGCTTTGGTGACCACCACGCCGTTTTTCTTCAGCAGTTCCACCTGATGGCTCAGATCCTCCACCTGCGCCATCAGCGCTTCGGTATCGGTACCGTCGGTGACGCGGCAGGAGCGCAGCGCAAACAGCTCCAGCACGCCGCGGGGAGAGGCGGCATAGCGGGTATCAGCCTCCGCCTGCATGGACAGCTCCAGCATCCGCAAAAGACGGGGCATGGAGATCTCCTCACCCTGAGCGCGGTAGCGTTCGGCGTTGGCGCCCGTCATTTCAAGGGCAGGCCTGGCCCCCAGACGGAAGGCGGATACCATGCGCACGTGCGCCGAGAAATCCCGCAGGAATACCTGCACGTCGCGGCCCGAGCGCATCAGCTCATCCACCATATTCAATGCCTGCGTACCGTTGCCGGAGGCCACGGTGGAGGCAAAATCAAACAGAAAATCACTGTCCGCCGTACCCAGCGCATCGCGGACGATCTTTTCGCTCAGCTTTTCCCCGGAGCCGATGCACATATCCAGCAGGCTCCATGCATCGCGCATACTGCCGTCGGCAGCGCGGGCGATCAGCGCCATGGCGCCCTGCTCGGCGTCCTTCAGTTCGGGCATGGCGTCCTGCATACGGGCGATCATCTGCTCTTCCGTCAGTCTCCCGAAATCATACCGCTGGCAGCGGGAGAGGATGGTGGCGGGGATCTTTTGCGGCTCGGTGGTGGCAAGGATGAAAACCATGTGCGCCGGCGGCTCTTCCAGCGTTTTGAGCAGCGCGTTGAAGGCGGCATTGGACAGCATGTGCACTTCGTCGATGATGTACACCTTGTAGCGGCCAAACTGGGGCGGATAATCCACCTTTTCCAGCAGATCGCGCATTTCCTCCACGCGGCTGTTGCTGGCGGCGTCCATTTCAAATACGTCCAGCGACGCTTCACTGCCCAGCGCCGCACAGGAGGGGCACTGAAGACAGGGATCGCCGTTCACGGGATTTATGCAGTTGATGGCCCGCGCCATGATCTTGGCGGCGCTCGTCTTGCCCGTTCCGCGGCTGCCGCAGAAAAGATAGGCATGTGCAATACGCCCCGTCGCCACCTGATGACGAAGGGTACGGATGACAGCCTCCTGACCCACCATTTCGGAGAAGGTGCGGCTGCGCCATTTGCGGTAAAGTGCCTGATACAAGCGATTCGCCTCCTTGCGTATGATCCATTATACCATACAAAAAACCCGGAAGCAATCTGCCTCCGGGCTGAAATTCCATCCTTTATTCCTTGTCAAACAGCTCCGCGCCGCTCTTTTGCAGGGAAGCCTGAATACGCGCAGCATCCACCTGTCTGGGCGTAATATCGTTTACGCCTGCGATGCCTGCGGCTACGCCCGCCGCCTGACCGGTGGCCATGCATACGC
This sequence comes from Clostridia bacterium, assembly GCA_017549335.1. GTDB lineage: Bacteria > Bacillota > Clostridia > Christensenellales > Aristaeellaceae > SFMI01. The sequence goes on along the minus strand of JAFYVB010000031.1, from coordinate 19,100 downwards.
CCATCACGCGATAGGAGGCATGGGCGCGGTGCGTGCCGGAGATGCAGCGGCCGGCCAGCACCAGATTGCTGACGTTTTGGGGCAGCAGCGCACGGTAGGGAATATCGTAGGGCGTGGCGGGCTGGGATCTGCCTTCCGCCTGACCGCCGCCCGTGGGGTTGTGGATATCGATAAGGAACCAGGCGCGGTGCACCACCACGTCCTCATGGCGGGCGCCCTTTTCCACGTCATGATCGGAGATGGTGTAATCCCCGTGAATGCGGCGGGTCTCGCGGACGCCCAGGGTGGCGGCGGAGCTCTTCACGCGGCAGTTTTCATAGCCGGGCACGTACTTTTTCAGGAAAGCGATCACCTGCGGGATCTGGGCACGCAGCTTTTCCTCCGCCAGCGTAGCGCCTTCCAGCGTCAAAGTATCGTAGCCGTTGGCCTGCGTGGCGTTGACGTTGCGCTCGCCGGGATAGAAGGTCTTGTGCAGGCGCACGATGGACACATTCTCCGGCAGCACACCGGCGGCATGCATATCCTTGCACAGCTGGCTGTACTTGGTGCCGTCGGGCAGGCAAACGGGATCGGAACCGCCGCCGCAGTAGATGGCCACGGAATCATCCACATTTTCCAGCGTAAATTCAATGGTAGCGGGCTGGCAGCGACCGTCGCTGTCGCGGCCCACGGTATAGGGTGCGCCCGCCAGATAAGCCAGCATGCCGTCGCCGGTGGCATCCACAAAGCATTTGGCGGCGTAGGCGGCAAGACCCATGGGCGTGCTGACGATGACAGCCTTGATCCTGTCATTTTCCATCACCGCATCGCACAAAGAGGCATTGAGCAAAAAGTCCGCGCCGCTTTCACGCACAAAGCGCATCAGGCGGATCTTGGTTTCTTCGGGATCGAGATGCACCTCATCGCCGATATAAGTGTGCAGCGCGGGCACGTCCTCATGACCCTGACGGAAAAGCTGCACCAGTTCGTCATACATGGTGCCCTTGGCAACGCCGCCCAGCACGGGATTGACATGACCGATGGTCAGATTGCCGCCCAGTACGCCGTTTTTATCCAGCAAAAGCGTTTTTGCACCTTCTCTTGCGGCGGCAACGGCAGCACATACGCCGGCAGGGCCGCCGCCCATAACGATCACATCGTAATATGTACCGCGCACGGGGATCTGTTTGCGATAATCGATCATTGCACCTTCTCCTTTGATCCGGTTATTTTCTTCCTTTATTTTATCATTCCGGCTTTTCCGTGTCAACGATTGCAGCCCTTGCGCTGCCGTGGTATAATACATTTATTCCCAACGAAAGGAAGAAAACGAATATGTGGCTGATCTCCACCAACAGCGGATTGCACTCCGCCCGTCCCGATAAGGACCGTTTCCCCATGCAGGAGGCCCCTGCCGTGTTCAAAAAGGCGGGCTTTGAGGCCATGGATATCAATTTCTGCGCCACCATTTATGAAGGCCGCAAGCATGAGTGTATTCTGGACGGCGAAAATTATCTTGAGCAGGTATCTCAGGTCAAGGCCGCCTGCGATGCGAACGGCCTTGCCATGACCGTTTCCCATCTGCCTTTCTATAATTATCTGATGGAGGACAAGGAGCATCTTGCCTTCTGCGATGAAATGACCCGCCGCGCCATCAAGGCCTCGGCGCATATCGGCGTAAAATACGCCGTCATCCATCCCCACCGCGATGAAGCCAAGAATATTCTGATCCGGGAAACGGTGGATGCGCTGCGTCCCTTTGTTGAAATGGGCAAAGCCCTTGGCGTTACGCTGTGTGTGGAAAACATGTATACCGTCACCGCCGAGGATACCCGCAAGATCGCAGATGCGCTGGATTGCGGCATCTGCTGGGACGTGGGCCACGCCAATTTCGGCGGTCACGACCAGTATACCGGCATCATGACCTGCGGTGACAGGCTGAAGGTGCTGCACCTGCATGATAACAATGCCAAAGCGGATCTGCATCTGCCGCCTTTCCAGGGAAATATCGACTGGCATGAAGTCATGCGCGGATTGCGGGACGTGCACTTTGAGGGTGAGCTCAACTTTGAAGTAGCCGTCTCCGGCGTTCCCGAGGAAATGCGCGAGCCGCTGTATCAGTACATCGCCGGCTGTGGGAAGCTGCTGCGGGAGAAATACTGATCCCCGATCATAAAAAAACAGAGCTTGCAGCCATGCTGCAAGCTCCTTTTTTACACACAAAAATTACTTTTCCGGCTTGTTCAGACGGATGGGATAATGACCGCTGTCCGCCATGTCGCCTACCAGCTGAATGGCGCGCTCACGGCCTTCCTCGTTCATGGAATGGAAAACAGTCAAAAGCTTTTCATCTTCGCCGGTGCCGGGATTGTCATCCACCAGACGGATAAAATCATCCATGCCGATACCCAGTGCTTCCACCAGTTTCTGCAGGGACTTATAACGGGGATTGTCCGTGGCGCCGGACGCAATCTTATCAATGGTACTCTTGGGAACGCCGCTCATCTGAGAGAGCATATCGCTGGTTACACCCTGTTTCTGCATAACAGTGCGAATTACTTCAAGTCCCATGTTTCCTCCATGCACAATTGTGCATTAAAAATAAAGTCATTGTAATTATATGCTAATTCATCTATGCCGTCAAGGATAATTTGCTAAATTTCATGTTTTTTACCAGAAAACAGCATTTTTTGTAAATGTATTATATACTTTTTTATATAACGTCATTTTTATCCTGAAATACATTTTCTGTTCTCAACTTTTTTCATTGACTTTATAACCGCAGTTTTTTATAATAATACCAATAAAGCGGTATACTGTATCCGCCCGTTTGTAAAAAAGGAGGTTCGCTATGGAAGCCGGCAGTATTCCCTTACCATCCGACACAGCCACCGTATGCTGTCTGCCCGTCGCGAACGCCGATATATAAGCAGCAGCCTTCCCTGACTGTGTCTTTCCCAGATCATACAAGGAGGAAAGACCATGTCTCAGATCGACACCGCCTTCGGCACCGCCATCGTACGGCTGTGGGAGGAAAAAAAGTATAATACGCTTCGGGATGTACTGAGCACGCTGCAGCCGCCGCAGGCTGTTTCGGTGCTTCTTTTGCTGCCCGAAACGGCGCTGGCGCCCTTGTTCCGGCTTTTGCCCAAGGAGCTGGCTGCCGAGACCTTTGTGGAAATGGAGACCGAGCAGCAGGAAAAGCTGATCCGCTCCTTCTCCGATACCGAGCTGCGCAGCGTACTGGATGAATTGTACGTGGACGACGCCGTTGACCTGGTGGAGGAAATGCCCGCCAACGTGGTCAAGCGCATCCTGGCGCAGGCCGATCCCGAGCTTCGCCGCAGCATCAACGAGCTTTTGCAGTATCCCGAGGATTCCGCAGGCTCCATCATGACCACCGAGCTGGTGGCGCTGCGTCCCGGCATGACGGCAGCCGATGCCCTTGCCTCCATCCGCCGCACGGGCATGGACAAGGAGACCGTCAACACCTGCTACGTCATCGATGAGCGCCGTCATCTGATCGGCGTTGTCACGCTGCGGCAGATCGTCATGGCCCATGACGAGGACACCATGGAAACACTCATGGACCGCAACGTCATTTCCGTGACCACGCTGGAAGACCAGGAAACCGTGGCGCACATGTTCTCGCTGTACGATTTCTACGTGATCCCCGTGGTGGATAAGGAAAACCGGCTGGTGGGTATCGTCACCGTTGACGACGCCATCGACGTTATGGAAGAAGAAACCACCGAGGACGTCAGCAAGATGGCGGCTATCACCCCCAGCGACAAGCCCTATCTGAAAACCACCACCCTTGAAATTTTCAAAAGCCGCATTCCGTGGCTGATGCTGCTGATGCTTTCCTCCACCTTCACCGGGCTGATCATCACCCACTTTGAGGGCGTGCTGGCGGCGTCCATCGCGCTGACGGCGGCCATCCCCATGCTGATGGGTACCGGCGGTAACAGCGGCAGCCAGTCCTCCGTTACCGTGATCCGTTCTCTGTCGCTGGAAGAAGTGCAATTCTCCGATATGTTCCGCATCTGGTGGAAAGAGATCCGCGTGGCCGTGCTTTGCGGTCTGGCGCTGGCTGTGGCTGAGTTTGCAAAGCTTCTGCTCTTTGACCGCATCGCGCCCATGGTGGCTGCCACCATTTGCATCACGCTGTTTGCCACGGTGTGTCTGGCCAAGTTCGTGGGCTGCACCATGCCCCTGCTGGCCAAGAAACTGGGCTTTGACCCCGCCGTCATGGCCAGCCCGTTTATTACCACCATTGTGGACGCCATGTCGCTGCTGATTTTCTGCGGCTGCGCGGGCATGATGCTGTAAGGGACGAGGAGGAGAACAAGGGAACGTTTCTTTCTTGAGTCAAGAAAGAAACAAAGAACCTGCGTTTGAAATGCTAATTGGCTGCGTGAATGACGCGGCAGTATAAGAAAAAGGGATTGAACCCGAATGTGCGAGCAAGCTCGCCCCTCGGCTTCTTTCCCTTTTTCGTTTGCTTCGCACCGGGCAGTGCCCGGCCCCTATGCCGATCAAGTTGTGTACGGGCACAGGCCGTCCCACGTGGACAGACTTGGGTGTGGGCGATACCACATACCCACATGGCAGGCCGATCACGCTTGCGTGATCGTGTCCGTGAAACGGACAAGAAAAAGAGAGTGAATATCATCGGGGCGAGCTTGCTCGCAACCGTGATAGTCGCTCTCTTTTTCGTTTTTCCTGCTGTAACATTTACGCAGACATAAAAGATTGGCTTTCGGGTGGGTTATAGGGAGGGGCTTTGGCCTCCAAAGCCGCCTCCCTATCGTCCTCTCCCCCGCTTACAGCAGCACAATATTATTTTCCTTGCAAATTCTGTGGGTTTCCTCATCCCAGAAAGAGGACTGCACCTCGCCGATGTGCGCCTTGCCCAGCAGCAGCATACACATACGGCTCTGACCGACGCCGCCGCCCATGGTGAAGGGCAGCTCGCCGTTCAGAAGTTTCTGATGGAAGGGCAGCTTGGCGCGCTCCTGCTTGCCGGAGACCTCCAGCTGATATTTCAGCGATTCGGGGGATACGCGAATGCCCATGCTGCTCAGCTCAAAGGCGCAATCCAGCACCTCATTGTAGAACATGATATCGCCGTTCATCTGCCAATCGTCGTAGTCGGGCGCGCGTCCGTCGTGAGGCTTGCCGGAGCGCAGTGCGCCGCCGATCTGCAGAATACCCACGGTCTTGTGCTCTTTCAGGAAGAGATTTTCCCTTTCCTTGGCCGTTTTGTCGGGATAGAGATCCTCCAGCTCCTGGGTGGTGACGAAAACGATATCGCGGGAGAGCGTCACCGGCAGGTGGGGATACTTCCACTTGATAAAGTCCAGCGTGCCGCACACCGCAGTGACGATGCGCTGCATAGCGTCCTTGAGGGTATCCAGCGTACGCTCTTCCTCGGTGATGACCTTTTCCCAGTCCCACTGGTCCACATAAATGGAATGCAGGTTGTCCAGTTCCTCATCGCGGCGGATGGCGTTCATATCGGTATACAACCCCTCGCCCACGGGGAAATCATACTGGTGCAGCGCCTGACGCTTCCACTTGGCCAGGGAATGCACCACCTGCGCCTTGGTGCCCGTTTCACGCACGGTGAAATCAACGGGGCGCTCCACGCCCGAAAGATCGTCGTTCAGACCGCTTGCGCCCTCCACAAACAAAGGCGCGGACACGCGCTTCAAATTCAGCGCGCTGCACAAAAGCTTTTCAAAGGTTTTTTTAATCAGCGAAATGGCTTCCTGCGTATCGTACAGCGACAGTGCGGGCGCATAATCCTTGGGAACAACAACGCGGCTCATGAGGTGGCCTCCTTACAGGCTAAGAGTTCTTTTCAGTATATCCGTCTTTGTTCAATCTGTCAAATAATTCGCTGTTTTTCGTTTGTTTACAATCTTTCCATCATGAATTCCATGCGTTTTATTGCGTTTTTCGTTGCTTTCTGTTAAAATGGAAGCAGTTGTTAATCCCTACTTCTTTTTCAGGAGAAAAGAATGAATACATTTTTAGAGAAAGTATCCGCATGGAATAAATCTTACAACGATATCCCCCGCCGGTTTGCGCTGATCATTGTAACCGTTTTAACCTGCTTTTTGGCAGCAAAGGTCTTCCCTTACTGCTGGCCCTTTGTGCTTGCGTTTATCTTCTCGTCGCTGATGGAGCCGGTTGCCCGTGTGCTGCGCAAGCTTTTCCGCAAGGTCAAGGCCGCCCGCTCGCTGGCCACGCTATTATGCATGCTGGTGCTTTTCGGGCTGATCATCAGCCTTGTGTTCGTCTTTGCCGACCGCATCATCAACGAAGCAGTGAGCTTCGTCGCCAGTTTGCCTGCCACTGCAAAAACGGCGTATGACACCCTGACGGCATGGATCACCGAGCTGTACGAAGAATACAGCCATCTTTTGCCCGATAACTTCATGGAAATGGTCTCTTCCTTCCTGCAGGGGCTGTATGAAGATGTTCTCTCCATTGCCAAGAACCTGACGGGCAAGATCGCCGTGGGCACCATTACCACCGCCACCTCGCTGCCCTACGTGATCCTCGCCATCGTGCTGACGATCATGGGCACCTTCTATATGAGCTATGACCGCGAACGCATCGCCGGCTATTTCCGCCGCACCTTCCCGGGGCACGTGGTCAAGAAATTCGGCCTGATCAAGGACGGCGTTTTCTCCGCCATCTTCGGTCAGATCCGCGCCCAGCTGTTCATCTCCTTCGTGCTGATGCTCATTATCATCTCGGGGCTGATCATCATCGGCAAGCCCTATGCCCTGCTGATGGGCGTGCTCATCGGCATTGCGGATGCGCTGCCCGTGATCGGCGCAGGCCTGTTCCTCAATTCCTGGGCCGTTCTGGATATTCTGTTTGCCAATTACACCTCGGCGCTGGGGCTGTTTATCATCTTCCTGACCTGCGTTGTCGTACGCCAGACCATCGAACCCCGCGTGGTGGGCAAGCAGCTGGGGCTGTATCCGCTGGTCACCATGATGAGTATGTTCGCCGGCTTCAAGCTGATCGGCGTGCTGGGTCTGATCGCAGGCCCCATCGTGGCCAATATCTGCCGCGTGGTGCTGGATGCCGACGCCGGTCGCCTGAGCCCCGAAGCCAAGATCCCGCTGAAGGTATGGCTGCGTACTCTGGGCAGCAAGCTGCGCAAAAAGCCCGAAGGAAAAGCGGCGGATTGACCGCGGAAACGAAAAATGATACAATAAAAAGCATCCTACGAAGGGTGCTTTTTTTCATGCAGAATACCAACCGTTTATATTATGACAACGCCTATCTCACCGCCTTTGACGCAAAGGTGATCGCCCTGCGGGAACTGGATGGCAGATGCGAGGTCGCCCTTGATCAGAGTGCTTTTTACCCCACCTCCGGCGGTCAGCCCTATGATACGGGCACGCTGGGCGGCGTCCGCGTGACCGACGTAAACGTGGAAGATAACGTGGTCTGGCACAGGCTGGACGGCAGCCTTTCCGTGGGCGACAGCGTGCACGGGGAGATCGACTGGCCCCGCCGGTTCGATCACATGCAGCAGCATGGCGGCGATCATGTGCTGGCAGGCGCCTGCTGGGAACTGTTCGGCGGCGAAACCATCGGGCTGCATCTGGGCGAGGAGGTTTCCTCCATCGATATGACGCTGCCGGGCGGGCGCACCCACCTGACGGAGGAAGAGATCCTGCGTCTGGAAACGCTGGTGAACGAGCGCATCCAGCGGGATGATCCCGTGCGCTGCTGGTTCCCCGATGAGGAGGAGCTCAGCCACCTGCCCCTGCGCAAAAAGCCCACGGTCACCGAGCATATCCGCATCGTCGCCTTCGGCGATTACGAATACGTGGCCTGCGGCGGCACCCATCCCGCTACCGCCGGACAACTGGGCGTGGTGAAGGTCATCTCCTGCGCCCCCGCCCGCGGAAAAATGCGCCTTACTTTTGTGGCAGGCATGCGGGCGGTCAAATACCTGCAAAGCTGCGCCCTCACGGCACAGAAGATCGCAAAGGAGGTTTCGGGCGATGTTGTAAACGCCCACGAAGCCTATCTGCGGGAAAAGGAAGCCGCCAAGGACGTGCGGCAGCGCCTGCAGCAAAGCCTGACGGAGGCCGCCGTTGAAATCGCTCAAGCAAGCGGCGTTTCTCTCCCGGACGGCGGCACGCTGTATGCCCGTCACCTTTCCTTTCTGGATCGCGCAGCCCTGCTGCACGCAGCGTCCTTCCTTGTAAAGGGCGGCAACGCCCTTGCGCTGCTCACCTGCCCCGATAAGAACGGCTGCGCGGTGATCTTTTTGCGCAGCGCAGACCGGAATGACGATATGTCCCTGCTGCTGCGGGAAAGCGGCGCCCGCGGCGGCGGCAAGCCCGATATGGCGCAAGGCAGCGCAGCGGATGAAAGCGTGCTTGAAAAAGCCAAGGAAATTCTGGGAGCACAGAAGTGAAAAAGAAAAATCGAAAACAGCAGCTGAAAGCCGCTCTTGTAATGGTGCTGGCGCTGCTGGCGGGCATCGGTCTTGGTGTCGTCTGCATCCTGCTGGGCGGAGAGGCATCCCCTCTCTGGACCGTCGTATTGTTTTATTTCTCCCTCTTTGCACAGCTGATCCTCCACGAAGGCGGGCATCTCATCGGCGGACTTCTCAGCGGATACCAATACGAATCCTTCCGCATCGGCGGCGCGGTGCTGCTGCGGCTGGAAGGCAAGCTGCGGCTGCGCTGGATGCCCATATCCGGCACGGGCGGTCAATGCCTGATGTCGCCGCCTGAATGCGCACCCGAGGATGCGCCCTTCCGCCTGTATCACGCATCGGGCAGCGCGGCTAATCTGATCACAGCGCTTTTGCACATTCCCCTTTTGTTTTCACAAAGCGGCATCCTGCGTGTTTATGCTTTCTGTATGCTGATCGCCGGCCTGTATTTCGGCCTTCTCAACGGCCTTCCCCTGCGAGTGGGCGGCATTGACAACGACGGCATGCACATCCGCATGATGGAAAAAGACCCCGCTCTGCGCAGGGTGATTTACCGGCAGCTGCAAATCAACGCCGCCGTATCCGCCGGGCAGCGGATGCGGGATCTGCCCGAGGAATGGTTTTTTGTGGGCGAACACATGCATATGCACGGCGCAATACACATGATGTATCTGATGGATCGGGGCGAGTATGCCGCCGCTCTGGCCTACGGAAAAAGGCTGCTCTTTTGCCGAAAGATGAACCGTATTCTGATGGGCGCTGTGCAAAACGATTTGGAAACCCTCCGTCTCCTGCAGAACGAACCCATCCCGGCAGAAAGCGAGCTGCTGAAAAAGTACCGCAAGAGCATGGCCTACGACGCTTCCGTGCAGCGGGCAAGATTCGTCCGTGCGCTGCTGCATGACGGCGACGAAGCCGCGGCGGAAAAGATCCATGCGCAGTTTGAGCGCGCAGCGCGGCGCACAGCCTCCCCCGGCGGCATCCCCATGGAATACGAACTCATCGCGGCGGCGCGCGAAAAATATCGATCCGATCATTCAAAGCAAACGGAAGGAGAATAACCCCATGGAAGTATCTGCAAGACGTGCCTATAACCTGCTCAAGGAACTGGGCTTTGAGCGCGTATCCTGTTCCCCCGAAGAGAAAAAAGCTGCCGAGCGTCTGCTCAGCGAAGCCAAAGCCTGCGGCGTCACCGCTGCCATCGAAGAATTCACCGTGCCCTGCGGCCGCGTCAAGCGCGCCAAGCTGGTGGTCACCGCGCCCTATGTAAAAGAATACGAGGTCGCGGGCTACGAGCGTTCGCTGTCCACCCCCGAAGGAGGTCTGGACGCTGAATTCAAGTATGTGGAAAACGTACTGCCCGTCAATCTTGTGGACGTGAAGGACAAAATCGTCATGATCAACGGCCGTCTGGGCATGAAGGATTACGAAAAGCTGCAGAAGGCGGGCGTAAAGGGCATTCTCACCTTCTCGGGCACCACCATTGACCGCAAAAGCGAAACGGACCTGGATATCCGCAAGCTGCGTGAAACGCTGACCGAGCGTCACGGCTTTACCACTGCTCTGAATATGCGTGCCGCCGATGCGGCTGAGATCGTTCGCCGCGGCGCTACCCATATGCACATTGAAGTGGAAAGCGAATGCTTCGACGGCGTGAGCCGGAATGTGTGCGCTGTGATCCCCGGCGAAAAATATCCCGATGAAGTGATCTCCTTCGGCGCCCACTATGACAGCGTATACTTCTCCACCGGCGTGTATGATAACATGTCCGGCTCGGTGATCATCATGGAGCTTCTGCGCTACTTTGCCGCCCACAAGCCTGCCCGCACCCTGAAATTCAACTGGTACGGCTCCGAAGAGCAGGGCTTGCTGGGCAGCAAGGCCTGGGTGAAGGCCCATGAAGAGGAGCTGGACAAGCACGTGCTGATGATCAACGTGGACGTAGCCGCCGCCACGCTGGGCAAGAACATCGCTCCCGTGCTGGCCACTGAAGGCGCCGTAGGCTACATCGACGCGCTGATGCGGGAGATCGGCGTTGCCTGCGACGTGAAGATGGATATCTACTCCAGCGACTGCGTGCCCTTTGCCGATCACGGCGTGCCTGCTGTGAACCTGTGCCGCTTTGGCACCATGGGCGCAGGCTATATCCATGATCGCCGGGATCATCTGAAGAGCAATTATCTGGATGAAAAATCGCTGGATATTACCCTCCGTCAGGCGCTGCATCTGGCAAAGAGAGTGGACGGTGCGGCGGTCTTCCCCATCAAGCGGGAAATCAGCGAGGAGATCCGCGGCAAGGTGGATGAATACCTGTTCAAGAAAAAATAAAGAAAAGAAAAAGCCGTTGGTATAAACCAACGGCTTTTCCTTTGCCCGAATTAATAGCGGCGCTTACGTGCGGCTTCCGCCTTCTTCTTGCGCTTTACGCTGGGCTTTTCATAATGCTCACGCTTACGAACCTCGGCCATAACGCCGGCGCGCGCGCACTGACGCTTGAAACGCTTGAGGGCGCTTTCCAGAGACTCGTTTTCCTTGACGCGTACTTCAGACACTTGTTTTCCCTCCCTTCGCCGATCTCGCCTTGGCTGTCGCCGTTCACACGGCGGATGGCGACCGTGTACATATTATACCGCGTATGTGTCAATACGTCAACACATTATTTTGTGTTTTTATATACCAAACGCGATGCTATGTATCAGGCCATGCTTTCTTTCATTTTTGTGCCGCCCAACACATGGAAGTGCAGATGCTGAACGCTCTGGCAGGCATCGTCACCGCAGTTGGTGACCACGCGATAGCCGCTTTCGTCAATACCCGCGATCTTCGCAGCCTCGCGGCAGGCGCGCAGGCAGGCGGCCAGCTGCGCATCGGTCAGTCCGTCGATCCCGTTCATGCCGGTAACGTGATGTTTGGGAACCACCACGATATGCTGGGGCGTCTGGGGAGCGATATCGCGGAAGGCGTAGGTGTTTTCATCCTCGTATACCTTGGTCGAGGGGATCTCGCCGCGGATGATCTTGCAGAACAGACAGTTTTCCATGTGTTTCATCCTTTCATTCATATAACGGATAGCAGGGGGATTTTCTTGCACCGTTCAGCAAATTTCCCCCGAAAAACCTTCTTCGGTGAGCCCGGTCAGATGCACGTTCAGCGTTTTTCCGATCAGATCGCCGGGCGCCTCGCAGTGCATATACTCCATGGTGTAGCCAAAGCTTTTGCCGTTTTTCTCCGTTTCGAACAGCACGGAACGCACGGAACCCAGCTGGCTGCGGCGGTAGCTTTCCGCCATGCCGTCCCCCAGCCGGATCAGCTCCCTTGCGCGATCCTCGCGGACGTGCCGCGGTACGGGATCGGGCATGGTCGCCGCCAGCGTGCCTTCGCGCTCGCTGTAGGGGAATACGTGCATCCTTGCAAAGCCCATTTCCCGGCAGAACGCCAGCGTTTGCCCGTGCTCCTCCGCCGTTTCGCCGGGGAAACCGCACAAAACGTCGGTGGTCAGGGCGCAGTCGGGGAAATATTTCCGCAGCGCCAGCACGCTTTCCCGGTAAGCAGCGGTATCGTAGCGGCGGCGCATCCGCTTCAGCACCGTATCGCAGCCCGATTGCAGCGCCAGATGGAACTGGGGGCAAACCTTGGGCAGCTTGCTCAGGGCGCAGGCAAATTCCTCATTGGCGATCACAGGCTCCAGACTGCCCAGACGGATACGCTCCACGCCGTCGATGTCATGCAGCGCTTTGATGACGGTGAGCAGCGTGGTGCCGTCCTTGAAATCGCGGCCGTAGCTGGTCAGGTGGATGCCGGTGAGCACCACCTCCCGGTATCCGCTTTCCGCAAGGCAGGCTGCTTCCTTGACCACGTCTTCCACAGCGCGGGAGCGGATGCCGCCGCGCACGTAAGGAATAATGCAGTAGGCGCAGAAGCGGTCGCAGCCCTCCTGAATCTTCAGCACGGCGCGGGTTTTCCCCTCATGGCGGGTAATGAACAGCGGCTCGTAGGCGGCGCGGGTCACGTCGGTGACGGCACAGATGGCGGTATTTTCCGCCAGCGCTTTTTCCAGCAGCGCTACCACCTCGTTGCGGCGGGCATTGCCGATGACCACCTGAGCCCCCGTTTCCCTCAGCAGCTTTTCGCCGTCACGCTGGGCAAGACACCCGCAGACGATCACCGCCGCCTCAGGATTGAGCCGCTGGGCGCGGCGCACGGCCTGCAGGCTTTTTTTATCGCCCGTGCCGGTGACCGTGCAGGTATTGACGACGTAAACGTCGCATTTTTCATTGAATTTTCCGGGCGCGTAGCCTGCTTTCTCAAACAGTTCCAGCATGGCTTCGGAATCATACTGATTCACCTTGCACCCGAGGGTGTGGAAAGCAACGGTTTTCAAGGTTGTTTTCTCCGTTTTGTTTTCAGATATCGCCGTTTTCCGCGTGGGACGGCCTTGTATACCATACGACACAGGCGGCGCAGGAGGCGGGCACTGCCCACTTATTCCAGATTCCCCGTCAGCGTCATGATGGCGATCAGTGCCGCCAGACCCGCCGTTTCCGTGCGGAAAATGCGGGGACCCAGCGTAACGGACCGGGCGCCGCTTTCGCGGAAATACGCCATATCCTCTTCGCTCATGCCGCCCTCGGGGCCGATGATCACGGCAACGTCGGTGATTTCTTCCTTGAGCAGGCTGCGCAGCGAGAGCGAATGTTCATCCTCCCACGGCGCCAGCACCAACTGATGTTCCTTCAGCAGCGCGGGAAGCTGTTTCATGCTCACGGCAGGGGCGATCTCGGGCGTCACGGGGCGGAAGGCCTGCTTGGCGGCCTCGCGGGCAATCCGCTGCCAGCGCACGCGCTTTTTATCATCCTTGCCCTCCAGCTTGGCAACGCAGCGGGGCATATTCACCGGCACAATGCGATGGATGCCGCCCTCGGTGCATTTCTGCACGATGTAGTCCATTTTATCGCCCTTGGGCACGCCCTGATACAGCGTCACGCGCACGGTGGCTTCGGGGCTTTTCAGCTTCTCGCCCACACGCACGGAAACGCCGTTTTCAAAGCTGTCGATCACCGCGGCATAGGCTTCACCCTCGCAAAAGAGGGTCACGTTCTCCCCCGGCTGCAGCCTGAGGACGCGGGAAGCATGCTGGGCGTCCTCGCTTTCCAGCATGGCTCTGCCATTGACGATGCTGTTTTCATCTGCAAAAAAGCGATGCATATCAGTTTACGCGGGCAGCCAGCGCCACCCAATCACCCTTCTGGATGCGGTCAAACAGGCGGTAGCCGTTGACCGTAAGCAGATTTTTCACTTCTTCCTCGCGCTCGGCCAGAATGCCGGAGCATACGAAAGTGGCGTTTTCCTTGAGATGTGCACGCAGCGGCGCCGCCAGCAGGGCGATCACATCCGCCAGAATATTGGCCACGGCAAACTCGCAGTCCACGTCCTGAAGGCCCTTCACCAGATCGCCTTCCACGATGACGATCTTGTCGGAAAGGCCGTTCTTTTCCACGTTTTCGATGGCAACCTGCACCGCCATGGGATCGATATCCACGCCCAGCACTTCCTGCGCGCCCAGCTTGGCGGCAGCAATGGCCAGAATGCCGCTGCCCGTGCCCACGTCCAGCACCTTGCCGCCGTGGTAATGCTTTTCGATCAGCTCCACGCACATGGCGGTGGTCTCATGGGTGCCCGTACCAAAGGCCATGCCGGGATCCAGCTCGATCACCAGATCGCCGGGCTTTTCATCCCACAGCTCCCAGCTGGGCTTGATCACCAGACGCTCGCCGGCGCGGAAGGGCTTGTAATACTGCTTCCAGCACTCCGCCCAATCCTGCTCGTGGACGCCCTCCTGGGTAGCCTTGAGGGTGCCCAGATCCATGCCCGTCAGTTCGGGCAGAGCGTTTAAGCAATTCTGCAGCCCGCGCAGTTCCTCCACGGAGGCGAACCACGCCTTCACCTGCACCTCTTCGGGCATTTCATCCAGCATTTTTCGGTCGATCAGTTCCCAATAGCCGTTGGGCTTATCGGGATCGGGAACGTCCGCGCGGTCGATGATCTGCGTGCCCACCGCGCCCTGACGCATCAGCGCCTCGGATACGATATCCGCGCCCTCGGTGTTGGTGGCAATGGTAATTTCAATCCAGTCCATGGAGATTCTCCTTCACGCTTAAAGTCGCCCAGTAGGTGGGCACATTGTACTTTCCAAGCCCGCGGCCCGGGTCGATATCGCTGTAAATATCCTTGAGAACAAGGCCGGCTTTCATCTGGCCTCCCAGCTGTTCCTCAATGGTATGGCTGAACTGCACGCCGTCGCCGTTTTCAAGGGACTGTTGCAGCAATTCTTCATCGCTCATGGGATCAAAGGGCAGCGGCCGCACAAGCCTTGTCTGATCATCGTCAAAGGCATAATTCAGCCCGTTGTCCAGCCCCGAAAGCAGCCTTCCGCCTTTTTTGAGGATGCGGGCGCACTCGTTCCAGATATGCTGCACGTCCCTGACGTAGCAGTTGGATACGGGATGGAAAATAAGATCAAAGCTCTCGTCCTCAAAGGGCAGGGGCTGCGTCATGTCAGCGCGTACAATCCGAATATCATATCCTTCGCGCTCAGCCACCATTTTTTCACTTTTAAGCTGTTCCCCGCTGTAATCCAGCACGGTACACTCCGCGCCCAGCGCCGCAAAGATGGGCATTTGCTGACCGCCGCCCGCTGCAAGGCCGAGGACTTTTTTGCCCTTTACGCCGCCGAACCATGATAGCGGCACAGGCTTGACGGGCGTGAGCAGCATGCTCCACTGCCCCTGAAGCGCTTTTTGATACACTTCATGGGAGATGGGCTTTCCCCATTCCCAGCCGTCTCTGACCCAGCTGTCGATGGTGCGGGCATTGATATCGGCGTAATGCATCAGTCAAACAGATCCTTCATCTTATCAAAGAAGCTCTTGCGCTCCTTGTATTCCTTGCCGGTGGATTCCACTTCAAACTGGCGCAGCAGTTCTTTTTGCTTTTCGTTCATGCGGGTGGGCACTTCCACGCGCACGTGCACGATCAGATCGCCCACATAGCTGCTTCTCATCTGGGGCATTCCCTTGCCGCGAAGACGGAATTCGGTATCGTTCTGGGTGCCTTCGGGGATCTGATAC
Organism: Clostridia bacterium; assembly: GCA_017549335.1. GTDB lineage: Bacteria > Bacillota > Clostridia > Christensenellales > Aristaeellaceae > SFMI01. Next base: position 3,512 of record JAFYVB010000031.1, on the reverse strand, counting down.
TTCACCTTTTCCTTGAGGGTGGGGATTTCAATCTCCCCGCCCAGGGCAGCGGTGGTGAAGCTGATGGGCAGATCCAGATGCAGGTTGGCGCCGTCGCGCTTGAACAGCTTGTGGGGGCGCACGCCGATGACAATATACAGATCGCCGTTGGGCCCGCCGTTGAGCCCGGGCTCGCCCTGACCGTTCATCACGATGGTCTGACCGTTGTCAATGCCGGCGGGCACCTTGAAGGTGCAGGTGCGCTTGCGCTTGCTGCGGCCGGAACCCGAGCACTGGGGGCACTTTTCCTTGATGATCTTACCCGAGCCGCCGCAGGTGGAGCAGGTACGCACCGTCATCATAAAGCCGCCCTGTACGCGCACCTGACCTGCACCTTTACAGGTGGGGCAGGTCTGGGGCTGGGTACCGGGCTTGGCGCCCGTGCCGTGGCAATGCTCGCAATTTTCGGCACGGTAAAAATCAAAGGATTTTTCGCAGCCGAAAGCAGCCTCTTCAAAGGAAATGCGCATATCGTAGCGCAGATCGTTGCCCTGCTGGGGCGCATTGGCCCGGCGGGATGCGCCGCCGCCCATGCCGCCGAAGAGCTGATCGAAAATGCTCTCAAAGCCGCCCATGCCGCCAAAGCCGCCAAAACCGCTCTGATCAAAGCCGCCTGCGCCGTTCATGGGGTCGTTAAAACCGAACTGATCGTAGCGCGCGCGCTTGTCGGGATCGGACAAGACTTCGTTGGCTTCGTTCAGTTCGCGGAACCGCGCCTCGGCTTCCTTGTCATCGGGATGCAGGTCGGGGTGGCATTCCTTGGCGTGCTTGCGGTACGCCTTTTTGATCTCATCGGCCGTGGCATTCTTCTGAACGCCCAGCACCTCGTAATAATCGCGTTTGTTTGCCATTTTTTCCTCTTACGACAACGCTGCAATGCACTTTGAGCGCATTGCGGCGTGAAATGTTATTGAATGTGAATGCACTTGGCAGCGGCGGAGGACGTGCTCAGGTGTTCGATGGTATCGTTCCAGGAACGCTTGAGCGCGGTGCGCACCGATTTAGACATGCTTGCGGGCACATTCTTCATCATTCGTTCGGTGGCGACCACCTGATAGGTATATGCCTTTTTCACTTCCTCGCGCCACACAAAAACAGGAATGTAGCCCGGGGAATGAACGGTGACCTTGCCTTTTGCATCTTTTTCCAGGGTGAATTCGAAAATGATGCCGCAGTTGCGGTACTGCTGCTGCTGATTGCTCAGGAAATTACCCAGCGAATAGCAGCACAGCGTGCGCTGCTTGCCGCCGTCGTGGTCGCGGGTGCCTTCACGCCAGTAGATGCGCTGGATAACGTGGGGATGTCCGCCTACGATGACGTCGGCTCCGGCACGGATCAGACGGGAAACCATGATCTTCTGTTCGTCGTCATACGAACGCGCATATTCCGTACCCCAGTGCATGAAAGCGACGATCACTTCCGCGCCCGCGTCCCGCAGTGCTTTTGCATCCGACTCAAAATTGTTTTTCCTGTAGGCCATATTGAGTACGTAAGCCGGCATATTGCGGTTGGCCTTGGCAATCTGACGGCCGTTGGCCTGGGTGGTGAAATTGAGGAAGCCGATGCGGATGCCGTTGATCTCGCGGATCTGGGGCGTATCGGCTTCCTTCTGCGTTCTTGCGCCGCCGATAAAGTCCATACCCCGCTCTTCGCAGGCATTCATCTGGGCGATCAGACCGGTATAGTCATAATCCAGCGCATGGTTGTTGGCCATGGTCAGCATATCCACGCCGGCGTCCTTGAGAGCGTCCATCAGCGAAAGAGGCGTGCTGAAACGGGGATAGCCGATATAATCGGTGTTTGCACCCATGACGCCGTCCACGTTAGCCACGGTGATGTCCGCATCGCCGATCAGATCGGCCACAGGCGCCAGCATGGAATGGAAATCATAGCTGCCGTCTTTCTGTTTGGCTGCCTCCAGCACCGCATCGTGAATGACAAAGTCTCCCAGGCAGCGGAAAACCACTTTATTGGTTGCTTCTCCTGCCTTGGTTGCTTCTCCTGCCGCTTTAGCCGGGGCAGGCGCCCCGGCTAAAGTGAAAAGGATGAATGCAAGCAGGCATGCGGCAAGCCTGTGCATATTATTTTTCATTACTGTACGCTCCCGTCAGCATCCACGCTGCCGTCGTCGTTCATTCCGCCCTGAGCACCCATGTCGGGAGCGCCGCCCTGCTGCTGGTAGAGCTTGCCGAAGATGGCATAGACCTTCTGGGTCATCTGTTCCATGGCGGCCTTGATCTCCTGAGCATCGTTGCGTTCACGAACGGCCTTGAAATCGGCGATTTCCTTTTCCACGGTTTCCTTGTCCTCGGCAGACAGCTTATCGCCGTTCTCGCGCAGCTGCTTTTCCAGCTCGTAGGTCATGGAGTCGGCATGGTTGAGGATCTCCACTTCTTCCTTGCGCTTCTTGTCAGCCTCGGCGAACTGCTCGGCTTCCTTGACGCGCTGCTGGATCTCTTCCTCGCTCATGTTGGTGGAAGAGGTGATGGTGATGTTCTGCTCGTTGCCGGTACCCTTATCCTTGGCGGAAACGGACACGATGCCGTTCTTGTCGATACGGAAGGTGACTTCGATCTGGGGCACGCCGCGGGGAGCCGCGGGGATGCCGGTGAGCTGGAAGCGGCCCAGGGTCTTGTTGTCATAGGCCATGGGACGTTCGCCCTGCAGAACGTGGATCTCAACGGTGGTCTGACCGTCAGCGGCGGTGGAGAACACCTGGCTCTTTTCGGTGGGGATGGTGGTGTTGCGGTCGATCAGGCGGGTGAAGATGTGACCTTCGGTCTCAAGGCCCAGAGACAGGGGCGTTACGTCCAGCAGGAGAACGTCCTTGACTTCGCCGCCCAGAACGCCGGCCTGAATGGCAGCGCCGATGGCAACGCACTCGTCGGGGTTGATGCCCTTGAAGGGATCCTTGCCGGTCACGCGCTTGACAGCTTCCTGAACGGCGGGGATGCGGGTGGAGCCGCCCACCAGGATCACCTTATCCACCTGCGCGGCGGTGAGGCCGGCATCACGCAGAGCATTCTGCATGGGGATGATGGTCTTTTCCACCAGATCGGCGGTGAGCTCGTTGAACTTGGCGCGGGTCAGCGTCATATCCAGATGCTTGGGGCCGGTGGCGTCGGCGGTGATGAAGGGCAGGTTGATGTTGGCGCTCATTACGCCGGACAGCTCGATCTTGGCCTTTTCGGCGGCTTCCTTCAGGCGCTGGAAGGCCATGCGGTCCTTCTTCAGGTCAATGCCGGTTTCCTTCTGGAAGGTATCGGCCACGTAGTTGATGATGCGGTTGTCAAAGTCGTCGCCGCCCAGCTTGGTATCGCCGCCGGTGGCCAGCACTTCGAACACGCCGTCGCCGATCTCCAGTATGGAAACGTCGAAGGTGCCGCCGCCCAGGTCGTACACCAGAATCTTGTGGGCTTCTTCCTTATCCAGGCCGTAAGCCAGAGAAGCGGCGGTAGGCTCGTTGATGATGC
>JAFYVB010000030.1 GCA_017549335.1 Clostridia bacterium | reverse complement strand
TCTCTGGGCATGGTAGGCGCGCTGTCCATCATCCGTTTCCGCACCTCCGTCAAGGAGCCCCTTGACATCATGTATATGTTCTGGGCTGTGGGCGCAGGCATCGCCATCGGCGCAGGCATGGCAGGCGTAGCGGTCATCGCCACGCTGGCCGTGGGTCTTGCCGTGCTCTTCCTCACCCGTGGCCGTCAGAACGGCATCCCCTATATCCTCGTTCTCACCGTCACTGACCGCGAAGCCGAAAAGGCCGCGCTGTCGCTGGTGGAAAAGAACGTGCGCAAGTGCCGCATCAAGTCCAAGTCCGTCACCAAGGGCGCCACCGAGATCACCGTGGATCTTCGCCTGAACAAGGAAAATACCGACTTCATGCACGAACTCACCAACCTGCCCAACGTCATCAGCGCCGTGCTTGTTACCTACAACGGCGAATACATGACCTGAGAAAATTTGCTTTTCCCTGTTGACATTTCATCGCTTGCGTGGTATTATATATCCTGTCGCAAGCGACATGGTGCCATGGCTCAGTTGGTAGAGCACATCGTTCACATCGATGGGGTCATAGGTTCGAGTCCTATTGGCACCACCAAAGCCTTAATGATAATTAAGGCTTTTTTTCTATTTTCTTTGGCATAGAAAAGGAGGATTGCTTATGAAGCTTCGGTATTTTCTAATACTTTTCCTTGCATCGCTATGCATAACAGGTGTAAACGCCGAAACAAACAAAGTGGCCTACGTCAATGCCTCCACCTCCGATCGCGTTCATTTGCGCGCCGGAAAAAGTACTTCATCCGACTCCATGGGATTATACTTTACCGGAACGCCCGTGTTTCTCCCTCATTATTCATCGGATAACGAATGGACGTATGTTGTAATCGGCGCCGAAAAAGGGTATATAAAGTCCGATTTACTGACAAGCGCCGATAACAATCCTCCGTCGCAGCTGAAGCAAGCTACGGTAACAGCCTCCGGATCTGTTAATCTTCGTTCTGCGCCCACCACAGAGGCGCCCATTTTGGAAAGAGTGCCCGAGGGCGCAAACATCGTTATTTTAGGCGAAACTGTTCAAAAATGGTACTATGTAAAGTACGGATCGACCTATGGCTACATCACGTCGCAGTATATACGCATCGGCAACCGTACCGCTGACGATGCTGCCCGTCCCCTTTCAGGCGTTCCGTTTCCGCTTCCCAAAGATTTGTATTACAGCAGCGGCGTTGGCGCATGGTCCTCGCAGATGACCATCCTGCCGGATGGCCGCTTCTGGGGGTATTATCACGACTCCGACATGGGTGATGCAGGAATCGGCTATCCCCGCGGCACCGAGTATGAGTGTTCCTTCACCGGTGTATTCACCAACATACGCAGGATCAGCGAATATGAATATCAAATGCAAGTTCAGAATCTTCAGTGTTTCGGCATCCCCGGTCAGAGAAAAATCGAAGACGGCGTGCTGATCATTACCTCTGAATCGGTTGGCTTGATGCCTGATGAAATTTTCAGTTTCTATTTTTCCTCTGTGCCGGAAAACTACCTTTCCGAACACACTCTTATATGGCGAAACGGATATTCATATAACAACGCAGCTCCCGACATTCTCTACGGGCATACCGGAGAATCCGTTTGGCTTGTTGAATAAAGTGTATGTTGATATTTGCCCATTGGACATTGATCCCACCTAAAAACATGATATAATAAGTATGAGCCGCGTTTTAAAAAGCATCTTCTTTTAGTCGACGAGAGCTAAAAGAACATAAGACAGAAAGAAGGCCCGGGATGAAGAAATTTTTAATGCTGCTGGCGCTGTGCGTACTGATGAGCACGGCAGCCGTAACAGCCGAACCGCTTTATGAAATCAAAGACGGCACGCTGTATGTATATGACGACTTGTACGCGCTGCCCGACGGCGATTATGATTCGATCAGCATATCACGTAATGCAAGTTTGTGCCTTCCTGATGAACAGCAGGTATTTCAGAACGTAAAAAACCTGGGCGACATCATCAGCGGCACGTATATGGGAGACGTATTCAATTACGAAGACATTGACGGCGGTACGTTCTACGGTACCATCCGGTGCGATAATCATGCGGCTATCTCCGGCGGCACGTTCCACGGCATCGTGAATATCGGAGAAGTCTCCAACATTTACGGCGGTATATTTACCGCTGCGAGTGATGTGCAAGTAAGAGGCAATGGTGAAATCAACGGCGGCGAGTTCTCCGGCAAGGTATTCGTTGGAACCACAGCTTCTTGGGGCGGAAGAAGCGGCACCGTCAACGACGGTGTATTTACCGAAACCAGCGAAGTGACCATCGGAAGACTGGGTATCGTCAACGGCGGTACGTTCAACGGGAAGCTGTATTATTATATCGTTAACAAAATCTACGGTCCCGAATCCAGCAGCACAGTCATTATCAGCGTGAACGGCACAAATACAGACAGAGCCGCAGCGGGAAAAACGGTTCATTTTACAGTCGCTCCGGAAGCAGGCTATGAATTGACTTCCTTAATCCTTACAGATGCTGACGAAAACAACATTGCATTCAGCAAGATCGGGGATATGGACTATTGCTTTACAATGCCTGCAAGCGTAGCAATCATAGAGAGCACTTTCGATGCGTGCACTCAGGTTCCGGCTCTGCCCGAAACAAGCGACCCGTTCTCTCCCATGCTTTGGTTTGCAATAAGCCTTCTGAGCATGGCCGGCATTGTGCTTCTGCGAAAGAAGAAATATAACAGCAGTATAACATAACCGTTCACAAGATAAAGAAGCTCAGCAGGTAGGAATGCCAAATGACGTATTCCGCTTCATCTGTAAACCACCCTTCACGGGTGGTTTTTTATGTCCGCAGGCGGCAAACCTGCGTTACCGAAGATGGGGAACATTCGAAATCTCCTCCGAATTGTAAAAGGTTCTCAAGCCCCCCTTTATCCCATTGACAAATTATACCTCCGCATGCTATTACTAAACTGTCCCAAGCAAACACTCGAAACACAAAATTAAATGCGCGAAACGCATGATTGGAGGTGCTGAAAATGACGAGTTGTTTGAAAAAGCTGTGCACATTGACGATGGTGATCCTTCTCCTTTTGTCCTGCGCACTTCCGGCAATGGCTGCCGGCTCTTCCGGGTATTACCCGTTCGTTAACGGTATTGCCAAGTACAATTACTGCACCGCTCCCGAATACTACGTGTGCAGCACCAAGCCTCAGGGCTACACCTATCTGTACTCCGAAGCCAGCGACATCAACGGCAAAAATCTGGGGAAATACGACAACGGCGAAAAAGTCAAGGTGATCGAATACTACGGCGGCAGCCACGGGCAATATAACTACTGCTACGTGATCACCAAAGATCATAAGCTGGGCTATATTCACGATTACGCCCTGATTCCCGTGATCAGCGCCGATACGCCGCTGTTCCTCAACGGTCTTGTGGAGTATGATTACTGCACCGCCCCCGAATACTATGTGTGCAGTACCAAACCCCAGGGATTTGCCTATTTGTACTCCGAGGCCAGCGACATCAAGGGTGAAAACCTTGGCAAGTACAACAACGGCCAGAAGGTCAAGGTGATCGAATACTACGGCGGCAGCCACGGAAAGTACAACTACTGCTACGTCATCACGCAGAAAAACAAACTGGGATATATCCACGATTATTCCCTGATGCCCGTTGATGACCCCACCACGCCGCTGTTTGTGAACGGTCTGGTCAAGTTTGAATACTGCACCGCGCCGGAATACTACATCAACAGCACGAAACCGCAGGGATTCACCTATTTGTACTCCGAAGCCAGTGACATTGACGGAAAGAATCTGGGCAAGTATGATAACGGTGAAAAGGTCAAGGTGATCAAGTATTACGGCGGCAGTCACGGAAAATACAATTACTGCTACGTCATCACCGAGGATCACAAGTTGGGATACATCCACGATTACGCCCTGACCCCCGTCATCGCTCCCGGTAATCCGACAGCCACTCCGCTGAAGATTACCAAGCAGCCTGCCAACGCCACCGCCAAGGTAGGCTCCATCGTTAAAACAACCGTTGAAGCGCAAGGCGACGGCCTCACTTACACCTGGTACCTGAAAAATCCCTCTGCCACCAAGTTCGGCAAATCCTCCGTCACCGGCAAAACCTACTCCTGGAGAATGACGAGAGAAAACTCCGGTCGTCAGGTATACTGCGTTATCACCGACGCCTACGGCAACAGCGTATCCACCAAGGTGGTACGCCTCAGCGCCCAGTGATCCCCTCACATCCCGGCCCGTGTTCGCACGGGCTTTTTTTATTGACAACCAATGCATTATATGATATATCAGGATTGAACTTTATTGCGAATAATTGCAAAACTTGGCATACACGCTCATATATACGGAGGTATCAATGTTCGGTTGCCTGTTCCAGCTGATGGTCAGCCTGTTAGAACTGTTGGACAAGTTGTTGCTGTGGTTGATCATTGCAGTCATCATTGTTTTTGGCCTTGATTATTTAGGATTGGTGCCGGATATCCACTCCCATGACTGGTATCGTGTCGACACCGTGGAAATATCCTGCACTGAGAGCGAAGTTACCTATAAATGTTCAGGATACAATTGCAAAAAAACAAAAAAAGAAAAAGAAGCCGCCAGCAATCACAAATTTGAATATACTACACTTTCCGAGTCTACCTGCACAGAGGTTGGTCTGCGCCGCAAGGAATGCAGCGTCTGCGGGTTTGCGGAAGACTTCCATACTACCTACCATCACGAATACGGCGCGTATTCCGTTACCAAAAAGCCGGGAATTTTCACCTACGGCGAAGAAACCGCCGTATGCAAGCTTTGCAAGAGCAAGGGAACCCGCCTCATCTCCCCCACAGGCACCACCAAGGACACGCCCTACGTGGCAACAGCCGAAGCTTTTTACAAAGAAGTCAGCCAGGCAAGCCCTCTTTCCCGCTATGGTTCCCAGTATGTGGAGCTCACCGGCACCATCACCTCCATCACCAAGGAGTACCTTTGGGGCACCGGTTACTGTATATATAAAAACAACGGCAAAAAAGTCATTTGCTATTTCCAAGATCCGCCTGCCGAAAACTATGCCGTTGGACAGACTGTAAAAATCGTCGGTCAATACGTTAGGATTTCCTCCGGCACGATGGAAATCATGGAATGCTTCAGGATCTCCCGCTGGCCTTTCACAAAACCGCTCAAAGAGGATTCCACCGGCAGCAGCGTAACAACCATGAAAAAACGCCTGCAGGAGCTCGGCTATTTTACCATAGGCTCTTCCCTGAGCGATACCTACAATTCCATTACCGTCGAACGGGTTAAGATGTTCCAGAAAGCCAACGGTTTGCAGCAGACCGGCACGGCAGATGCGAAAACGCTCTCCGTTCTGTTTTCCAACGCTGCCAAGGCCAACCCCAACACAAAAGTCAAGATCACCAAGCAGCCGGCAAACGCCGCTGCCAAGCTGGGCGAAGTCGTAAAGAGCACCGTCACCGCCACCGGCGAAAAGCTGACTTACACCTGGTATGTGCGCAATCCCTCCGCCGCGACTTGGGGCAAATCCTCCGTCACCGGCAAAACCTATTCCTGCAGGCTGACGGAAGCCAACTCCGGCCGTCAGGTCTACTGTATTGTCACCGATAAAGACGGCAACTGCGTTGTTTCCATAACCGTTACCTTGAGCATCCGCTGATCTGCATACCCCCAGCCCGTGTTCGCACGGGCTTTTTGTGTGCAATCAAATCGTTTGCGCATCTTCCTCCCATAGCGCTTCTGCAGTGCTTTGCAGCAGGACAGCGAAACCGACATTTCGCACCGAATAATGTATTATTAAGCCGATATCCATTGTGGCTGTCAAACAAAAATGATAAATTGATTTCGTAATAAACCGAAAGAAGGGAGGAAATCTTTACAAATCTATCCGTTTATGATTTGTATCTATATTTCCCCATTCTATTATTCTCACACAAAAACAAAGGAGCAACAAAGTATGAAAACAAAAATCCTTCAGTCGATTCTCGCACTGGTGTTTCTGGTTTGTCTTGTGAGTTCCACCGCTTGCGCAGATAGCAGCAAAAACGTTGCTACGCCCGCCTATCACACCGTAAAAACCATGGCCTTCGGCGGTGACCACCTCGTTGCCATCACCACAAAAGGCACTGTGCTTGCTACCGGCTCCAACGAATACGGCCAGTGCAACGTAGGCAGCTGGACGGATATCGTTTCCATCGCCGCTAACAACCGTGCCACCTTCGGTCTGAAAGCGGACGGCACCGTGGTTGGCGTCGGCTACGATTCTGTCGGTGTCGAAGACATCGCCAAATGGAACGATATCGTTGCCATCACCTGCGGCGTAAGCCATGTTGTCGGTCTGAAATCCGATGGTACGGTCGTTATCGGCGGCGTCCCGTACCACGAAGCCAAAGAAGTTCTCCGGTGGGAAAACATCGTTGCAATCGCTGCCGGACAAGACAGCACTTTCGGTCTTAAAGCAGATGGCACCGTGGTCTGCTGCGCAGCGGATCATGGCCTCGGCGGGTATGACGTAAGCGGATGGAAGAATATCATCGCCATTGCTGCCGGCAATTACCATGCTGTCGGTTTGCAGTCTGACGGTACTCTGGTTGGCGCCGGATATGGCGGAAACCGTCTGAGGGTAACTCACTGGGAGAACATCGCTGCAATCGACTGCGGCAACGCGTGTACCGTTGGTCTGAAAGCGAACGGCACTGTGGTTGTGCGTGCTGACGAGTCGCAGATCAACTTCTACGGCAACGGTTGGAAAAACGTCGTATCCGTCCTCGGCGGTGATGAATTTACCGTTGCCCTGATGGCTGACGGTACCGTAAGTGTTTACGGTGAAGGCTTCACAAAGCAATACAATGTAAAAGGCTGGAAAAACATCGCTATCCCCTACGCCTCCGGCACTGCCCACAAAACCCTCAGGGAGGGCAGCACCGGCAAGAACGTAACCAAGATGAAGGAACGTATGCGCGAGCTGGGCTACTTCACCGCCGGTTCCATGAGCGATAAGTACAACACCACCACGATCGAACGCGTAAAACAGTTCCAGAAGGCCAACGGTCTTGCGCAGACCGGCATTGCGGATCATGCAACCCTCGCCGTACTGTATTCCAACAACGCCAAGGCCAAGCCCACCACGGCAGTCAAGATTACCCAACAGCCCGCAAACGCCACCGCCAACATTGGCGAAGTGGTCAATACCACCGTCACCGCCACCGGCGCCGATCTGACCTATACCTGGTATATCAGAAATCCCGCTTCCGCGAATTGGGGCAAATCCTCCGTCACCGGCAAAACCTATTCCTGCAGGCTGACGGAAGCCTATTCCGGCCGACAGGCGTACTGCATCGTCACCGATGCAAACGGTAACTGCATCGTTACCAACACCGTTACCCTGAGCATCCCCTGATCAGTACCCAATCCCTTAGCCCGTGGAAACACGGGCTGTTTTATTATTCAAAAAGCAACTCCCACAACGCCTAAGTATCACGTTTGCCGCATGACACTTAGCCGGTATAAGAAGCTGGCACTGGATAAGCTGTCTCTGCTCTATGATCGGTATAGCCCCTAACCCTCCAGCGCAGGGCAGGCTGCAGAAGGCTTGCCTTGTGCTTTTTTGCCGTATATTGACAAAATAGAGATTTTGTGCTATATCATTCTCATAACATCACGCGATCGATTTACGTAATACTCGTAACAGAATTATAAACACATGAATAGGAGTCGCAAATATGTTGGGACAAGATCGTTATTATGGCGAATTGCTTAGCGATGCAATTTCAATGACAAATCAATGTTTAGATTCATTTAAGATTAATGGTTTCATTTACCGTTCTACATTAGAAGATGAACGGGGAAACGCCAGTCTCCCCAACAACATCCTGCATAGAATTTGGTGTTATAGAATAACCCGTATTGAACGAGGCTATTACCGTACACAATACGACTATAAGTTGCCTTCTCTCATCGGAAATGACATTATTACCAATGCTCCCACCGAATTGATTAAACTGACACACAAATCCTGTAGCATACGCGGTGGTTTTTTTAGCGTAGACGCCCGCTTCTCCGTACCGTATTTTGAAAAATTTACTTATATTAAATGCGAAAACAACGGGCGTGAGAAAAAAGACTATCGTGCATTTAAATCGCTATCATATCATATGCTTGACAATGTTGCAGCAGCCCAAATGCTCCAAAATATTTATATGGATCAGCAACGAGAAAAAGAAATTCAGCTAAGAAGGGAAAATGAAAAAAAACAACGTGCACAAGATAACGCTCGGTTGGAGTCAGAACTTGAATCCATGCTAAAGAGAATACAAAATAGAGAATAATATTAAGTAATGCATCACGTTTCGCAATATGACAATTTGAAGGAGGATAACATGGCACTTAGCGACTATATTAATAGGGCTAGAGAAAGTCAAGACATGCAAAAGCACAATCGAGAAACTTGCATCCGCAACTTTTCTTCATTTTTACAAGAGGTAATCAGCAAGCATATTGAAAATCACGTCAACTTTGTATATGATTATATTTGTAGGAATCTGGCCGAATTAATAGCGAATTCTCCGAATAGAAGCATAACGTTTGACTATAAATTTGAATATACTATTCAGTTGTTTCGCGGAATGGAAGGACTGTTTATGCCGTGGACTCAAAAGTTTAGTGAGAACTATGGGTATGCTTGGGATTCCTCTATCGCCTCTAAATATGGCATTATTGAAGTGGATCAATTTGACGAAAAAGTCCCCGCTATACCTCTCATTACAGGAGATCCCAAATATAAGAAAACAGCACATTGGAATACATTTTTTAATCAATTAAAGAGAAAATTAAGCGAAGATAACATTCGTGTGGAAGTCCGTTGTTTACGAGAACCTTATAAAAAGCAAGGTTTTCTTCATCAAAGCAAATATCTCCCGTTAGAGCAGGGGCAGAGAGGCAGAGTAGATACCCTTTTTAACAATAGTTATTTCGATTCTCCCATTCTGACCATTTACTACAATTAACTTTGGGAATGCCTTATCATACCAATAAATACAATTACTCAATATAGCACCCTACCCAGGGTGCTTTTTTATTTACCTAAAAACAATACCCACAATACATATTGTTCCTTCCTAAAGGTATAGGTGAGGGGTTGCCTTCTTGCTACAATGATAGTAGAAAGGAGGCGGTAGCGGATGCAGATGTTTGGTAGGACGGTCATATACACGGATGCTACTTCCGTGACCGCTGAAAATGTACGTGATGTTTTGAGCAAGGCGCTGCCTGTGCACATGCAAAACCAATGCGAGATTGATTACCTGTACAAATACTACAAGGGAAAAACTCCCATTCTGCATAAGAAGAAAGAGGTTCGCCCGACCATCAATCACCAGATATGCGAAAACCGCGCCAACGAAATCGTGAATTTCAAAACGGGCTATGTAAAAGATGTCTTTAGAAGAGCGATTGAGGTTGAAGCGGAGCTTGGAAAATGTGCTCAGCGATATCCTTTTCTATCGGTAAAATCGCAAGATCAGGAAGAAATTCAAACCTCACTTGGAAAAAGGCGAAGCAAAAAAAATCAGAAACAATAACAGAAAAAGGACGGCATAAGCCGTCCTTTTCTTTATAGAGCGCGTTCTAACGTCAATCGGCGCGAGGCCTTTTCTTAAATTACGGTCACTGAAGCTTTACGACGGTGAATACCACGTCAGCCGTCGTTTCTTGTTCGGCACTTTCTACAGTGAAGCTGAGGAAGGATGCATCAGCGATCTCAATGAGGAAAGCGCCCGAAAGAGCTGCAGGCGTATCCCCATTCGTCGCAGCACGATAAGCCGTCAGCGACACACCGTCGAGCACAGGCGTGATCGCATACGTCCCCGTTGCGCCGGTGGGATAATTGATCAGATACGATACAAGATAGCGACCGGCAGTGAGAGAAATCAGATCGGTTCCGGCGTCGATATTCCCCGTATTATCGGCAATTTCGATGTTGACGGGATAATCACCGCCGTCCGTCAGCGCTGCATTTTCCGTTGCAAACTGAGCACTGGCCTGCACTGCGCTTTCGCCCTGCGGGCCGGTGGGGCCAACGGGTCCCTGTACACCCATAACACCGCGCGGTCCGGTGGGACCCACAGGACCTTGCGCACCCGTGGCGCCGGTAGCGCCCTGCGGGCCGATGGGACCCTGTGCGCCCTCGGCACCCTGCGGGCCGGTGGGACCCATGGGACCCTGCGTACCCGCAGGACCGGTGGCTCCCTGAGGGCCGGTCGGACCGGTGGGGCCAACGGGACCCGTGGGACCCATAGGACCTGCAGGGCCCATCGGACCGGTGGGGCCGTAGCACACACGGCCGTTATTGCAACCGCAGCCGCAGCCGCTTCTGCCCGCACCGCAGCCGAAAACGGAAGTGCAATCGGAATACAAAGGAGTTGTATTAACACAATTTGCCATATTATCACCCAATCACGGTTATTCAGGCTTTTCAGCCCGCTCCATCCTATGCAGCAAATAAAAAAGGCGTACCGTCCTCGGTACGCCTTTTCAGCCGTTTTATTCTTTGCAAACTCTCTTCCACCATTTAAAGGTCATGGGCCAGACGCCGGCAGCAAACAGCACCATGATAAAGTATCTTACGCCGCCTGCAAAAGGAGTATAGCCGATCAAAGCATTGAGCGGGGATTTGAGAAGGACGCGGATGCCGATTGTGATAATCAAGCCAACGGCACATTTGATAATCTGTGTGGGAAGCGCCGCTTTCACTTCAAAATGCACGTACTTGCGATCCATCCAGAAGCCAATGAGCATACCCAGCGCGGCGCCCGTGAGCTTATAACCGTTCTCAATACCGTGTGCAAGGTTGTCAGCGTCAATATCAGCCGGGAAGCGGAACAGCTCAACAAACAGCGTATAGATGATCCCCAGCAGCGTAAGGCCACCCAGCAGCGCATAGATACGCTTGGGATTCTCCTGCGCATTCCTGAACAGCGGATACAACCCCACCGTCAAACCGACGCCCAGCACCACCGATACTCCCACGTCCAAAGGCGTATGCACGCCCAGATACATACGGGAGAAGGCAACCAACGCGTAAATTACCCAAAGGGCAATTTTCAGCGCTTTTTTGCCCGCAACCATTGCGGTACAGCCAAGGGTCGCAGCAGCGTTCTGCGTATGACCGCTGGGGAAGGAATAGCCCGTAGCCTCGGCGCGGGCGCTTTCCACAATAGTAAACTCGGGATTCTGTACCCACGGACGGGGAATGCGGAACATCAGCTTCAAAAACTGATTGATCAATGTGCCAACAAAACCCACCGTCAGCACATAATAACCCTTGCCCTTATCGGCGCACCAGTAAAAAATGATGGCGATGGCCATGAAAAACACTTCGCCGCCCAGTTCGGTGATCACGCTGAAAAAAGCATCCAGCCAAGGGGTACGCCAACTTTCGATCCAGTAAAGCAGTTCCATCTTTTCGCCTCCGTAATTATTCGCCGCAGCGGACGACGTCATATATCATGATGGCAGCAGCCACCGATGCATTCAGCGATTCCGCCCCGCCAACCATGGGCAGCTTCACGCGCTCAATGCCCTGCACATCGTACACTGCCTGCGAGATTCCTTTTCCCTCGTTGCCGATGATCACGCACACGCCCTCTTTGGTGCGTTTGCGTTCAAAATAGGGTTTGCCGTTCAATGCGCCGGCATAGAGATCATGGGTTTGGACGATCGCCGAAAGCGTGCCCGGCAGATCGCAGCAATAGACCGGAATTCTGAACACCGCGCCCATGGAAGCACGAAGCGCCTTTGGCGCGTAGGGATCCGCCGTTCCGGTGTTTATAAGCAAAGCGTCAAAGCCCGCAGCATCCAGCGTACGCAGGATCGTGCCCACGTTTCCGGGATCCTGCACGCTGTCAAGGGCGGCAATTTTGAGTTCGCCGCCGAATTCGCGCTTGGTTTCGGGCAAACGGCAAACAGCAATAACCCCCTGGGGCGTTTTGGCGTCACAAACAGAGGCCATCACGTGCTCCGGGAGGAAGCAAACATCGATATCCTTTTCCTTTGCCGCTTCAATATGCACCAAATAGCGCTCCGCAGCGGATTCCTCCACCAAAAGCGTTTGGGCAAAGCCTTCCTTCAGCGCTTCACCCGTCATATGATCGCCCTCCGCCAAGAACAGACGATGGGCGGCGCGCCCCTTTGCATCCTTCAGGGCGCGCCACATTTTTACTTGCGCATTCTGCAAGCTTGTAATATGCAATTCCTTCATTTGTTTCAATTATCCGTTCAGTAATGCAGTTGACCTCGGCAAACCGCTGAGCAGAGGCTTGATTTCCTCAGCCTTCACACGATCGATGACAGCATAGGGCAGAATATACGCACTGACTGCGTAATCCATCGCCGTAGCCACGCCGCCTTCCATGTGTACGGAAGCGGCGGAAAGGTACGCATAAACACTGCGCTTTACAGCAAATGCTACGGGAGAACCCGCCTTTGCCAGCGCCGCGCACAGCTCCTCGATCAATTTCAGAGCAGCCTGAGGCGGTGTCATTTTACCACACATCACGCATTCGCGCAAGGCGTCAGCCGATACAGGCGTGCAGGACGGCAGGGCAATTTCCGCCCAGTCGCTGCGCATTTTAAGATGTGCGGTCGGCCAGGGCGCTGCTGCAAACACCGCTTTACGCTCCTGATCCAGCCCGTTATCCACCAGAATGCGCTGATACGCAGCCTTATCGGCATGGGCAAAGTGAGAAGCTGCAATCGCGCAAGCGTTTCCGCCGGCGTGCAGGTGCACAGGCTTAAAGCCTTCATCGTCATATTCGTAAGCAGCGCCGAGAGCCAAAGAGAGCGCATGGGCAGCAGCAAGGCCATCGCAAGCGGTGGGCGCAGCAATTTCGATCTGTTTTTCATTCATGGCAAGCAGCACCAGCAAATGCACCGCATCATCCCACGTGCAATCCACGCCGCTGTGACGCAGGCACTGACGGACGCGCTCCACCAGCGTGCGCAGATCAATGCGGCCGCCGATGGCAGGAGACAGCTGCACCGCATCATTGCAGCAGGCCTTCATCTCGGCCACCAGGGCATCACGTTGATCAATAAGCTGTGCGCGGGCGGCATTGATGCGTTCCACGTCTTCGCGGGCGGCGTCAACGTCGCGGCGGATCTTCGCCAGCTTGTCATTTTCTTCTGTGGTCAAATCATGCAGCGCTTCGGCACGGAGCTCGGCAAGGTTCTTTTTACCGCGTTCAAGCTGCATCAGGATGGAAAGCCGCTCGGCCTCCAGATCCTGGATCTGGCTGTTCATGGCATGGGTCACAGCGTCCGTTCCGCGTCCGGCCAGCTGCTGATCGAGAATATGCTTAACCCCCGTCATGCTCAGCAGATGTTCAACGGCCTGCCACTGCATTTCCTGCACGGGCCACAGTTCACCCAGCGCACGTTTATAGGCTTCCATGGGATTTTCCACCTGACGTGCCACAGCTCCGCCCGTCAGCACAGCGCCGGGCGCTTCGATCTTGCCGGCACGCATCTGCTGATCCACAACGTCCATCAGCGGATTATGGGCGCGCTGGGTATTCTGTCTGCGGGCAGTGGTCTGATACAGCGGCATACCGCTGAGTTTCAGATCCTCCTGAAGCGCTGCGGTCGCCGGCGTTTCTTTTTTGATTTCCTGCGGCTTATGGGCAGGCTTTGCCACCTCTTCCTGCTTGGCCCAATAAAACAGCTTTTCGGCGCCGTCAGGCATGGTAACGGCATAAATCCCCTCGCTGTCGGGAGGCAGCTGGGCAGCGTCATCCAGCGCAAGGCCCGTTGCACGGCTGACAGGGCCAAAGATATTGCCGCCGCTTCGCACATAGCAAAGCGCCGTCATCGAACGGCTGAGCTTTTCCTTATCGCCCGTTTCGGCGGTGATCACCTCGTAAACAAGCTGCTGCGGCACAGCCTGTACGGCGTCGGAATAAACAATATACTGGTTATTTTCGCCGCGCTGCGGGGCATAATTCTTATTGTTGCGGATTTTGATCGCTTCGGGCGGAATGTGCTTGAGATCAAGCACGCAAAGGGAGCCCAGCTCGCGCATACGGTCTTTAAACGTATGCTGTTCATTTTTATCGGGAACGATGCGAAGATAGCCTTCGTCCGGCAAGGCATCGATATCCTGCTGCGTCAGAGCGCCTTCCTGAGTCAAAAGCGGACGGATACGAAAATATGCACGCTGAATATTATCTTCCTCAATAAAAGATAAAACAACTCGACCGGTAAAATCCATAAAAAGTCGGACTCCTCTCCAAAATATACAATTTTCCCTTACAATTTCGCCTTGGTATAGATTCATTTTACCCAAAACAGTTTATCAAGTCAAGCAAATTTCGTACAATATATATTCCTTTGAAGCAATTTATTTTTCAGCCGTAAAAAGTAATGAAAATTTCATCTCCCCCATCTTTCTTTCCGGCAGGAAAAAAGAGTTTTGCGGCGTATTATTGAATGATGCGTATTTTGCGCATTTATTGGAGGAATTCTGTTTTTTATGGATATGCTCAAACTCAGAGAAAAGATGGGCGAAGAGGAATTTGACGCCGGCCGCGGACTGTACCGCCGCGGCGCCGTGCGGGAGATCACCCGTTCGGCCGACGCCCTGACTTACAGCGTGGCAGCCTCGCACAGCACCGTGCGTCTTTTTGCCGACGGCCGCGCAGAGTGCGTATGCGATCGCTCTCCCCTGTGCCGCCATACGGTAGCCGCTTTGATGGAAGCCGCGTCCTCGGGCGCCATGCGCGCACTTAAAGAAATGCGTGCACGCCGCCGTTCAGGTTCTCTTCTGGATGCTATGGAAGGCGCCCTTCCCGAAAGCACGGTGATCAAACTGGAGCCTGAAATCCGCATGAACGGCACTCATATGCGCATCGGTCTGCGCATCGGCCAGGACAGGCTTTACGTCATCCGTTCCATTCCCGAATTTATTGATTGCATCGACCGTGCCGCGCCGCTGTTTTTCGGCAAAGGCTTCACCTTTTTCCCGGCATGGATGCTCTTCCCCCAGCCCGCCCGCGATCTGATCGATATTCTTCGCGTGCACTGTGCCACGCTCACGGCAGCCAAGGTGTCCATCGGCGTACAAGACGCCCGCCTGATGCCCCTGCCCGGCCCCACCGCGCTTCGCGTATGGGACGTGCTGCGCCAAATGAAATATCGCCTGCAGACCGACGATATGACCGAATCCATCCTGCAGGAAGGGATGCTTTCCGAACCTCTTCCTCTGATTTTTACGCTCAGTGACCGGGCCCGCCCGCAATCGGGACAGCACAGGCTGTGTATCACCGCCTCCTTTGAGGGAAAAATCAAGCCCCTGACCAATGATTGCTCCTATGCCTTGGTGGATCAGAACGTCTGCTCCGTTTCCCGCACCCAGCGTTCTGTTGCCCGTATCTGCGCAGCTGAGGCCACCGACGGCAATGCCGCCTTCATTTTTGAGCCCGAGCAGACGCAAAAGGTCATGAGTGAAATGACGCTTTGGCTCTCGCGCGTGGGCGAAATGCGTTATTCCCCCGAGCTGGAAAGCCAACTGGTGCGCTATCCTTTCCGTGCAAAGGTATATCTTGACCGCGCAGGACGCGACGTGGTCGCCCGTACCGAGTTTATCTACGGCGAGCATGTGATCGATCCTTTCGCACCGCCGGACGAAAAGATTTCGCCCCTGCTGTTGCGCGATGCCCAGCGTGAACAGGAGATCACCGAGCTCCTTGCCGGTTCAGGCTTCCGTGTTTCCAGCGGTCGCGTGTATCTGACAGGCTCCGACGACGTTTACCGTTTCGTTACGGAAGGCGCCTCCAAGCTGCTGGAATACGCCGAAGTATTCTTCAGCAACGATTTCCGCAAGCTCACGCCCCGCAAAGCCCTTCTTACAGGTACGCTGCGCGGCGCAGGCGCCAAACTGCAGCTTGATCTTGAGGATAACGGAATGCCCGTTGAGGAGCTTTTGCCTCTCATGCGTGCACTGCGAGACCGCGCAAGCTATTTCCGTTTCAAGAACGGCAGCTTTATCACCCTTGACAATACCCAGGACTGGCAGCCTCTGGCGGAAGCCGTATGCGAAGCCACCGAGCTGACCGACAACCGTGATCTTGGAATGTATCGCGCCGCCTATATGGACGCGCTGATCCGCAATAAAAATCTGCCGGTCGAGCTGGATGAGGAAGCTGCCCGGGCTGCCAATCTGGATATGCCCGAGGTCAAGTCCCCCATCACTTGCCTGCGTCCCTATCAGGAGCGGGGATTCCAGTGGCTGTGCGCATTGCATTCGCTGCACATGGGCGGTATTCTGGCGGACGATATGGGGCTTGGCAAAACCATTCAGACCATCGCCGCCGTGCTGTATTACGTACAGACCGAAAAGGAAAAGAAAACGTCGGTGATCGTCGCACCCACATCGCTGACTTATAACTGGCTCAGCGAGCTCAAACGCTTTGCCCCCGATCTTGACGTGATGCTGCTGTCCGGCTCTCAGGCTTCCCGCGCCGAGCAGATCAAGCTGCTTTCGGGGCCCGAAGCTCCCGACGTTCTGGTCACCAGCTATCCCCTCATCCGCCGCGACGCGAATCTGCTTTCGGACATTCCTTTCCGATTTGCCATTCTGGACGAAGCGCAGCATATCAAAAATGCCTCCAGCGTGGGCGCTCATGCCGTCAAGCTGCTCAAGGCCGATACACGTATCGCCCTGACAGGTACGCCCATGGAGAATCACGCCGGCGAGCTGTGGAGCATTTTCGATTTCATTCTGCCCGGTTATCTTCCCCGTGCAGGCGCTTTCATGCGCCGATACGGCGAAGGCGAAAACAGCGAAGAGCTTTTGCGCCGCATCCGTCCCTTCCTGATGCGCAGACTCAAAAAGGACGTTCTCACCGAGCTGCCCGACAAGCTGGAAGTGACCATGATGGCCGAAATGTCCCCCGAACAGCGCAAGGTCTATCAGGCCGGTCTGGCCCGCCGCAGAGAGTACGTCAAGCAGATCCTTTCCACCCGCGGCATGGCAAAGGGACGTGCCGACGTGCTTTCCGCCATCACCGAGCTGCGGCAGATCTGCTGTCACCCCGCGCTGTGCCTGCCCGATTATGCAGGCGCCTCCGGCAAGCTGGAAATGCTGGCAGACGTGCTGCTGCCCGCCATCCAGTCCGGCCGCCGTGCTTTGGTTTTCTCTCAGTTCACACGGATGCTCAAGCTCATCGAATCCCGCCTGACCCAGGACGGCATCAAATGCCTGTATCTGGACGGCGATACCCCTGCTGACGAGCGCGTGAAGATGTGTGCCGATTTCAACGCAGGCAAGGGGCACGTTTTCCTTCTGTCCCTGAAGGCGGGCGGTACGGGGCTGAACCTGACAGGCGCAGACATGGTGATTCACTACGATCCGTGGTGGAATCCCGCCGCCGAAGAACAGGCGGTCGACCGCGCGCACCGTATCGGTCAAACCAAAGAAGTGGAAGTTATCCGCCTGCTGATGCACGATTCCATTGAGGAACAGGTGGTCAACATGAGCAAGTCCAAGCGCAAGCTGTTTGATCTGCTCATCACGCCCGGTGAAAGCATGCCCACGAAGCTCACCGATAAGGATCTGCTCAGCCTCTTTGAGGGCGCGTAAATGCTAATATGTAACCCTTGCAAGCAGCAAAGCAAAAGGGTATAATGAAAGTGTACACGGGAGGTACACATGAATTACGAAAAGAATCACAAGCCCATCAAATGGCAGCGTTTGGCACTGATTGGCGCGATCATCGCTTTGATCGTGCTGATCGCCTATGTTCTGGGCCTGCTGACAGGCGGTTCGGGCAATATGACAGGCAAAAAGCTCCGCTGCGTTGTCAGTCAGGACGTAACGGTCTTTGGCGACCGCATCCTGTATTACGATAATCAGACGCTGTTTTGCCTCTCCGCCTCGGGCAACGAATTGTGGAGCGTTTCCGTCGGCAGCGGCGCCTCTTTCCATGCCGGTCCCAAGCACGTTGTGGTATGGTCGGGCGATCAGATCCAGCTGTTTGACCGCAACGGCCGGTCCACCTATAACGACCGCATGACCGATGAGATTCAGTTTGCCCGTGCCGGCGAAAAGTATATCGCCATCGTATCGGGCAAGGGCATGGATACCGTGCTCACCGCCAAGGATCTGCAAGGCGCCCATGTGGACGTGTGGAACAACAATTATTCACAGCTGCTCATTCTGGACTGCGGCTTCTTCGGCAACGGCGAATATCTGTGGACGACGGCCCTTGACGTATACGGCGCCGTTCCCGAAACCACGCTGAACACCTATCAGGTGGGCAAGATGGATATTGCCGCTGTGTCCCTGGGCGAACCCATCACCTATTCCGTGGTGTATTCCGGCGACCGGCTCAATGTGGTCAATACCCGTCAGCTGCGCCTGTATGATTTCCGCGGCACCCAGAATACGCAGGATACCGTGCTGGTTTATGGCTGGGAGATGATCGACAGCGTTACCACCAACGGCTATCCCTACCTTTTGTTCGCTCCCGTGCTTCAGGCCGATACCACCGGCAGCATCACCGAGCTGCGTCTGCTCCACGGCAAAACCGATACCCGCTACTCCCTGCCCGATTCCTGCGTAGGTGCGGGCATCCTGAACAAAAAGCTCTATGCCTTCTCTTCCGACAGCCTTTACCGCGCCGATATGAACGCCCAGCGCTTTACCGCGCTTCGTCTGCCCGTGGACAACGCCGTAACAGGCTATCTGGGCATGACCGACGAGGGCGTAGCGCTTTTGGCCTGCGGTTCGGAAGTGTGGGCAGTTACGATCCCATAAGGTAACAAAATGAACATCATCGACATTGCCTTTTTAATCGTTCTGCTGTCAAGCATCGCCTTTGGCGTGTACCGCGGCTCGGTCGCCGCCTTATGGGGATTGTGTGCCAGCGTGGTCGCTCTGCCGCTTACCTTTGTGCTTTCGCCCTATATCGTATCGGCGCTGAGCACAAACAAGGGCGTGATGGAGTTGCTCACCACCTACACCGATGCAAACGCGCTGGTTGGCGATTATACACTGGCAACAACCGCCGTTCAGGGCATCAGCACCTCCGCACTGCAGGCTGTTATCAACAGTCTGCCCCTTCCGCAAAGCATTTTGGGCATTCTTGAAACCAATATGCGCCAATGTGCCTTTGCCGCTATCGGCCTTTCAACGGTAAACGACTACGTCGCCTATACCATCGTGATCGTTTCCCTCCGCGCGGTATGCTTTGTTGGCACGTATGCCCTTTGCTCCACGGCGCTGCATTTTGTCATTACGCTCCTTGATCACGTCTTCCGTTATCCCGTTCTCAAACATTTGGACGGTGCGGTGGGCGGTGCATTCGGAGCGCTCCGCGGGATGCTGATCCTCTACGTTGCGTACCTCACCGTGCCCGTGCTTTTGACGATCATCCCCGCCGGCCTGATCAAAGAGCTGTTTGAAAACAGCACCCTGGCAAACGTCTTTTCCAGCACCGGATTCTTTATCCGTATCGTAACAGGCAAATAATCGGGAAGCGTCTTAAAGGACGCTTCTTTTGTTTCCGCAGGGTGCATTTCTTGATTTTCTTTGCATATAGTGATAAAATGACTTTGTATATTCTCACCTTCTGAGGAGATCATCTATGAAGATTGTTATCATCGGCGACGGCAAGGTAGGCTTTACCCTGACGCAGGCACTCAGCGAAGAAGGCCACGATCTGGTTGTCATCGATACTCACCGCGGCGCCCTTTCCCAGGCTGCGGATCATCTTGACGTTTTGGTGATGGAAGGCAACGGCGCCAGCGCCGCCATTCAGCGCGAAGCAGGCGTTCCCACGGCAGATCTTCTGATCGCCGTCACTTCCGCAGACGAAACCAACCTTTTGTGCTGCATGGTGGCCCGCAAGCTGGGCTGCAAGCATACCATCGCCCGTGTGAGAAACAGCGAATATCTGGAAGCTCAGTATCTTCTGCGCGAGGAACTGGGGCTGAGCATGAGCGTAAACCCCGAAAGGATCGCCGCCCGCGAGATCTTCGGTCTTTTGAAATTCCCCGCTTTCACCAAGCGTGAAACCTTTGCCAAGGGCCGTGCAGAGATCGTTGCCATTCCCGTGCACGAAGGCAGCAAGCTGGACGGTCTTCCCCTGCCCCAGCTTTACAAAACCCTGAAGATCCGCGTGCTGATCTGCGCTGTGGAGCGCGACGGCGAAGTCATCATTCCCGACGGCAGTTTTGTGCTCAAAGGCGGCGATATGATGCACGTTACCGCCCCCGCCCGCGATCTTTTGACGCTGATCAAGGTGCTGGAGCTTGAAAAAGCCCGCATCCGCTCGGTCATGCTTGTGGGCGGCAGCCGCATTGCCGTCCATCTGGCCAAAATGCTGTGCGACGCCGGCATTCAGGTGAAAATCATCGAAAAAGATTACGAAAAATGCGAAATACTGGGCGAACAGCTGCCCGACGCGCTGATCTGCAATACAGACGGCACCTCTTTCCAGAACCTGCTGAACGAGGGTTTGGAGGAAGTGGGAGCTCTGGTCACGCTGACCAACATCGACGAGCAGAATCTCGTTATCTCCATGTATGCCGGTCACGTGGGCGTTCCCAAGGTCATTACCAAGGTCAATCGCATTGACTATGAAGATTTTGTCCGGGATTCGACGAACGAAAGCATCATCAGCCCCCGCATTCAGGTTTCCAGCGATATCCTCCGCTACGTCCGCTCCATGGAAAACCGCAAGGACGACGGCAGCATGGTCGCGCTGCACCGCATGGTAGGCGGCGAAGTGGAAGCGCTGGAATTCCGCGTCACCGAAGACACGCTGCACACCGATATGCCTTTGATCGACGTTCCCGTACAGAAGGGCATTCTGGTGGCTGCCATCAGCCGCCGCGGTCAGGTGATCATTCCCCGCGGCGATGACTCCTTCCAAGTGGGCGACAGCGTGGTGATCGTCACCCGCAGCGACCGCAAGCTCAGCGATCTGAACGACATTTTTGAAGATCAGCAGGATTAAGAGGAATTTGTATGAATTACCGCATGATCGTGCGTACGCTGTCCATCACGCTGCGCATTGTGGCAGTGCTGATGCTCCCGGCTTTGATCATTGCATTGTGCTGCGACGAAAACAGCTGTTCCGCCGCCTTTGCTGTGACCATTGCTCTGATGCTGATTCTCAGCCTGTCCACCGATATTTTCAAACCCCGCAAAAGCACTTTTTACGCCCGCGAAGGCTTTGTGATCACAGCGCTTACGTGGATCGTGGTGTCCTTGCTGGGCACACTGCCGTTCTATCTTTCCGGCAGTATCAAAAGCTACGTAGACTGTCTGTTTGAAACGATTTCGGGCTTTACCACCACGGGTGCAAGCATCTTAAGCGATGTGGAATCGCTGCCTTACAGCATTCTTTACTGGCGATCCTTCACCCACTGGCTGGGCGGCATGGGCGTGCTGGTATTCCTGCTGGCTGTTTCTACCTTTGCAGGCAGCAAGGGGGATTCCATGTTCATCATGCGCGCCGAATCTTCCGGACCGCAAGTGAGCAAGCTGGTTCCCCGCACCATGCAGACCGCACGCATTCTGTATATGATTTACGCAGGCATGACTGCGCTGCAGGCCATTGCGCTTTTGATCAGCGGCATGCCCGTCTTTGACGCCGTAACCCTTTCCTTTGCCACGGCCGGCACAGGCGGTTTTTCCATCAAAAATGACAGCATTATGTCCTACACCGCCGCACAGCAGTGGATCCTCACGGTGTTTATGATCCTGTTCGGCGTTAATTTCGGCATGTATTATCTGATCATCATGCGCTCTTTCAAGCGCGTTGCCAAGGATGAGGAACTGCGGCTTTACCTGCTGATCTATTTCATTGCCGTTGCACTGATCACAGTGATCGTTCTGCCTTCCATGGAAGGCACCGCCGGTGATTCCCTGCGTCATGCCTTCTTCCAGGTGGCATCGGTCTTTTCATCAACAGGCTATGCAACGCTCAATTACGAATTGTGGCCGCAGGTGTGCCATATTCTTCTGATGATGCTGATGATCATCGGCGCCTGCGCAGGCTCAACGGGCGGCGGCGTCAAGTGCTCCCGTTTCATTCTCCTGCTGCGCAGCCTGCGTGTGGAAATAGACAGACTTCTGCATCCCAATATGGTGCGGCCCGTGAAAATGGACGGGAAAGCCGTTCCCGAGGATACTGTCCGCCTCCTTCACGCCTATTTTGTCATCTACTGCATAGTCGCCGTGTTGGCAACGCTGCTTCTCTCACTGGAGGGCTTCTCCTTTGAAACCACGGTATCTTCGACCATCACCTGCCTTAACAACGTGGGTCCCGGCTTCGGCGGCGTAGGCCCGGTGGAGAATTTCGGCAAGTTCTCAAACTTCGGCAAACTGCTTTTATGCTTTGTCATGCTGGCCGGCAGACTGCAGTTCTTCCCGCTGCTGATTCTCCTCTCCCCCCGCACATGGACGAAAGCCCCCAAGCAGAAAATCAACTGATAAAAAAAGAACCGCTTATGCAGCGGTTCTTTTCATTTATTCCACTCTCTTTCCGCCGTCACTGCGGATAGACAGCACATGGCAGCTGCCTTCGCCCAGTACCTTTTCCATACCGGACTTAAATTTGTCCAGCATATCCAGCGGCACAAAAGCCTGAATCGTACCGGCAAAACCGCCGCCGTGTACACGGTATGCTCCGCGGCCGCGCAGCATCCGTTTGGCCAGCGCAAGAGCAACCGCTACTTCCTGATGCATTTTGGCGCCGGTGGGCACCACATTCTGCAGATGCGTCCACGAGGAAGCGCCCGACTGCAGAACCAACGCGAGGAAAGCGTCAAAATCGCTGCGCTTCAGCGCTTCCACCTGCTGCCTGACACGCTTATTCTCCTCAAACACGTGAATGGCACGCATCACGGCACGATCGCCGGCAGCAGCCCTAACCTCATCCAAGCGTTCATAGAAGGCATCCTCGTCCACTTCACGCAGGTATTCCTTGCCGAACAAGCGGCAAACAGCCTTCAGTTCTTTGGTAATATCGGCGTATTCATCCGTCAAATCGGCATGATCGGCGCCCGAATCAATGATGCAAAGGGCATGACCTGCCTTGGAAAAATCAAAATCAATCCGTTCAATCGCAGGATGCAGCGTATCGGCAAAATCGATGCTGATGATATTGCCCACCGAGCAGGCCATCTGGTCCATCAAGCCGCAAGGCTTGCCGAAATACACGTTTTCAGCCCACTGACCGATCTGCGCGATCTCCACCGCGTTCAAGCAGTTTTCGTAATACAGGCCGTTGATCACCGTTCCCATCAGCACTTCAAAAGCAGCAGAAGAACTCAGTCCGCTGCCGGGAAGCACGGTGGACTCCACGTAAGCGTCAAAGCCGCCCGGCTTGCAGCCCCTTTCTTTAAAAGCCGCCGCTACGCCTCGGATCAGCGAGGCCGTGGTATTGGCTTCTTCGGGATGCACAGAAAGATCGTTCAAATCGATCACGCACATGGGGTAGCCTTTGGACTGAACGCGGATAACGTTTTCATTGTTGCGGGCTACGCAGGCAAGGGCTTCCAGATCAATGGCCGCCGCCAGCACGCAGCCATGCTGATGATCGGTATGATTACCGCTCAGCTCGCTGCGTCCGGGCGCAGAAAACACCGCTTCAGGCTTTTTCCCGAAGATCGCTTCAAATTGTTCTTTCAGCTGTTGATACATCTTTTCACCTCATCCAGTTATCCGTTGACGCGCAGTTTTTCCTTGTGATACTGCAGCGTATACAGCTGATGATACCGACCCTTCAGGCGCAGCAGTTCCTGATGGGTGCCCTGCTCGATAATTTTCCCCTGCGAGAGGAGAATGATGTTATCGGCGTGCTGAATGGTGGACAGCCGGTGCGCCACGATCAGCATGGTACCGATATTCTTCATCTTTTCAAGGGAATCCTGGATCAGCAGCTCCGTTTCGGTGTCGATATTGGCGGTGGCTTCGTCCAGGATCATCACCGAAGGCTTATGAATGATGGTACGGGCAAAGGACAAAAGCTGACGCTGACCGGCGGAGAAGTTGTTGCCGCGCTCGCGCACCACTTCGTCAAGCCCCGCATCCAAACGATTGATGAAGGAATCGGCATTCACATAGCGGCAGGCCGCGTTGATCTCCTCATCCGTCCACTTGTCCTCGGAAAGAACGATGTTGGAGCGAATGGTACCCGAGAACAGGAACACATCCTGCAGCATCTGACCGAAATGACGGCGCAGAGAAGAAATCTTGATCTTGCGGATATCGATGCCGTCGATGAGGATCTGACCCTTCTGGATATCGTAATTGCGGCAGATCAGGGAGAGAATGGTGGATTTGCCCGAGCCCGTGGAACCGACAAAGGCCACCGTCTGGCGGGGATCCACATGGAAGGAAACGCCCTTTAATACCCATTCGCCTTCCTTGTAGGCAAACCAAACGTCTTTGAATTCGATCTCGCCGCGGATGTTTTCGATCTCTACCGCATCGGGATCGTCCACGACCACAGGCTTCATATCCAGAATGGTGAAAATCTTTTCGGCAGAGGCAAAAGCAGCCTGCAGAGCGTTGAACTGCTCCGCCAGCGTCTGAATGGGATTGTAGAAGCGGGAAATGTACATATAGAAAGATACCAACGTACCGCTGGTCAATGCCTGACCCATGAAGGTGGTATTTTCAATATACCCCTTGCCGCCAAGGTACAAAAGACACATGACGGAAGAAATATTAAGCATATAGATCATCGGGCGGAAAATGCCGAAAACGAAGATCTGATTCTGCTTGGCACGCTTGAGTTCTTCGCTCTTTGCGCGGAATTCCTCCATTTTGCGCTCTTCACGGTTAAAGATCTGGGTGATCTTGATGCCGGAAAGGTTTTCGGACAGGTAGGTATTGATATCCGTGGTGCAGTCCTTGACGCGGCGGTACACCTTGCGGGCAAACTTTCGGAAAATGAAAGTGAACAGCACCACAAAGGGCACAAAACACAAAACCATCAGCGTTAGCTGGTAATTGAGCAGCAGCATTGCCACCAGCACGCCCGCTATGACAAAGGTATTCTTGACCATCTGCACCAGGACGTTGGTGAAGGTCATGGACAGGGAGTTGGTATCGTTGGTCACGCGGGTAACCAGCTTGCCCACAGGAATCTGATTAAGCTGTTCATGGGACAGACTTTCAATGTGGCTGAACACATCCTGACGCACGGAGGACAGAATCTTCTGACCCGTTTTCTGCAGGATGATGGACTGGAAATAGGTACCCGTCACCGATACCAGCAGTACGCCGGCATACAACAGTACACCCATCAGCAGATCCTTCATGGCAAAGTCATTCTTGATCATTTCCTCGATCCGGCCCACGATCATGGGCGAAAGCAGATCATAGGAAATGGACAGAAGCATAATGCCAAGTACCAGCGCAAAATTCTTCCGATAGGGCTTGATATACTGCACCAGACGGCGAATGATCTCGCCGTCGGACATATAGCGGTCAAAACCGATGGCTTCCTTTTGTTTACGAATCTTCAGATAGGCGATGAGAAACACGGTGGTAAAGGTGCCGATGATGGCGCCGACAATGAGAACGGGCAGATAATTACGCATTCTCCTGCACCCCCTCTTCCTCCAGCTTCTGCAGATCAACCATCTTACGGTATTCTTCGCAGGATGCATACAGCTCACCGTGGGAACCCACAGCAAGCAGCCGTCCGTCATCGATAAAGAGGATCTTATCCATCTTTTCAATGGTGGAAATGCGGTGAGCAATCAGGATGGTGGTACGTCCCTGCCGTGTTTTGCGCAGGTTTTCAAGGATGCGCTTTTCGGTTTTGGTATCAACAGCCGATACCGAGTCATCCAGAATGAGAATAGGCGCGTTTTTCATCAGCGCGCGGGCAATGGAAATGCGCTGTTTCTGTCCGCCCGAAACGGTGACGCCGCGTTCCCCCATGAAGGTGCCATAGCCGTCGGTAAATTCACGAATATTGCTGTCCACATCAGCCAGATCAGCGGCGTTTACAATCGCTTCGCTGTCATACTCGTCCACGCCGAAGGAGATATTGTTGGCGATGGTATCGCTGAACAGGAAGTTATCCTGCGGCACATAGGCGCAGGCGGCGCGCACGTCGCGGATGGGAACGGTATTGACGTCGTGTCCGTCAATGAATACCGTTCCGTCAGGCACATTGTACGTACGCAGGATCAGGTCAACCAACGTAGTTTTGCCCGAGCCCGTCTTGCCCACAAGGCCCACGTTCTCCCCTGCCTTGATATCGAAGGTAATATCACGGAGAGCATCAAACTCCCCGTCCGGATAGCGGAAAGAAAGATGACGGAAAGAAATATCGCCGCGAATGTTTTCAAGGGAACGCACGCCGTCGTTGTCCTTTACATCCTGCTTGGCGTCCAGCAACTCGCTGATGCGGTTCAGGGAAGCCTTGCCGCGGGAGGTCATATCGATCAGCTCCGAGACCGCCATGATGGGCCATACAACGGAGGTGAAATAGCCGATGAATTCCATCAGCTGACCGGCGTTGAACGCACCCTTATGCACAAGGTAACCGCCGTAGCCGAGAATAACGCAGATGACCGATTCCACAAACAGCGTTACCACGATTCGCAGCAGCACGGAGGAACGGGTGTAATCGACATTGGCCTTTTCGTTTTCGTGGCTCAGCTTTTTGAAAGCCATCAGTTCCTTGCCTTCCTTGACAAAGGCTTTTACCACGGCAATGCCCGAAAAGCTTTCCTGGGAAAAGTCGCTGAGCTTTGAAAAAGCCGCCTGACGCACGTCCCATTTTTTCATCATATACTTGCCGATGATGGTTGCCGCCGCCAGCAAACAGGCCATGGGGATCAGCGACAGCCCGCACAAAAGCGGATCCATGCGGAACATTTTCATTACCGACAAAACGCCCAGGAACAGCGCATCCAGCAGCATCAAAAGGCCGTGGGAGAAGCATTCCTGCACCGTTTCCAGATCATTGGTGAACAGGCTCATCATGTTGCCTACCTTGTTCACCTGATAATATTGATGGGAAAGATCCTTGCAATGGCTGAACATACGGTTGCGGATATCGTTTTCCACGCGGATGCCTGCGCCGAAAAAGCAGATGCGCCACAGGAAACGGCCGATCACCATGCATAGGATGATACCGACCATGGGCATACAAATATGGTCCAGCAAAAAGTCCATATCAAACACATACATCCGGCCGTTTTTCATAACCTGACCGTCATTGATGCCGTTGATGACCATCTGGTATAGATTGGGAACGATCAGCTGCAGATAGTCCACCATCAGCAGCGCCGCCAGGCCGAAGAGCAGCCTGAGTGCGTATTTTTTATAATATCCGTTCACATATTTGCCAAATATCACGTTTCATCTTCCTTTCGTGATAATCATTCCGTACAAATTTACATTATATCACGGTTGGCCTGAACAATCAATTTTTAATTTCCAAAAGAAAGGATAAACCGTTGGCGGGGAACCGTCATATTGTGATGAATGCGATGAACGCATTTTTTAAAAAACAAGGCGGTTTTTCATGTTTTGCAAAGTCATTCGCTTTCTTTCCGGGCTGATCTTTTCCCTATGCGCCGGCTATACAGGCTATGCGCTGCATACCGTTTTCAATTGTCCCGGCCCATGCGCCGCACAAGCGGCAGAGCTTCGCATCAACAGCTTGATCACAGCGGTTTTCGTCCTCCTCACATGGATGCTCAAAAGGCTTGTCCACCGTTTCAGCCTCCGTCTTTTCCCATAAAAAAGCGCACCCCGCGGTGCGCTTTTCTTTATTTGTTTGTACAGCAGCAGCGTCCGACCTGCGTATTATCCTTTGTTCTGTCGCGCAGCTGATCAATGGGATTCTCCGCCGTTTCAAAGCGGTAATCCCTGCCTTTTTGCCGGATATAATCCTCGATCACCCGATGACTGAGCACGTCCTCGGTCTTTGGGCTGACAATATCCTGATAGATAAAGAAATCGCATTTTCAGGCAGCGTGCATACATTGACATAGTTTTCCCGCAGTGCGGTGTTCTGCACGGTGTGCGCCAGCACGTCGCGGACGTAGGGAATATTGCTTTCAAGACGCAGGGGCGCGGGGAACTCGCCGCCGGGAATCACCTGCTGCCACTCCTTGCCCTCGTATTTTTTCAGAAGCTCGCAGGCGATGTGCAGATGAACGATCTCCTGTTCCAGCATAAAGCCCCAGAGGTCGCGGATAGAAGCATCCGTTTCCAACGCATGACAGCTGTAATAGAGATAGCACTCGGTATACTGATGCACCAGCAGGTTTTCAAGCCACGTCAGGCAGGGATTGAGCAGGCTGCCGTAATGGGTCACGTGCTGCTCTTCGATCATGCCGATCTCCTGATACAGCTTCTTTCCGCGCACGTCCGGATAGGCCGCCGCCACATTCATGTAATAATTCATGGTCTGCTGCTCAGCGGCTGTGATGATATTGGCCGCCAGCATATCAAACGCAGGCGGCGCGGGATTCTTCATGGCATGGCGCACGCTGTCAAAGGGATGGCGGTGATGGGCGATGGTGGGTCTGCCCGGCATGATCTCGGTATAGCGGCCCACCAGATTCTCCGCCTTTACGCCGCTTTCCATTTCCAGCAGATCCGCATAACGGTACAGATGATCAAAATCCTCCAGCAGCGCAAAATCCAGCGCATTTTTAAGGGCCGGATCGCTCACGCGCTTGGCCAACTGCGCCGTCAGATCCACCGCCAGCTGCTCATAGCCGATGGTATGCTCCAGCAGCGTTTCCTCCGGGGGCTTCAAATGGGAAATCAGCTTTTGCTGCTGTTGTTCGCTTCTGCGCAAAAGCGCCAGCTGCCGCCGCAGTTCATTGTTATCATGCTGCCTGTTCATCTGATGGCTGAACGACACGTTTTCAAACTCCGTGCCGTTCATCAGGATGACCCGTGTGCGGGTATAGGGATCCACGGTATGCTTATCATACGGGCGAGGCCAAAGCTTGCGCCATTCCAGCAGCAAAAGATTCTTTTCACTGTTTTGAGGCTTCAGGATAAAGGGATTCATCTTATCACTCCTTTTACCCCTATTATGTGTCCCATCATGCTCATTCATTCCGATATTTATTTGCAACGAAAAAGCGCGCCTTTCGGCGCGCTCTGCTTTTATGCTTCTTTTTCTCTTTGATTCACATTTTCCTTGATCAGCGCATAGGCGGTCGCCGACAGCGGCACGCCGATGAGCATCCCCGGGATACCGAACAGTCCGCCGAACACCGTGACCGCAGCCAGCACCCAAAGCCCGGGCAAGCCAAGAGAGGAACCCACCACCCGCGGGAAGATCAGATTGCCCTCCAGCTGCTGCAGGATGATCAGATAAATCAGGAAGACCAATGCCTTGACAGGCGCGACGGTAAAGATCATAAACGCGCCGAACGCCGCGCCGATATACGCGCCCGCCACGGGGATCAACGCCGTCACGCCCACCAGCGCGCCTACCATGGGCGCATAGGGAAGACCGAGAATCAGCATACCCAGCATACACAGCGAGCCGAGGATCAGCGCTTCAATGCTTTGGCCGACAATGTAGTTATGAAAAGCACCGTTAAGTATTTTAAGCACGTAACGCAGTTTGCGGGCGTGTTCTTTTTTCATGTACACAGCAATCAGGCGATTGAACTGTGCCAGCAGTTTTTCTTTATCCGCCAGCAGATAAATGCTGAAAACAAGACTGAGAAAGGCCGTGACAACGCCCGAAAACAGCGAAGTGGCTGCCGTCAAAACGATATCCACTGCGCCGCCCACGCCCTTGGAAACAACGCCCCATACTTCATTGACAATGCTGCGCACGTCTACACTGTTCAGCTTTTGAGCCAGTTCGGGGAAGGTTTCGCTGACGTTCAGCTTATCTTCCAGAAATGCCCATGCTTTTTCAATGGCAGGCGGAAGCTTTTCCAGCAGCAGACCGATGCACCGCGCCAGTTCGGGAAGGGTAATACCGATGATCAGATACAGCCCCACGATCACACTACCGAAAGCCAACGCCATGCATACGGGGCGCTTCAGCCTCAGCCACAGTTTTTTCTCTTTTTTGGGCGTCAGCACCCGTTCATAAGCACCCATCACCAAGTTGACCACATAAGCGATCATCCCGCCCAGCAGCAACGGAAACGCCGCGCCGAAAATTTTGGCAAACAGCGCAATCGCATTTTCCCAGTAATGAATGATCAGCCAAACCGATACGATCATCAAACCGATACGCACCAGCTTTTTGATCTCCTGTTTCATCTCTTGCCCTCCGCAGACAGTTATTCACGATGTATACAGTATATTCTTTTGTTCTTCAGCTGTCAATCTTACTTCTTTTACAGATCCGGCACAGGGCTGTTACAAAAGCCGCTGCCGTATCCACCAGAAGATCCTGCATGGTATCTTTTAGAGCCCCGCGGCCCACAAACAGCCCCAGCGCATCATCCCGGAACTTCTGCATATTCATGTGCATCAGCCCGTCCATGACGTACTCATATCCCTCCCACAGCGTACCGAGGGAAAGCGAAAAACAAAAAGCAAAAAGCGCCGCCGCATAATCAGGCATACCCAGCCCCGGCTTTTGCGTCAAGTGAAATCCCAAGAGGGTAAGCATCACGCCCGAAAAGAAATGCAATACCGTGTCCCACTGCGGGATCAGATAATAAAAGGACAGTATTTCCCCTAAAAACACGGCACAGAATAGAAAGACGTAAATCAAGGCATAAAGCAGAGGCGACAGATCAAGCCTCAGTTTTCTGTCCGCAACGCCGATCAGCGGCATCCCCGCCACAGCAAGGGCCGATTGCACCGTCATCAGCAGGAAATCGCTCTGCGTCTTTCCGAAGCGCAGTGCACTGACCGGAGTGATCACGCAGGAGAGCGAAAACACAGCCCCCGATACCAAAGCAAAAAACAGCACCGAACCGATCACTTCATCTGCCGTGCTTTTCCCCCAGCGTCTCATTTAGAATACGCCAGCGCCATCCCCGCCAGCGCAGCAGCGCCAAAGGGCAGAGCGTTTTCATCAAAGCGTGTTTGCGGATGGTGCAGCCCGTGAAGATACCCGTCCCTGGGATGCCCTGCCGCCAGTGCCAGCATAACCGTGGGTACTTCATGACTGATATACGCAAAATCCTCCGATCCCGAAGACCGCGCACCGCCCATTTCAGAGGCCGGCATCACACCCTTTTCTCCCAAAACTTTTTTCAGGGTTTGCCTGGCAAAATCAACCATCGCCGCATCGTTGATCAGCGTGGGCACGCTGCTCATTTCCTTTACTTTCGCCGTTGCTCCGTGCATTTTTGCCGTCAGATCGGCGATCTCGCGCACGCGGCTGAGCATATAATCCCGCTCTTTTTCACTGTAAGCGCGCAAGCTCCCCCGCAAAACGGCATGATCGGCGATAACGTTGGGCGCATCGCCCGCCCTCATAGCGCCGATTGTCAGCATGGCGCCGCTTTGGGCGGAAAGTTCTTTGGTTTGGATCACCGAAAACGCCTGGATCATCTGCGCCGCAGCATAAATGGGATCGATGCACCCCTCGGGCGAAGCACCGTGCCCGCCTTTTCCTTGAACCCATATTTCAAACATTGCCGCCGCAGGAGCGCTTACGCCGGGCGCGGCGACAATCACCCTGCCTGTTTCCACCGAAACGCCCGTCATCACATGGATCATGGCGCCGGCACAAACCTTGGGCTCTTGAAGCACACCGTTTTCGATCATATTTCTTGCGCCCTCCAGCGTCTCCTCAGCCGGCTGGAACATACACTTGACACAGCCCGAAAGCTCCTTCTCGCGGCTTTTCAGCAGCCTTACCGCGCCAAGCAGCATGGCGGTATGCATATCATGCCCGCAAACGTGCATACAGCCGTTTCGGCTTGGAAAAGTTTCTCCCTCCCTCACAGGCAGCGCATCCATATCCGCCCGCAGCAGAAAGGCGCTGTCCCCGCTGCCCAGCGTGCATACAATCCCCTCGCCGCACGCCCGCCATTGGACGCCCATATCGGCAAGCGCCTTTGTCACATAGGCCTTTGTTTGCTTCAAATCAAACCCCGCCTCCGCCTTTTCGTGCAGGCATCGACGATGTGCTTTTATTTCCTCGAACATTTCCCGGGCTTCCCGATACAAATCCTTCATTGCATTCCCTCCCTTCTTCAGTATGCCCGATATGCGGTGATATTTTCCGCAACAAAAAACGGGAACTGAAATCAGTTCCCGACAAATGCTTTGATTCTTTCCATGTACTCTTTTCCCGCTTCACAGCCCAACTCATACACCCGCTGCATCTCCTTTGGATCACGGCAGGTGGCTCCGATCCGCAGCCGCTCCTTGGGACGGATCACAAGGATCTGCCCGTTTTTTTCCTTTTCTTCCATCTCTTTTGTCACGGCATTGTATTTTTCATGCCGCATTTCCAGCGCTTCAATAAGCCTGGGATACTTTTTCATCACTTTTCTGATCAGCGGCAAAAGCTTATTGGGCGTTTTTACAAAACCCAGGGGCTGGGTAAGAATGACGATGCAGTGCGCAAACCCCAGCTTCTCCATGTAATGCAAAGGAATGGAATCGGCAATGCCGCCGTCCAGATACTTTCTGCCGCCGATCTCCACCGGTGTTGATGCAAGTGGCATGGAGGCCGAAGCCCGCATCCATTTCAGATCCTCCCCCATGGCGTCGGTGCATCTGTGATACACCGCTTCGCCGGTTTCAACGTCGGTGCAAACAATGTCAAAGGTCATTTCCGTTTGCCGGAAGGTCTTTGCATCAAACACGTCCAGTTCTTCGGGAATCCTGCGATAACAGAAATCCGCCCCGTAATAATCTCCCGTCATTAAAAGCGAACGGAAGGACCCAAACCGCCAGTTGCGGCGATATTTTTGATTATAGCGGATGGTACGCCCGATCTGCCTTGATTTGAAATTGCAGCCGAATACCGCTCCCGCAGACACACCGACAACGGCATCCAGCATGACGCCGTTTTCCATCATCACGTCCAGAATACCCGCCGTGAACAGCCCGCGAAGCGCTCCGCCCTCCAGTACAAGCCCTGTTTTCATTGATTCTCCGTATAAAAGCGACCATCCCGCAGGATGGCCGAAAGTTATTTAGTGAAGTAGATACCACATCAGCACGATCACGCCCAGCACAATCCGGTAGGCGCCGAAGGCTTTGAAGGAATGACGGCGAACGTAGTTCATCAGCGCACGGATGGACGCAAGCGATACAACAAACGCCACCGCGCAGCCGGTAAGAAGCACGGCAAGCTCCATGCCCGTCATCGCATAGCCGTCCATCAGGAATTTGACCGCCTTCAGGCCGCTGGCGCCCAGCATGGTGGGAATGGCCATGAAGAAGGAGAACTCCGCCGCAGCCGCTCTGGTCAGACCAAAGAGCATAGCGCCGATGATGGTGCTGCCGCTGCGGGAAGTGCCGGGGATAATGGCCAGCACCTGGAAACAACCGATCAGGAAAGCAGTGCGGAAAGTGATATCCTGCGTTTTGTCCACGCGGTCTGTCTTCCCGCTGCCGATGCGGTCAAGGAAGAGGAAAACCACGCCGTAGATCACCAGCGTCAGCGCAACGGTGATGTAATTGTAAAAATGCGCATCGAACCAGTCATCCAGCAAAAGACCGATCACCGCGGAGGGAAGCACCGCAGCGACTACCTTGAACCAAAGGGTCCAGGTATCCTTTTTCTCCTGCGCTGTTTTGGAAAGTGCAAAGGGATTGAGCTTTCGGAAATACAGTACCAGCACAGCAAGGATGGAGCCCAGCTGAATGACCACGCGGAAAAGCTCCATAAAAGCATCGCTTACGTTCAGCTTGATCAGTTCATCCAGCAAAATCATATGCCCCGTGGAGCTCACAGGCAGCCATTCGGTAATGCCCTGAACAATACCGATCAGGATCGTTTTCAAAATCTCGATCATTATTTTTCAAGCCTTTCCATTGCTTCGTAGATCGCTTCCAGTTCTTCGGACGTGGAATACTGCAAAACGATCTTGCCTTTTTTGAGATTGCCCCGCAGCATGGCGCGAACGCCAAGAACATTCTGCAGTCTGGCCCGCATATCTTCCAATTCCAGCGGCAGGGGCGCAGGCGCCGCGGGCGTAACGGGCGCCGTTTTCGCGGCTGCCAGCTTTTCCATTTCGCGCACGCTCAGATCCTTTTCCACCGCAAGCAGCGCCAGACGGATCTGGGTTTCTTCATCGTTCATACCCGCCAGCACACGGGCATGACCGGCGGACAGCTTGCCGTCTTTCACCAGCTCGCGCACCTTTTTCGGGAGCGTCAGCAGTCGCAGAAGATTGGCCACCGCCGGGCGGGAACGGCCCACGCGCTTGGCCGCCGTTTCCTGGGTATAGCCGCACTTATCCATCAGCGCGCGAATGCCCATGGCTTCTTCGATGGGATTGAGATCTTCACGCTGCAGGTTTTCGATCAGCGCAGCCTCCATGATCTCCTGATCATCCATATCCCTGACAAGGCAAGGCACGGTATGCAGCCCCGCCATGCGCGCAGCACGGTAACGGCGCTCGCCGGCAACGATGCGATAGCGCATCCCCTCTTTTACTACCAGCAGCGGCTGCAAAACGCCTGCCTGCGCAATGCTTTCAGCCAACTGCTGCAAGGCATCACGGTCAAACTCGCGGCGCGGCTGATCGGGATTGGGATCAATATCGCCAAGCGCGATCTCCATCGCGCCGTTTTTAGCTTCCTCAGTTTCGGGCAGAAGAATATCCAGGCCGCGGCCCAACCCTTTTTTAACTGCCATGAGATTCTCTCCTTACAGCGTATTATTTCAGTGTACCTTTATCCCCGTTGCGGCGCAGCACTTCCCTGGCAAGAGAACGGTAGGCTTCCGCACCTGTGGAGCGCGGATCGTAGCGATGAATGGGCAGCGCATGGCTGGGAGCTTCGCCCAGACGCACGTTACGGGGAACGGTGGTGGCAAACACCTGCCCCTTGAAATGCTTTTTCACCTGCGCCACCACCTGCAGACCCAGATTGGTTCTGCCATCCAGCATGGTAAGCAGCACACCTTCGGTATCAAGCGAGGGATTCAGTCCGCGCTTGACACGGGACACCGTATCCATCAGGCTGCGCACGCCCTCCAGCGCATAATATTCGCACTGGATGGGAATGAGCACGCTGTTGGCAGCGGTCAGCGCATTGACGGTGAGCAGCCCCAAAGACGGCGGACAGTCGATGATCAGATAATCATACTGTTCGCGCACCGATTTAAGGGCCGCCCGCAGACGGTATTCTCTGCGTTCAAGCGAAACCATTTCCACTTCGGCAGCCGCCAGACGGATATCGCCGGGCAGCACGCTCATGCCGGGGGTATCGGTGGAAACAATGCACTTTTCCGCCGTGGCAATGCCCAGCAGCACCTCATACAGCGTATTGCTTCCTGCTGCTGCGCCTGCGCCGCTGGTGGCGTTTCCCTGCGGGTCAGCGTCGATCAGCAGCGTTTTTTTGCCCTGTTCCGCAAGGCAGGCACACAGATTGACCGCCGTGGTGGTTTTGCCCACGCCGCCCTTCTGATTGGTAATTGCAATGATCTTTCCCATGATCGTATCCTCTGTTTCGTATGTTCCGTAATATTACTGAACGGCGTCCTCATCCTTCAGCCAGGAGCGATAGCGGTAGGCCGGATGGCAGGTACGCGCCGTATAGGCAAGCATCGCTTTTTCTTCTTCGGTCTGGAACTCGGCAAAATCCACATACAGTGCGCGGATGGCCGAAAGGCTGTCGCTGGAAAGGGCATATTCGCGGATCCGGCTGCAGTTCCAGGCGCTGTGTACCAGCGTACGGAAGCGCAGATACAAAAGCGCATCGGCCATCACCGCGAAATCCTCCATCCGGATACGCGCCCACTTGCCGCCGTCCCGCAGCACGGTCATGCTGTCCTTGGTAACGTGAGCCACCGTGCGATAGATCAGGCGCTTCAGTTCATCGGCCAGCACGGCATAATTCCCGTGCATCACGTCAAAATCCTCCAGCATCTGTGCAGCCTGATCGCACAAACCGGTACAGTCAAGCAGCGCCTGTCCCAGCCACGGGCGCAGCAGCTTTTGCGTATATTCCGCCTGAATCATACCGGTTTACCCCCCCTTTGCAT
Source organism: Clostridia bacterium (assembly GCA_017549335.1). Lineage (GTDB taxonomy): Bacteria > Bacillota > Clostridia > Christensenellales > Aristaeellaceae > SFMI01. Next base: position 52,370 of record JAFYVB010000030.1, on the reverse strand, counting down.
CCTCTTTATAGGATACCACACCACAGCCGTTTTGTCCATCATCTGCTCCTTTTCCAAGCCGCAGAAAATTTTTTATTATATTTTTGTTACAATATGCATCAATTCTGTATATTTATGCACTTCTATTCATTTCCGTCCTTTCTTCTTGTGTCAGCCGCCTCCTCCCTACACAAGAGATTGAAAATCCTTCCCATCGTCATACGCATACCGCTTTTGTGGATAACTCTTGCCTTTTTGCGGCGAATCTGCTATGATAAGAAAGCAAAAAGGAGGGGTGTGGATAAATTATCCACAGCAGTCATTTCCCTGTCTCCTTGCCGCACAGCCATCAGGCTTGTTTTTTTCGCCCTTTTTAGCGGAAAACCGTTAGATTTTATACATTCAGATGTACAATGGAGGTCCTTTTCGTGGACAGCATTCAGCTTTGGGAAAAGGCCTGCTCTCTGCTGCACAGCGAAATGAGCGAGGTCAACTACAATACATGGATCGTTTCCGCCCTCAACCCGATCGAGCTTTCGGGCGACACGTTTATGGTAAAGGCCGTAACGGACTTTTTCCATCAGTTTGTGGTGCCCCGCTATTCGGTCACCATTGAAAATGCGCTCACTCAGGCCGCGGGACATCCCATCCGTGTGAAGATCCTCACGCCTCAGGAAGCGGAAGATTATCTTTCCGGCCCCAAGCCTGTCAAGCGTCTTGCCACCTTCCTCAACCCCAAATATACCTTCGATTCCTTTGTGGTGGGCAAGAGCAACCGTTTTGCCCACGCCGCCTGTCTTGCGGTTGCCGAAGCGCCTGCCGACGCCTACAACCCGCTGTTCATTTACGGCGGCGTAGGACTTGGCAAAACCCATCTGATGCACGCCATCGGCCATTATATCATCAGTGAAAAGCCCGACGCCCGCGTCACCTACGTGACCAGCGAGACCTTCATGAACGAACTGATCTCCGCCATCCAGACGGGTCAGAACGCTGCCTTCCGCGACAAGTACCGTTCCATTGACGTGCTTTTGATCGACGATATCCAGTTCATCGCCGGTGCCAACAGCACGCAGGAGGAATTCTTCCATACCTTCAATGCGCTGCACACCGCAGGCAAGCAGATCATCATTTCCTCCGACCGTCCTCCCCGGGAGATCCCACGTCTGGAAGAGCGTCTGCGCTCCCGCTTTGAATGGGGGCTGATCGCCGATATCCAGCGTCCCGACCTGGAGACCCGCATCGCCATCCTGCGCAAGCGCGCACAGATCGAAATGATGGACTGCAGCGATGACGTACTGGCGCTGATCGCCCAGCACGTTGAAAGCAACATCCGTGAGCTGGAAGGCTGTCTCACTCGCCTGAGCGCCTATTCCTCTTTGACCGGCCGCAAGATCGACTGCGAGCTGGCGGAAGAAGCGCTGCGCGAAGTCTTTGCCAAGCATGAGCCCCGCAACCTCACCTGCGAGGACGTGATGCGTGTGGTCGCTACCTATTACAACGTAACGGTGGATGACCTCAAAGGCCCCCGCCGCACCCGCGAGATCGCCACGCCCCGTCAGGTGGCCATGTTCCTGTGCAGAGAGCTGACCGACTCCAGCATGTCCCGCATCGGTGAATCCATGGGCGGCCGTGATCACACCACCGTGCTGCACGGCTGCGATAAAGTAGCCGAGGACGTGCGCACCTCCGAAGCCTTTGCCTCTCTGGTGGATGACATCCGCCGTCAGCTGCAGAACAAATAAGGTCTGACCTTCATACCTCACGCTCCTTTCGGACGCAGCATACATTGATAATGCATCATGCACGATCAATTCCGCGTTCGAAAGGAGCGTCTTATATGTCGCTGTCTTTATCCAAAGCGGCGCTGGAAATAAAGCCGTCCGCTACGCTTAAAATAAATGCTGCCGTTAACCGTCTGCGCGCCGAGGGCGTTGCTGTTCTCTCGCTTGGCGCCGGTGAACCGGACTTTGACACGCCAAAGCACGTCTGCCAGGCCGCCATCCGCGCCATCCAAACGGGACAGACACGCTACACCGAGGTCAGCGGCATTCTCTCTCTGCGCCGCGCCGTGTGCGCTTACATGGAAAAAGAAAAAGGCCTGCATTACGCGCCCGAGGAAATCCTTGTGGGCTCCGGCGCAAAACAGGTTCTTCTCGCCGCGCTCAAAGCCGTTCTCGATTCTCAGGACGAAGTCATTGTGCCCTCACCTTACTGGGTAAGCTATCCCGAAATGATCCGCATCGCAGACGGCGTTCCCGTCATCGTGCCTGCAGATGATGATTTTCTCCCGCAGGCAGAAGCCCTCGCCCAAGCCATCACGCCGCGCACAAAAGCCATCATTGTCAATACTCCTTGCAATCCCACCGGCATCGTATGGCACAAAAAGCTTTTGGAAAACGTCATGGAGCTTGCCCGAAAGCATGATTTGTTCGTCATCAGCGACGAAATATACGAAAGCTTCCTTTATGACGGAACGGCCCACCTGTCCCCCGCTTCTTTGAGCGAGGACGCCCGCAGCCGCACCATTGTTATTTCGGGCGTAAGCAAGACCTACGCCATGACAGGCTGGCGCATCGGTTACGCGGCCGGCAGCCGCAGCGTCATTTCCGCCATGTCCGCCATTCAAAGCCATACCGCCGGCAACGCCTGCAGCATTTCCCAGCACGCCGCTCTTGCCGCCCTTGACGGGTCGCAGGAATGTGTGGAAAAAATGCGCGAAGCCTTTCTTAATCGGCGGTCGCTTTTGATCAAATGCTTATCCCGGGAAAACCTGCAGCCTGCCTGTATTCCGCAGGGCGCTTTTTACGTATTGCTTGATATCAGGCCGTTTTTCGGGAAACGTCTGGGCGATACGTCCATCGACAGCGACGTTTCGTTCTGCGAAGCGCTGCTCAATCATTCCCATGTTGCCCTGACGCCGGGCTGTGCTTTCGGCTTGGAGGGCTTTGTCCGCATCAGCTATGCCGCAGCGGATGAAACCATTTGCAAAGCCGTGCGGCGCATCGGAAGATTTATCCGTTTTCTCAAATAATGCGTATATAAAAAACACTTCCACGCCATAATAGCCTTTGAAAACAGGAGGTGTTTTTATGATCATGGATAAAATTGCTTTGCTCTTGGTGATCATCGGCGCCGTCAACTGGGGACTGGTCGGTATCTTCAACTTCGATCTGGTCGCCAGTATCTTCGGCGGGCAGACCGCCATGCTCAGCCGCATCATCTATACGTTGGTGGGCGCAGCCGGTCTGTGGTGCATATCGCTCCTCTTCCGCGAGCGCGAATATGCCAAGGAATGATCCCGCAAAAAATAAACGCAGCCAATTTCTTGGCTGCGTTTGTTTTTATTGTCAATCACTGAGAATAAACTTGAAATACCGCAGAACTTCGGCGTAATCGTCGCTCTCAAAGCGAACGGTGGTTTCATTCACCTGCGTTACGCCGGGATAATACGAAGAAGCGTTGGCCTTCTGATGCTGCTTGTAGCAGATCTCCACAGTAAAATGCCCGGGCAGCGGGAAAAGGCAGTCGCTCTTGTCCTTCTTTTCACAAGCCCGCTGCACGGCTTCACGAATGCGGCGAATCGCCAGATCGGGATGGATGGAGATGACGCCGTTGCCCCAGCCCTCGTTGACGGGCACGGTTTCCACATGGGGATTGATCTTTTTCATCCAGTCGCACAGGCCCTTATCGCCCGTCACGCACAGCACAGGGACGCCGTAATAAGCCGCCGTCAGGGAATTGATCAAAAGCTCCGATGCCTTTTCGCCGTTGATGGTCACAAAGCAGTTTTTGGTATTCATGGTATGGGAAAGCGGGTTGGTATTCCAGCCGGCAGCGGAATGATAGCCGGTAAATACCACGCCGTCAAAGCCTTGATCGATCCCCGCCACCATGGATTCGGGAGCGCCCGTCCAGCCGCGCAGCAGCTTTACGCATTCAGGCAGCTGACGGGGATCGATATTGCGGGCGGAATCGTGAGCGTCCTTGATCAAAATATCCTCACAGCCCGCAGCCATGGCTCCCTCGCAGGCCGCCTTTACTTCCTTGGTCATCTGATCGGAAAAATACTTCCAGTCGGGATGGTTCTTTTCCGTTTCATTCCAATGGGCAATGCCCGTGGTGCCTTCGATATCGGCTGAAATAAACAGTTTCATATTTCTCGCCCCTTTCAAGCGCTTGATATCATTTTATTTATTATATCACACACAAGGCATTTGCTACAAGCGCAGAAGCATGATATAATAGGATGATTACTATCTCAAGCGAGGACTGTATGGCCGAGATCATTGTATCCGGAATTGAAAAATCCTTTGAGCAGGACCGCATCATTCTCGACGACGTTTCCTTTCAGGTAGACGCCGGCGAGCGCGTGGGCCTGCTTGGCGGCAACGGCGCGGGAAAAACGACGCTGCTGCGCATTATGACAGGTGAGCTTTCCGCCGACAAGGGCTCTGTGATCATTCCTCAGGGCAGACGCATCGGCTATATTTCGCAGCTGGCGCAGGTTCCCGAGGGCGCTCTGGTGGAAGACGTGCTGCGCATGGCTTTTGAAGACATCCGCATCATCAGCGCCGAAATGGAAGAGATCCAGCAGAAAATGGATCGCGGCGAGCACAGCGATTCTCTTTTGCGCCGGTACGATCATCTGCGCATCCAGTTTGAAATGCTGGGCGGTTACGATTGCGAAATGCGTCTTGGCAAGGTGGCAAACGGTTTGCACATCCCCCACGCCATGCGCTCACAGCCCTTTTCTTCGCTCTCCGGCGGCGAGCAGACACGCATCCGTCTGGCTGTGATGATCCTGCGGGAAAGCGATATTCTGCTGCTGGACGAACCTACCAACCATCTGGATATGCAGTCCATCGAGTGGCTGGAAGACTACATCGATCATTACAAGGGCACGGTGCTCACCGTATCCCATGACCGCTATTTCCTTGACCGCACGGTCACCCGCATCATCGAGCTTGATCACGGCACCGTTGATTTTTACAGCGGCAATTACAGCTTCTACGTGAAAGAAAAAGAAGCCCGCTACAAGCTGCAGATGAAGCAGTATGAAAAGGAGCAGGCCAAGATCGCCCAGCTTGAAAAGGCTGCCGAGCAGCTTGCAACCTGGGCATACAGCGGCATGGACAAGACCTACAAGCGGGTCATCTCCATGCGCCGCCGCATCGAATGGCTGCAGAAAACCGAAAAGCCCACCCGCGAAGAGCGGATGGATCTGGGCTTTTCCACCGTCCCCTTCCGCGCCGACTATGCGCTGCGGATCAAGAATCTGAAAAAATCCTACGGCAGCCGTACGCTGTTCAGCGAAGCCACCGCCACCATCCGCGGCGGCGGTGAGCGCGTGGCGCTGGTGGGTAATAACGGCACGGGCAAAACGACGCTGCTGAAAGCAGTGCTGGGTGAAATCGAAGCAGATGATGGCATCGTGCAGTTCGGTCCCTCTGTCAAAGCCGCTTACCTGCCTCAGCAGATCGAGTTTGAGCATCCCGAGCGCACGCTCTATGATACGCTTTTGTATGATCTTGGCCTTGAGCCTCAGCAGGCGCGCAACCGTCTGGGCGCATATCGCTTCCGCGGCGAAGATCAGTTCAAGCGTGTTTCCCAGCTTTCGGGCGGTGAAAGAGCAAGGCTGAAGCTTTGTATGCTGATGAACAGCGCCGTCAATATGCTGATTCTGGACGAGCCCACCAACCATTTGGATCTGGATTCCCGCGAATGGATCGAATCGGCGGTGGAGCAATTTGAAGGCACGCTTCTGATCGTTTCCCATGACCGCTATTTCGTCAAGCGCTTTGCCACCCGCATCTGGGAACTCAACGACGGCGCATTGCGTGATTTTGACTGCGGCTATGAGAAATATCGCTTCATCCGCGAACGCGAAATGGAAGCCGAAGCTGCCGTCAATGCACAAAAGAGAGCTGCCGAGCGCGAAGCCGAAAAGGCTCTCAAGGCACAAAAAAGCCAGGATCGCCCCGGCAAGCGCGACGCCAAGCTGGAGCGCCGCATGAACGTGCTGGAGCGCGATATTCAGAAGCTGGAGCAGCAAGTTGCCGATCTTGAAGCACAGGCAGAGGAATTTGCCAGTGATTATGTAAAACTGGGCGAGATCGAAAACGAAAAAGCCGCGCTTCAGGAGAAGATCGACAGCCTGTACGAAGAATGGGAAAACCTTGAAATGCAGCTGCATGCGTGAACAATTTGTAACAGCTTTTCCCCGTCCGTTGACATTCATGCTCCTCATGTTATAATGAAACTGACCTTTACCGAAAGAAAAGAGGGATTCGCCTTGGATCGCAAGCGTTTCTTATTTACGGCCATGTGCATTCTGCTGCTGAGCGTGCTTCTTTTTGCCTGCGCTCAGGCTGAAAACGGCCTTGTTATCAATGAAGTGATGGCCTCCAACGCCACCTTCACCGACGGTCAATCCTACGACTGGGTGGAGATTTACAATCCTGCTTCCGCGCAGGTATCCCTGAAAGGCTGGCACCTGAGCAACGACCCCTACCAGCTGAAAAAGTGGGCGTTCCCCGATACCGCAAAGATCGCAAAGGGCGGCTATCTCATCGTCTACTGCGCCGGCGATAACGTGCAGGATCCCAAAAAAGATACCCTGTACACCCCCTTTAAGCTTTCTGCCGACGGCGAAGAGCTGTACCTGACCAACCCCAAGGGAGAAACGGTCTCCCTCAAATTCGGCACCCAGTACGGCAATGTTTCCTACGGTCTGGACGGAAAAGGGAATTACCGCTTCCTTGAAACCGCCACCCCCGGCAAGAAGAACGATTCCCAGGGCTATACCGGTCAGGCGCCCATCCCCGTGATCGAAACCGCTGCCGGTTTCTACAAAGATTCCGTCACCGTAACGATCTCCGCTCCCGAAGGCGTTGAGATCCGCTACACCACCGATTGCAATACCCCCTCCCGCGAATCCAAGCTCTATACCGGCCCCTTTAAAGTGAGCAAGACCACCGTGGTGCGCGCCCGCACGTTTGCAAGCAACCTTGTGGGCTCTCCCACCGCAGGCAGCACCTTCTTTATCAATGAGGAAGCACCCGCTGCCGTCATTTCCTTCTATACCGACGACGCGCTGCTTTACAGCAACAAGTCCGGTATGATGGTCAAGGGCTCGGGCAAGACCGCCAACTACAACAAGGATTGGGAATACCCCTTCCAGATCGAGTATTTCGATCAGGACGGCGTCCGGCAGATCGTGCAGATGTGCACCGGCAAAATCGCAGGCCATTCCTCCCGCTCGCTCAGGCAGAAATCCTTCTCCATCTACGCCCGCTCCGCCTTCGGCAGCGATACCTTTGACTTCAACTTCTTTGACAACCGCGAATACACCTCTTATTCCGCTCTGCAGCTGCGCATGACCAACTCGGATTACCGCTCCTGCCGCCTGCGTGACTGCGTGCTGATGGAAGTGAGCGAAGGTCTGGGCCTTTACTATCAGGCCGGCAGACCCGTGGTTATGTATCTCAACGGCGAATATTACGGGCATTACAATCTGCGTGAAAAAGCCAACAAGGATTCTCTGGCCCAGTGGGAAGGCATCACCGATAAAAAAGTGATCGCCGGCTGCGATATCATCGAAGGCACAGGCATGAATGAGACCAGCATCATCCGCGGCAGCAATGACGATTGGGTGGAGCTGATGAACTACTGCAAAAAGAACAACCTGAACGACCCGGAAAAGCTGCAGTATGTACTTGATCGGCTGGACGTGGACAGCATGTTCAATTACGTGATCTTCTCCTCCGTCATCGGCAATTACGATTCGGGCAACGTACGCTATTACCGTTTCCCCGGCGAAAAGTGGAAGTTCATGCTCCACGACGTGGAAGCCGGCTGCATGAACGATGACGAAGCCCCCGTCAGCACCTTCCTTCGCAGCAGCAAAACCGCCAGCGCCTCCAAATTCCCGCATTGGGCGCTCACAGCGCTTTTGCAGGTGCCGGAATATAAGGATATGTTCATGCGCCGCGTGGCTGAAATCATCGAAAGCAACTTCCTCTACTACAAGGACGTTCAGCCGATCTACCTCAAATGGCACGACGCCCTCGAGCCCATCCTTCAGCGCCACGTCAAAAAGTTTAACCACATCAACCTCAAGGATTGGGAAACCAACGTCAACGCCTCCATGTATTATGCGCGTATCCGTCCCAAGAAGGTGATCAATTACATCTGCACCAACCTCAAGGTTAACAAAACCGATAAAGCGGCATACTTTGGCGAAGTGCTGGAACTGCTTGAAATCTATAACGGCAAAAACCCTCCCAAGTAAAGCTGAAACGGATGAGAAATTTTCTTCTCATCCGTTTTTTTATTGCATTCTGACCGCAATCGTGCGATAATAGCCTTGGCTTTATTGTTGTTACAATAATTTCACTTTTGAAAGGAAAGTCGCCATGAGCAAGCACGTTATCGTTATTTCGCAGGACGCTATGGTTTTTGAAGATATCGAAACCATCAAAAACCTTCCCAATTTCAAGCGCGTGTGGAATCGCTGCGCACGCATCAACAAGGTGCGCTCCATTTATCCCTCCATCACCTATCCCTGCCACACCACCATGATGACGGGCGTTTATCCCGACCGCCACGGCATCACCAACAACGAACAGGCCATCCTCGGCGAAACCAAGAGCAAGTGGGTTCATTTCCGCGAAAGCGTAAAAGCCAAAACCATTTTTGACTATGCCCACGAAGCCGGGCTCACCACCGCCGCCGTTTTCTGGCCCGTTACCGGCAACGATCCCTCCATCGATCACCTGATGAACGAATACTGGCCCCAGACCCCCGATGAGACCACCGAAGAATGCTTCCGCGCCACCGGCTCCAGCGAGGACGTGATCGAGCATATCATCAAGCCCAATCTGCCTGTGCAGCGTCACCGCAAGCATCCCTACTGCGATATCTTCGTCACCCACTGCGCCGCAGACATGATCCGCCGCTACAAGCCCAATCTGCTGATGGTGCATCCCGCCAACATCGACGCAGCGCGCCACTCCTCGGGCGTATTCTCCGACGCCGTCACCCATTCTCTGCATGAAATTGACGTGTGGTTCGGTCAGATCGTCAACGCCTGCGAGGACGCCGGCATCCTTGATGACACCGATTTCTTCATCATCTCCGACCACGGTCAGATGAACATCGTGCGTGTAATGAATATCAACGTGCTGCTGGCAGAAAACGGCTTCATCACCACCGATGAGAACGGCGATATCGTCTCCATGAAGGCCTTCTGCAAGTCCGCCGCCCTTTCCACCCACGTTTATCTCACCGATCCCACCGACGAAAAGACCAAGAAAGAGCTCCACGCCTTCCTGCAGAAGCTGTGCGACGAGGGCGTATACGGCATTTCCCGCGTGTACACCGCCGAAGAAGCCAAGGAAGAAGAGCATCTCGCAGGCGATTTCAGCTTTGTACTGGAGACCGACGGCTACACCACCTTCGGCAACGACTGGCGCCGTCCGCTGGTGCGCAGCTATGACGTAAGCGATTACAAGACCGGCCGCGCCACCCACGGTCATCACCCCGCCAAGGGCGTGCAGCCCACCTTCTTCGCCTTCGGCCCCGACATCGAAGAAGGCGTCGTGGTAGAAAATGCTCGCCTCGTGGACGAAGCCCCCACCATCGCCCGCGCCCTGGGCCTTGAAATGAAGGATACCGACGGCCGCGTGATCGAGGAAATTTACAAGAAATAATCCATAAGATAAAGCCAAGCTGCAAAAGCAGCTTGGCTCTTTTCATTTACCTGAATTTTTCTAATCGGAATAGCTGTTCTTCATCGGGGACGTCAACGCCATTTTTGTATGTATAGCCCATTTTTCTGTAAAACGCACAGGCAGTGATGGAAGCAGGAATTTCAATACGCTTTGCCCGTAAAAAGTATTCATCGCTTTCCAGTGTTTCAATGATCTTGCGGCCGACGCCCTTGCCCTGATACTCCGGAAGCACAAAGATATTAAACAGGCTGCATTCATCCTTCTTATCCCAATACGGGCCAATTGCGCCGCAGCCAATGATCATCTCCCCATCACAGACAACATAAAAATGCGTCCATCCGGCTCGTTTGATAACCCCTTCCGGACTAAACTGTTTTACATCGTTCTCGATGTATTCTTCGGAATAGTCCTTGACGTTGGTTGTTCTGAGCGTCTTGGTGATCAGCGCAGACACTTCGTCTGCATCACCAAGCTGAAATCTTCTAACATGATAGATTCCTGTCATTTTTACAGCCTTTCCTTGATGATATCGATCACACTGTGCGCATACACCGTCATGCCCAGATCATTGGGATGCAGGCCGTCTGCGAAGAAGTAACTGGTATGGGGCATCAGCTTCCAGCCGTCCGCCACCTGCATCTGCGGATAGGGCGCGCACAGGCGGGCCAATACATCCTTCAGCTCGGCTTCCTTATACATTTCCTCGCGGTCAGCTTCGCCGCGGCAGCGCTTGACGGGCGAGAGATACACCACAGGCACATTGGGATACAATTCGTTCATCCGCGCCATGAAGCGACCGGCGCGCTCATCGTACTCGGCGCGATCCTTCCAGCCGGACCAGTCGTTGGTGCCCAGCGCCACGGTGATCAGATCGGGCGTAAAGCCGTCGTTATCAAGGCCTTCGCTTTCAAAGCGCACAGCAGCGATGCTCTGGTTGACGCATTCGCAGTCAAGGCCAAGACCCGTCTGCATGGCATAACCCGTGGAGGCAAACTGCGCGCCCACGCCCTGGGTAATGCTGTCGCCCATCATCAGCAGCTTCTTTGCGCGCTTGGGAACAGGCGCAAAGGCAGCGCCTTCCTTTACGCGGATATCGGTCAGCGCAAAAATGAAAGTGTTGGGCAGCATGATCTTCACGCGCTTTTTCCCTTCGCGAAGGGCAAAGGTGGTCTCCTGCATTTCGTGCCACTCGCAGGTGATCATATGCTGATGCATGAGTGTGCCGTCCACAAATACGTCCAGACTGCTGCCGCGATCCTTGGTATTGGCAGGATAGCCGCCGGCGATCTGCCACACCAGCGTGAATGCATCGGCATCAGTATCAAATTCCAGCGTAATGCCGGCGCTCATGCGGGCTTTATCGCCCATGATGATGCCATAGGTGATGGTATCATAGAATTCGCACTGCTTTTTCGTATAGCGGAAGGGCACAAGGCCGTATTCCTGCTCTTCCACAAAGAGCATATTGTGAAAACACTGCTTGAGAATTGCTTTATCCATTTTCTTCCTCCGAATGCTTTGCAAAAAGCGGGGCCGAATGACCCCGCTGTGTGATTTTTGATTAGAAGTACAGTTTTTCTTCGATGTAGCTCTTCAGATCTTCGATCTTCACGCGCTCCTGCTCCATGGTGTCACGGTCGCGGACGGTGACGGTGCCGGTTTCTTCGGTATCGAAGTCCACGCAGATGCAGAAGGGCGTACCGATCTCATCCTGACGGCGATAGCGCTTGCCGATGGAGCCGGTTTCGTCGTAATCCACAGGGAAGTACTTGGCCAGCTTTTCGTGGATCTCGCTGGCAAGGCCGCCCAGCTTGTTCTTCTGCAGGGGCAGAACGGCCGCCTTGAAGGGCGCCAGAGCGGGATGCAGATGCAGCACCACGCGGGTGTCATTCTCCAGCTGCTGCTCTTCGTAGGCATTGCACAGGAAGGCCAGTACGCAGCGTTCCACGCCAACGGAAGGCTCGATGCAGTAGGGAACGTACTTTTCGCCCGTGGTGGGATCGAGGTATTCCATGTTCTTGCCGGAGTGCTTGCTGTGCTGGGTCAGATCGTAATCGGTACGGTCGGCAATGCCCCACAGTTCGCCCCAGCCGAAGGGGAACAGATACTCAAAGTCCGTGGTAGCCTTGGAATAGAAGGCCAGCTTCTCGGGCTCATGATCGCGCAGACGCAGGCTTTCTTCCTTGATACCAAGGGAGAGCAGCCAATCGCGGCAGAAGGAGCGCCAGTATTCGAACCACTCCAGATCGGTGCCGGGCTTGCAGAAGAATTCCAGCTCCATCTGTTCAAATTCCAGCACGCGGAAGATGAAGTTACCGGGGGTGATCTCATTACGGAAAGACTTACCGATCTGCGCGATACCGGCGGGGATCTTCTTGCGGCTGGCGCGCATCACATTCTGGAAGTTAACGAAAATACCCTGCGCGGTCTCGGGGCGCAGCAGCACCTCGGAGGCAGAAGCTTCGTTCACGCCCAGATGGGTCTTGAACATCAGGTTGAACTGACGGATGCCGGTGAAGTCCTTGCGGCCGCACACGGGGCACTTGATATCATGCTCGGCGATGTAGGCTTCCAATTCTTCGTTCTTCCAGCCGTCGCCGGTCTCGGCGCCGCCGGTGAAGTCTTCGATCAGCTTATCGGCGCGGAAGCGGGCCTTGCAGGCCTTGCAGTCCATCAGGGGATCGTTGAAGCCGCCCACGTGACCGGAGGCCACCCATACTTCGCGGTTCATCAGGATGCCGGCATCCAGACCCACGTTGTACTTGCTTTCCTGGACGAACTTCTGCCACCAGGCCTTTTTGATATTATTCTTAAACTCAACGCCCAGAGGACCGAAATCCCAGGTATTGGCAAGACCGCCGTAGATTTCGGAACCGGGATAGATAAAGCCGCGGGATTTGCACAGGGCTACGAGCTTGTCCATGGTTACATTCGACATAAAAGAGCACTCCTCTCATGTTTGCATACCCTGTTATTATACCATGTTTTGGCGTTTCGTCAAGAAATTATCCGCGCTTGACCTTTCGTTGATTTCAGCAGCGTAACATGGTATAATATCGGTATCCAATGCGATGTTCTTTACCCTTTTGGGATACACTGTTTTTATCAGCTTCAGGAGGAAACCATGCGCAATCTTTTAAACCGTCTTGAGCGCAAGCTCTACCGCTACACCATCCCCCCCTTCATGCGCTATCTTGTTTTTGCCATGCTGGGCGTTTTCGTGCTGGATTTCTTCGCCGCCATGTCCAGCGCCTATTCCTTTAACCCCATCAACCTCACGGGCTATTTAACGCTCAATATCGGCCGCGTTCTGCGGGGCGAAGTGTGGCGGCTTGTCACCTGGCTGATCGTTCCGCCCGCAGGCACCTCCACCATCTGGGCGCTGCTGAGCCTGTTCTTTTACTATTCCATCGGCACAGCCCTTGAAAACCGCTGGGGCGTAAGGCGTTTCCTGATCTACTACGTGATCGGCGCACTGGCCAATATCATCGGCGGCTTTGTCGCCTACTTCATCGCAGGGTATGCCATCATTCCCAATACCTATTTGTATTTCTCGCTGTTCTTCGCCTTTGCAGCCCTCTATCCCGATATGACCTTCATGCTCTATATCATCCCCGTCAAGGCCAAATGGCTGGCGCTGATCGACGCTGTCTATTTCCTTACAGCCCTGCTCTGGGGCGGCGTCAACGGCCGCTGCGCCGCCATTGCATCGCTGGTGAACGTGGCACTGTTTTTCGGGCAAGATCTCATTGACCTGTGCAAACGGGAGTATCATCACTTCAAGCGCAGACAGCAGTTCAGAAGATAATTAATTCGAAAGAATCCGAAGGAGCATTCCTTCGGATTCTTTTTTATTATTCTGTTCCTTTGTTTTGCTGAACAATTTCAATCCCCTGAAAATCAACCGCCGCATCAGCTGCTTTACTGTTTGTTCCCGAATAAAGCACCAATTTCAGATCATGATCTGTTTGGGGAATATCAAAAACCCATGTAAACCCATCGGTCCTGTTTCCGTATTCCAAATCGAAAACCATGCTTTGCAGCACCTTGTTTGCCGAAACATCTTGCAGGTTCAACATAAATCCTCGGGTGTTTCCCGACGAAAGCTCTGCGCGGTCGATCTTTACGGTGCAGATATTTCCCGGTTTTAATTCAACAGGCAAAGCTTTGCTGTTCCCGGCTTTTTTGTCCTCATTAACAACAAGCGAATCTATACGAACCGTATCCGTCACGTTATAGGCTGTATTCGACACGTCCACAAAAGAGAAGAAATCCGATTTAAAAATCGCAAAGGGTGCAAGTACCATCAGGACAATATCGTAGGAATCCGCCTGCAGGCAATCGGTCAGCGTAACTCCTTTATAGTGCCGCGGATCAACAGCATCTACTTCGGTGAACAGCGAAGCCATATACACTTGCAGCGGTATGGAAAAGCTGTCTCTGATCATTAAGATTTTCAAATCATTGGGAGCATTCATATTGCGATATTTGACAACAGGATAGTTGGCGCCAACATACGCAAAGTACGGTTCTGATCGCAAATAATCCCTTTGAGCGATTTTTTTCTTTTGGATATTTACTGTCTCAAAATCTCCTTTATTAAGTAATGCAGTACTCCCGTTATACATTACGCAGCTCATATCCGTATCAAACTTTGGCGTGTAATAGAAAAAATCTTCCACTCCTGCATACCATGGCCCAACGCGTCTTCCAACGTTGCCCAGTAAGAAGTTTTTCAAAGTATGCTTTTCCCAATTTTCAAATTCCGTATGCGAAAGGTCGAATTCATATTCCGGAAAAAGCTTATCCATTTCCTGAGTTATCATCTGAAGCCCCACCAGCGCACCGGCATAATTCCAGTGATGATCTGTACGGAAATAATACTTTTCCGTATCCGCTATCGTACCGTTCAACTTTTGGCGCAAATCAATTGTGTTTACTCCTTGCAAACGCAGCCTCTCCAGCAGCTGATCACATTTTTCATAATCATTGAAGGAAGAATCGACCCGAAGTACGGTTTGTTCCAAATCGATATTGGTTCCGCACTGAACATACAAAAACTGAGTGTTTTTCTCCGTTTCAAGATACCGCTTTATTCCGTACAGTTTATCCGCTTCCGCTTTCATATCCCGATAATGAGGTACTTCAATCATCAATGACCCATTCTTCAGCAATGAAACATCATTATAAACACATCTATTGGTCAGCCGCGCATACAAACCGTTCACCGAGATCAGAAAATCCTTGGAAAACAACTTATCGGATACATAAGCTTTTTGCACATCAGCAATAAAAGCGTCTGTATCCTTGTCTTTTGCAAACTGTTTAAGAGGCTCTTTTATCAAATGAGAATTCGCGACCCCGTACAAGCAAATGACCGCAAAAAAGAATATTGCTATATAAACGGCAGCAGGTTTCTTCAGCATAGCAATTCCTCTTTTCTCAGAAATTGAAGTAAATAAAGGGGTTGTGAGCGCTCATGGCAAGGAAGGAGATACTTACTGCGAAAAGCACGCCTTGAACGATCAATCCAACAGCCTGCACGGCCGCGGCACTGCCGGGATGCTTTTCAAGTAATTTCAGCTTCATTTGTTTAACAACAGGAGTTGAAAGCAGTATTCCCATTACGGCCGTTACAGCATAATCGCGCAGATTCTGCAGCAGATCCGGACCGATAAGCGGATTGCCGTCCAAACACAGCATGACCCGGAAATAATCAAACGCCTTCGTCAGGTTGACGCTGCGGAAGAATACCCAGTTCAGCAGCACAACGAGCAGCGTTCCCCCCTGATAGACCGCTGACAAATGCTTATGCTGCGAAAGCCGTTTGGGCAACTGAAACAGCTTTTCAACAATGACCAGTAAACCGTATCCCAGCCCCCATACGATAAACGTCCAGTTAGCTCCGTGCCAGATACCTGTAGCCAGCCACACAACCAGCAAGTTAAATAGCAGTCTGCCTTTTGTTTTGACACGGGAGCCGCCAAGCGGGAAATACAAATAATCACGGAACCATGATCCCAAAGATATATGCCATCTGCGCCAGAATTCCGTAATCGTTTTCGATATATACGGATAGTCGAAGTTTTCCATAAATTCAAACCCGAATATTCTGCCAAGGCCGATAGCCATATCGGAGTATCCGCTGAAATCGAAATAAATCTGCAGTGCATAGCAGATCACGCCAAACCAGGCCATACCGGTGCTGGGCGCAGCTGCGGCAAAGGCTGTATCTGCCACTTCTGCCAAAATATTGGCGATCAATACTTTTTTATTAAAACCTATAAAAAAGCGATGCAATCCTTGCGCAAACTTTTCACAGCTGACGGTTCTGTCCTTCAGCTGATCCACAATAGTGGTATAGCGCACAATTGGGCCTGCGATCAGCTGCGGGAAAAAGGATATATACAATGCGAGATCGATAATGCTTTTCTGTGCTGGCACGCCTTTGTATACGTCGATTACATAGCTGAGCGCCTGAAATGTGAAAAAAGAAATACCGATGGGCAACACGATATTGGTTGCGGGAATCATTGATTTTGTCTGCGGAAACCACAGATGCAGCGTCTGCGTAAAGAAATTCAGATATTTGTATCCGAACAACAATCCGAGATTGATCAGCACACCCAGTCCAAGTATGCATTTACTGACAGTAGAAGCATTTCTCGTTCTCTGAATACCCAGTGCCAACAGATAATTTGTCAAAATCGATAGGAGCATGACAAGTACAAATTTTGGCTCACCCCATGCATAAAACAGCAAACTGACCATGAGCAGCCATACATTTCTTGCGCTGCCCCTCAGCAAAAAATAGAAACAGACAACCAAAGGAAAAAAGCAAAAAACAAACTCCATGCTTGTAAATAGCATAATACCCTCCATAATCCATTTCCAAATATGTTTGATTATGACATATAAACAGTGAAAAAGCAAGTGACAACAGATTCTCAGTTTATGTTCAGGTTGTATATGACCGACGTTTTTCGCATATTATCCCGCACTTTCTTCTCCTTATTTACTTGACATTTCGGGGAAAAATGACTATAATTTCAATTTGTAATACAAAGACTTTGACGCAGTTAAGTATCTGTGCGCCCTCAGCGAGCCGATGACAGTGCAAGATCGGCGCAGCACGGAGAAGCCCCTGCCGAGTCGCCGATCGGAACCAAAGTAAGATCGGCCGGTCACCTACCGTTATCAGGCGATGAGGTGGGCGCGTAATGCGTCAATCGAAGTGGTACCGCGAATGAGTGTCTGTTCGTCTTCGAAACGTACAGACACATTTCTATTTTTGGAAGGAGTATATCATCATGAAACAGCTGTCCGCCAACGAGCTGCGCGCGCTCTTCCTTGAGTTCTTCAAGGAAAAGGGCCACAGCGTCATCCCCTCCGCTTCCGTCATCCCCGAAAACGATCCTACCGTTCTGTTCACCACCGCAGGCATGCATCCCCTGGTTCCCTATCTGCTGGGCCAGAAGCATCCTCAGGGCACCCGCCTGACCGACGTGCAGAAGTGCATCCGCACGGGCGATATTGACGACGTCGGCGACATGAGCCATCTGACCTTCTTTGAAATGCTGGGCAACTGGAGCCTGGGCGATTATTTCAAGAAGGACATGATCCCCTGGAGCTGGGAATTCCTCACCGGCGAAAAGTGGCTGGGCATCGATCCCGAAAAGCTGGCCTTCACCGTGTTTGAGGGCGACGAAGACTGTCCCCGCGATGAAGAAGCCGCCAACATCTGGCGTTCCTGCGGCGTGAAGGACGATCATCTGTTCTATCTGCCCAAGGAGCACAACTGGTGGGGTCCCGCCGGCGTCACCGGTCCCTGCGGCCCCGACACCGAAATGTTCATCATCACCAAAACTCCCTGCGGCCCGGGTTGCTCCCCTGCCTGCAAGTGCGGCGCGTATCTGGAAATCTGGAACGACGTGTTCATGCAGTACAACAAGCAGAAGGACGGCACCTTCCTGCCCCTTGACCAGAAAAACGTGGATACCGGCATGGGCCTTGAGCGCACCATCTGCGTGCTGAACAACAAAAAGAGCGTGTACGAAACCGATCTGTTCGCCGGCATTCTGGGCAAGATCGAAGAGCTTTCCGGCAAGAAGTACGGCGAAAGCGACGAGGTCACCAAGGCCTTCCGCATCATCGCCGACCATATGCGCACCTCCACCTTCATCATCGGCGATCCCCGCGGCATCTCCCCCTCCAACGTCGGTCAGGGCTATATCCTGCGCCGCCTGATCCGCCGCGCCGTGCGCTACGGCATGGGCATCGGTCTGGGCGAAGGCTTCACCTGCGAGATTGCCAAGGTGATCATCAACCAGTACAAGGAAGTGTATCCCGAACTGGAGCAGAACGGCGCTTTCGTTCTGGAACAGCTGGCGCTGGAAGAAGGCCGCTTTGCCCGCACCCTTAAGCAGGGCGAGAAGGAATTCGAAAAGCTTCTGAGCAACATCCGTCGCGTCAGCGACGCCATGGACCGTATTCTGAACGATGATACCCTTGCCGCCGCTCAGGATGCCGTCAACTGCAAGATCCTGCGTCCCTCTCCCGACATGGTGCCCGCCATCGAAGCCGTCAAGGCCGGCGACATCGCCAAGGTCAAGGAAGAGTGCGCTGCCATCAAGACCCGCCTGTCCGTCATCGACGGCCGCAACGCCTTCAAGCTTTACGATACCTTCGGCTTCCCGCTGGAGCTGACCAAGGAACTGGCTGCCGAAAACGGCCTGACCGTGGACGAAGAGGACTTCGGCAAGCGCTTTGAGCAGCATCAGGCCACTTCCCGCAGCGGCGCTGAGCAGATCTTCAAGGGCGGTCTTGCCGATCACAGCGAGCAGACCACCTGCCTGCACACCGCTACCCACCTGCTGCAGGCTGCCCTGCGCAAGGTTCTGGGCGACGAAGTGCACCAGAAGGGCTCCAACATCACCGCCGAGCGTCTGCGCTTTGACTTTACCTTCGGCCGCAAGGTTACCGCGGAAGAGCTTGCCGAGGTTGAAAAGCTGGTAAACGAAGCCATTGCCGCCAAGGTGCCCGTCACCATGGAAGAAATGTCCGTCGCCGAAGCCAAGGCTCAGGGCGCCATGGGTCTGTTTGAAAGCAAGTACGGCGAAGTTGTCCGCGTATACACCATGGGCGAATACTCCAAGGAAATCTGCGGCGGCCCCCACGCCGAAAATACCGGCGATCTGGTCTCCTTCAAAATCAAGAAGGAAGAAGCTTCTTCCGCCGGCGTTCGCCGCATCAAGGCCACCATCGGCCGCAAAGCGGATTAAGAAAAACAAGGGAACGCTTCTCTTTTAAGCCAAAAGTGAAACAGAAAACCTGCGTTTGATTGTTGCTTGTCGTGATTTATGTCGCGGCAATCTATATGAAAAAGAACCGGAAACTCTGAAAGAGCAAGCAATCTTGCCCCTCTGGTTTCCGGTTCTTTTTCGTTAAGCCAGCGTCAAGCTTTAACAAGTCAGCCAAAGTAGGTTTTCGGGTGGTTTTTAGGGAGGGGCTTTTACCTTATAAGCTTCCTCCCTAACATTTCCTTCACATCATCCCAATACCGCACCGGCACGAACTTGCCCTGCGTCATCAGCTCTTCAATCTCTTCCCGGGAAGCGCTGCGTTTATCGCAGGTTTCGCCTTCCTGCAAAACCACCTTTTCCAAATCAAAATCATAGTCAAACAGCCACACGTCCTTATGAGAATCCGTTCGCGTGTACTGATAAATCAGCCTGCCGTTTTCGGGCGGTAAAACGATGCCCGTTTCCTCCTGCACTTCCCGCAAGGCTGCCGTCAGGCTGTCATCCCCCGCCAAAGCCGAGCCACCCGTCGCTTCCCACAGATTTGGATAGCCCTTGTTGGGGCTGCGCTTGGTAATGAGGAATTTCCCTTCGTTGTTGCGGATCCAGATATCCACCACCAAATGATAATTGCCCGTCGGCAGCGAATCGCCCCGGCGATGGTTTTTCCCGGTCGGCTGCCTGTTTTCATCCAGCACATCCCACACTTCGTCCGCCTTGCTTTGCAAATTCAACCAGCGCTGCACCTGATGAAACATCTCCCGATGGGCATCGGGGTAGGTCAGATTCTCCGGCAGCGCATCCATGAGCTGCATTTCAGCCATTTCAAAACCGGTCGGGATCGCATCCGTCTTTTCTACTTCCGCAAAATACACAGCGCCGTAGCGCGTGATTTTATACAGGCAGACCAAATGCAGCTGCGCCTGCAAAACACCCGTCTCTTCATACAGTTCACGCCGTGCCGTATCCTCAAGCGTTTCCCCTGTCTCCACATGACCGCCGGGAAGCTCCCATGTATCCCTGTTCCGATGTCGGCAAAGAAGCCATTTTCCCTTATAGCGCGCCGCAACCACCACGATGCGAATTTCCGATGCGTCCACCGTTTGCGCAGGTAAAATCTTTATTTCAGCCATGGAACACCTCAATCTCGCTTTCGAAATACTGCTCGATAAAATGAGTTGCACGGCGAATCTCTTCCTCGGAAAAGATCACCCCCTCAGGCGCGGCTACCCATTTATCCTCATGATCGTTCAATCTGTGAATGACAGCGATCACACGCCCGTGAAAGCGGCAAATTGGCTCTGTAACGCCCATGACGTATACGTCCTGTTCTTCCCCATCTCCCGCATAAACGCCCGGCACAAAGCCATAATTCAGGGGATAAATGCAATGCGGATCATTGGGATGCGCACTTCCCAGCGGACGGTCGATCACAACGTCGATGATTTCACCCAGCATATCGTCCTCCTTGAGGCGAAAAAACCGCCGGCATCAAACCGGCGGTGATTTTTATGTTTTTAATTAACGCTTGCGGCGCAGGAAGGCGGGAACATCCAGATCATCCTTCTCCGCAGCAGGAGCGGCCTGAGCAGGCTGCTGAGCGGGGGCAGCAGGCGCAGCGGGAGCCTGATAAGGCACATAGGGCACCTGCGGCACGGGCTGCTGGGCAGCGGTGTTGGTGAAGGTCTGCGCATTGAAGACCGGGGGCGTGAAGGGCGCGGGAGCCGCAGCACGGGGAGCGGGACGGGCACCGCCGGGCGCGAACGCATCGGGATCGAAAGCATTCATGGGCGCGGGAGCCGCTTCTTCCATGGGCAGTTCGGGCACGGGACGGTTATCATAGGGATTGACCGCAGGGCTCGCCATGCCGTAAGGACCGGCAGCGCGGACGTTGCGCTTCTTGCCGTCACGGGTGGGGAAGGGCGTCTTTTCAAAGCCGGTGGCAATAACGGTGATGCGAACCTCATCGTTAAGCGCTTCGTCGATGTTGGCACCGAAGATGATGTTGGCTTCGCTGTCGGCAGCCTGCATGATGAGAGAGGCCGCTTCGTTGACGTCCATAATATTGAGATCCTTGCCGCCGGACACGTTGATCAGCACAGCGCGGGCGCCGTCGATCTTGGTTTCCAGCAGCGGGCTGGCGATGGCGTTCTTGGCAGCGTCCACCAGACCGTTTTCGCCGGAGCCCACGCCGATACCCATGTGAGCCATGCCGCCGGATTCCATAACGGTACGAACGTCGGCAAAGTCAAGGTTGATGATGGCAGGCACAGCGATCAGGTCGGAAATGCCCTGAATGCCCTGACGGAGCACGTCATCGGCAATGCGGAAGGCTTCCAGCATGGTGGTACCCTTGCTGACAACCTGCAGCAGGCGGTCATTGGGGATAACGACCAGCGTATCCACGTTCTGCTTGAGTTCGCCAATGCCCAGTTCGGCATTCTTCATACGCTGCTTGCCTTCAAAGAGGAAGGGCTTGGTCACAACAGCGATGGTCAGGCAACCCATTTCACGGGCGATCTCGGCAACCACGGGAGCAGCGCCCGTGCCGGTGCCGCCGCCCATACCGGCGGTAACAAATACAAGGTCAGAGCCCTTGATGGCTTCGGCGATCTCTTCGCGGCTTTCATCCGCAGCGCGGCGGCCGATATCCGGCACAGCGCCGGCACCCAGACCCTTGGTCAGTTTTTCACCGATCTGGATCTTATGATCCGCCTTGGACAGATTCAGCGCCTGACGGTCGGTATTGACGGCAATGAACTCCACGCCGCGCAGACCGGCTTCAACCATGCGGTTCACGGCATTGGTACCGCCGCCGCCGCAGCCGACAACTTTGATAGAAGCAAAGGAATTGTGCTGTTCCAGTTGCAGTTCAGGCATAATGTTCCTCCTGAAAAATTCGTAGTGTGAGAATCGGCTGCTTATCAGCCGCCGAGAAGATTGTTGATGAAAGCGCGCAGACCGCGGTTCTGATTGGTGGTGATCTGCGTATCGATGATCAGATCCAGCAGACCCAGAGCACTGGAATAGGTGGGGCTGGAAAGACGGCCCGTCTTGCGGGGCAGCTCACGCACGGGTCGGTCCAGCTTGGCGCTGAGGAAATCACGGCCGCCGCGGTTGATGGCAAGACCGCCGCCGGTAAGATATGCCACAGACCAGTTGCTCAGTCTCACGCCGCTGCTCTTGATGGCATCGTGAATGGCTTCGCTGATCTCTTCCACGCGGGGCTCGAGAACCTCGGCCACCTCTTCGCGGGTGAAAGTCTTGGGAACGTCGTCGCGGTCAGCGCCGGTGAAGGTGTCATCGCCCGCAGCAACACCAAAGACGTACTTGCGCTTGATATCCTCGGCAGAGCGCAGCTTTACCTTCAGGCCATAAGCCAGATCCACCGCCATGTTGGCGCCGCCCATGGGAATGACCTTATGGAAGATCAGCGCATCGCCTTCCACCGCCATGACTTCGGTGCTCAGATAACCGATATCGATCAGAATGGCGGTGCGGTCGCGCTCCTCATCGGAGATAAAGAGCATGGCCTGTCCGGTCGGCGTGGAGAAGAAGCTGTTGACGGTGATGTTCATCGCACGGAAACGCTCGCTCACGTCATCCAGGAAGAACTGATCCGCCACCACAAAGGAGACGCAGGCACGCAGCTCGCCGCCGCGCATGCCCATGGGCTCCAGCGTCTTTTTGCTGTCATCCACCATGAACCAGGCGGGGCTGCGATGAATGATCACGCCGCGGACGGCGCCCAGCTCATCCGTCGCCTGACGGAAAAGATTTTCAATATCGCGTACCGAAACGTGCGGATCGGCACCCTGAAGCTTCACGGCGGTTTCTACCGTGTATACACGCGAAAATTCACCCGGGACGCCCACATTGACCTCTCGGATGTGCGTGTGTGCCTGCTCTTCAGCCTTTTTGATGGCCTCAAACAGTTTCTCATTCAAAAGTTCAGGCTCATTCCACTGGCCATCGGCAAAGCCGGAGTATTCCGCCGTGCCGGCGCCGATAATATCGCAGCGCTGACGGCCGCTGGTCTCCGCGACGAGTGCTACGATCTTGCTTGTGCCAAAGTCAATTGCCGTTAACGTGTTCTTCATTAAACCACTCAACCCCTATCCGTCGTACAGCGCATGCTGCCTCTTGACCGCATGGCAAAACGCCGAATGCGCAGAATCTCATTAGGATACTTAATTGTAACCTTTTTGTGATAAATTGGCAAGTGTTTTTACACGTGATATACCCACTTTTTCCAACTTTTTTAAAATTTTGGTTGTAAATTTTCACTCAACTGGGCGGTAAGTGGCAATTCCGGAGACCGTAGCCTCCACGATACCGCCTTTCAGACCGCGGGAACGCAGTTCCTCAACCACAGCACGCATGGTGCCGATTTTTCCCTGCAAATCGTCATTTGCACCGATATTGACAGTGTATCCGTCCACCGTCACAAGGTATATGCTGTCCAGAGAGCTGAAATTCAATTCGGCGATTTCATCCTCTATCCCCTGCAAATACACTTCTTCCGTCACCGCTTTATAGGCGTCCAGCTGCTCCTGCGCATGGCAGGTGAGAACAGAGCCGATACGGATATCGCGGATATTCAGCCCCGACACCGTCATGCAGCCGTTATCCAGAGCAATTCTGGCGGAGCAGTCAATCACCATGCCGTCTTCACAGATGCGGTACTGAAGGCCGTTATACAGCACATTGGCTGTGATCTGTCTTTCGTTCACATAGAGAATAATCTGATTGCGGGATACCTTTTCAAGACCCTTAAATTCCAGATACATATGGCTGTTGATGCCTTCAGCGATCTTTTTTTCATTCAGTGCCAGCGAGCTTGTCCTGCTGTCAATGCCGGCAAGAGCCAGCACTTCGTGGTAGGGAACGCTGCTGATCGAATCGATCTTTACTTCGCGGATCCGAAACAGCTGATTATGCACCACAAAGCCTGCCACCGCCAGCATAATGATAACGGCGATCACAGTCACAAGCCCTCTGCGGCTTGGCCTGTTTTCGCCCGAGGGGCCGTAGTATTCCTGCACGTTCAGTTCCTGCGTTTGTGCCTTTTCCATTCTGTATCCCCCTGTCAGGCGTTTTCCTCCGCAGTGATCCTGCGAATATCCGCGCCCAGCATTCTCAGCCTTTCTTCCATTTTCTCATATCCGCGGTCGATAAAATGCACGTCGCGCACCAGCGTTTCGCCCTCAGCCTTCAATGCCGCCAGCACCAGCGCCGCGCCTGCCCGAAGATCGTGGGACTGAACCTGCGCGCCGCACAGGCATTCTTTTCCCTGTACAAAAGCCGCGCGTCCCGCTACCCGGATATCAGCGCCCATGCGTCTCAGATCGCCCACCATGGCGAAGCGGTTCTCAAACACATTTTCGATTATCACGCTGCTGCCCTTGGCAACGGAGGCAAGCGCCAGCATCTGGGACTGCATATCGGTGGGAAAGCCGGGATAGGGCTGGGTCTGCACCTGATGAAAAGCTTTCAGCCTGCAGGGCGCTGCCAGTGCGATCAGGTTTTCTTCCTCCCGAAGCGCACAGCCCATTTCCATGAGTTTATCAAGCACCGCCCGCAGATCCCCCGCCCGCGCATTACGCAGCGTGACAGCGCCGCCCGTGATGGCCGCAGCGCACAGGTATGTACCCGTTACGATGCGATCGGGCATGGGTTCGTACTCCCCGCCGTGAAGGGCTTTGACGCCCTTCACCACTACGGTATCCGTACCCGCGCCGCAGACATTGCCGCCCATGGCATTGATGTAACGCTGCAGGTCCTCAATTTCAGGCTCCCGTGCCGCATTGGTGATGGTGGTCGTACCGTCAAGCAATACGGCGGACATCATCACATTTTCGGTGGCGCCCACCGAAGGATAATCCAGATGTACGTCAGCCGCGTGCATTTTACTGCCGTCGCAGTAAAGCACGCCACCCTCTTCACGGATGGAAACGCCCATCCTGCGAAGACCGGAAAGATGTAAGTCGATGGGCCGCAAGCCGATCTCGCATCCGCCGGGATACACCATGGCGGCCTTGCGCATCCGCGCAAGAATGGGGCCCAGCAGAAAAATCGACGAGCGGACGCGCTTGGACAGATGCTCGGGCATTTCGCCCTTGCTGAGCATATCGCCATAGATCACAAGGCCCTCATCCGTCCACTCCGTTTTGCATCCGAGGGTATGAAGGATCCCCCGCATGCTCTCCACGTCGCTCAGGTGGGGACAGTTGCGCAAAAGCGTTTGTCCGTTTGGCAAGATCGCCGCCGCAAGAATGGGTAAAACTGCATTCTTGGCCGCGTCAACGCGAATTTCTCCCCATATTCTTTCTCCGCCGCGCACCAAAAATCCTCCCATGCGCTCACCTCCGTTTTCCATGCTTCCATGCTATGCAGCACAGCAAACGGTGTGAAAAACAGTTTTCAGGGCATAGGATCGCAGGTACGGCTCACCGAAAGAACAACACCCACTGCGGCCATCGTAATGGAAACCGAGGTGCCTCCCGCGCTGAAAAAAGGAAGCGGAAGACCCGTTGTGGGCAGAATGCCCACCACAACGCCCATATTGATGAAAGCCTGCACGCAGATCATGCTTGTGATCCCCGCCGCAAGCAGGCATCCGAAGGCATCGGGACAGCGCAGCGCGATGCGCATTCCTGCAAACAGAAAGGCAATAAAAAGCAAAATTACAACCAAACAGCCGAAAAGTCCCAGATCTTCTCCCACAATGGCAAAGATGAAATCGCTTTCGGGATAGGGAAGATAGGCATATTTCTGCCGTCCCTGCCCCAGCCCCATACCGAAAACGCCGCCCGATCCGAAAGCGATCAGGGATTGGGACAGCTGATATCCCTCATCGCTCATTTTGGCAAACGGATCCATAAACGAAAGCAGCCGCTCCCGCCGGTAGGGAGCGCTCCATGCATAGTACGCGCCCACAGCAAAGCCGCCCGTGCCCAGCACCAGCATATGACGCCATTTTGCACCGGCAAGCATGACAAGAAGGACGCTGACGATCACGATGGTACCGGCAGTGGACAGATTGGGCTGTTCAAGGATGAGAAGAAACATCACGCCGGAAGGAACCAGCACGGGAATGATGCCGGAGAAGAACTTTTTCACCCGTCTGCCTCTGGCCGCCAAAGCCAGCGATACGAACAGCACAATCGAGTATTTGGCAAGCTCTCCGGGCTGAAAGGAAAGCGGCCCCAGCCGCAACCAACGGCGCGAGCCGTTGATATATACACCCACGCCCGGGATGATGACCAGAATCAGCAGCACAGCGCTGATCGCAAGCCCGCCCACGGCTACTTTGTGTCTTCCCCAGAACCAATAAGGAATTCTGGATGTAAAAAACATGGCCACCGCGCCGATGGCCATGCCAAACAGCTGCTTTTTCACTTCCGAAAAGGCATCGCCGTTGCTTTGCGCCGTATAATACGTCGCGCTGTACAACGTCACCAGCCCCATCATCATCAGCAGCGTCATGATCACAGGCAGCGTTTTATCCGCCGGCCTGCGTTTTCTCTTTGGCAGGATGACGGTATTTGTCATGCCTGCATCCTTTCCGAGGGAGGAGAGATATTTATTTGAGGTTGAGCACAAGCTCCTTGAAAATGCGTCCGCGCTGTTCGTAATCGCTGAACATATCAAAGGACGCGCAGGCGGGAGACAAAAGCACGTTTCCGCCGCTGACGGCAAGCTTCCGGCAAAGCGTTACAGCCTCGTCATAATTCTCCGCGTGATGGATGGCGGTATATCCCGCATCCAGCAGGGACTTTTCGATTTTGGGAGCCGTGGCGCCGCAAAGCACCACGTCCTTGATCATGCCGCTTTTGATAATGACCTGCGCCAGATCGTCAAAGGGCACGTTCTTGTCAGAGCCGCCCAGGATCAGCACCGTGGGTGCCTGCATCGTTTCAACAGCCTTGATGGTGCTGTCCACATTGGTGCCTTTGCTGTCGTTGTACCATCTTACGCCGTCCAGATCGCGGACAGGCTCGATGCGGTGTTCCACTCCCTTGAAGGTACGCAGCACGTGACGGATCACCGCAGCGGGAACGCCCGAAGCATAGGCCATCATGGCAGCCGCCAGTGCGTTTTCAAGGTTATGAGGGCCGGGAATGAACACTTCATTGGCCGCGCAGACGATCTTTTCTTCGCCGCGGAAGCGGATCACGATCTGACCGTCGATCACGCAGGCGCCTTCCTGCAGCTCCTGAGTGCGGGAAAAATACGCAACCTTCGCCTTCAGCCCCTCTGCCATCTGACGGCAGTAAGCATCGTCAAAGTTCAGCACCGCCACGTCGTTTTCATTCTGACGGTCAAAGATACGGCGTTTGACGGCCATATAGTTTTCCATGGTGTAATGACGGTTGAGATGATCAGGGGTGAGATTGAGCACCGCCGCGACACGGGGATGGAAATTCTCCGCCGTTTCCATCTGGAAGCTGGATACCTCCACCACGATGGCGTCATCCCGGGTGCTTTCCATGGCAGCCGCAGACAGCGGATAGCCGATGTTGCCCGCCACATAAGCAATTTTCCCTGCCGCGCGATAAATCTCGCCCAGCAGCGAAACGGTGGTGGTTTTGCCGTTGGTGCCGGTGAGCGCCACCCGCAGACCCGCGCACAAAAGCGCAGCTGTTTCCAGTTCGCCCGTTACGGGAATGCCCTTTTCCTGCGCCATTTTCACAACGGGCGCATCGATGGGCACGCCGGGGCTGATCAGCAGCACGTCGGCATTTTCCATGGCATTTTCGGGTCCCTGACCCACGAACCATTCGCAGTCAAGGGCTTCCAAAGGCTTTACGGCATCCCCCAGCTGCTCGCGGGTTTTGCTGTCGCAAAGCAGCACCTTTGCGCCGCAGCGGGACAAAAGCTGCGCCACGGCAATGCCGCTTCTTGCAAGGCCCAGCACCATCACGCGCTTGCCCTGCCATTTTTCTTTATTGACTTCGGGCACTGCCGCACCCGTCATTTGTACTGAAGGATGATACATCGGGGCACCTCCTGTACGCTTCGTTTTTTAGAACCACTTCATCACGGAAAGCACGGCCACAGCAGACAGAACAAAGGTAACGATACCGTACATCCGTACGATCTGCGTTTCTTTCATGCCGCAAAGCTCAAAGTGATGATGGATGGGAGACATTTTGAAAATGCGCTTGCCATGGGTGGCTTTGTAATAATAACGCTGCATGATCACGGAAACCGAGCTCATCACGCAGGTGAAGGAAATGAACAAAAGCAGGAATTCAATGCGCAGCACCACCGCGACGCCCACCATGGCGCCGCCTACGAACATACTGCCCGTATCCCCCATGAAGATCTGCGCGGGATAGCGGTTATAGCGCAGGTAACCCAGCTTGGCGCCGGCCAGCGCAAAGGCCAGAATACCCGCCACATAGCAGTTGTTCATAGCGCCCGTTCCCGCAGCAAGGGCAAACAGCAACGCGATCACGCCGTAGCCCGCCATACCCACCGTGGTCACGGTGCCAAGCAGACCGTCAAGGCCGTCCTGCAAGTTGGCGCTGTTGGTCATGAACAGCACGGTCAGCGTGATAAGCGGCAGATAGAAAATACCCAGATCCCACGTTCTGTGGGTAAAGGGAATGATCACTTCGCTGCCAACGTATTTATACGCCCACAAAGAGAAGAGGATGCCCACGATCAGCTGGCCCGCGATCTTCTGCTTGGGCTTAAGGCCTTCGTGATTCTTTTTGACGTCCTTGATAAAGTCGTCGGCAAAGCCCACGGCCATGGAGCCCAGACACACAAACAAAAGCCCCCACAGCGCATTCTGAGGCGACCAGAAGCCGCCGCCGTCCATGGGCGTGTGCGCGTGCATCAGCAGCGCGAAAAGAATGCTGCAGACCACCGTAACGCCCGCCGTCACAAGACCGCCCATATTGGGCGTGCCTTTCTTATGCAGATGGCTCTGCGGGCCCAGTTCGTACATGGTCTGTCCGAATTTCAGGCTTCTGAGCTTCTTGATGCAGCCGGGCATGAGCACCAGCACCATCAGCGCCGCCAGAATCGCCGCAGCGAACATATACAGCATACGTATTTCCCCTCTGTTTCCGTAAATTTCAATGTTTGATTTCCTTGAGCAGCTCGGCTACGACCTGCTTTTCGTCAAACGGCTTTTTCACACCGCAAATTTCCTGATAGGTTTCATGCCCCTTGCCGGCCAGGATGACCACGTCGCCCTCTTTGGCATTCTCCAGGGCATAGCGGATGGCTTCCCTGCGGTTTTCGATCACGGTATATGCGCCCTTGGTGGGACGGATGCCCTCCTCGATGGCGGCAAGGATATCGTAGGGATCCTCATCGCGGGGATTATCGCTGGTGAGAATACTGAAGTCTGCCAGTCTGCCGCCGATCTCGCCCATCAGCGGACGCTTCATCTGATCGCGGTTGCCGCCGCAGCCAAACAGCGCAATCACACGGCCGCGGGTAAAGTCGCGGGCAGCTTTGAGAATATTCTCCAGCGCATCAGGTGAATGAGAGTAATCCAGAAGCACTTTGTAGGGCGTATCGGTATCCAGCATTTCGGCACGGCCGGGCACAGCGCGTACGCCTTCGAGACCGCGCACCACGTCATCGGGCGATACGCCGATTTCAAGCGCAGCCGAGGCCGCCGTCAGCGCATTGTATACGTTGAAAATACCCGTCAGCTGCAGGCGGATATCCCGTTCCTGCTTGTCCTTCGTGCGCATCCTAAAGGATACGCCGTCCTCGCTGATCTCAATCTCACGGGCAAAAACGTCGGCATTGGTGCAGATGCCAAAGCGGGTGCAGGGAATTTCGGCGTCCGCAATGATGCGCTCGGTGGTTTCGTCATCCACATTCAGCACGGCAGCTTTGGTATATTTGGGCGTGAAGAACACCTTCTTTGCCTCAAAATACCGATCCATCGTTTCAAAATAATCCAGATGATCCTGGGACAGATTGGTATAGCAGCCAACGTCATAGCGGATGCCGTCAATGCGATGCATGGCGGTGGCATGGGCGGAAACCTCCATCACGACCGCGTTCACGCCCTCCTGCTGCATATGCAGCAAAAGACGCTGAAGCTCGTCGGCTTCGGGGGTGGTCATGGTACCATGAATGAAGGTGCTGCCGATCATGTTGCCGGTGGTGCCGATCAGCCCCACCTTCATGCCGGCTGCTTCCAGAATGGCTTTGAGCAGGTAACTGGTGGTCGTTTTGCCCTTGGTGCCCGTGATGCCGATCATCTTCATGCTGCGGGAGGGATGACCGCACAGGGAAGCAGCCATGGGGCCGAAGGCTTCACGGGTGGATTTCACCAGCACCTGCGGCACGTCAACGGGCAAAAAACGCTCCACAACAAGGGCAGCGGCGCCGTTTTTAACCGCCTGCTCCGCAAATTCATGGGCGTCAAAACGCGCGCCGGAAATGCAGAAAAACAGCCCCTTTTCCGTCTTTTTACGGCTGTCCATAAAGGGCGTCAGCACTTCGCAATCTCCGCGCACTTCCACGATATATTCAGCATTTTCATGCATAAGCCGGCTCAGTTTCATAACCGTGTTCCTCCTGTTGCATAACGCAACTGAATTATTATATACGAAATTGGCAGTAATTACAATCCTTCCTGTTTGGGAACGGAAAAAGTTACCGTAACGGAGGATCCTGCCGGTGCGTAAGCCCCGGCTGCGGGGCTTTGCTTCACCGCAATGCCGCTGCCTTCAAGCTTCAGTTCAAAGCCTCTTGCCCGAAGAATCCGGCTGGCTTCCACTACGGATCTGCCCAGCACGTCAGGCACACAGGCCATGGTCTCGGGCGTTGCGGCGTTTATTTCCGCAGTATAGAGCATCACCTGCCCGCCCGTATGCAGCGATGCGCCCGCTGCGGGCATCTGCGAAGTGACCGTATCGCTCACGCCGTCCGTTTCTGCATTCAGCTGCAGACTGCGCAAAAGTCTTTGCGCTTCCTGCACGGTCATTCCCGCAAGAGAGGGAACGGACACCGTTTTCTGTTCGCCCTCTCCCTCTTTTTTGTAACCGAGATATTGAAGCGTATCCTCGATCACCATCCGCGCAAAGGGCGCAGCCGTCGTTCCGCCGTAATCGACGGGAACGTCTGCGGCATTGACGATCACCAGCACGGCAAACCGCGGATGATCGGCAGGGGCAAATCCGATAAAGGAGCCGATGTGCACGTCCCGGGATACCTTTCCGTCCACGTACACCTGGGCCGTGCCCGTTTTGCCGCCCACGCGGTATCCTTCGATGTAGGCATTCTTGCCGCCGCCTTCGGATACCACCTTTTCAAGCAGCGTCCGCATGGTCTGAGAGGTTTCGGCGCTGATGGGCGTTGAAACCACCTGCGCTGCCGTGCGCTGCACCGTTTCCCCTTTTTCATCCAGCACCGCTTCGACAATATGCGGCTGCATCAGCTTTCCGCCGTTAATGACAGCCGAAAACGCCGTGATCAGCTGAATAGGCGTGACCGCGACGCTTTGTCCGAATCCGATACGCGCAAGATCCACATTCTTGACGTATCTGCTGTTGATCAGAATGCCCGCATTTTCGCCGGGAAGATCAATGCCCGTGGAGACTCCCAGCCCGAAAGCGCGCATATACTGATACATTCTTTGCGTACCCAGCCGCAATGCAAGATTGACAAAAACCGGGTTGCAGCTGTTTTGCAGCCCTTCGGCCAGCGTTTGGCTGCCGTGGCTGTTTTTCCAGCAGCGAATGGTATCGCCATCCACCTTGACGCTGCCCGAGCAATGAAAATGCTCGCCCACCGCAACAAGCTTAGCATCCAGCGCCGCAGCGCAGGTGAGCGCCTTGAAAGTGGAGCCCGGCTCGTAGGCGTCGCTGATGAGCGTGATGCGCATCAGCTCGTTGAGCGTTTCGATATCGCTGCGCGGCGGCTCGTTGGGATCGTAATCCGGCTTCATGCTCATGGCAAGGATCCCGCCGCTGTTTACGTCCATGACGATGCAGGCCACGGACTTTGCATTGTTGACGGCAATGCATTCCCGCATGGCGCGATCGGCAAAGCTTTGAATGGCGGCGTCCACCGTAAGTCTGAGCGTGTTGCCCGGAACGGGCGCAACATAGGAGGTTTTCCCATCGGGCAGCATTTTCGCTTTGCGGTCAACCTCGGTGAGAAGCGTTCCGTCCGCCCCTGCAAGCAGCGTTTCATACTGTCTTTCAAGACCGGACTGTCCCACGGAATCCACATTGGTAAGTCCCAATACCTGCGAAAGAAAACGGCCCTTGA
Source organism: Clostridia bacterium (assembly GCA_017549335.1). Classification (GTDB taxonomy): domain Bacteria; phylum Bacillota; class Clostridia; order Christensenellales; family Aristaeellaceae; genus SFMI01. The sequence continues at coordinate 20,101 of JAFYVB010000030.1, read as the reverse complement.
TGTACACGCGGCGGGTGTCTTCCGCATAACTGATGCCCCGCAAAAGCTGAGCCGCTTTTTCATCCCGGGCGCACAGAGCGCGGATCTGGTCCACCGTTTCCCGCGGCGCCTGCCGCTTGAGCTGCACGGAAGCGTAATTCTTGTTTTGAAGGCGCTTGAGGATCGCCGCACGGTCCATGTTCAGCAGCTGTGATACCGTGTCCGCGAAGGCTTCTTCATCCGATACGCGTTTGGGATCTGCCGATACAATGTAGGCCGTTGTGCTCAATGCCAGCGTTTCGCCGTTGCAATCCACAATATCGCCGCGTCTGGCCTCCACCTTGCCTTCTCTTGTCCATTGTCTGACGCCGCGGGCAGTCAGTTCTTCCCCCTGTATAACAGTAAGGCTGACGATACGGACCAGCACCGTGCCGAAAAGCACGACCAGAGCGATCATCAGCTTACAAATTCTTTTGCGTATCAGAAGTTCCGCGCGCATGCATTTTCCCCCTGTGCAAACGCGCCTTACGCCTGATCAGCGGGTGATCGAGGCAATGACCACGCCTGTGGGGAGGGAGTACCCGTCAGACGGTCTTGTATCGGGCGCGTTGATTTCAATGGCCGTGACGCCTTGACTGGCGACCATGCCCAGTTCCTGCGCAGCCTTGTAGCAAATCGTGGCGGAATCACGGGCTTTGGCAACGTCCACCATGACCTTGTCAATCTCGGCCTGCGTTTTATGCATATTCAGCACGATGTCATTGCATGTGCTGACAACTGCCTGTTTTTGTACCAGCGTGGAGATGACCAGCATCATCATGATGAACAGCGTCACGCCGATGAGCAAAACTGCCGAATGCAGGGAAACATCATAGGCGCGCTTGCGGCGATAGATATGTTCGGGCGCAGCGTAGCTCTGCCGCCCGTCATAGCTGTCGCTCAATTCGGCATTGGGCACGTATACATTATCTTTCACATATAGTCTTTCCTGCGGCTGTGCCTGACGGCCTGCCACGGAATATGCCATCATATTCGGATTTCTGGCCAGTGACATATATGGATCCTTCTTTCTTATCCGGTTTGATGATTACTCGCCCTTGCGTCCGGCGATCTCGGCTTCAAAGGCCAGCACATCGGGAATTTCCTGATTGAAGGCTTCTTCCTCAGCCTGCGCATCTTCATTGCGCATTACGCGGATATGGGTGCCGGCACCGCTGATCTCCACATCCTTGGCTTCCGGAAGGAAGCGGCTACGGAGCTTCTGGGGCAGCAGTACGCGGCCTTGGGGATCGCATTCGCAGTCTTCGTATGTATATTTCATGAACTGGTTGATTACGCGCTCCATGCGCATATCCTTTTCGGCCAGTTCAAGCAGTGTGCACAAGCGCAGTTCCCATTCGTGCTTGGGATATACGGCGATGGCTTTGTGGTCGGGCGTCATGCAGATATAGAACTTCTCCCCCAGCGACTGTCTGAAGGGAGCGGGAATGATCATACGTCCTTTGGCGTCGATGCCGTGAACGTATGCGCCGCGGAAGCCCCGCTGGATCAGATGGCGGTATTTGTTAAGAAGCGCAGTCTGCTTCTCATTGAGCATGTTTTCGAGCTGCTCTGCCACTTGTACCACCATCCTTCCTGGTTATATCCACCACTATTTGGGAATGTGTGACTATTATACGCCCTAAATTGGGAATTCGCAACTACAAAAAAATCCTTTGGGATCACAAGATCGTTATATTATTGAAATATTTGATTTTTTACGGAATATATGTTCGCATTCTGTTCAAAATTAAGAAAACATCTGTTCCCCTTCCATTTATGGATGTTTCCGTTTATTATATTATTTAATATTTATTATATTCTTTAATTGTTATTTTCAGCCGTTGAAATTGTTACAAAAATTTAATATTTCTTTGGGAGCCGTTCATATAAAAGGGAATTTCTTTCGGGAACGGGATCATTTGAGTATCGATACCACATCTTGGGCCAGAATGCCATTCCCACAACAAAAAAGCAGCCTGAAGGCTGCTTTTTCGGTACCCGCATGGGTTTTGGATGTATATTCTTGGGTGCGCTCTCCCTTTTACTTCACGCGATACATTTTGAAGCCCAGTCCGTCGCAGGCCACAAAGTGGTAATTCACCCCATTGTTAAGGCCGGTGCACGCCGTTCGGACAGAAGCGCCGTGCAGATGTCCGTACACAACGTCGGAAACATGGAATTCTTCCATCAGATGGGATACAGGCGTTGCGACCCCGCCCTCTCCCAGCGGCGGAAAATGCGTAAGGAAAATCAGCGGCGCACCCTGTGCCATTTGTGCCGCGCGCTCCAGAGACATCCGCATACGCAGAAGCTCCCGCGCATAGATACGGGCATTCTCGCCGTCGGCGCTCTCCGGCGCCGTCCAGCCGCGGGAACCGCAGAAAACGTATTCGCCCAGACGCACCGCATCGTTCTGCAGGGCATACATTCCCTCGGGCAGCGCCTCCCGCACACGGGTCAGCGACCCCCACCAGTAATCGTGGTTGCCCCGCAGAATGATCTTTTTGCCCGGCATCTCACCGATCTGCTCCAGATCCTCCCTGGCATGGTCAAGCTGCATCGCCCAGCTGATATCCCCCGGGATCAGTACAACGTCGTCCTCTGTTACGCAGGAACGCCAGTCTTCCCTGATTTTCTGCCAGTGGCCCTCCCAATGAGCGCCAAAGACCTCCATGGGCTTGTCATCCCCGCCGGGAAGATGCAGATCCCCTATGGCAAAAATCCTCATGGATCAGTTATCGTCCTCTTCGTCCTGATCGTCCTCAGCTTCTTCCTCGCCCAGCACTTCAAGAGACATCTCGCCGTCATCGTCGGTATCGGGAATGATCTCGTCCATGGTGCTGATGGGATCGATGCCGATGCTGGCTTCGGAAGCATTGCGCAGACCGTCGTTATCACGGTCATCCTGATCTTCGTTGCTCATTTCCTTATGGCAGAACAGGCAGATATCCTTGCCGGGCATGGCAGGATGTTCGCCGCATACCGTGCACATTTCGATCTCTTCACGGATGGGCTCGCCCTTCATTTCAAGGCGGCAGATCTTGCAGTAGGTCTCGCCATCGAGAATGTAATTCAGTTCGCAGCGCGGGCACTTGCTCAGCTTCATAAAAGATTCCTCCATTGATCCTTCCATGATTTTTCATGGAAAGCGCTTGGTAATTCAAATTGACTTTCAGGCTTTCAGGCTTTACGATTTCTATGCGATACCGCAGCACCAACTCAAGTACGGAGGTACCGATGAAACAGATCAAAAAAACACTTTGCACCATGCTTGTGCTTCCCTGTCTGATCCCCGCCGCACAGGCGCAGGATATCCCCGAATCGCAATTCTCTTTTCAGGGATGGCCTTACCGCCAGGAAACGGAATGCGACGACCTTCCCTCTTCGGACGCACCGGAGTTCGCTCCTGTCCCCGAAGCAACGGTTGTTCCCGTCGTAAGCCCCGTTCCCACCGTCCGTCCCACCGCCAATCCCGGCAATTCGGACAGCACGGGTGATTATACTACGGATTCTGTCACAACGCAAGAGTATTTAGCATGGAATTTGCTCAATGAAGACAGAATTGCAAACGGTTTGGCCCCTTTGCCCCTGGATGAAGAGCTTTGCCGCCTTGCACGCATCAAATCGGCGGACATGAAGCAGAATCATTATTTCGCTCACGTGTCCCCCACTTACGGCAATGCAGCCGCCATGCTCAAGCATTTCGGCTATGCCTTCAACGGCGTAGGCGAAAACATTGCTCATCACGCGACGGTAACCAAATCTCAGGCCGCCTTTATGAGCAGCACCGGCCATCGCGCCAACATTCTGGGCAGTCAGTGGGATCGCGTCGGCATCGGCGTGATCTATGACGATAACGGCTTTGTGTATGTAACTCAGCTGTTCGCCCGATAAACAAACAGGTATCGCATCAAAAACGCTTTTTCAGAAAATGTCTGAAAGCAGCCCGCCGCAGCGCACGGGAATCCCCCGGTTCCTCATACGCTCTGACGGCGGGATTTTCTTTTATCTCAACAGCTGCGGGAAGCTTTTCCTTTCGGCACACGCTTTTGAGGGCCGCTCCTTTTGCAAGCGTCGGCATTTTCGCCCGCACAAGCGCGCTTTCCTCCGCGCTTTTGGCAGGCGTCATGGCGTCAAAAAACCGCATAGTCATTCCCCCCTTCCATCAGGATGGTTCATGCTATGCGGTATGCGCAGAAGGTGTGTCTTATTTCTCAGCGGCGCGCAGATGCCTGATCATCCGCTCTGCAATATGGGGATACTCACGGGTGATGGTGCACACGTGCGGTACATCCCTGAGCCACAGGATCTCCTTTGTTTGGGCGGAAATACCGTTATAAATCATTTCCGCGCTCACACTCTTGACGGTCCGATCGCCATAGGACTGCACAATCAGCGTCGGACAGGTAATGGCATACAGATTCTTATATGCTTTCTTCATCAAAATGTGCAGATCGTTGGCCCGCTTCGTGGGATACCCCGAATAGCCGTGATCATACTCCGGCATCAGCATCGACCGGCTTTGCTCATCTCTGGATTTCCAGTTGATCTCAGGCATCACGAACCGGGCGTACTTGGCCAAACCGATCAAGGGATTGGCGATCTTAACAGGCGCTGCAATGGGAACGCAGGCTGTCACATCCGTTTGCTGAGCGGCAATGAGCGTCAGCACGCCGCCCATGGACAATCCGCACACCGACACATGATCGTATTTCTGCTTCAGCTCATGCACGGCATTCAGCTCTGCAGCGAGCCAATCCTCCCACGTGCTTTTGAGCATATCCTCCTTTTTTGTGCCGTGTCCCGGCAAAAGCAGCCCCTGTACGGTAAACCCGGCGGAGTGCAGTTTTTCCGCGATGGGCCGCATATGCGAAGGCGAACCCGTAAAACCGTGGGTCATCAGCACCGCATGGCTGCCGCCTTCCAAAAAGAAGGGCTTGGCGTATTCGTGAAGATACGCTGCCATCGTTTTCCGCTCCTTTCCGATAAAGAAAGACCGCTCAAACCTGAGCGGTCTTATCTTTTGTCTGATTACTCTTCGTCCTCTTCCTCGTCATCGGGGAACAGGGGCTTGCCGCAGGCGGGGCAAAGATTTTCTTCTTCAAAATCGAAACCGTCGATCTCAAAGGTCACTTCGTTGCCGCAGTGAGGGCAGGCATACTCAACGAGCTGATCGTCATCATCGTCGTCATCGCCGCAATGGCAGCCGCAGCAGCCGCCGCAGCCTTCTTCGTCATCCTCTTCGTCGCCAAAGAGGGTTTCTTCCATGTCGGCCAGATCATCGTCGATGGACTCAACGTATTCGTCCAGCTCTTCGTAATCGTTGCGCAGAGCGGTCAGCTCATCGGCCATGTCGGTGAGCACTTCGAGCATTTTGAGCAGGAGCTTGCCTTCGTTGGTTTCGTCGGTCAGCTTCATGCCATCCGCAAGGCCTCTGAGGTATGCTACGCGATCATTGATATTGCTCATAATAACTCCTTTTATTCAAGAGATTACGCGCGGGAGAGGTATTCGCCCGAACGGGTATCGATCTTGATCTTGTCGCCGATATTGATGAACAGGGGAACCTGCAGTTCGTAGCCGGTTTCCAGAGTAGCGGGCTTGAAGTTGTTGGTGGCGGTGTCGCCCTTGAAGCCGGGCTCGGTCTGGGTGACTTCCAGCTCAACGAAGTTGGGAGCTTCAACGGAGAAAGCGCTGCCCTTGAAGAAGCGAATCTGCACGTTGGTGTTTTCCTTCACGAACTGAATGGCTTCTTCCACCTGGCTGTAGTTCAGGGGCATCTGCTCATAGGTTTCGGGATCCATGAAGTAGTACAGCTCGCCGTCGTTGTACAGGTATTCCATTTCCTTGGTCTCGATGATGGCCTTGGGCATCTTGTCGGTGGGGTTGAAGGAGCGTTCAACCACAGCGCCGGTCATGATATTCTTGATCTTGGTACGGACGAAAGCCGCGCCCTTGCCGGGCTTAACGTGCTGGAAGTCAACGATCGTCCACACGCCGCCGTCCCATTCAACGGTAATGCCTTTTTTGAAATCGCCAGCAGTAATCATTGTTCAATTCCTCCAATGTTTTGTATTGTATGTTGCAAAAGGCTGCACATTACAGAATGCGCAGTTCCTTGGATGCACTGCACAGTGCTTCATAACCGGTTTCGGTGATGACACAGGTGTTTTCGATGCGGACGCCGCCAAGACCGGGAACGTAAATGCCGGGCTCCACGGTCACGATGTGGCCGGGGGCGAGAACATCCGTCGAGCGGGAAGACAATCTCGGTTCTTCATGGATATCGATACCCACGCCGTGACCGAGGCTGTGGCCGAAGCATTCTCCGTAGCCCGCATCGGCAATGATATCCCGGGCGATCTTGTCCATATCGCTGCAAACCTTGCCGGGAGCCAGCGCTGCCTGCGCCGTTTCCTGCGCACGAAGAACGATGTTGTAGATCTCCCGAAGCTTGTCCGAGGGTTCGCCCAGCGCCACGGTGCGCGTCATGTCCGAGCAGTAGCCGTCCACCTTGGCGCCGTAGTCCATGGTGATCAGATCGCCTTTGCGCAGAACGCGGTCCCCCGGTACGGCATGGGGCAGAGAGCCGTTTTCGCCGGAGGCGACGATGGTATCAAAGGCCATTCCCTGGGCGCCCAGCTCCAGCATTTTGTAATCCAGAGCCAGCTGCACCTGACGCTCGGTCATGCCTTCTTTGATATAACCGCAGATGTACTCAAAGGCCTGACAGGTGATATCGCAGGCGTGCCGGATGGCTTTGAGTTCTTCCGCATCCTTGACGGTACGCAGCGCTTCCACCGCATAATTCAAGGGCGCGTAGGTCATGTTTTCGGGCATGGCCTTTTCCATGTCGCGCAGCGCACGAACGGTGACGACGTTGTCTTCGTACAGGAGATTGCCGATGCCGTGCTTTTCCAGCAGATTGCCCGCCAGCTTCACATGACTGACGCCGGCACTGATGGCATGGACTTCAAAACCGGGGCACTGCTTTTCAGCCGCTTCCACGTAGCGGAAGTCGGTAATCACAGCCTTCAGGCCGCGGGCCACCAGCAAAAGCCCTTCTCCGGTGTAACCGCTCAGATAGAAAATGTTGCTGGGATTATGGATCAGCGCAGCCGTTTGCTCCGGCAGCTTTTTGATCAGTCTTTCGGTACGGTCCATGCTTTTCCTCCCAGAAAACATAATACAGGCAAACACCTTTTGTCATTTTATCACAGTTACGGACGGAAAGGAAGAGGATATTGCAACTTTTTCCTCTATTTCAGTGATTTTTTATGATTTTCGTCCGATCAGAGCAGCGCTTTGATCCGGCGCACGGCTTCGCAGGTATTCTCCAGGCTGCCAAAGGCAGTCAGGCGGAAATATCCTGCGCCGCTGGGGCCGAAGCCCTCGCCGGGGGTTCCCGCCACCTGTGCGCGTTCAAGCAGCAGGTCAAAGAAATCCCAGCCGCTCATATTACGGGGCGTACGCATCCACACATAAGGCGCATCCATGCCGCCGTATACGGTAAGCCCGGCATCCTTCAGTCCTTCGCGGATGATGCGGGCATTGTTCATGTAATAGGCGATATTTTCCATGCATTCCGCTTTTCCCGCCGCCGTCAGCACTGCCTCTGCCGCCCTTTGCACGGGATAGGAAACGCCGTTGTGCTTGGCGCTGAGACGCCGCCGCCACATATCGTTGAGCGTGCCGCCCAGCAGTTCCTTGGGCACGACGGTGTATCCGCAGCGAACGCCTGTAAAGCCTGCCAATTTTGAAAAGGAACCGCACTCGATGGCGCAGGCCTTGGCGCCCTCACACTCGTAAATGCTGTGAGGAATGTCCGGCGAATGAATGAACGCGCTGTAGGCAGCATCATAAATGATCAGCGAGCCGTTCTGCAGCGCCCAGTCCACATACCTTTGCAGTTCCTTTCTGGAAAGCGCCGCGCCCGTGGGATTATTGGGAAAGCACAGATACAGCGCATCCACATAGTGGTTGGGCATCAGCGGCGCAAAACCGTTTTCCGCCGTACAGGGCAGATACTCAATCTGCGACCACAGGCCGTTTCTGTATTCGCCCGCACGGCCAGCCATGGCATTGGTATCGATGTAAACGGGATACACCGGATCCATGACAGCAATGCGCGCTTCACCGGAAAGCAGCTCCTGAAGGCCCGAGGTATCGGTCTTGGCGCCGTCGGAAACAAACACTTCCTCCTGCCGCAGCTTCACGCCCCGCACTTCATAAAGGTTTTTGATGATCGCATCGATCAAAAAAGGATAGCCGAAATCAGGGCTGTAGCCGCGAAACCCTTCGGGCGTACACATTTCAAGGGCAGCATCCGCCATCGCCCGTCCCGCGACCTTGGGCAGCGGACGGGTAACGTCGCCGATCCCCAGGCTGAGCACGTGCTGATCTTTATTCTTTTGTTCATACGCGGCAATGCGCTGCGCCACTTCCCGGAACAGATATCCCGAGGGCATGGACGCAAGATATGGATTAAGCGCCGGCATGAATCATTTTCCTCCCATCGGATTCAGACAGATTATTCGTTCCATTCGCCGTCAAAGACGAAAGCGGCAGGACCGGTCTGGTACACGTGGTTGTCATCGGCATTCCAGTTGATGGTCAGGTTGCCGCCCGCCAGCTTCATCTGCACCGTACGATCGCTGTGACCGCACAGAACGGCAGCCACCAGCGCAGCGCACGCGCCGGTGCCGCAGGCCAGCGTTTCGCCGCTGCCCCGCTCCCACACGCGCATCTGCAGTATATTACGGCTGATCACGCGGACAAATTCCACATTGGCACGGCGCGGGAACAAGGGATGATGCTCAAACATGGGGCCGATGGCCGGAAGATCCAGCACTTCGGGATCCCGGACAAAGGTAACGCAATGGGGATTGCCCATGGAAACGCAGGTGATAAACCACATCTGCCCCATCAGCTGCAGGCGATGGCGCAAAACCATTTCTCCCGAGAGATGAACGGGGATCTTTTCAGGCTCCAGCACGGGCGTACCCATGTCTACCGTCACTTCCACAACCTTGCCGTCCATCACATTCAGCTTCACTTCGCGCAGTCCGCTCTTTGTGCCCAGCGTAAATTCCGTTTCGCCGGTCAGACCGCGTTCGTAAACATATTTGCCGATGCAGCGCACGGCATTGCCGCACATCTCGGCTTCGCTGCCGTCGCGGTTGAAAATGCGCATGGCAAAGGGAGAGCTTTCGCCCGGCTCGATCAAAACAATGCCGTCCGCACCGACTCCCGTATGCTCCCGGCACATCTGCAGCGCAAGACGCGACGGATCGGGCACGTACTCCTCAAAGCAGTTGATAAACAGATAATCGTTACCGATGCCGTGCATTTTCGTAAAGCGCATGAAATCCCTCTTTTCTTCGCTTTCAGGCCTTCGTGTCATTGTATGTTGCGCAAAGCCGGGCGGTTACATACGCTCGGGCGCTTCCATACCGATGAGGAACAGGCCGGTCTTGATCACGTTGCGCACAGCCTCCGTCAGCTGAACACGGGCAGCCTGCTCGCCGGCTTCGCCGTCCAGAATGCGGTGCTCGTAATAGAATTTGTTGTACGCCTTGGCGATTTCCGTCACGGCGCGGGTGATCATAAAGGGCTCGTTGGTCTTGCAGGCGGCGCGCACGTCCTCGGGGAAGCGGGCCAGCAGACGCAGGATATGCTGCGCTTCATCGTCGCACAGCGCATTGTAATCGGGCGCAGCGGTCATATCCCCCGCCTTGCGCATGACAGAGCAGCAGCGGGTATAGGTATACTGCACGTAGGGGCCTGTGTCGCCCTCAAAGTTCAGCGCGCGATCCCACCAGAAGTCGATATCCTTGATGCGGTTGTTCTGCAGCGTGGAGTACACCACCGCGCCGATACCCACCTGACGGGCCACGTCTTCCTTGTTTTCAAGGTTGGGAGATTTTTCGTTAATGATATCCAGCGCCTTTTCCTGAGCGCGCTGCAGCAGATCCTCCAGATACACCACGCGGCCTTCACGGGTGGAGAGGGTCTGGCCTTCGTAGGAAACCATACCGAAGGCAACATGCTCCAGATCCTTCGCCCACTCATGACCCATCAGTTCGATGGTCTTGAAGCACTGGCGGAAATGCAGGTCCTGCTGGTAGGCTACCACGTACAGGCACTTGTCAAAGTTATAGGTATCCTTGCGGTAGAGCATCGCCGCCAGATCGCGGGTGGCGTAAATGGTAGCGCCGTCAGACTTGACGATGATGCAGGGCGGCATCTTGTAATCTTCAAGATTGACCACCTTGGCTCCGTCGCTCTCCACCAGAATGCCCTTTTCGGTCAGCTCGTCGATGACGCGGCCCATCTTATCGTTATAGAAACTTTCGCCGGCATAGCTGTCAAAGGAAACGCCCAGGGTTTCATACACCTTCATGGCGTCGCGCAGGGTAACTTCCTTGAACCAGTTGAATACCTCCAGCGCCTCAGGATCGCCGTCCTCGATCTTCTTGAACCAGGCGCGGCCCTCGTCGTCAAGGGTAGGATCCTGCTTGGCTTCATCGTGGAACTTGACGTACAGACGAACCATTTCGTCCACGCCGCCCTTTTCCACATCTTCCTTCACGCCCCACTTTTTGTAGGCGCAGATCATCTTGCCGAACTGGGTACCCCAGTCGCCCAGATGGTTGATGGACACCGTTTTCCAGCCCAGGAAATCGTAAATGCGGCGCAGGGAATTACCGATCATCGTGGTGGACAGATGACCGATATGGAAACGCTTGGCGATGTTGATGCTGGAATAGTCAAGACAAACCGTCTTGCCCTCGCCGTCCTTGCCGCCGCCCCACTTTTCGGGCGCAGCCATCACGGCAGACAGAATATCGCGGGCAAAGTTGCCGCGGTTCAGGAAAAAATTAAGATAGCCGCCCACAGCCTGCGCAGAGCACAGCTCGGGCTTATCAAAATTTTCGGCCAGCTTGCCGGCGATCATGGGCGGGCCCATGCGCAGAGATTTGGACAAACGGAAGCAAGGGAAGGCGAAATCGCCCATTTTGCTGTCCGGGGGCACTTCCAGCAGCGCCTCATAATCAAGACCGGTATCGATGCCGGGATACACTTTATCAACCGTTTCAGCCACAGCCTGTGCAATCAGTTGCTTAATTTCCATCGTTCTTTCCTCCATGTGCATATAATGCGCAGGTCATTTTACCATGATTTTCTTTATTTTTCAATGATTCGCGCCTTTTTGCCGGATATTTTTTTCTTTCTCTTCCAATCTATTGGCATTTTTCCCGCAAGATGGTATAATACCGATACTTAGATATCTTCGGAGGTAACTATGCCTGTAATTGCCATTACGCCCGCATGGGATGATGAAAAGAACCGCATTATGATCAACAATGACTATCTGGACGCCGTCATCCGCGCCGGCGGCTCCCCCGTCCTCATGCCCCTGACCGACAGCGAGGACGTAGCCCGCAGCATCATCCAGAAGGCCGATGCGCTGCTCCTCTCCGGCGGCAGCGACGTTTCGCCCCATCTGTACAATGAAGAAAAATTGCCCGTCTGCGGCGAAACCGCACCTTTGCGCGATCTGCAGGAAGCGTGGCACATCCGCTACGCCATGGAACGCAAATTGCCCATTCTGGGCATCTGCCGCGGCATGCAGATCATGAACTGTCTGATGGGCGGCTCCCTTTATCAGGATATTGCCACGCAGTATAAGCCCGACCTGAAGCATCCCTGCTATGATACGCCCCGCGACTGCGTGCATACGGTCGAGGTCAAGGAAGGTTCTCTTCTGCGCGAAGCGCTGGGACTGGACGCCGTGCCCGTGAACTCCCGCCATCATCAGGCGGTCAAGGCGCTGGGCCGTGATCTGAAAGCCACCGCTTTTGCTCCCGACGGCACCATTGAGGCCATGGAATTCACCAACGGCTATCCCATGATCTGCGTGCAGTGGCACCCCGAATCGCTGGAAGACCGCTTCCTGCCCCAGCGCGGTATCTTCAACTGGCTTATCAAAGAGGCCTCCCGCTGATGCGCCGCATCGCGCTGATCGCAGATCTCCACGGCAACCTTCCCGCCACCATGACGCTGGAGAAGGATCTGGCCTGCCGCGGACTTAATGAGATCTGGTGTCTGGGCGATCTGGTGGGCAAAGGCCCCCATTCCGCCGAGACCTTTGACTGGGTCATGGCCCACTGCAGCGTCGTTCTGCGCGGAAACTGGGACGAAGGCATCGCCCGCAGGCATTTTGCAAAGAACGATCAGTTTTATTATGACCAACTGGGCGATCAGCGTATGCAAAAGCTGGGTGAGTTGCCGCTGGAGCATCACTTTACGCTCTCCGGCAAACGCATCCGCCTTTTGCACGGCAGACCAATCATGAAGGAGCTGCAGTCCACCCGCGATACGTCGGACAATCTTCGCTGGCTTTTCGAGCCGGATTTTGACGTGGTGGGCTATGCCGACGTGCACCGTCCCGGCTATCGCTCTCTCAGTTTCCCCGGGCTGCTTTTCAACGTCGGCAGCGTGGGCAACGCGCTTGGCGTTCCCGCCGTGCAGTATGCCATCCTGCAGGGCGAAGACGGCCCTTCCCCTACGCCCTTTGATATTACCTTTGTAACCTTGCCCTATGATAACGAGCAGGCCGTCCGCGACGCCGAAAACGCCCCCGACCTGCCCATGCAGCAAAGCTATATCAAAGAGATCCGCTACGGAAAGTACGGCAGAAAGCTGCCCAGCACCAAGCCGAATATCGAATTTTAATCAAGAAAAAAACACGCATCATACGATGCGTGTTTTGTGTTTATCCGAATATCTTTTTAGCCCTATCTTCCAGTGCCCGTCTTTCGGCGGTATCGTCATAGGCGCCGGGTCTTCCGTGAATGGCTTTGTTCACAGTGATGGAGAACAATCCGTCCCGGTTGCAGTAGAAAAAGATCCGCTTCACCGCCCGCATTTTGAGCCGGGCTTCGGCATTGCCTTCCGGGTACAGTTTGACCAGCTGCAGGCTGTCGGGCGTCATGGCCGCCACGAAGGAAATGTAATGCTGTTTTGTCATATCGTGCTCGATACGAACAAAATACTCATCCTCCACGCCTTCGATGAAGATCATATGCTGCTCGTCCGTTTCCTCCGCCTGCTGGGGCGTAAGCAAAATGCCGTGGCAGCTGATCGCCGCTTCGCCCATGCTGTGAAAAATATTTCCGCAAACAGGACAAACATAGAATTTGGATCGGAGCATGCTGGCAGATACGTTCACATTTTCCACCGTTCTGCCCGCAAGCAGCTCGGAAACCGAAATGTCAAGCGCCTTGGCAATGGGCTCCAGCAGCGTGATATCGGGATAACCTTTGCCCGATTCCCATTTGGAAACGGCTTTGTCGGATACAAACAGCTTTTCGGCAAATTCGGCCTGCGTCAAGCCCTTTTTCTCCCGCAGCTCCCGGATGACTGCGCCGGTCACATACTGATCCATACGTTTTCACCTCCGCACAGCCATCATAAAGGAAAAGCAGGAAAATAACCACCTACGGAACGTAGAATTACTTTTTCTTCGTCTTTCTGCGGATGACCTTCACGACGATCACGATCACGCAAAGCGCTGCGCACCAGGGCAGCGCCGCCATGAGAAATACGGCGGCATCGGAGATAAACTCACCCATGCCCTTGACGGAAGTCTTTACAGCATTGACGATGCGCTGTCCCAAAGTGGTTTCGGGAAGCTCCAGGACGGCGTCATCACTCAGTTCGCGCAGCGTTACGTTGACGTAGGAATTGGTGATGCGGCTGTCATAGCCCTTCAGCTGGCCCATGTAACGGTCGATCTGATACTGCGTTTCGCTGATGGCATTTTCGATGACGATCAGATCCTCCATATCGGTAGCCATCAGAAGCAGTTCGTTGAGACGCTGCATTTTTGCTTCCTGCGTAGCAAGACGGGTTTCAATGTCGTAATAATTATCGCTTACGTCCTGCGTATACTCGGAATACGCCGTGGCGGCTCCCACCGTTTTGGCGCTGCCGATGAAATCATCCAGCTTGTCGGAGGGAATGCGCAGCGTGAAATAGGCATAGCGGAGGTCGCCGTTCATCACGTCGCCCGAAGCATTCAGGCTCTCCACATATCCGCCGAACTGACGAGTCATTTCCAGAATCTTTTCGTAATCGGCGTCAAAGGCTTTGGTCTTGATGGTATAGTCGATGGTGCGGATGATCTTGGGCGTCTGCACGGCATTTTCCGATACAGTATCGGACGTGCTCACGCTCTTGAGCATCACGGCACCGTCTGCCCCCGCTGCGGAATTGGCGGAGAAACCGTAGGTCTGCGCACTTCTGGCAGCGGTATCGGAAGTATAGCGGATCGCGGTGTTGGGTTTGGCTGCTTCAGGCAGTCCCCATCCGTTCATTCCGCTGACGGCAGCGCCGCCGATGACAAACACCACCGCAGCCGCCGTAGCAAGGATCTTTTTAAAGCCCTGCATTCTCAAACGTTTCTGTTCCATCGCTTCCTCCCGGCGAATCTTCATTCGCCATCCCATCGTAAATTCGTCAGGCAATTCTTCCCGGGCATCCATGGCAGCGCAATCGGCCTGCAGTGTCAGACGCGCAGCGCACTCTTCGCATTCGCGGGCATGCTCTTCCATCCCGCGTTTTTGCTCAGGCTGCAATGCCTCCTGTGAAACATCGAGAAGCGAAGCAAATGTTTTGCAATCCATCATTTTTGCCTCCCCTCATTTTCTATAACGGAATCTGCGGAAAAAAGTTCCGTTTTTTGCAAAAGAATCTTTTTTATTTTTTCACGGGCGCGCTTGATGCGACTTTTCACCGTTCCAAGGGGTACATTGAGCATTTCGCCGATCTCTTCGTAGGACATATTCCGGAAATCCCGCAGCACAATCATGCTTCTCTGCTCGTCGGAAAGATCGGCAACCGCTTCCTTGAGAAGCTGCATACGCTCCTTTTCTTCAAGGCGGGCATAGGGCGAAAGGCTCTTTTCATCCGCAGGATCATAGCCGTCTTCGCGGAGCGAATCCAGAGAAACGATATTCCTGCGTTTGCGCAGCTGGTCAACGCACACATTATGAGCAATTTTCACAAACCACGCTTTGCACGCGGCTTCCTCTTCCACTCTGTCAAAGGCGCGGTATGCATTGAGCATGGCTTCCTGCGCACAGTCAAGCGCGTCTTCGCGGTTGCTCATCATGCGAAGGCAGGTCAGATATACCGCCCGTTCATGCTGCGCCGCCAGTTCTTCAAACCGCTCGCTGCGGCTCTTTTTGCCAAACAAGCTCACGCGCTTTCACTCCTTTCGTTTGCTCTTCCTTTATTTAACGGTGCAAAGACGCTTTTTCATGCACTCTGGTAATAATTTCCTCTTGAACCATCGTTTTAATTGACATTTTTTCGGAAGAATTATATACTGGATCGGGTATAAATTCAACCCCATCATCAGGAGGCTATTCCTTATGCGATATCTTCTCACCGGCGGCGCCGGCTATATCGGTTCTCACACCTGCGTTTGTCTGCTGGAAGCGGGCCACGAAATCATTGTCATCGACAATTTGAGCAATTCCTCTCCCGTGTCCATGGAGCGCGTGGAAAAGATCACGGGCAAAAAAATCACCTTTTATATGGGCGATTGCTGCGATGAAGAATTTTTGGACGAGGTTTTCGCCAACGAGCAGATCGACGCCGTCGTGCATTTTGCCGGTCTTAAGTCGGTGGGCGAATCCGTAAGCATCCCCATGCGCTATTATCGCAACAACCTTGATTCCACCATTGCGCTTTGCAACGCGATGTCCCGGCATAACGTAAAAAAGCTGGTGTTCTCCTCCTCTGCCACGGTCTACGGCGCCAATGACTGCGTGCCGCTGCGGGAGGATCTCCCTCTGGGCGTCTGCACCAATCCCTACGGCTGGACCAAGTGGATGAACGAGCAGATCCTGCGCGATCTGGTCAAGGCCGATCCTCAGTGGTCGGTGGTGCTGCTTCGCTATTTCAATCCCGCCGGCGCCCACGAAAGCGGCATGATCGGCGAGGATCCTGCAGGCATCCCCAACAACCTGATGCCCTTCATCTGCCAGACGGCGGCGGGCATCCGCAAGGAACTGCAGGTTTTCGGCAATGATTACAACACCCCCGACGGCACCTGCATCCGCGACTATATTCACGTCATGGATCTGGCGGCGGGACATCTCAAAGCCCTTGAATATTCCCTTGCGCATACCGGCATTGACACCTTCAATCTGGGCACGGGCGAAGGCTACAGCGTATATCAGATGATCGAAGCCTTTGAGCGCGCCAATCATCTGACGCTCCCCCACCGTGACGCCCCCCGCCGCGCAGGCGATTCGCCCATCTCCTACGCCGATCCCTCCAAGGCCCATAAGCTTCTGGGCTGGAAGGCCGTGCACACGCTGGATGATATGTGCCGCGATGCATGGAACTGGCAGTCCCAAAATCCCACCGGCTATCCCAAGGAAGACTGATCAAAAGCAAAATGCCTTTGGACGCAAAGTCCAAAGGCATTGTTTTATTTCTTCACCAAATGCTTCATACGGGGCGTGATGTACTGCACCAGCGCTTCCATCTCCTGTTTTTCGGGATACAGACTCATAAAGCGGAAACCGCTGGGTCTGTACAGATCGATACGGCCTGCACGTCCGCGCACTTCAAAGCGGCAAACGTCATCCCACAGGATGTGGCTTTCGCCGATCAGCATACGGGGATTGCCCTCGGGATCGGCGGTGATTTTGAACTCTTCGTAGGGGACGAAACGGGCGAAGCATTTCATTCTGGAGGGCTCGATCCACGTCATCACGTGAGCGCCGCGGTTATCGACAACAAAATGCATTTCCTCTCGGCCCTGAAGCCCCAGCATCAGGAAGACCGCCGCTGCGCCGATGGCCAGAAAGACCAGCGCCCAGGGGAGGATTCCGCCCATGGTCAGCAGATAAACCGCCGAGCTTTTGTCGCTTGAGAATATCAATTCGCCCACAAACAGCGTAAGCACCAGCATTATCAGCAGCGCCAGCAGTATCCTGAGCGCGCCGATCACCGTCACCGTATCCCCCAGCGGGATGCGAAGCATCTTCCAGAAAAAGCGTTCGTTCTGATGAAGCGAAGCAATCTGAACGCCGCAATACTGGCAGACAGGCGAAGCGCTGTCGCGTTTACATTTTTTGCAATAATAACCGTGCATCCGCTTCCCTCCTCCCGTTGGCAGACGATCTATTATACCATAATCCGTTCCCGGATTCAAACGAAGTTTACAATTTGAAGATCCGCTCGTGCTTTTTGAGGGTATGCAGCAGCATATACCCCAGCACACCCGCGGAAACTACCTCGCTCACCGCCATATAAGCAAACAGGCCCGGCAGCGTACGGGAAGTATCAAAGTATACGTACCTGAGGATCAGCGGAATGACCAGCGTATTGGCCACGATATTGGGCCAGGGCGCAAGCACCCAGCTCTTCTTGCGCAGCAGATAGGCAACGTATGCGCCGATGAAGGTTGCCAGCGAACCGAACACCACGTCCCACAGGGCGCAGCCCGTCAGCACATTGGCAAGCACGCAGCCCACCGTCAGTCCCGGAACAGCCGCCGCCGTAAAATAGGGCAGAATGCAGATGGCTTCGGAAAACCGGATCTCCCACAATCCCAGCATACTGCTCAGGTAGGTCAGGGCCACGTACAGCGCCGCAATCACGGCGGCTTGCGTCAGGTACAGCGAGTTTCTCTTTTTCATTTTGAAGTTTCACTCCTTAGTTTTGTTTAAGGTGAGGATGGTTACGAACTCACCTGCCGCTTTGCGGCAACATTTGTAATTATAACACAACGCGTCTTTGGGCACAATGACTGTGAGGCAATATCGCGGAAAATTCCGCGCATTGCTCCAATTCATCACCGAAAGGAAGGTATTTTTATGAGTCAGCCCAAGAACGGTCACCAGTGCATCCATTGCAGCGTTGCCTCCTGCAAGCATCATAAGGATGACAACCACTGCGCCCTCGACAGCATCCGCGTGGAACCCACCCCCATGGCCTACACCGGCGAAGCCGCCGACGAAAGTATGTGCAGCAGCTACGCCTGCAAGTAACTCTCCCGACGGGACAACAATGAAGGGACGGCATTTAGCCGTCCCTTTTATTGCTCCTCTGTTGCCGAATATTGACAAAAAAAAAAAAAAATGGTATCATTTTGCTGCTATAAAAGCTATGTAACAATAAAATTCCTGCCAAAAATTATCCCACTACATAAGAAGAGAGGCCTCCCCATGAAAAAGCTCCTGATTCTCGTCTTCGCATTACTCCTTTGCCTGATGGCAACGTCTGCACTGGCGGCGGAAACCACATACAGCGGTGTCTGCGATCCCATCGTGATTAACCAGCCCGGTGAGCATACCATTATTTTGGATGGTGTGACGATTGTGGGTGCACAAGAAGTTGTCGACGAATTGGGATCCACTGATTGGCTCTATTCTCCGGCTATCAGTGTTAAATCACCTGCAACAAAACTGACCATCATACTTAGAAACGGCACGACGAACACCGTGACCGGTGGCTACGGCTGTGCCAGTATCGCCAATAATGGTCTTGATCTTGTCATTCGCTGCGAAAGTGCAGGCGAAGGACATGAATGTACCAAAGCCTGCGGTAAACTCAATGCCAGCGGTACCGATCAGGCTGCCGGTATCGGCGGTAATGCTTGGGAAGCTTTCAGTGGTACCGTTACAATCATGGGCGGTATCATCACCGCGAATGGCGGTACATACGCAGAAAGTTACGGCATCGGTGGCAACAGCTTTGACGGTAATGTTATCATCACCGGTGGTATAATCACTGCAAAGGGCAGAGAGGGCGGTGGAGGTATTGGCGGAAACAGAGGCGGATTCAACGGCACTGTTACAATCAGCGGAGGCAGTGTTACCGCTACAGGTGACAGCCAAGGTGTAGGTATCGGCAGCTACTGGGGAACTTTCAGCGGTACTGTTACAATCAGCGGCGGTGAAGTTAACGCCAAAGGCGACTATGCAGGCGATGGTATTGGCGGCGGCGTTTTCAGCGGCACTGTTTCGATCACGGGCGGAAAGGTTACAGCCATGGGCGGAGAGCTCGGTTCCGGCATTGGCGGCGGTTCAATTAGCGACAAGGGCCGTATAATCATCAGCGGCGGTACGGTCATTGCTGCCTCTTTACATAATAATGGAGCAGGAATTGGCAGCGGTGTATACTATGAAATGAAAGGAACCATTACGATCACTGACAGCACCGTCACCGGCAGTATTGGCAGTGGTCAGTACGGTGAAATGAGCGGCACCATCACGATCACTGACAGCACTGTCATCGCAAAAGGCGAGAATGGTGGCGCCGGTATTGGCAGCGGTGACAACGGCGAAATGAGTGGTACCATCACGATCACGGACAGCACCGTCACCGCAAATGGCCATGCTGGCATCGGCGCCGGCTACGGCGGCAACTTCACCGGCAAGCTCATTATGAAAGGCGACGTCGACGTTACGGCGATTGGCGACTATCAGGGCATCGGCCCGGGGGATAATGGTTCTTTCGGCGAAGGCGCTGAAATTTATGTTGAACCCACCAATAACGTGATCGGTGTGAAACAGGGAGCCAATGAATCCAGCGCAGTAAATCTTGCCGGAACTCCTTATTCTGTCAAGACCGATCTTATTCCGTTGCTGAACGGTTCGTCCTATGTGCGCACCCGTTACAACATCCCGGAGTATGCCGCAACTGCCCAAACCGAAGGAGGCGGCAGCGTTTCTGCCAATCCGGCAAAGGGTGAGGAGGGCACGGAGGTGACCCTGACCGCCACGCCCGGCGAGGGTTACAGGTTCGTGCGGTGGGAGGTTATTTCCGGCGGCGTGACCATCACGGATAACAAATTCACCATCGGCACCTCCGATGTGGTGGTTAACGGCATTTTTGAAAAGCTTACTTATCCCATCACTTGGAAGAACTACAACGGTGATGTGCTGAAAGTGGATCCTGTCGTTCCCTACGGCGATACGCCTGCTTATAACGGCGCAACCCCCGTCAAGCCCGCCGATGCGCAGTATACCTATACCTTCACCGGCTGGTCGCC
>JAFYVB010000029.1 GCA_017549335.1 Clostridia bacterium | reverse complement strand
TGACCTGAATGATCTGTATCGCCGCGTTATCAACCGTAACAACCGTCTGAAGCGGCTGATCCAGCTCCATGCTCCCGATATTATTATCCGTAATGAGAAGCGCATGCTGCAGGAAGCCGTTGACGCGCTGATCGACAACGGCCGCCGTGGCCGTGCGGTCACTGGCGCCAACAACCGTGCGCTGAAGTCTTTGAGTGATATGCTCAAGGGCAAGCAGGGTCGCTTCCGTCAGAACCTGCTGGGTAAGCGCGTTGACTATTCCGGTCGTAGCGTTATCGTTGTAGGTCCCGAACTGAAGCTGCATCAGTGCGGTCTGCCCAAGGAAATGGCGCTGGAGCTGTTCAAGCCCTTCGTTATGGAAAAGCTGGTCAAGAACGGCATTGCCCATAACATCCGCGCCGCCAAGCGCATGGTGGAGAAGATCAAGCCCGAAGTATGGGATATTCTCGAAGGCGTGATCAAGGATCACCCCGTGCTGCTCAACCGCGCTCCCACGCTGCACCGTCTGGGTATTCAGGCGTTTGAGCCCGTGCTGGTTGAGGGCAAGGCCATGAAGCTGCATCCTCTGGCCTGTACCGCTTACAACGCCGACTTCGACGGCGACCAGATGGCTGTGCACGTACCGCTTTCCATGGAAGCTCAGGCGGAAGCCCGTTTCCTGATGCTGTGCGCCAACAATATCATGAAGCCCCAGGACGGCAAGCCCGTTATCAGCCCCTCTCAGGACATGGTTATCGGCTGCCACTACCTGACCATTACCGATCCCGAAGCCAAGGGCGCGGGCCGCGTATTCTGCAACTATGACGAAGCCATGATGGCTTATCAGATGAAGCAGATCACGCTGCAGAGCCCCATCAAGGTTCGCGTAGAGCGCACCTTTGAAGGCGTTACCGAAAAGCGCATCATCGACTGCACGCTGGGTCTGTTGATCTTCAACGAAAATATCCCGCAGGATCTGGGCTTCAAGCCCCGTGAGTGCATGGACGATATGTTCAAGCTGGAGATCGACAAGGAAGTCGTCAAGAAGGACCTTTCCAATATCGTAGAGCGCTGCTTCCGCGTACACGGCGTCAACGTTTGCGCCCGCGTACTGGATGACATCAAGGCCATGGGTTATAAGTACTCCACCCTTGGCGCCGTCACGGTTTCCGTCAGCGACATCATCGTGCCTCCCGAAAAGCCTGAGCTGCTCAAGAAGGCCGACGATCGCATCAAGGAGATCGAACGCAAGTTCCGCCGCGGTCTGATGACCGAGGACGAGCGTTACCGCAACGTGATCATGACCTGGAATGAGACCACTGCCGCGCTGCGTTCTCGCGTGCTGCAGGTGCTGCCGCATAAGAACCCCATTTACATGATGACCAACTCCGGCGCCCGCGGTAGCGTGGCTCAGGTTGCTCAGCTGGCGGGTATGCGCGGTAACATGGCGTCTCCCTCCGGTAAGACCATCGAAATCCCGATTCGTGCTAACTTCCGTGAAGGTCTGAGCGTTATCGAATTCTTCATGTCCTCTCACGGTTCCCGTAAGGCTCTGGCCGATACCGCTCTGCGTACCGCTGACTCCGGTTACCTGACCCGCCGTCTGGTAGACGTTGCTCAGGAAGTCATCATCCGTGAGACCGACTGCTTCGAAAACCGCGGTGAAAAGGTTCGCGGCATCAAGGTGGAAGCCATCGGCGAGATGAAATCTCTGGAAGCCCGTATCGTGGGCCGCGTTGCTGCCGAGGATGTATATCATCCCACCACGGGCGAACTGCTCTGCCCCGTCAACCAGTCCATCGACTACAAGCTTGCCGCTGCCATTGATAAGGCCGGCGTCAAGAGCGTACAGGTTCGCTCCGTGCTGACCTGCCGCTGCCAGCGTGGCGTCTGCGCCCGTTGCTACGGTGGCAACCTGGCTCACGGCGGCGAAGTGGACATCGGCGAAGCTGTTGGTATCATCGCCGCTCAGGCTATCGGTGAACCCGGTACCCAGCTGACGATGCGTACCTTCCATACCGGCGGTATCGCAACCGTAGCCGACATTACGCAGGGTCTGCCCCGCGTTGAGGAACTGTTCGAAGCCCGCAAGCCCAAGCACGATGCGCTGCTTGCCGAAATCGGCGGCCGCGTAAGCCTGAGCGAAAACAAGAAGAAGCGCGAGCTGACCATCACCAGCCTCGAGGACGAAAACGAGAAGAAGACCTATGCTATCCATTACGGCGTGCATATCAAGGTCAACGAAGGCGATATCGTCAAGGCCGGTGACGAGCTGACCGAAGGCTCTATCAATCCCCATGACCTGCTGCGCATTCTCGGCGTGAAGGCTGTTCAGGAATACCTCCTGTGCGAGGTTCTGAGCGTTTACCACAGCCAGGGCGGCGTTGCCATCAGCGACAAGCATATCGAAATCATCATCCGTCAGATGCTGCGTAAGGTGCGCGTTGTGGACGCCGGTGATACCGATCTGCTGCCCGGCAGCTTTGTGGATATCTTCCGCTTCGAAGAAGCCAACGAAAAAGCCATCATGGAAGGCGGCCGTCCCGCTTACTCCAGCCGCGTGCTGCTGGGTATCACCAAGGCCTCTCTGGCGACCGACAGCTTCATGTCTGCCGCTTCCTTCCAGGAAACCACCCGCGTGCTCACCGAAGCCGCCATCAAGGGCAAGGTTGACCCGCTGCTGGGCCTGAAGGAAAACGTCATCATCGGTAAGCTGATCCCCGCCGGTACCGGTCTGCGCCGCTACAAGAACATCGAACTGCAGGAAACCTATTGATAATCCCGTCAAGGATTACCTGATCTTTCCCGCATGAAGATCGCCCCCTTTTCGCATGATAATACAGGTGCGAAAAGGGGGTATTTTTTTGACGATTATACTGTTTTTGATTCAGTTGGCGGTAACGGTGACCGTAGGCGTTTACTTTTTCACTCAGCTGCGCAAAGAAAAAAGCACTCAGCCCGGAATGAAGCGGGAATCCGCAAAAGAAATGGAAAACCTGCGCAGAATGCGCTCCGTCAGTTTATCAAAACCGCTGAGCGAGCACATAAGGCCGCGGAATTTCGAAGATATTGTGGGACAGCAGGAGGGTATTCGCTCCCTGAAAGCCATTCTTTGCGGCGCCAATCCGCAGCACGTGATCATTTACGGACCTCCCGGTATCGGAAAGACCTGTGCAGCGCGTGCTGTATTGGAATATGCAAAGCACAGTGAGGGTACACCTTTTAAGGCGGATGCGCCGTTTATTGAGATCGACGCCACCTGCGTTCGCTTTGATGAACGCGCCATTGCCGATCCGCTTTTTGGCAGCGTGCATGATCCCATTTATCAGGGAGCCGGCGCCCTGGGTGTTCAAGGCGTGCCGCAGCCCAAGCCCGGTGCCGTGACAAAGGCCCACGGCGGGGTGCTGTTTCTCGATGAGATCGGCGAATTGCATCCCATTCAGATGAACAAACTCCTGAAAGTGCTGGAAGACAGGCGTGTTCAGTTTGATTCCGCTTATTACGATCCCGATGACAATTCAGTGCCGCGCTACATTCACGATATCTTCCGCAACGGCATGCCGGCGGACTTCCGCCTGATCGGCGCCACCACAAGAAGTCCTGAAGAGCTGCCGCCTGCCTTGCGGTCAAGGTGTATGGAGGTGTTTTTCCGTCCCCTTGAAAGCGACGAGATCGCTTCCATCGCTCAGCGTGCAGCCGGTCGTGCAGGGTATAACATGGAAAAGGAAACAGCGGCTTTCTGCAGCCGCTATGCAGCCTGCGGCCGTGACGCCATCAATATGGTACAGATGGCTGCGGGTCTTGCGCAGATGGATAAGCGGGACGGTATCGATCTGCGTGATATGGAATGGGTGGTGCAGTCAGGGCATTATCCGGCGAAGCCCGAACAGATCGCGCCGCAGGAAAACAGAGTGGGCGCAGTGCACGGCTTGGCGGTTTACGGCTCACATCAGGGCGCGGTAATGGAGATCGAGGCCAGTGTTGTGCCCGGCATGGGGCGCGTACTGGTTACAGGCATTGTGGACGAGGAAGAACTTGGCAGTGCACAGCACGTGATGCGCAGACGTTCCACCGCCCGTGTATCGGCGGATAACGTTACGACAGTGCTCAAAATGCTGGGCTATCTCCAAAATGATAAAGACGTGCATGTGAATTTCCCCGGAGGCGCACCGGTAGACGGTCCCAGCGCCGGTGCAGCCATGGCTGTTGCGGCCATCAGTGCTCTGACGGGCAGACCTGTGGACGGGGGATGTGCGATCACGGGTGAAATCTCTGTTCAAGGCAGGATCAAGCCTGTGGGCGGCATTCCCGAAAAGGTGGAAGCTGCAAAGCGCGCAGGCCTTGTCAGGGTATATATTCCCCGCGAAAACATGATGGAACGCTTTGAAGAATGCAACATCGAAGTGATGATGCTGGATGAGATTCATCAGGCGGTGGAAAAGCTTCTTTTGCCAAGTGTCGTCAGCGAAAAGGAAGAAGATGCGCAAACGATGCCGATTTTGCCGCTCATTGCCAGTCCTTCTGCCCGCTGACGCTTGCAAAGACGGCGGATATTTGATAAAATAAGGGGAATTTTCAGCTATGGAGGGCCGTATGGCAACGAAACGTAAGTCCGCCGCCAAATCCCAGCGTCTGCCGCTGATGGCACTGCGGGGACTGATGATATTTCCGCACATGGTTTTGCATTTTGACGTGGGGCGTCCGCGCAGCATTGCAGCGCTGGAAGCCGCCATGCTTGAAAACCAGAAAATTTTTCTTGTTGCGCAGCACGATGCCGAGGTGGAAGAGCCTGGCGTTGAGGATCTGTGCCGCGTGGGTACCGTCGCGCTGGTAAAGCAGGTGCTCAATCTTCCCGGCGACAGCCTGCGGGTGCTGGTGGAGGGGCAGTACCGCGCCACCCTGAAATCAGCGGTGCAGGAGGATCCCTATTGGATCGCCGACGTTGTGCCCATTAAGGATGAAACGGCGCAGGACGATCCCACCATTCAGGCGCTGATGCGTACCACCCACGATTTCTTTGACGAGTATGCCCGTGCCAGTATGCGTGTATCGCCCGACACCCTCAAGTCCGTCAAGGATGTGGATCAGCCCGATCAGCTGGCGGACGTGATCGCAGCCAACGTGCTCACCCGCCTGGAAGACCGACAGGCAATCCTCGAAGAAGTGAGCATCGCGGCGCGGCTTGAAACGCTGTGCGCCATTCTGGTGCGTGAGACCGAACTGGCGGGCATCGAAAAACAGGTGCAGAGCCGCATTCGCAAGCAGCTTGAAAAGAATCAGAAGGATTATTATCTGCGGGAGCAGATCCGTGCCATTCAGGAAGAACTGGGGGATGACAACGCCGCCGAAAACGACGAGATGCGCGAGCGTCTGCGCAAGCTTCCCCTCAGCGATGAGGCACGGGAAAAGGCTGAACACGAGCTCGACAGGCTGTCGCGCATGGCGCCCGGAACGCCTGAAATCAGCGTTGCACAAACCTACATCGAATGGATTTTGGATCTGCCGTGGGGGAATTATACCACCGATAATCTGGATCTCAAGCGCGCCCGCCGTATTCTGGATGAAGAGCATTACGGCATGCAGCGTGTCAAGGAGCGTGTGATCGAGTATCTGGCGGTTCGCCGCATGAAGCAGCTCAATACGCAGGACGGCAACATGAAAGGCCCGATCCTGTGCTTTGTGGGCCCGCCCGGCGTGGGCAAGACCTCCATTGTCAAGTGCATTGCCAAGGCTGTGGGACGCAAGTTCGTGCAGATGTCCCTTGGCGGCGTCCGTGACGAAGCGGAGATCCGCGGTCACAGACGTACCTATATCGGCGCCATTCCCGGTCGTATCATCGCGGGGATGAAGCAGGCGGGCACCATGAATCCCGTGTTCCTCTTTGACGAGATCGACAAAATGAGCAGCGATTTCCGCGGCGATCCTGCCAGCGCCATGCTGGAAGTGCTGGACGGCGAGCAGAACGGCGCCTTCCGCGATCACTATCTGGAATTGCCCTTTGATCTGTCGCAGGTCATGTTCATTACCACCGCCAACAGCGTGGAGACCATTCCCGGTCCGCTGCTTGACCGTATGGAGATCATCGAGGTCCCCAGCTATACCGAAGAGGAAAAGCTGCAGATCGCCAAGCGGCATCTGCTTCAGCGTCAGGTGACGGAGCACGGATTGCAGAAGGGCAGTGTTCGCATCGGCGACGCCGCCATGAAGCTGATCATCGAAGGATATACCCGCGAGGCGGGCGTTCGTACGCTGACCCGTACCATTGCCCGCGTTGTGCGCAAGGCTGCCGTTGAAATGCTGGATAACGACACCAAGCAGGTGACTGTGACCCGGGAGCGGGTGCAGAAATATCTGGGTGCTCAGCGTTATCTGCGGGATATGCCCGAAAAGAAGCCCCGCGTGGGCGTTGTAAACGGCCTTGCCTATACCACTGTGGGCGGCGAAACGCTGGCGGTGGAATGTGCTGTGATGCCGGGCAGCGGCAATCTGTCGCTGACAGGTCAGCTGGGCGACGTGATGAAGGAAAGCGCCCGCGCCGCCCTCAGCTGGGTGCGTGCCCATGCTGCGGAATACGCTTTGACGCCTGATTTCCACAAAAACATCGATATTCATATTCATGTGCCCGAAGGCGCCGTGCCCAAGGATGGTCCCTCTGCCGGCGTTACCATGGCAACTGCGCTGGTTTCTGCGTTGACCGACCGCGCTGTGCGTCAGGATGTGGCGATGACGGGCGAGATCACGCTGCGCGGCCGCGTGCTGCCCATCGGCGGCGTAAAGGAAAAGCTGCTTGCAGCCTATCGCGCAGGGATCAAGACCATTCTTCTGCCCATGGAGAATAAGAAGGATCTGGAAGATATTCCCGCCCATGTGCTTGCCACCTTCGACGTGCATTGTGCGGAGAATATCGAGGACGTTCTCAAAATCGCGCTCGTTTCCAAATAACAGCACGAAAGCAGGTACTTATGGATATTAAAAAAGCAAGATTTGTAACGAGCATGGCAGCCTACGGCAAGTTTTCGGGCATAGGTCTTCCGCAGATCGCGGTGGCCGGAAAAAGTAACGTGGGTAAATCCAGCCTGATCAACGCTTTGTGCCGTCAGAATAAGCTGGCCAAAACCAGTGCTACCCCCGGTAAGACGCGCTTGCTCAATGTGTTTGAGATCAACGGCGGAACGGGTGATGCATTCCACCTGATCGACCTGCCCGGCTACGGCTTTGCAAAGGTGGACAAGGGAGAAAAGCTGCGCTGGGGCGAAATGATGCAAGGCTATTTCGACAACAGCCGCGAGCTTCGCATCGTGCTGCAGCTGGTTGATATCCGTCACGATCCTACGCAGGATGATATCGATATGGTTTCTTATCTGCGTGCGGCGGGCATTCCTTTCCAGATCGTGTGCACCAAGGCGGATAAGATCAGCCGCGGCTCGCGGATGAAATACACCGCTGCCATCGGCCGTGCATTGCAGGCACAGCCGTGGGAGCTGATCTGCGTTTCCAGCGAAACCGGGGAAGGCCGTGACAAGCTGATCGGCTGCATTGCCGAAGCCATCAAAATGCCGGTGGAATTCTACGAGGACGAAAGTCAATTGCCTGAAGAAGAATAAAAAATATCCGATACGGTTTCCGTATCGGATATTTATTTGCGCACATTATTTCAGCGGCGGATAGGTATAGCGGCCGACAAGGCGGGGCATACCGCTGTACACGCCGTAAGCATCGCCGTACACGCGGTAGCTCTTGCCGATTTCCCAGGTATCGCTGGAGAGATTCTCAAGCAGTACCAGCTGCTCCACGTCGGGGGAGGGATTGGTATCCATGATAGCGAGCTGCGGCCTGTGGCTGAGAATATCAACGATCTCGCCGGAGCACACATAGATCTGCGTACGCGCAACGCGGGTGGCGGTATTGTTGAGGTAGTCAAGGTAGTTGGATCTGCCGGCAGCACTGCTGTCCATAGCCCACGCTTTGGGCGTGTAGGTGCTGGCGTAGGGCAGATAGTACACTTCCTTGGTGAGCGTGGCGACGTCTTCACCCTTCCGGGCTGTGATGGTGATTTGGTTGGTACCGATCTTTTCAAACTTCGCCTTGAAGGAGAATTCGCCGGTGGAGGACAGCTTGGAGGTATCAAGCTTCTCATAAGGCGTAGAGATGGCAATGGTGGCGCCGGGGATGGTGGTGCCTTTGATAGTCATCAGCTGATCGGCGGAAGAATTGCTCAGCGTGGCGTCCAGCTCCAGCGGGATGGCCTGCGGTGCGCGGTAAAGCTGAATAATAACGGTGTTTTTGCGGCAGTATTCGGATTGGACTTCCAGCTTGAATTCGTTGGTACCCACAGCAGGAACGGCGGCGTTGTAGGTGATATAGCCGTCCTGGGTATTAACAAAACTGGAAAAATCGGCTCCGTTGATGAATACGGTGGAATTCTGTTCCACCTTGAACTTGATCTGGAAAGGGGAAGTGGTGACTTCCATGTAGGTGGTATCGGGCGTTACCAGCGTGATGGGCGAGAGAGGAACGTCGATGGTGTAGGTGATCACTTCCATCAGCTTTTGTTCGCCGGCGCTGGTTTTGATATAGGGCGTAAGCGTGACGTCCATGGTGTCGCTTTCGATATTGTTTTTCAGCTCGTACCATGTATAATCGGGCACCGTGACCGAAGCATAGCCGGCGGCGGAGATGTAGGATTTTTTCAGCTCCTTGATATAGATCTGGGAGCCGTCGGGCGCGGGAATATCGATGGTGTGCGCCGCCATATCATTGAGAATGGTGGCAGTGATGCGCACCTGCTCCTGCAGGGAAGGCTCCTGATTTTCCTGCAAAGGCTTGATGATGAACAGATACGCGCACAGCGATGCGCTGACGAGGAAGAAAAATACTGCCAGGAAAGGTGCGAATCTGCGCACGCCTATGCCGTGACCGCGACGGGAGGAACGGCGGGAATCGGAGGTGTAAACGCGGGATTGGCGGGGAACGCTGTCATACAGAGGGATCTGACGGTCCCGCAGCGTGTCATCCTCCTGATACTCATGGAAGGAATGAGAAGGAACATATATGGCGTCAGGTCTTACGTCGCCTTCGGGCTGCATCCCCAGCAGTTCTTCTTCCTTAGGCTCAACATAGCTGTTGACGCGCTCGTCGTATCCCTGTACATTGCTTTTCAGCGGTACATAGCCGCTTTGCGCAGAGTGCTGCTGCACTTGACGGAGCTGCTCTTCACCGCGCTTGCGGCGAATATGCAGGCTTTGCATTTCTCTTGCCAGCCTGTCATGGTCATCGGGGCGGGGAATGGCGCGGGAAACACTCTCGTCATCTGCTTCATAAATGACGGTCTGCGCGCCCTGGGGCATATTTTTCAGCTGATCCTCGCGCTCGGGCGATTTCCAGTTGATGGTTTCGGATGTATTCAGGATCGGCAGCTCCTCGCCGCAGTAAAAGCATTTCTCGGCGGTTGCGCGGTTCCAGCGTCCGCATTGCGGGCATTTCATGGACTGTAAGTCCTCCTTGATCCAATCGTTTAACATTTAAAATTTCGCCGCGGATCGCAAAAATCCTGCAATAAACGGCGGGAAGAGACAAAAGAGAGAAGGAATTGATGAGATTTACAATTCAGGCAGTTCATGGTATAATGAAAGTTGGAAAACGAAAGGACTTATTGCCATGCAATTAAAGGATATTCATTCTCCTGAAGATATAAAAAATTTATCTTACGATGAGTTAAGAAAGCTTTCCGGCGAACTGCGGGAGAGGATCATTTCCACCGTTGCGCAAAATGGCGGACATCTTGCTTCCAATCTGGGAACGGTTGAAATGACGCTTGCGCTTCATCGTGCTTTTGATATGCGCAGCGATAAGCTGATCTGGGACGTGGGGCATCAGTGCTATACCCATAAGATCCTCACGGGCAGAGAAAAGGATTTTGATTCCCTTCGTCTGTTCGGCGGTATGGCTGGCTTCCCGCGCCGCGAGGAAAGCGCGTATGATGCTTTTGATGCGGGTCATGCATCCACTGCCATT
Source organism: Clostridia bacterium (assembly GCA_017549335.1). GTDB lineage: Bacteria > Bacillota > Clostridia > Christensenellales > Aristaeellaceae > SFMI01. The sequence continues at coordinate 145,159 of JAFYVB010000029.1, read as the reverse complement.
TCGGCGGCAGTGGGCTTTGCGAGGGCGCGTGACAGAATGGGCGAAAACCATCACGTCGTGGCCGTTGTGGGAGACGGAGCGCTGACGGGCGGTATGTGCTATGAAGCGCTCAACGATGCAGGCAGCAGCAAACTGCGCATGATTGTTGTGCTCAATGATAACGAGATGAGCATTTCTCATAATGTGGGCGCCGTTTCCAAGTATCTTACGCATCTGCGTGCCGGCAAAGGCTGGTTCGGCACCAAAAAGCGCATTTCCCGTTTCCTCAAAAAGCTTCCTGTCATCGGTATGCCGCTGCACCGCGCCTTCCACCGAGTGAAGGATTCTATCCGTAATATTTTCGTTCAGGACAGGCTGTTTGATTCGCTGGGCTTCCACTATCTGGGCCCTGTGGATGGCCGTGATATCGCCAGTATGGAGCGTATTTTTGCCCGTGCGAAGAACTGGGACGGGCCGGTGCTGATTCATGTGGTTACCCAAAAGGGGAAAGGGTTCAAATACGCCGAAGAGAATCCCACCATGCTCCACGGCACGCCGCCTTTTGACGTAAAAACAGGCGAATTGCTCAAGCCTTCAAAAAACAGCATGAGCGCCGCGGCAGGCGATGAGCTTTGCCGTATGGCACAGAAGGATGAGCGTGTGGTGGCTGTAACGGCAGCTATGCTGGAGGGAACGGGACTCAAGGGTTTTGCACAGAAGTACCCCGGACGGCTTTATGACGTGGGCATTGCCGAAGAACACGCTGTGACCATGGCGGCCGGCCTTGCCTGCGGCGGTCTGCGTCCCTTTGTTGCGATTTACGATACCTTCCTGCAGCGTGGCTACGATCAGCTTTTGCATGACGTATGCCTGCAGCATTTGCCGGTATGCTTCCTCGTTGACCGCGCCGGCATGAGCGAGGACGGCGCAACGCATCACGGCATTTACGGCATGTCGTACCTGGCGCATCTTCCGGGTATGACCGTTCTGAATGCATCCTCCCGCAGCGAGCTTCGCGCCATGATGCGCTTTGCCCTGCTGCAAGACGGCCCAGTTGCCATCCGCTATAACAAAACGGATTTCAGCGGCTGCGGGGATGATACCGATTCTTCTGCCTGCTACCGCCCGGTGTGGCAAACGCTGCGTGAGGGGGAGGATTTGACGATCCTCGCCACCGGCGCCATGAATGCCGAGGCGCTCAGGGTATCCGAGCTGCTCAAGGAAAAAGGCGTGTCCGCCCGCGTTGTCAACGCCTCCTGCGTTTCGCCTTTGGATGAAGAGCTGCTTTTGCGTCTGGCGGATGAAAACAAAACCGTTGTGACGGTGGAAGATCATGCGCTGCGCGGCGGTCTTGGCGATATGACGGCAGCCGTCTTTGCAAAGAAAAATAAGAAAGTAAACCTGCTCATGCTGGGCGTGAAGGGGATCTGCACTTCGCAGGGTGACAGAACGCTGCAGCTGAAAGCGCAGAAACTGGATGCGCTGAGCATTACGGAGAGAATCCTTTCCCGAAAGGAGATAAACGGATGAAGACACGCGTGGATGTAGCCCTTGTGGAGCGCGGCATGGCGCCCAGCCGTGAACGCGCGCAAGCGCTGATCATGGCGGGACAAATCTATATCGGTGAAAGAAAGGTACTGAAGGCTTCCGAAACGGTGGAGGAAAAGGATGAACTGATCCTGCGCGGCGAAGTGGATTCCCTTTCCAGCCGCGGCGGTCATAAGATCCTGCAGGCCATCGAGCATTTCAAGGCCGACGTCACCGACGTGGTTGCCATGGATATCGGCGCTGCCGCAGGCGGGTTTACCGACGTGCTTTTGCGTCACGGAGCAAAGCATGTGTATGCCATCGACGTAGGTTACGGGCAGCTTGATTATAAGCTGCGTATTGACGAGCGCGTAACGGTCATGGAACGCACCAATGCAAGGCATCTCACGCCCGAAATGTTCCCGCTGAAGCCTACGCTCACGGTGATGGACGTTTCCTTTATTTCCATCAAGCTTATTCTCCCCGTAGCGGCGGCGATCATGGGCGACGAAGGCCGCTTTATGACGCTGGTTAAGCCCCAGTTTGAGGCAGGGCGCGGACAGGTAGGTAAAAACGGCGTTGTCCGGGATGAACGGGTACACCGCAGAGTGCTGGAACAGGTGCGCGAATATGCTGCGGAGATCGGCTGGCACGTGGAGCAGTTCACCTATTCACCCATTAAAGGCCCCAAGGGCAATATCGAATTCCTGGCCGACATCAGGCCGGGCGAGGGGCAGATGCCCACCGACGAGGAAATTGTAAGCCTTGTCGCTTTGGCCCATGAAACGCTCAAATAAATCAGGCGGTTAAAAACCGCCTTTTATTTTTTGCTGTTTTTGAACCGCGTGCACAAAACGGTCATATCATCGGGCGGTACACCGCCGCAGCGGCGCATGGCTGCCGACATGAGCGTGGTGCATACCGTTTCGGGAGAGCGCTGCAGTTTGTCGCGCACAAGAAGCGAAATCTGCCCCTCCAGTGCGCGAAGACCGCCGCAGGCATCGCTCAAACCATCCGAAAACTGGATCAGCATATCGCCGTCCGCAATGGGAAATTTATGGGTGGAAGCCTTGATCTCGGGAAGGATGCCAAGGGGGAGGGCATTGCTTTGCAGAATGCGGATGCTGCCGCCTGAAATCAGAATGGAAGGACAGGCGCCCAGTTTATAGAGCGTCGCCGTCTCGTCCCACAGATCGGAAACGCACAGGTCGACGGTGGCATACTGTTCGCCGTCCGTGGCCGAAAGCATGATACAGTTGATGGCTTTGAGGGCGTCCTCCGCGTGATAGCCCGAATCCAGACACAGGGATAACAGCTCCAGCGTTTTTTCGCTTTCTTCATGCGCTTGCGCGCCGTGTCCCATGCCGTCGCTGAGCATACCCAGTTCCACACCGCCGCGCCCTGTACGCAGCAGGATGGAATCACCGTTTTCGCCGTTGCCGTCACCGGAAGAAGCCGACAGATGAAAGCATTCCACGGTGAGGGACGGAGCTTCTTCGATGAGGATCATATCCTTATTGCGCTGGGCGATGCGCAGCGGTCGGTTGAGCCGGGCGGAAAGTTCATCGCAGTAACGTTCGATCTGCTTCTGACGCGTGACGGTGGGCTCAAAGCGCAGCGCTACCGCGATGTGCTGGGAAATCCGCAGGGCATAAAGGATGCGTCCTGTGATGCGCAGCTGCCGCAGCAGATAGGAGGCTTCGCCCAGCAGGGAGTCGTCATCCCTATCGCATTGCAGGCTGTCCGCGGAAAGCTGAGACATGGCTTGTGCGATGGCAGAAAGATGCGTGCGGGTGGCGTCGCGTTCTCGATTGGCATAGGCGCTGCGCAAAAGCTGCTGCTGTTCACTTCTCTCGTAATCAAGGGCAAGGGCAGGCCATGCATTCAGCCGCTGACAGTCGGGAATGTGTGCGCTGCGGTCGGATTGGGCAAAGTACGCGGTTAGTATTTCCACTGTTTTTTCTGCGTTTTCGCTCCAGCAGATGGGCATGCGGTTGCAGCCCGCACACAGCCGCTCCATCAGATCGTCCATCCGTTCGCGTACGTTGATCTCCGGCGTTCGCACCTCGGGCAGCAGTTGGGATAAAAGCCGGAGATTGTGAGCCCATTGAGCGCGCATGTGCCGGGCGTATGCGTTTTCGTTGTCTGTGGCGTCGGGGGAAAGGCGGCGGGATACGTTGAAAGCTGTTGAAAGTAAGCGCCTGGGGATCGCCAGAAAGAGTGCTGTTGATATCGCGGCCGAACTCAGATAGGCAAAATCAAAGGAAAAATGGATGGCGTAGGATGTGAATGTGCAGCAAAGCAGGTAGACAAAGCACAGAAAGATGCGTTTGCGCCCGTACAAAAGCCCACATACTACGCCCGAAAAGGCAAAGCATACAACGTAGCCGTCTGCATGCCCGCACAGTGACAGCGCAATACCGCTGAGCAATCCTGCGCTGACGGCGGCGGTGCAGCCCGATACCGATGCGGCAAGCAGGATGATGCTTCCCGAAAGGGCAAAGCCCACGTTGATGCTGCCGATGACAACACGTCCCGCACCTGAAAGCAAAACCGCACCCAAAACAAGACAACAGAGCAGATCGTCAAGCCCCATTCGGCCAAGACGGCGTTTGGAAAGCATGACAACGTGGCAAAATGCCGGCGTGCACAGCGCGCCCACCAAAAGGGAAACGGTGCAAAGCACCATGTCTTTTTGCGTGGAGGGGGAAATAATCAGCGCGAATATCCGCAGTGATAAAACGGCGGTGACGGCGGCGGAGATCGCCGTGATGCTGCGGGGCGGTTTAATGCTCAGAAGCATTAAAAGACCGCAGCCGATATACTGCCACAGGTCTGCGGGAACGTGCCAGAAAAGACGCAGACCGAGGCTTGCGAACAGTCCGAGAATGGGCATAAAAAGCCCGTTTCCCGCCAGGATATAGGCGCCCACGGCGCAGGCGGCAAAGGGTGAGGGCAATTCAAAACATTCGCTTAAACTTAAAAAGAAAAACAAAAGGATCTGCGAAATACGCAGCGCAAAGGCGGGCGCATTTTCATCAAAAAGAAAACGCAGACGGCTTTGGACAGTCGACCTTTTGGCAATGCGTTTTCTGTGTACTTGCGTATGTACAGTCTGGTGCACGTTTTTCACGCTCCATTCGGATTTGCTCATAAGACAGCATACGGTATAAAAGGCTGTATATGCGTCGAACGGAAGCGCAAAAAAAGACGCCGACAGGGTTTTCCTGTCGGCGGATGAATATTTCTTACAAAAGTTCTTCCATTCTGGCGAAACGGTGCAAGAGCTTGCCGATGCAAAGCGTCCACAAACCGGGAAGCAGCGATAAAAGCACTGCGCCGAGGGAAAAGAGCACATAAACAGCGATGATCCAGATATCGGATACGTTCTGCGCCGTATTGCCGAAACTGAGCAGCAGCGCGATTGCGCCTTTGGTGCTGTTGTATTTCAGGAAAGCGGCGGCTGCTGTGAGCAGCGGAAGAAGGAGCATCAGCAGACGACCGAAAAAGCGTACTCCGCCGCCGGCACGAACGCCGTCGGGATTGGGAATATATTCGGGTGCGGGCGGGGCGCTTTGAGGCGCGGGCGCGGGAGCGGGTTCTTCGGTCTTGGGCTTCCCCTGGGGTTCCGGCGGATAGGGAACAACTCTTGCGGGCGCCGCCGAGCCGAATCTGCCGGCGCTGCGGCTGGCAGAACAGTTGGAACAGATGGGGTAGAGATCGTCGTTGATCTTGTTGCACTTGATACAGGTCCACATTGGTACATCACGCTCCAGATTGCTTTCTGACCATATAACGGACAGAGGGCGCGTATTCTTGCATGAAAACAGAAAAAATTACAAAATATTGCAGCGAAGCATGGCAACGGCATGGGTGCTGATGCCCTGGCCTTCGCCTTCAAAGCCCATGCCTTCGGAAGTGGTGGCCTTGACAGATACACAATCCACGGAAATATGAAGGGCGCGGGCGATATTTTGGCGCATGGCGGGAATGTGCATAGCCAGCTTGGGACGCTGACAGATGACCGTGGCGTCCACATTGAGAGGCTCAAAGCCCTTTTCACGCAGCAGCGCAACGGCATTTTCCAACAGCAGCAGCGAAGAAATGCCTTTGTATTTCGGATCGCTGTCCGGGAAGTGCTTGCCAATGTCACCCAGCGCGGCAGCGCCAAGCATGGCGTCGGTGATGGCATGAAGAAGCACGTCAGCGTCGCTGTGCCCCAACAGACCTTTTTCGTAGGGAATATCAACGCCGCCCAGAATGAGCTTGCGGCCTTCCACCAGACGGTGGGCATCATAGCCATGTCCGATGCGGGGGAAGACGTGGAGATAGTGTTCGGCCATTGCGATATCCTCCGGTGTGGTCAGTTTGATGTTGCTGCGGCTGCCTTCGCATAGGTGCACGGGAACGCCCAGCATGGATACCAGCGCCGCGTCATCCGTACAGCGTTCGCTGATTTCGCGGTGGGCGCGGAGCAGCAGATCTTTTTTGAAGCCCTGGGGAGTCTGCACAGCGCGAAGACGGCTTCTGTCGGGGGTGGATACGGCGACGTTCTGCGCGTCCACTTCTTTGAAGGTGTCGGTTACGGGGGTGGAAGCGATGCCGCTGCCGTATTCGCGGACGGAAAAAATGACGTTTTGCACCGTTTCATCATCCACCAAAGGCCGCGCACCGTCATGGATCAGCACAATGTCGCAATCCTCCGGGAGAACCGCAAGACCGTTTTTGACAGACTCCTGACGGTCTGCTCCGCCATAGACGATCGCGTCGACGGAAAGACGGCTCTTTTGAAGCGCGGAAAGGATCTCGGCTTCATCTATGGGACGAATCACCAGCACGATGCCGTCGCAGTGACGTTTCAGCGTGCGCAGCCCATGACAAATAACGCTTTCGCCCAACAGCGGCAAAAGCGTTTTGTTTCCGGTGCAGCCCATGCGCGTGCCGCTGCCGCCGGAGAGAAGAACAGACCAGACGCTCATTTGTTTTCACCCAGCTTGTTCATCAGGTACAGGTAAATATCGCCGGCATTGTCTTCCCAGCGGGCGGCCATCTTTTCGGCGAGGGAGCGCTCGGGGATGGGCACGTCAATGCTGAGCATGGCGTCAAAGCCGTCCATGAGCTTGAGATGCAAAAGATATTCGCCGCTTTTGTTCTGCGTGACCTTGGATACAAACTGTTTTTCCCGTGTGAATTTTTCGCGCCATGCGGGGGCGGCTTCCTTGATCAACGTTACCTTGCTGTGGGGCATACGGTTGGCAAAAAAAGTGAGCATTTCAAGGCCTGCATCGGTGATGGCATACAGGCTGTCGGCGGGATGCGCCATTTTGGAGGCGTTTCCTTCATCCACCAGCTCGCCCAGCGCCAGCGACAGGTCGAAAAAGGTCATGATATCGTTTTCAAACATGAAATGGAGCAGCTGCATATGGGTGCAGCTGCCAAGCTCGCGAAGGGCCAAAAGGGTGTAGAGCTTGCGATCCTGCTCGTCCATCATGGCGTGCGGTAAGGGCAGCATAAAGTCCTCCTTGGGGATGGATCAGTTTATTGTTATATTCCATGTTTGTGCCAAAAATCCTCTGCTGATGCGCGAATTTCCTGCACGTCACGGACGGCATTTACCCGAAAATGCCCCGGAAGCAGCGATCGGTAGGCGTTTTCGGCGTAGCGGCTGTCAAGCAGCAAAATAACGCCTTTGTCCTCTTCACTGCGGATGACGCGACCCGCGGCCTGAAGCACCTTGTGCATACCGGGATAACGGTAAGCAAAACCAAAACCGTCGGAAAGCGTTTCGTCATAATACGCGCGAAGGCGGTTTTGTTCTTCGTTTACCTGCGGTAGGCCCACACCCACGACGGCGGCGCCGATCAATTCCTTCCCCGGCAGATCAACGCCCTCGGAGAACACGCCGCCCAGCACGCACAGGGACAAAAGCGGTCCCTCGCTTTCACGGATGCGGCTCAAAAACTGTTCCCGAAGCGCTTCGTCCATACCCCGCTCCTGAATATTCACGGGGATGTCGCTGCGCAGCTCGCTGAGCCTTTCGGCAGCCAGAGAAAGATAAGCATAGCTTGGGAAAAAGGCGATATAGCTGCCGGGTTTGGCGTCGTACATGGCTGCAATGGAAAGAACGATCTCATCTGCGGTGGCCGCGCGTTTTTCATAGCGCGTATCCAGATTCCGCCTGAGAACCAGCAGGTTTTCGGGAGGGAAAGGGGAAGGCAGGGCAAAGGAAGCGTCTTCTTCCTCGCCGCCCAGCATTTGCTGCATGGCAGGAAGCGGATCAAGGGTGGCTGAAAAAAAGATGCTGCCCAGCATTCTGCGGGTAGAGTGCTTCAGGTGCTCGGCAATATCAAGGGCCAGAATACGGATATTCTTTTCCTTGCCGTTTTCGCTGATGAGCAAAGCGTAATTTTCGGGAGAGGCGCTGTAGCGTTCAAGGGCTGCACGGAATGTGAGCATCTCGCGGAAGGGCTCAATGAGAAAAGCGTTTGCAGGCGATGAAAGATGGGGGTAGAGTGCGTCGATGCATTCGCTCAGCGTTTGATGCAGCCTGACGGCGGCGAAATCCTCGGCAGAAACAGTTCGCAACGCGTCAATCAGCGGCTTGAAGAGCTTGTACAGCGTATGCTTGCGGTCGTAGATTTTCCCGCATTCACGGCGCAGCAGCACGACGTCGTTGCTGCCCAGCGTACCCGACAGCATATCGCGGACGCGGGAGGGCAGGTTATGGGCTTCATCGATGAGCAGCGTTAAGCGCAGGCCGCGTTCAAAGATACGCCGCAGCAGCACGGCGGGATCAAAGGCGTAATTGTAATCGCAGATGACCACGTCCGCCGTTTCGCAAAGTGCGAGGGATAATTCAAAGGGACAGACGCAATAAGCCTCTGCGGTTTCTGCGATGATCTGGGACGTATAGTGATCGTACTTTTCGTGGAGTGCGCGCAGCGCATCTCTTTCTCTGTCATAATGCCCTTTGGCGCGGGGACAGTGATCGGGATGGCAGCGCTTGAAGGTCATGGGACAGCACTTTTCCTTGGCGGTCAAAAGCATACTGCGGGCGTGCAGGCCTTTTTCACGCATACGGGAAAGGGCGTCGGATGCCGCTTCCCGGGCTGTTCCGCGGGCCGTGAGGTAAAAGATCTGCCGTGTCTTGCCCTCGCCCAGCGCTTTGAGGGCAGGGAAAAGGGTGGCTGCGCTTTTACCTGTGCCGGTGGGCAGCGTTGCGAACAGCCGCTTTTGCAATCGTATGGCAGTGTACACCTGTGCTGCCATTTCCCGTTGACCGGGACGGTAAGCGGAATAAGGAAAGGGCAGGTCTTTCAGCGATTCATCGCGAAGTGTGCGGAAGGCGCTCAGATCGCTTTCCCATTTTGCAAAAGGGGAAAGCACGGAGAAAAACAGGGACTCCGCTTCCTTGCGCGTCAGCGTTTCGGGGAAAACAGCACGGATTTCTCCCGCCTGCGTAACGTAGGACACTTGAATGGAGATGGTTTCGCAGCCACATTCCTCGCAGAACATATAAGCATAGCAAACAGCCTGCATGCGGTGCACGGGCAGAGGGGTATCGGGAACTTCGGAATGCTCCGAGATCAGCTTGATTTCTTCGATCAGCGGCACGTCAAGGGTCTCGTGCAAAAGGTCGATCCTGCCGCTTACGTCAAAGGAAAGCCCTTCGCATTTGCCCTTCCAGCGTACGGATCGCTCCGCTGTTTGTCCGCTTTGCTCCTGACGGGCTTTGTGCCCGCGCATGCCTGCCTGCATGGCGGAAAGCGAAACAGGGAGAATGTCGCCGCCCAGCAGAGAAAACTCAACGAACCTGCGAACAGAAACGCTGAGGACTTTTTCTTTTTCCATGCTTTCCGCCTCCTTTCATGGGGTAATTCCATTGTATCCGCTGGACAATGGAATGTAAAGGCGGTATAATGAAATATATTCTGTTTTCTGCAAAAGCAGAGGAAGGAAATTTTCATGCCCGAGTATAAAACCGTTTATCTCACCGACGGAAAAGTGCCGTTTTTTGAAAATATCATGGCTGATGCCATTATCTGCGACAGCGTTTTGCAGTCTGCCGACGCTGAAAATATTTTGTTTGCGCAGTACCGGAAAAAGCAGAGCGCGTATGTATTCTGTTTTGAAGCCGCTGCGCACAGTGCGGATCGATTCAAGGAGCGCGTGATTGCTTCAGCTGTGGAAAACGGCCGGGAGGCCGCGTATCTTAACTGGCTGGTCACGGAAAATCACTTTGTATCGGCGCTGCTCGCAGCTCCCGACCGTGTTGTGCTGGAGGAGAGCGAGGCCGTTGCCGCGCTTTGTGATTGGAAAAATTGCGGCGTTGTGCCGGTAAAGGATTTTTCCGCCCATCTGGAGGCATACCTTGCCATGCACGAGGGCGTGCGCGCCATACTGCCGACCCCTGCCTATCTTTGCGGACTCAATACTGTCAAGGAATGCATGGAGGATGAATTCGTCCGTGATTTTGCCGCCCATGCACTGGCGGATGAGATCGCGCCGCAGCTTTCTCTTTCAAGGGAAGAAGCGCTTCGCTATGCCGCCGACGTGTTCATTGCCTTGGGCAAGGAAGGGGAAAATCTTTTGCTTACCGATCTGGCGGAAAACAGCGTTTCCCGCTACGCACGCTACGTGCTGCCCATGCTTGCCCGGCATGTGCAGAATAAAAAATCCGTGCCCCCGTGCCTGTGCTTTGCCTTAAGCGCTTTGATCATGTTCTATGCCGGAGCAAGAGATGACGGCAAGGGCGGCTATCAGGGCGTCCGCGAAGAAGCGTACTATCCCATCCGCGATGAGGAAGAAGTGATGCACACGTTCTCCCGCATGAGCTGCGATATGGACTGCGATTCCATGGCGTACGCCGTGCTGTCCGATTGGGAGATGTGGAACAACGACCTGCGCAACGTCCCCGGCCTTTTGGACGGCGTGACGGGACAGGTGCGGGATATTCAGCTGCTGGGTTCCAAAACGGCGCTTAAGATCGCTGCCGAACAGCACGATTGAAATGAAAAACAGACCGCACATTGAGCGCGGTCTGTGAGAAGTGTTTTACTTGAACAGGGGAGAGGGATACTCGCCGGCTTTGATCATATCGCCGATGGCCTTTTTTACGGCGGGCAGGTCTTCCTGATAGGTGACGCCGTACCATTTGCTGTCGGTATGCAGAAGACGGGCGGTGGCGAGCTTGTCCTGCATGACGTCGTTTACCACAAAGGGCAGGAAGTATTCGCCTTTCATGGGGTTATTCGCCATGGCATCCTGCCAGAAGGCGGGGAAGCGTTTCCACAGCTCGGCCATGAAATCTTCAGTGAAGCCCCAAAGGTTCATGGAAACGGGGGTATTCTCCGCAAGGCGAATGTAATTTGTCCCGTCTTCGGTGAACATAGGGCCGTCGCAGGTGGAAATGATGTGGGTACGCTCGATGATGCTGGCAAGATAACCGTTTTCGTCCGCCGTGCATACGCCGCGGGAAACGTAACCGTTTTCCGAAACGGTGTTTCTGATCTCGAAGCCCACCATGGCGTACTGCCCCGCTTTTTCGGCGGCAGTAAGGAAGGCGTAGATTTTTTCAAAGGCGTCGCGTCCGTAGAAATCATCGCCGTTGATGGCGGCGAAAGGCGCGTCGATGACGTCGCGGCAGCACATGATGGCATGACCCGTGCCCCAAGGCTTCTGACGGCCTTCGGGATAGGTGCAGCCCTCGGGCAGCGTATCGGGACGCTGGACGACGTAATGCACTTCCATCAGCTTTTCGACGTGAACGCCGATTTTTTCGCGGAAGGTATCTTTGATGGCTTCGCTGACAATGAATACAACGCGGCGGAATCCTGCGCGGTAGGCGTCATACAGGGAATAGTCGATGATGCATTCGCCGTGCTCGCCGAAGGACGCCATTTGCTTGATACCGCCGAAACGGCTGCCGAGACCGGCGGCCATAACCACGAGAATAGGAGATTTATTCATAGGAATCGCTCCTTAAATAATAATGTACCTTTGTTATTATAGCACACTGAACGCTGTTTTCAAGCAATAAAAGGAGAAAACATTCATGCATATCGTTTTGTATGCTCCCGAAATTCCCCAGAATACCGGAAATATTGCCCGCACCTGCGCCGCAACGGGCAGCGTGCTGCATCTGATAGAGCCTTTGGGATTTCAACTGAGCGATAAATACCTGAAGCGCGCAGGGCTTGATTACTGGCATTTGATGGAATTGCATGTGCATCCCGATTTCGATACAATGATGAAGGAATATCCGGAGGCGGTGTATCACTTTGCCACCACCAAAGCCCCCAGAGGGTATCATGAGGTTCGGTACGGTGAAAATGATTTCATCGTTTTCGGCTGTGAAACCAAGGGACTGCCTGAATCGCTTTTGAGCCGTGTTTATGACCGGTGCATACGCATCCCCATGCGAGAGGAAGCGAGATCACTTAATTTGAGCAATTCCGTAGCCATCGTGCTGTATGAAGCGCTGCGCCAGCAGGAATTTAAAAACCTCAAGGAAGCGGGCGCGCTCACCGGACGGGATGACACCGTGCAGCCGTGGATGGATTACGTGTGACACGGAGGGAACTATGAATTTTGACCCCCATGACGATTACTATATCAAAAAGGAACTGGATCGCGAGGAAAAACTGGACAGGATGCGCATGATGGCGGGCCTGATGGAGTTTTTCGGTGTGGTTGCAGGCGTTTTTGCGATTTTCCTGCTGATCGTGCTGATCGTCAGTTTGTGCAACTGGCTGTACCGCGATCTGTCGGGTGTATTTTCTGCGATGTTTTCCATATTTAAAAACTGAGGGGCGAGAATATGCGCGTTTCGTGGCAGTCACTGTATGAGGAGATAAACAACTGTCAAAAATGTGATTTGTGCCGTCAGATCCACAACAAGGTGCCGGGGCAGGGGGATGTCCATGCCAAATTGATGTTCATCGGCGAAGGTCCCGGCGCAGATGAGGATATGCAGGGCCTTGCCTTTGTGGGAAAGGCGGGACAGCTGCTGACAAAAATGATCAGCGCCATGGGTATGACCCGCGATGACGTGTATATCTGCAACGTCGTTAAGTGCCGTCCGCCCCAGAACCGCGTGCCCGACGCCGCGGAAGCGGCAGCGTGTCTGCCCTATCTTCGACAGCAGGTTGCCCTTGTAAAGCCCAAAGTCATCGTGCTGCTGGGTTCCACGGCGGCCAAAACGCTGATTCGTGAGGATTTCCGCATTACCCGTGAGCGGGGAATGTGGATCGAGAAAAAGGGCGTGTGGTTCATGCCCACCTATCATCCTGCGGCGCTTTTGCGCGATGAAAGCAAAAAACGGGATGCATGGAATGATTTGAAACGGGTCATGGCAAAACTAAAGGAACTGGAGGCGAATGAAAATGGCGGATCTGAAAGCGTTTGAACGTGAGGTGGAGGCGTTTTTCAAGCCTCTGTTTCCGGGAGAAGATAAAATCCTGGTGTTTGGCGACGGGCAGCATGACGCTCCGCCGCTGATGCTGATCGGTGAAGCACCGGGCGAGCAGGAAACCATCAAAAGACGGCCTTTTGTGGGAAAAGCAGGCAAGAATCTGGATGAGTTTCTTGAACTGATGCAGATGAAGCGTGAGGATATTTTCGTCAGTAATGTGGTCAAGATCCGGCCCACTGCCGTGGGCAGCACAGGCCGTATCAAAAACCGTGCGCCCAGCCGTGAGGAGATCGAGCTGTTTACCCCCTATTTGATGAAGGAGATCGAGCTTGTAAAGCCCCGTGCATTGGTGACGCTGGGAAATGTGCCGCTGCGCGCGCTGATGGGCAAAAGCACCATCGGCGATATGCACGGAAAGTGGCATACAGCCTGCAATGGTCTGCCGCTGTTTGCGCTGTATCACCCCGCAGCGGTGATCTATCGCCGCGAACTAAAGCAGGTTTATGAGCAGGATGTGTGCATTTTGCGGGACAGTTTGACAATTCAGACACGAAAATGATGTTTTCGGCGAAAAATCAACACAAGCGATAAGTTTTGTGATATGATGCAGTCATCAACAAAAGGAAGGAGAAAGAAAATGGAACTGCTGATTCCCATTGGTATCTGTTTACTGGTAGGCATAGCGCTTTTACTGGTGGAGGTATATATGCCCGGCTTTGGGCTTCCCGGCCTTGCGGGCTGCGGACTGCTGCTCCTTGGCATTGTGCTGACGTGGATGAACTTTGGCCCCACGGTCGGTCTTGGTCTTACGGTGATTGTGCTGGCGCTGCTGGCGATCCTCATTTCGATCACGGTGCGCTCGGTTGCAAAGGGGAAACTTGGTAAATCCGAGTTTGTTTTGAACGGCGACATGGCACCTGAAAAGAACGAGGAAAATGATGATATGCTTTCTCTTGTCGGCGAGGTAGGCAAGGTGATTACGGTACTGCGGCCCGTGGGCGTTGCCGAATTCAGCTGCGGCCGCCTGAATGTGATGACGGAAGGCGAGTATATCGAACGCGGTGCGTCGGTTCGCATCCGCAAAGTGGACGGAACTACGGTCTTTGTTGAAAAGGCCTAAGTATTATTTGAAAAGGAGAAACAAAAATGGATATTTCTTCTGTAATGATCATTACCCTGATCGTAATTGCGATTCTGCTGGTTGTTGTCTTCCTGCGCTATGTGCCCCTGGGCCTGTGGGTTCGCGCGCTGTCTTCGGGCGTTAAGCTGAAGGTTTCTTCCCTGATCGGTATGCGTCTGCGCCGCATCTCTCCCCATCGCCTGGTGGATACCTACATCATGGTTCGCAAAGCCGGCCTTGATATGACCATCGATCAGCTGGAAAAGCACTTCCTTGCCGGCGGTAACATCGAGCGCGTTGCCAAGGCCATGATCTCCGCCCAGCAGGCCAGCATCGGCCTGAGCTTCTCCCAGGCCTGCGCCATTGACCTGGCCGGCCGTGACGTTCTCAAGGCTGTGCAGATGAGCGTTATCCCCAAGGTGATTGAAACGCCTCCCATCGCCGCCGTGGCTAAGGACGGCATCGAGCTGCGTGCCAAGGCTCGCGTAACGGTTCGCACCAACATCACCCGTCTGGTGGGCGGCGCCGGTGAAGAAACCATCATCGCCCGCGTCGGCGAAGGCATCGTTACCACCATCGGTTCTTCCCAGACCCATAAGGAAGTGCTGGAGAATCCCGATTCCATCAGCCAGAATGTGCTCAACCGCGGTCTGGATAACGGCACCGCGTTCCAGATCCTCTCCATCGATATCGCTGACGTAGACGTTGGCCGCAACATCGGCGCTCAGCTGCAGATGGATCAGGCCGAAGCCGATCGCCGCATCGCTCAGGCCAAGGCGGAAGAACGCCGCGCCATCGCCGTTGCCCGTGAGCAGGAAATGGTGGCTGCCGTTCAGGAAATGCGTGCCCGCGTTGTGGAAGCCGAGGCTCAGGTGCCCCTGGCCATGGCCGAAGCGCTGCGTGAAGGCAAGCTTGGCGTAATGGATTACTATCAGATGAAGAACGTGATCGCCGATACCGAAATGCGCAACGGCATCGCCACTGCTGCAAATCCCAAGCCCGCGGAAGAAAATTAAGCAATAACCGCCTCTAATATCCCTGCCCTGCCGTAAGGCAGGGCGGGAGTATCAGGAAAGGAGGGGCAGTGAATAATGGAATTACTTCCGATTATCATTTTTGCGATTATTTCCGCTTTGATCAAGTCAACGAACAAAAAAGCATCCGAAGCGCAAAAGGCTGTGCGCAGCAAGCGTGCACCGAAGGAACCGGTGGAAAAAATCGAGGCTTTTCTGGATAAGGTGCTTGAAAAGCTGGAGGATGACGACGACTCCGAAGAGAAAAAGCCTGCGTTTGATCAGCCGGAGAAAAAAGTGCTTAAACCCGCTGCACCCGCCGCTGCCCAAAATGCCGTAAACGCCGTTCGGATAAAGATCGATCAGAAAGCTGCCGAACCCCACGAACATGAAGGCAAACAGGGAATTCCCTGCCCTGCCGACGAGCGCGAATTGAGAGCTGACCAACCCGCGATCCAAAGGAAAGCACCTGCCGCGGCGAAAACCGTTCCCGGTCTTAAACTGAATTTTGACCGAGATAGCGTACTTCAGGCATTCGTACTCAACGAAGTGCTGAACCGTCCGCGTTCGGCTTCAAGGAGATAAGAAGGATACATGAAGAGCAATGATGAGATCCGCGTACTGATTGCTGATGATGAGCCGGGAATGCGGCTGATCCTGCGCAAGATGATCGAGCGCACAGAGGGCTTTACGCTCATTGGCGAAGCAGAAGACGGGCAGCAGCTCCTTGAAATGTATCGGGAGCATAAACCGGACGTTGTATTTCTGGACGTGGATATGCCGCGGCTCAACGGCGTTGAATGCGCAAACCGCATTGAGGATGAGGATCCTTCCTGCATTCTGGTGTTTGCCACCGGGCATGAGGAATACCGCCGCGACGCCTTTGACGTATACGCCTTTGACTATCTGGTAAAGCCTTTCCCGATACAGCGCGTTACCGAAACGCTCTCTCGTATCCGCGACAGGCTGATGCTGAAAAAGCGGCCTGCCATCGAAAAGGAAGAGGCGCCTGTGAAAGTGCGTACTTCGGGACGGATGATGATCAAGCACCGCGACGGCGTAACCTTTGTCAATATGGCGGATATCGTGCTTGTGCAGCGCGAGGAGAGGTCCACCGTTCTCTATACTGTGGACGGCAGCGGTTATTCCACGGGGGATACGCTTTCGGAAATGGAAGCAAGGCTGGATAGCACCGTGTTTTTCCGCAGTCATCGCAGCTATATCATCAATCTTAACTGTATCCATGACATCACGCCTTACGGCCGCTGGACGTACGTGGTGCGCCTGAAAGGGACGGATCACGATGCCCTGATCACGCAGGATAAGTACGAAGAACTGGAAAAAATGTATGAATAAAGCGAAAGGCGGCTTTGTGCCGCTTTTTGCATGGAGGAAAAGCCTTTGGTGCAAGACGTAAAGAAAAGGAAGGTCGTTGTGATCTGCGGATCCTATCGGTTTGAACGGCTGATGCATGAAATCGCTCAGCGCCTTGAACTGGAAAAAGGTTATGCTGTGATCGGCGTGCTGCCCCATGTTCTTAATCGGGATTTGACGGAAGAGGAAAAGGAGCTGCTGGGGGAAATTCATCTTTGCAAGATCGATCTGGCAGACAGTGTGTACATTGTAAATCCCGATGGATATATAGGCGACAGTGTGCGGCGTGAGATGGAGTATGCCCGGGAAAAAGGCAAGGAAATCCTGTGTTTTTGCGAAAAATAAGGCAGAAAATTTGTGGTTTTCTATTGACGAAACACTTGCAATATGTTACATTATTAGGGTAGCCGCTCGGGAGGGGCTTCTAAACGTGTGCTTGCACACTGCCTCAAGGCTGAAAGACGTCTGTGATTGCCCGGCGAGTTTGAAATAGGAGGTGCTGCCAGAATGTACGCGATTATTGCTACCGGCGGCAAACAGTACCGTGTCTCTCAGGGAGACGTCATCTATGTTGAGAAACTGAACAACGAAGTGAACGACGAAGTCACCTTCCCCGTGCTCATGCTGGGCGGCGAGACTGTCGAAGTTGGCAACCCCGTGGTGGCCGGCGCTTCTGTGGTGGGCAAGGTCCTGCAGCAGGGCAAGGGCAAGAAGATCCACATCCTCAAGTATAAGAGCAAGAAGAACTATCGCCGCAAGGCCGGTCATCGTCAGCCTTTCACCAAGGTTGAGATCGTTGCCATCAACGCCTGATGACCACTGTTACCCTGTTTCACAGCGAAGAAAAGCCCGTCGGGTTCATGTGCAAAGGCCATGCAGGTTTTGCCAGAGCCGGTAAGGATATCGTCTGTGCGGCCGTTTCCGTTCTCTCCACCACCTGCGCCAATGCGCTGGAAAGCGTGGCCGGGGTTATACCTCAGATTGAAGTGGAAGACGGCTACATGAAGGTGACGCTGCCTCAAGGCTGCGAAAGCCGCGATGCCGAGGTCATTCTCCGCACATTTGAACAGGGCGTGCGCGATATCGAAGCGTCTTATCCCAAGTATATTCACATCACCACCCGGTGAGATCGGAGGAAAACACAATGTTGAAGCTGAATCTTCAGTTGTTCGCTCATAAAAAAGGTATGGGTTCTACCCGCAACGGCCGTGACAGCGAATCCAAGCGTCTCGGACCGAAGCGCGCCGATGGTCAGTTCGTACTGGCCGGCAACATTCTTGTCCGTCAGCGTGGTACTCGCATCCATCCCGGCAAGAACGTAGGCATCGGTAAGGATGACACCCTGTTCGCCAAGGCCAACGGTATCGTTCGTTTCGAGCGTCTGGGCCGCGACAAGAAGCAGGTCTGCATCTACCCCGTCGAGCAGTAAGAGACAAAAAGAGACCGTCGTGTGAAAGCACGGCGGTCTTTTTTGTGTGAAATATTGGATTGATTCTCTGCTTGGCAGGGTGTATAATTTCACATATCTCTTGAAAGGATCCTGATTATGATTTCGGCTATTGTCAATGCTTTGGTCGTTGTAGTCGGCTCGCTGATCGGCTGCTTTTTCCGCAAAAGACTTTCGGAACGCTATGCCAAAACCGTAACGGGCGCTCTGGGACTTTGCGTGCTGGTGATCGGTGTGTCAGGCGCCCTTGAGACGGCAAATATGATTGTGGTGATCGTATGCGTGGCTCTCGGCGCACTGATTGGTACATGGATCGATATTGAGCGCAGGCTTGATTATCTTGGCAATGCGGTTCAAAAAAGATTTGCATCGGGAGAGCGCAATGCCGATTTTTCCAAAGGATTTGTGACGGCGTCGCTCATGTTCTGCGTGGGCGCGATGGCGATCGTTGGCAGCATGGATTCCGGACTTCGCGGCGATCACAGCACGATCTATGCCAAATCGGTGCTGGATTTCATTTCATCTATTTTCTTCGCCGGAACCTATGGCTTGGGCGTGGCTGTTTCTGCGGTCAGCGTGCTTGTCTATCAGGGCGCCATCGTTTTGCTTTCGGGTATTGTTGAGCCTTTGCTGACAGCTGCCGTAATTACCGAAATGAGCGCTGTGGGCGGCGTTTTGATCATTGGCGTTGCGCTGAATATGCTGCGCAAAGAGCACATTGCCGTAGGGAATATGCTGCCTGCCATTTTCCTGCCTCTCATTATCGTACCGTTTTTATAAGGATTGAACATGATCGTTATCGAGAAGAAAGAACGCCGTCTCACGCTTTATGACAGAACGGGGAAAGGCTTATTCTGTTGTCGCGCGGCGCTGGGAAAAATGCCTGAAGGACATAAACAGTGTGAAGGTGACGGAAAAACGCCGGAAGGGCGGTATTTTGTCTGTCTGAAGCGCGAACAGGGTAAGTTCGGTCAAGGATTAGGCATCAGCTATCCGTCGCTTACAGACGCAAAAAACGCCGCTTCCGAAGGACGGCTGGATCCGTCGCTGCTTCCGCTCTTTGAAAAGGCTGAAAATGAGCAAAAAAGACCGCCCTGGGGAACACCTCTGGGCGGTGAGATATACATTCACGGGGGCGGGAGCGCAAGTGACTGGACAGCCGGCTGCATCGCCCTTGATGATTCGGACATGGAGAAACTGTTTGCCTTGACGCAATACGGAGAAGCGGTTTTGATCACTCCGTAACGCGGTAGACGGCCAGAAACAGCGCGCCGTCCTGGGCGTGCGCCTCAAAGCGTACGGGGAAATCATAATCATTACGGTAGATCAGGTTAATGCCCTTATCCTCGTTACCAACCGCCGCATCCATATCGACGGGCAGGTATTCGGCGCTGCTGGGGCCGTGAGAACGGCGCAGCGTGATGGTGACGCCGGGTACCTGCAGTAGCAGGTTATACATGGTGCTGGATACCTGACATACGCCGCCGCCGTAGCCAAGGCCTTTGCCTGTTTCGATGTAGACGGGGCCTTTTACATAGCCTTTGCTGCGGGAGAAGGGGCCGTAGTCATTGTTATAATCCAGTTTCTTGCCGGGTTCCAGGATATCGCCGTTGATTTGTCCGCAGTTGACCTCGATATTGATCTCTTTTCCGCCCTCGAACTTGTCGTCATCCATGTCGGCGTAGTAGTAGGTGGTGAACGTGGCGATGGGCGCCTCGTCAGTGCCGGAGAATGCATCGGGGCACACGGGCAGAAGTTCGCTCAATTGATTGGTATCCACATAGCCGTACTGACGCTTGAACGGCAGCTTTGCCCAACCGTTTTCAAAGCCGATGATGGAGATCTTTGCGCCCTCGGTGAGGGAAATCAGCGTTTCGCTTTTGCGGTCGGGAGCGGCATAAATGGTGACGCCTTTCTTGCCGACAGTACCCACATATTCATGGAATTCCACGCCCCACGGAGGCGTGGTATTTTTGTCGATGGGATCGCCTTCTTCAAGACAGGTGCGGGGAACGTAGCCGTATTTCCCTGAACAGCTGATATAAGCCCAGCCGGGGGTGAGGGAATAGACCTTCACGGCACTGCCGTTGTAGACACGGCCGACGGATTTGCTCTCCTTATCCGGCTCGGTGTAGATGGAGGAGCTGGATTCGGCGTTGGTCTTGTAAAGCGCTTCAGGTGCGGCGTAAGCCGAAAACAACGGCAGCATCAGGCAGATGATCAGCAGCAGAGAAAGGAATTTTTTCATTTCGGTTCCTCCGGAGCAAGAGTGGTCATGGTGTTTCCGTTCAGGGCACAGTGGATCAAAGCATCTCCGTGATAGGAAAGCTTGAGGGAGAAAAACTCTTTGCTTTCGCGCAGCAGATTCAGAAAAACGCGATCGCCCTCCCACAGGCGAAGAGCGGGAACGTCGTCAAAGGGAATCCAACGCAGAACACCCTCGTCACAGTCGGGATGCACAGTGCCTGCGCCTTCGCCGGTGTAGAGAAACATGATTTCGTCATCCCAGCCATCCGATACAAAGGTGATCACGCCGCGCATACGGGCATTGACGAGGCGAAGCCCTGTTTCTTCCAGAACTTCGCGGCAGACGCATTCATCGGGGGATTCGCCCTCTTCCAGCTTTCCGCCTACGCCGATCCATTTGCCGGCGTTGACGTCCTGCTTTTTTTTGACGCGGTGCAGCATCAGATAACAGCCTTCGCGCTCAATATAGCAAAGCGTGGATAGCTTCATTTGAGTTTATTGCTCCTTTTTGGGCGAAAGCTTTTCCTTGCGGCCATCTTCGTACTGAATATAGGTATTCTCAAGCTGCTGGCGCAATCCTTCGCGGAAATCGCGGAGGTATTCGGCACGCAGTGCAGCTTGTTCTTCGGCTTCGCCGGGGGTCAGCCCCACGGTCTTTTTTTTGCGCGCCAGTTCATTGATGCGCTCTACTTTTTCCTTGGTCATACGTTGCTCCTTTTGTAGAAGATGCAGCCTGCGGCGGCAGGAAGGGCCAGCACTGCGATATAGACAGCATAAAGCAGGATGCGGCTGATGCCGGAGCGATCGATCATAAACTCAAGTACGACGGCTGCAACCACGGCGAAAGCAAGAATGCCCACGGAGATCCACAGCTGTTTTTTGCCGCAGCGAAGGGAGAAAAGGATCAGCGGCAGCGCCATGATGACAGCGAAGAGCAGCTGCTGAACGCTGATGAAGGAACGGCGCATATGGGAATCAAAGCGCAGGCTGTAGAAGAGCGTTTCCGCGCAGCCAAGCAGCAGCATCCCCATCAGCATTAAATCGCCGGTCTTGCGCTCCTTTTTGCGGAAAATGAGCATAAATGCGGCAATGATGAGATACGCTGCGCTTTCAAGGGCGTAGGTGCGCAGATAGGCGTCATATTCGTCGCCGATGGCAAGGAAGCTTGACTTGAAAGCGTCGGAGATCAGCGAACGGCTGCGGCCCATCAGCTCGGTATAGGGCTCGCCCATGCGGGCAAACGTCATAAACAGCAGAATGCCGATGAAAGCGCCGTCGAGGATCTTGAGGGGGCATACCTTGGTGATGCGGCCGGTGATGAATGCTGCCAGCGCAAAGCCCAGCAGAGCGCCCACCATGGAGAAGCCGCCGCCCCAAAAGATGGTAACGGCTTTCGGCGAAAAGACGCTGTGGAAGTTGAAATCCAGCGCACAGAAAAGGATGCGGGAGCAGACAAGGGCTGCGGGCAGCGCGATTACAGAGAAGATCAGCGCGGTATCGAAAGAGATATGGCGGCGATTGCGCAGCAGGAAATTGCTCAATACGAAAGCGACCAGACCAATGGCTGTAAACAGGCCGTAATAGAACACCTGCGCGGAACCAAGGGAAAAGCTAAGAGAATCGGCGTACATGATTATTCACTCCAAGTGGCGGGATCAACCGCGGTAGCAAAGTAGATGATGTCGCTCTGGGGACGCTCACTGCCGGTGGTCTTGTACTGGTAGTAGTCACTGTTGAAGATCATGGTGGCGGTGTTACCGCCGTCCAGGTTGTAAGCCTGCAGGCAGCCCAGATCATACATGAAATCCGCCAGCTCCTGATGGGTAACGCCGACAGAAGTGACGTTTTTGAAAGCTGCGTTGGGCAGACGGCCTTCGGCAAGCACCAGCACATAGCTGAGAGTATCCAGCTGACCGATGGCCATGCGGGGCTCGCCCTCGTTGGGGTTGTAGCCGTATTTCTTATCCATTTCAAGGAGCGTGCCGTCCTTGACCAGCGCAGGGCCGAAGGTGAAAGCGTGGAGAATATCAAGACCGCTCTTGTCGAATGCCTTCATGGCGGCTTCGTCGGACTTGACGAAAAGATGGAAATCACCGTTTTCGTCGATGAACAGGATATCCTTCTTGCGGTTGCGCTTATCGCGGATTTCCTGACCCATGCGGTATTCATAGGTGGTCTTGGCAGGATCGTTCACATAGTAGTCGCTGCTGATGGCGATGACTGCATTGTACTTTTCAGCCATGACGGAGGGCAGAGAGGTGCGGTTGGACTTGACGGTGTTGCCGGCAATGCCCGTGCGGAACTGGGAAGCATCCTTGATCTGTATGCGGGCAATGCGCCAGATCACATCGTTTTCCGTCAGCGTTTCAACCTCTACGGTGATGGAATCATCGATGTAGCTGCTTTCGGTGTAGGCAGCGGGATTGGGCTTCATACCGGGGGTAAAGTCAATGGGGAGGGAGTAGGTCACTTCCTCGCCCTCGGCGCAGGCAGTGGGAAGAAGCCCCCAGGAATAATCCATGAAGTCATACATATAGTCGCCCAGCATGGCGCCGGAAGGCACGACGAAGGGCGCGGCGAGGATCATGGCGGCGAGCAGAACACACAGGACGATGCGGGTTACGTTTTTCATTGCTTTTCTCTCCGTAAAATCAGTTCATGTAGGTATCGATATAATCCAGTACGAGGGGCGACAGATCCATGCCGCTCCACGCATTCAGGAAGCTGGTGAAATCCTCCCGTGAGGCAAGATCGAAGGCATAGCGATCACAGTAGGCGCGCAGAAAATCATCGGCTTTGCCCGTCATTTCCTGCACAGCGAGCATCATGGCGGCGCCGCGTCCGTATACAACGGCGGAGTAATCGCTGTAGGAACCGAAATGGTCAATGGGCGATCCCGGGGTGACGGGGGAAAGGATGTTTTCCTGCATGGGGGCGTCGATGCGGGTGAGGATGAGGTTTTCGTAGGCGGTGCGTCCGTAGCGGTCAAGCACATAACGGAGCATGGCGTACTCGCTCAGTGCCTCATCCTGCCAAGGGGCGTTGTACTGATCCGACCCCACCAGCGCGTAGAACCACTGATGCGCCGCTTCGTGGGCGATGAGCAGCTCCAGCGTATCCGCCCAATCCTCGTAGAAGTAGGTCTTATCCAGCAGGATGAACCCGGGATACTCCATGCCGCCCAGCGGGAAATCGGCTTCGCACAGCGTCAGCTGCGTCCACGGGTAATCTCCGTACAGCTTTTCATAGACCTGGATGGCCTGTGCGGCGTATTTCGCTGCCCGTTTGGCGGCGGATGCGTTTTCTGCATGGGCAGTGACGGTAATATCCTTCACTTTTACTGCAGCCGAATGCCAATCACGGCTCAGCGCAAAGGTAAAATCACGCACGGCGGGAGCGTACATCGTATAGACGCCGTTCTGATACGTGACTGTTGCGCCTGCCGCACACTGCCAGCCTGCGGGTGCGGTGAGCTTGACCGAATAGTTGGCGCATTCCGATACGAAGGGATCGCCGATGGCACAGTAACCGTCTGTCCTCCATGCGCCGTTTTCATACACCGAAAGGATGGGCAGCGCATTGCCGAATTGCCACACACCCTTGGATTGGCCGAACCTGTGGGCGCATTCCGGCACCGTGATACGGCAGCGGAGAAGCAGCGTTCCCGACAGGCCGGTTTCCAGCGCGGGAATGGGAACGGACAGCGCCGTTTGCGCAGCATCCAGGTATTTGTGATCGGGGACGAGGACGCCGTTCCACCAAATGCCTTCAAGCGTCAGCGCTCCGGGGGAGAAGCCCTCGGGATAGCAGATATCGTACAATTCGTCAATGGCGGCGGGACTGGTCTCTTCCCTCGCATAGGCGTTTGCCCATGTGCGAAGAACAAGATCGGTGAGCGTGCCGCCGGTATCGTTCCGGAACTGAAGCGACAGCGTGACGCCCAATTCCTTTTCCTCCGGACGGAAGATAAGGTCAAAGTCGTAGGCGTTTAACCCTTGCGCGGCAGCCTCTGCACGGGACGGCGGAGCGGGGGATTTTATCCCGATGACCGCTGAAACGACGAGCACGAGGAGGACGGCGCAAAGCCAAACATAACGACATTTTATTATACTACGTTTTGGCATGGACTGTCACCCCCCTTGAATGTAAAAGTTCACGTAATCTTGTGGCGAAATCATTAAAAATCGCACAACTCTATCATACAATAAAAACCCTTGGCGTGTAAAGCATCTGCGCTTGCAGGGATGAAAGGTTTACAGTATAATAACAATGTATTTACAAAAACGGGCATCCCGGAGGAAAGAAATGGAAAAAACAAAAAGATTGCCGCGCGCAGCGGCGATTCACGATATTTCAGGCTTTGGCAAGTGCTCGCTGACGGTGGCGCTGCCCATTCTCTCCGCCTGCGGTGTGGAAGCGGCGTGTATTCCCACGGCTGTGCTTTCTACCCATACGGGCGGCATCAAGGGGTATACCTTCCGCGATCTCACGGAGGATATGCGCGCTTTCTGGCAGCATTGGCGCAATCTTGATATTCCCTTTGACGCGCTGTATTCAGGGTATCTGGGCAGCGTCGAGCAAACAGAGATCATCGGTGAAATGTTTGACGCGTTCCGCAAGGATGTTCCGCTGATTCTGGTGGATCCCGCCATGGCAGATAACGGCAAGTTCTATGCCATGTTTGATGAACGCATGGCAAAGGGTCAGGCGGCGTTGTGCGCAAAGGCCGACGTGATCGTTCCCAATCTCACTGAAGCTGCTTTTATGACAGGGCAGGAATACAAGGCGGGACCGTATACGGAGGGTTACCTTCGCGATATGTGCAGGCGGCTTTGTGATCTGGGCGCAAAAAAAGTCGTGCTGACAGGTGCGCATTATCGGGAGAATGAAGTGGGCGCCTGCTGTTATGATGGCGAAACAGGGAGCTTTGATACGTACGTTACGCCCCGCATTGCGGGCAGCTATCACGGAACGGGCGACGTATACGCAAGTGTGCTGCTGGCAGCGCTGGTCAACGGCTTTACGCTTCCCGAGAGCATTCGCTGTGCGGCGGATTTTGTATATGAATGCCTGGAACGCACGCTGAAACAGGGCACCGATTCCCGCTATGGTGTGGATTTTGAACGCGGTCTGCCGCGTCTTGGTATGAAAATGATGAGTTTGGAGGACAGAACATGACAGAGTATCGCAAGGCGCTGCCGCACGAGGAAGCGGACATTCTGGATTTCATCAATTGCATCTTCAGTATGGCAAAAAAGCCCCATGACTTCAAAAAACTGGGGCCGAAGGTATATAACCATGAAGGCTTCCACCGCTATCATTATGTGGCGGTGGAAGAAGGCCGCATCCGCGGTACGGTCGCCGTTCTGCCGCTTGAAATGCCTTTGGGCGGCGGCGAAGTGCTGAAAATCGGCTATGTGGGCTCGGTGTCTGTGCATCCCTATCACCGCGGTCACGGCTGCATGAAGGAACTGATGAACATGATGCTCCGCGATGCCGGGAAGCAGTATGATCTGCTGGTGCTGGGCGGTCAGCGGCAGCGTTATCAGTATTACGGGTTTGAGGGCGGCGGTTCGCGTCTTACCTTTGAGGTAACGCAGAAAAACGTGCGCCATGCACTGGCAGACGTTGAAACAAAAATCAAGCTTCGGAAAATCGAATGCCTAAAGGATGCTTCGCTGGATGAAATCCACGCCATGTGCGCAGCGCAGCCCATGACCTGCGTGCGTGACCGCGGCATTTTCCTTGATATCATGCGGATGTGGGAATCGGAACTGTATGCGCTGGAAGATGAAAACGGATTGCAGGGGTATCTCTATGCCATGGGCAATGACTATGCGGCGGAGATCGGTCTGAAGGATGAAAGCCGTATCGGTGAAGTAATCAAGGCGTTTATGCAGCAAACGGGCGAAAAGAAGATCACCGTTTGGGCGGATCCCCTCAATCGCATCCGTGCCAACTATATCAGGCAGTTCTGCGATGATTTTTCGCTTTCGGACAGCGAAATGCTTCGCGTGATCAACTGGAAGCATACGCTGGAGGCGCTTTTGCGCTATAAGGCGGAGTGCGTTCCGTTGCTTGACGGGCGTTTTGTGTTCGAAGTGGAAGATGAACGCTTTGCGATTGAGATAAAGGATCATGCCGTATCCGTTCGTGAAACCGCAGACCAGCCCGATATGGTGATGACCCGTCTGAAGGCGCAGGAATTCTTTTTCTCGCCTTACACGGCGTGGATGACGGTTTCGCCTTTGCTTAAATCCTGGCTGCCTGTGCCCTTTGCGGTGTATCCCGCCGACGGTTTTTGATCGAGGTATGAACGTGAACTTGGTTGAGGAGATCGGAAAATACTGCCCCTGCAATGCACAGGAAGCGGCAGATCAAAAAGTGATGCTGGATTATCTCCGCAAAAATGAGAATTGCCTTTTGCGGGAGAATCTGATTGCTCATTTCACCGTGTCTGTGTGGACGGTGAACAAAGCACGCACCAAAACGCTGATGGTGTATCATAATATCTATGATTCCTGGTCGTGGATCGGCGGACATGCCGACGGTGAGGAAGACCTGAGAAGCGTAGCGCTGCGGGAATTGCAGGAAGAAACGGGCGTGAAAAATGCGCGTCTTGTCGGCGGGGATATTTTCAGTCTTGAAGTGCTGACGGTAGACGGCCATGTAAAGCGCGGACAGTACGTACCGAGCCATCTGCATCTGAACGTGACCTATCTGGCGGAAGCGGATGAAGAGGAAGCGCTGAGCGTGAAAGCGGATGAGAATAAGGGCGTTCAATGGTTTTTCAACGAAGATGCCCTGAAGGCTTCCACCGAAAAGTGGTTTGTGGAGAATGTTTACAAAAAGCTGATCGGAAAATATGCATAAGAAAAATCCTTTCCCGTTTGGGAAAGGATTCTTTTATATTGGGATTATTCCTTCACAGTGCCGTCGGGGTTGAACACCGGCAGCTTTTCAAGGTAGATGATGTCATCACGGTTCTGGGCGTCGCCCTCAGCCAGGATGGCCATCTTGGCAACGATATTGCCGCCGGCATGATTGACCAACGTTTCGATGGCAGCCAGAGATTCGCCGGTGGAGATCACGTCATCCACGATCACAACGCGCTTGCCCTTCATGAATTCGGCGTCGGCGCCGTCCAGGCACAGGGTCTGCTCTTTGGCGGTGGTGATGGAATTGACCTTGGTGGTGAAAACGTTGCTCATGTACAGCTTGGCGGCCTTGCGGGCGATGAGATAGCGGTTTTCCTTGTTCTGACGAGCCATTTCATATACCAGCGGAATGCCCTTGGATTCGGCGGTGATGAGCACGTCGTGCTCGGGAGCGCGCTTGAGCAGCTCACGGGCGCAGGCTTCGGTCAGCTCCACGTCACCGAAAATGACGAAAGCGCCGATGTAGAGATTCTCATTGACGGGGCACAGGGGAAGGTTGCGTTCGCAGCCGGCAATGTTCATCGTATAATGCATGGAAGTAAGCCTCCTGTATGCAATGGAATTTGTGGAAAAGCACAAAGAATATTATACCTTTACGGCGTGCTTTTGTCAATGTAAATTGAAAATTTCGAATTCTTAATTCAGAACTACCTGCTTTAAATGCGCAGCAAAGAGCTTTTTTGCGCTGCTGCGGATCATGCTCAGCGCTTCGGCCTGAGAAGGATCTTTTTCCAGCATACGAATGCACTTTTGCGTTTCCTCGATGAGGACGGCGTCAATCTGCATTCCCGAGAACATACTCGCACCGTGCTGGCGCGTGCCCAGAAATTCGCCGGGGCCGCGCATTTCAA
The DNA here is from genome assembly GCA_017549335.1 of Clostridia bacterium. Lineage (GTDB taxonomy): Bacteria > Bacillota > Clostridia > Christensenellales > Aristaeellaceae > SFMI01. Next base: position 117,250 of record JAFYVB010000029.1, on the reverse strand, counting down.
GGTCCTTTCGGGCAATGACAAAGCCGTCGTTGGTGCTGCATAAAGTGTTCAGCCTCTCGTTGGGCTCCGCCATCAGGAAGCACCAGCTCTCCCTGGAGCCGCGGCCGACGCGACCGCGAAGCTGATGGAGCTGGGAAAGTCCGAAGCGCTCGGCATTTTCGATGATCATCACGGTGGCGTTGGGGACATTTACGCCCACTTCGATCACCGTCGTACTGACCAAAACATCGATATCGCCTGCGGAGAAAGCGGCAAGCGTTTTTTCCTTTTCGGCGGCATCCTGCGTACCGTAGGTCAGGCCGATGCGCAGGGAGGACAGCGGCCCGTTCACCAAATCAGCATACATTTCCTGGGCGCTGACGGCGTCAATGGCTTCGCTTTCCTCCACCAGCGGACAGACAATGTAGATTTGTCGGCACTCTGAAGCCTGTTCTTTCACGAAACCGTAGAGTCCGTTCCGCTTATACTCGGGAACGATGCGCGTGAGCACGGGCGTTCTTCCCGGCGGCAGTTCGTCCACAACGGAAAGCTCCAGGTCGCCGTAGAGGATGAGAGCCAGTGAACGGGGGATAGGCGTTGCGGACATGACAAGAACGTGGGGTTCGCGGTTTTCCTGCGCCTTTTGGGAGAGAATCTGACGTTGACGAACGCCGAAGCGGTGCTGCTCATCGGTGACGGCAAGGGCAAGATCGTGATATTCCACGCTCTCGGATAACAGTGCGTGGGTGCCGATGATCACCTGCCATGCGCCGCTTTTGATATTTTTCAGCGCTTCGCGGCGTTCCTTTGCCTTCATGCCGCCCAGCAGCAAGCCGCATTGGATGCCCATGGGCGCCAAAAGCTTTTGCGCACTTTCAAAATGCTGTCTTGCAAGGATTTCGGTGGGGGCCATCAGGGCGCTTTGATGTCCCGAAAGGGCACAGACAGAGATGGCGCCGAAAGCGATGGCGGTTTTGCCGCAGCCCACGTCTCCCTGCACCATGCGGCGCATAGCGGTATTCTGCTGCATATCGCGAAGAATTTCTTCAAGCACTCTTTCCTGCGCCTTGGTGGGCGGAAAGGGCATCTGCTGCCAGAAACGGCTGGCGTCGTTCCTGCTGCAGGGAATCGGCGTTGCGCGGCCCGGTGTTCCCCGAAGAATGGACAGTGCGGCCTGATACAGCAAAAGCTGTTCAAACGCCAGCCTTCTTTGGGCAAGGGCAAGGGCTTCTTTGGTTTCGGGCGCATGGATCTGTCGAATGGCAAAATTGCGCTCACACAGATGATGCGTCAGCCGGATGCTCTCAGGCAGTGTTTCGGGGCAGCATTCCTCAAGGGAAGACAGCGCCTGGCGGATGAGATCTGCAAAAATGGCGTTGGGAAAACCTGCCGGAGCAGCGTATTCCGGGATGAGAGCCTGCTCTTTTTCGCGGTGGGGACTGTTCATGAACAGTCGCCCGCCTTTGTCGCGCTCTGGTTTTCCGAAGAGAAGGAGAGGCTCCTCCGCAGATACCTGATCTTTGATCCACGGCTGATTATACCAAACCAGCAGGAGTTTTCCTGTTTCGTCGCAAAGGGTTGCTGTTGTCCTGCTGATGCCGCGGAACCGGGCAAGCTTGGGCGCAGCTTTGAGATAACCGCTGACGCAGCAGGGGACGCCCTCGCGAATCTCGGCAATGGGCGTGACCACGGAGGTATCTCTGTAGGAACGGGGGAGTGACATCAAAAGGTCTTCAACGGTAACGATGCCTGCTTTTTCAAGGGCAGACAACCGTATTTTACCCAGACCTTTCAGATTCTTGAGTTCCATAGTCACTCTCCTTACTCGCAAAACAAGAGGCTATCGTGCCCGATAGCCTCTTTGTGTTAAGTGTTATTATTCTACGGACAGCAGATAGTAGTACAGCGGCTGACCGCCGGAGTGCATTTCCACGTCGCAGTCGGGGAACATATCGGCGATTTCTTCCGTCAGCGCTTCGGCGTCTTCCTTCTTGGTGTCGGCGCCGTAGTATACGGTGATGAGGCTGTCGTCTTCGGTGACCATCAGCTCCATCAGGTTGATGGCGACTTCGTGTACATCCTGACTGCGCATGGTCACGCGGCCGTTGTGCAGGCCGATGATATCGCCTTCGGTGATGTGCAGATCTTCAAACTCGCTGTCGCGGACGGCATAGGTGATCATGCCGGTACGCACGCGCTGCGCGGCCTCGTCCATATTCGCCTGATTGTCTTCGACAGACAGATCGGGCTGGAAGGCCACGACGGCGGCAATGCCCATGGCCACGTTTTTGGTGGGCAGAACGATGACGTTCTTGTCCGAGAGCGTGGCGGCCTGCTGGGCGGCGAGGATAACGTTGCCGTTGTTGGGCAGAACGAAAATGTTCTTGGCGTTGATGCTGGAGATCGCCTTTTCCAGATCCTCAATGGCGGGGTTCATGGTCTGGCCGCCTTCAACGATCACGTCCACGCCCAGATCACGCAGGATCTGCGCAAAGCCTTCACCCTGAGCAACGGAAACCATGCCGTACTCCTTGGGCGGGGTGGCTTTGGCCTTGCGGGCCAGATTTTCACGGCGCTGCTCCACCATGTTTTCGATCTTCAGGTTGACCAGTTCACCAAGACCCAGGCCGTACTGCAGGGCCTTGCCGGGATCGTTGGTATGCACATGAACCTTGACCAGAGACAGATCGCCTACGACCAGCACGCAGTCACCGATGCGGTTGAGCTGACGGCGGAAGGTGGCGATATCGCTCATCTTGGCGTCCATGCGAAGATTCTGGATCAGGAACTCGGTGCAGTAAGCAAACTTGATTTCTTCCATGGAATCGTGGTCGTCCACGAAATCCTGTACGGGAGCGGAAGAGCCGCCGCCCATTGCGGAGAAATCAATGTGCTCGCCGCCCATCGCGGCAGCGTAACCGGCATAGATGTGCAGAAGACCGCGTCCGCCTGCGTCCACAACGCCGGCCTGCTTGAGTGCGGGCAGCATATCGGTGGTTTTGGCAAGGATGGCTTCGCCGCTGGTGAGCACGGTGCGCATCAGCGCGTCAAAATCTTCGGGAGCGGCTTCCGCCTGCTTGATGGCCTCGTCGGCAATGACGCGGGCCACGGTGAGGATGGTGCCTTCCTTGGGCTTCATGACAGCCTTGTAGGCCATGTCGGCGCCCGACTTGAGAGCCTTGGCAAAGAGCACGGGGGTAATTTTCTCAACGCCGTCCAGCGCCTTTGCGAAGCCGCGGAAAAGCTGAGAGAGAATAACGCCGCTGTTGCCGCGGGCACCGCGAAGAGCACCCTTGGCGGCAGCGTCAGCTGCCTGACCGGCAGAAGTGAACTCCTTGCTGGAAATCTCGCGCGAAGCGCTCATCATCGTCAGGCTCATATTGGTGCCGGTATCGCCGTCCGGAACGGGGAACACGTTGAGCGCGTCCACCTTTTCACGGTTTTGTTCCAGATGCGCAGCGCCGGCTACGATCATTTCCCGCAGGAGCAGACCGTCTATCTGTTGAACTTGAATCAAGGCTATAACCTCCGAATTTGCCGATGTATATGCGGCAAGAATGAGATTCTCTCGTGGGGGACAGGCCACCACGGAAAGGACGTGCCGTACCGGCAATCCTTACTGAACGCGGATACCCTCCACGGAAATGTTCACCTTGCGCACCTTAACGCCGGTCATGCTTTCCAGTTTGTACTTGACGACCTCAACGATGGTCTTGCACACCACGGATACGGAGATGCCGTATTCCACCACAATGTACAGATCCACGTCCAGCATGTCATCAACCATACGAAGCTGAACACCTTTGCTCAGGTTTTCACGACCGAGCCATTCGACGATGCCGTCCTTGGCGCGGCGGGAACTCATGGCGACGATGCCGTAGCATTCCAGCACAGCGTAGCCGACCACCTTGAGCATGACGTCTTCGGCGATGTAGACGGTGCCGATATCGTTTTTGATTTTGCATTCCATAAGCTGTGAACCTCCCGGTGTTGGTTCTGACCTTTTACAGGTCAACCATGATTATACAGGATTTTTGGAAATTGTGCAAGCCCTGTAATAAAATCAGCCTTAGAAGCCTTTGCTTCGGTTGATTTCATCGATTTCCGCCTTGCGGATGGGCGGATCGCAGTAGGGGCAGGGCGTAAAGCGCTTGTTGTCGGCGGAGTCAAGCTCGGCGTATGTAAATTCGCCTTTCAGGGGCAGATAGCGGTCTTTGATGCTGGAGCAGCGCTGATCGTCATGATAATACTTGCCGCCTGTGGGGTTGAAATACAGCATCATGTTATCGTCGGGATATTCCATGGGGCGGGAAGAATCATCCCAGATCAGCACCTTGGTTTTGAGGGGGATGTTGTTCCAGATCCAGAGCATGTTGATGTTATCGCTGTTCTTTTTGCGCTGCACACGCACGCAGCCGTGGCTGGCTTTTTCACCCAGATACTTTTCGGTATAGGAATAATCCTTGATGTCGTATTTTTCGTTGTGGATGTAGGGTACTTCATGCAGCAGGCAGCCGCCGACAATGCGCATGCCGTAGCCGCAGATCATGTTGCCCGAGTAGAAATCGCCCACCTTGCTGCAAAGGAAGTATTCGCCCGTCACCGTTTCGTTCCAGGGCTGATCCTTGGTGGGGAAGCCGGTGGAGATCAGAAGCGTGGTGAAAAGTCCGTCCTCGGTGAGGATGTAAAGTTCCTGCGTATATTTATCGATCAGCAGTCCGTATTCGGTGCGGGGGGTGACGGTTTTGAGCAGATCGGTTTTCACATAGCCGCGGATCAGTTCGTCCGTTTCGCCGTAGCCTCTGCCGCCGCGAATGGAGGAATTGTTATCGGGCCCGTAGCTGGCGTTGTAGGTCTCCACGTACGACCAGCCGTTGTCCAGCGTATCGAGAATGCGTACGCCCTGGGATTCAAACACCACCTCGCCCACGACGTTGTCGCGCTTGGCGGAGTCATTGGGCTCCTTACGGAGTTTGTAGGTTTCGCGCTGATCGCGGCCGGAGATCACGGTGATATCGGCGATCATCACTTCCCAGATGGCTTTCCAGTCGTAATTGCCCATTTCCATGGTCCAGTAGTCGCCGGGGATCGTGGTGGTTTCCGAAAGTGCGGGACGGATGACGGGCTTGGGCGTGGGGGTGGGGACAGGCGTAGGCGTGGGCGGAAGGGTTACGTTCAGGGCGATGGTGCGGGGATTGGCTGCAAAGCCGGTGTCGTCGCAGAGCGTCAGATAGACCCCGTAGGAGGCGGGAGATGCGGACGCGCCGTTTACGGTGCCGTCCCAGTATATTTGATTTTCGCCCTGCTTTGCTTCGCCGCTGTAGAGCACAAGCACGGTTTCGCTGCCGTTTTTCAGTTCGGCCGTCAGCCGGCCGGGCATGGAACAGACAACGGTCATATCCCATGCGCTGCCCGCGATGATTTCCTGGGAGGAGGCTGAAACGTGGCTGATCTGCGGCGCGGCGCGGCTGATGGTGAGCCCGGCGATGAACATGCTGTTTTCCGAATACAGATAAAGCTGGTATTCGCCCTCAGGGAAGGCGGTGCCTTTCAGGTCGCAGCCGTTGAAGGAAAGGTTGATTACACCTGCGGACACGCTCATGTTCTTGCGCAGGGTGTGCACGGTATTGCCGTCGGCATCATGCAGTTCCAGCGTGACGGCGGTATCGTTGGCTACGCAAAAGCTGATTCTTTCGGCTTTGCCGGGATGCAGCACGTCCGGAACATAGGTAAAGCCCGGTTCCTGTGCCTGTGCGCAGGAAAGAAAAAGAACAAAGAGAACCGCAAGTAAAAGAACAGAGCGGATATGTAAACGCATGGATTGGCTCCTTTTTGTAAATTACTCCTTTTACATCATACCAATTCATATGCTCAAATGCAAGATACTTTCCTTATAAAATGGGAAAAAGAATTGTAAACAATGCCGCTTTGGTTTATACTGTATGAGAATACTTCCTGCGGAGGAAAGCATGATTGACCGCGTACTGGAAGCGCTGAAAACATTGCGCTGTCCGTTTTCACCGGATGAATACGATCTGCATAAGGCAGCCTGCGAAGCTTTGGCGTTTGCGGGCATTTCGTGCACCCATGAAGCGGTTATCGGCAAGCGCTGCCGCATCGATATTCTTTGCGGAGACATCGGCCTTGAACTCAAGCGCGGCAAACCTACGAAAGCCGTGCTCGTAAAGCAGCTAACGCGATACGCCGAAACCGGAAGGCTGAAGCACCTGATCGTGGTCAGCGAACAGAACGTCGCTTTGCCTGAAAATATTGCAGGGGTACAAATCCATGCCGTTTGCCTGTTTAAGCTATGGGGCGTGGCGGATGCAATCGGTGGCACGCCTGCAGACCATGTGATGGATCATGCGCAGAAAGCGCTTTTTGCCGCGCAGCAGGCGCTGCTTGACGTTTCGCCGGAACAGCCTGTGCATGCAGCTGATTATGAAGATGACGAAGTGCCTGCCTATATGCAGGATGTGCCGCAAAGCGCCCGCTGCTACGGAACGCTTTCCTACAATCACCGCAGAAAGTGCTGGACGGTACGGGGCGAAGCCTGCGTGACCGAACTGTGCAAGCGGCTGTTCCCCGGCAGTGACAGCGGCAAGCGGGGCGAAGCACGTTTTACCGCTCACAGACGCATCGTGGGAGATCTCAACTGGCTGATGCTGCGCTATCCGCTGGAGATCGCGCCCCGGGATCGCGAACGCTGGGAAAGGGCGCTTGACGATGCCCGGGCGTATGCCGCAGAAAGAAACCGGATGCTGGAGGCGCCCAAACAGCAAAAGGCTCCCGAAGGGATGTTTTTAGGTACGCTCCGACCTTTTCAGGAGGCAGGGCTTGCATGGCTGGTGTATACGAAGCGAGGATTGCTTGCGGATGAAATGGGCCTGGGCAAAACCCTCCAGGCGCTGTGCGCACTGTGCGCTGTCAGGGCTTTTCCTGCCATGATCGTTGTTCCGCCCCATCTTGTGCGCAACTGGCAAAGCGAGATCGGGCGTTTTATCCGCATCGACGGTCAGACGCCTCGGATTCACGTGATCAAGGGGCTGACGCCGTATAAACTGCCCGAAGCGGATATTTACATCATGCATTATCTTTTACTGCGCGGCTGGAAGGAGATTCTTCCCAACGTCCCCTTCAAAGCGGTGGTGTTTGACGAAATTCAGGAACTGCGTCGTTCGGGCACCGAAAAATACAGCGCGGCCAGCCTGCTGGCGGAAAGCTGCGAGCGGGTGATGGGGCTTTCGGGTACGCCCATTTACAATCAGGGCGGCGAGATCTGGAATGTGATCAATATTCTTGATTATCATTTCCTGGGGGATTTTGAATCCTTCACCCGTGAATGGTGCTACGGATACGGCAACAATATTGTTATAAAACCCGATCTGCTGGGCGAGCATCTGCGCCGCGAAGGGCTGATGCTGAGAAGAACAAAAGCCGAGGTGCTGCCTGAACTTCCCGAAAAGCGCAGGCTGGTGCAGGAGATCGACACCGACGACAAGCTTTATAAAAAACTGATGTCACCCGTGCTGGAAAAGTTAAAGCTTCTCCGCGGCGGCGATCTGACGCCCTCTGCCCGTGCGCTTCTGACGGATCAGATCTGTCAGGGAGAGAGACGGGCTACGGGCGAAGCCAAGGCGGCGTATGTGTGCCAGTTTGTGCGCGCACTGCTTGAGAATGATGAAAAGGTGCTGCTGTTTGCCCATCATCATGCCGTAATGGACATATATAAGGACGAACTCAAGGCTTTTTCGCCTGTATTTATTACAGGCCGCGAATCGGGCGCGCAGAAGGAACAGTCCGTTGATGCGTTCATGCAGGATAAGACGAACCTTTGCTGCGTTTCGCTGCGGGCTGCGGCGGGACTGAATCTGCAGAAGGCCACCTGCGTCGTTTTCGGCGAATTGGACTGGTCGCCTGCCGTTCATTCACAGGCAGAGGACAGGGCGCACAGAATCGGACAGAAAGACTCGCTTTTGTGCTATTATCTGGTGTCTCCCGGCGGCAGCGACGCTGATATTCAGGAAGCGTTGGGGCTGAAGGTGAGCCAGTTTATGGGGCTCATGGGAGAGAAGGGGCAGGATGCATATCTGATGCAGTCCGACGCCGATTTTGCAAGGCGGTACGTGGAAAAACTTCTTGGCCGTACAAATGCCCCGGAAGTTTGACAAAACCGTACGTTTGTTCTAATATATACATATCTGTGCAAATGTGTATGCTGGAGGATTTGAATGCGGATTTTAGGCATTGACCCGGGGCTTGCAACGATGGGTTACGGCGTGATCGAGGCGCAGGCGGGCAGGATGAAACTGATCGCCGCAGGGGCTGTGATCACCAAGCCCGATCAGAAAACACCCGACCGGCTGTGTTCCATCCGCAGGGACGTGCATGACCTTCTGCTGGCATACAAGCCCGATGAGATTGTGTTTGAAGAGCTGTTTTTCGCCAAGAATATCACAACGGCGATGAACGTATCTGCTGCCCGCGGCGTGGCGCTGTGCACCTGCGCGGAATACACCGACAAGCTGTATGAATACACCCCTATGCAGATCAAGCAGGCGGTGGTGGGATACGGCAAGGCGGATAAGCATCAGGTGCAGCACATGGTCAAGATGATCCTGGGTCTTGAAAAGGTGATCAGCCCCGATGACGCTGCCGACGCTGTGGCTGCCGCCATCACCCATGCCAATACGGGCTATTCCAAAGAGCAATTCCGCATGAAGTGAGGAACACACATGTATTCGTATATTCGAGGCATTGTTGCCGATAAAGGACATAACGAATTGGTGATCGAAGCGGCAGGCGTAGGATATCTGCTCAACTGCAGCATGAACACCATGCAGGATGCGCCCGCAGCCGGCGAGGAAATGAAAGTATATACCTACCTCAGCGTACGCGAGGACGCCATGGAGCTGTTCGGCTTTGCTTCCCGCGAGGAACGGGAAATGTTTTTAAAACTCACCGGCATCTCGGGCATCGGCCCCCGCACGGCGCTGGGCGTGCTGGGCAGTATGCCGCTGCGCGACCTGACGCTGGCCATCGTTACCGGTGATACGGCGGCTCTTTCCCGTGCTCCCGGAATCGGTAAAAAGACGGCGCAGCGCATAGCCCTTGAACTGAAGGAAAAGATCAGTACCGACGATATCGAATCCTTGCCCGAGGGCGTAAAGCCCGCCGCGGCGGTAAATCTCAGGCAGGAGGACGCCTTGTCCGAAGCGCTGCTGGCGCTGCAGTCGCTGGGTTACAGCAACGGTGAAGCCACCAAGGCGCTCAATGCCGTCCGCGGACAGAGCAACAAAGCCGATGAGCTGGTGCGTCTGGCACTGCGCAGCATGATGTAAGGAGAAACCCATGGAAGAAGAAAGACTGATCGCAAGCGGCTGGCAAAGCGAGGACGGAGATATCGAAACCTCCCTGCGCCCCAAATCGCTTCGTGAATATTACGGCCAGAAAAAGGTCAAGGAAACGCTGTCGATCTACATCGATGCCGCACTCAAGCGCCATGATTCCCTTGACCATATCCTTCTTTACGGCCCGCCCGGCCTTGGCAAGACCTGTCTTGCCGGCATCGTGGCTGCCGAGATGGGGCAAAACATCCGCATCACCTCGGGCCCTGCCATTGACAGGCCGGGGGATCTGGCGTCCATCCTCACCAATCTGGCGGCCGGCGACATTCTCTTTATCGATGAGATCCATCGCCTCAGCCGTGCAGTGGAAGAGGTGCTTTATTCCGCCATGGAGGACTATGCCCTGGATATTATGATCGGCAAGGGCCCCACGGCGCGCTCGCTGCGTATCGATCTGCCCAAGTTCACGCTGGTGGGCGCAACCACCCGTGCCGGTCAGCTGTCCGCCCCGCTGCGCGACCGCTTCGGCATCATCTTCCGCCTTGAAATGTATTCGCCGGAAGAGCTTTGCCAGATCGTGGGCAGAAGCGCCAAAATTCTGGGTGTTGAAGCCGATAACGAGGGCTTGCTTGAGATCGCCCGCCGCAGCCGCGGTACGCCGCGTATCGCCAATCGTATGCTCAAGCGCGTCCGCGATTATGCGCAGGTGCGCGGCGACGGACGCATCACCCGGGAGATTGCCAGCGAAGGCCTTGATATGCTGGATGTGGATCAGTTGGGTCTTGACCGGGTGGACCGCACCATGCTGCTTACCATGATCGACAAATTCGGCGGCGGTCCCGTGGGTCTGGATACGCTGGCTGCCTCCACCGGTGAAGATGCCATGACCATTGAAGATGTGTACGAGCCTTATCTTCTGCAGCTTGGTTTCATCCAAAGAACGCCCAGAGGCCGCATTTGCACGGCAGCGTGCTATGAGCATATGGGCAGGATCAAACCCGAAAATATGGAAGCGGAACAGACTTCGCTTCTTGATACTTAATGAAAAGAAGTAGGATACAATGAGAACAAAGGACTTTGATTACGAACTGCCTGAAGAATTGATCGCTCAAACGCCCGTTGAGCCCCGCGATGCAAGCCGCATGATGGTGTGCAACCGCAACAATTCCCTACGCGAAGGGCGGATCTTCCGCAATATCACGGAGTATCTGCGCAAGGGCGATGTAATGGTCATCAACCAGACCCGCGTTATTCCCGCCCGTCTTTTGGGCGTGAAGGAATCCACGGGTGTTCCCACGGAGTTTTTGCTGCTGAAGAGGCAGGATAAGGACACATGGGAAGCGCTGGTCAAACCCGGCAGGCGTCTTCATGCGGGCGACACCGTTTCCTTTGGCGATGGTCTTTTGCGCGCCGAAATTTTGGATAATACCGACGCAGGCGGACGCGTCGTACGTTTCATTTACGAAGGCGTATTTGAAAATCTGCTGGAAAAGCTGGGGGAAATGCCCCTTCCGCCTTATATTCACGAAAAACTGGAAGATCCCAACCGCTATCAGACGGTGTATGCCAAACTGGACGGCAGCGCGGCTGCGCCCACGGCGGGCTTGCATTTTACGCCCGAACTGCTGAAAAAGGTAGAGGAAATGGGCGTTCACGTTGTTCCTGTTCTTTTGCACGTGGGTCTTGGCACCTTCCGTCCCGTCAAGGAAGATGACGTGGACAATCACGTCATGCACAGCGAGTTTTATGAAGTCACGCCTGAAGCGGCTGAAACGATCAACAATGCCCGCAAAAACGGCGGCAGACTCCTTTGCATCGGCACCACCTCCATGCGCACCATCGAAACGGCGGCGGATGATGAGGGGATCGTTCACGCCGGCAGCGGCATGACGAATATCTTTATCAAGCCCGGCGTCAAGGTCAAGGCGGTGGATCTGCTGCTGACCAACTTCCACCTGCCCCAGAGCACGCTGCTCATGCTCGTTTCCGCCCTCATGGGGCGCGATAATGCTCTGGAAGCTTACCGCGAAGCCGTGGCGCAGAAGTATCGTTTCTTCAGCTTCGGTGACTGTATGCTGATCGGAAAGGACTTGATCAAGGAATGAAAATTGCAGTGTTCGGCAGCACGAACATGGACATTCTGGGAATGACTGGCGATTTGCTGCGCCTGCGGGATTCCAATATCGGCCGCGTGGAATTAAAGCCCGGCGGCGTTGGCAGGAATATCGCCTCCCGCATCCGTGAAAACGGCGCGGAATGTATGTTCTTTACAGCCTTCGGAAACGATGTGCTGGCCGATGGCCTGAAAGCGGCCTGCAAGAAACAGGGGCTTGATATTTCGGGGGCGCTGACGCTGGAGGGACGCTCCAACGTCTATCTGTGCGTGCATGACGAAACGGGGGATATGCTCACTGCGATCAACGACATGGGACTGATGGCAGCCCTCACGCCCGAATACGCGAAAAGCATTATGCCGCTGATCAACAGATGTGATTTGTGCGTGCTGGATGCGAATCTTAGCGAAGAAACGCTTTTGTATGTTGCCCAAAATGCGAAGGTGCCGCTGCTGATGGACGCCGTCAGCTGCGCAAAGGTGCGCCGGGCGCTGGTCGTCATGAAGTATCTGGAGGGCTTTAAGCCCAATATTTACGAAGCACGGCTGATCACGGGGCTTGATACGCCCGAAGATTGCGCTGCGGCGCTGCTCAAGATGGGATTGAAGCGCGCGTTCATTTCTTTGGGAGAAGAAGGCGTCTGTTATGCCGATTCCGCCGTCTGCGGCAGGATCCCCGTTGAAAAGATCAGCGCCGCACCCAAAACCGGCGCAGGCGACGCGCTTTGTGCAGGCATTGCCGTTGCCCTTGCAGAAAACAGATCCACCCGCGACTGTGCCCTTTCGGGGATGCACAGCGCTGCACAATTTTTAAGTAAAAATGCTTAACGGAGGAGAAGTAAATGAACCTCAGCAAGTATCTGAAAATCGCGCCCAATGTACAGAAGGCCATGGATGAAGGCCGTCCCGTCATCGCCCTTGAAAGTACCATCATCAGCCACGGCATGCCCTATCCCCAGAACCGCGAAACGGCGCTTTTGTGCGAAGCGGAAGCCCGCAAGCATGGCGCCGAGCCTGCTACCATCGCCGTAATCAAGGGCAAGCTGTGCGTGGGTCTGACCGATGAAGAACTGGAGTATCTGGCCAAGTCCGGCCCCAAGGTGCACAAGGCCAGCCGACGCGATCTGCCCATCCTTGTTGCCCGCGGCGCGGACGGCGCTACCACCGTTTCCGCCACCATGATCATTGCTGCCATGGCGGGCATCAAGGTGTTTGCCACCGGCGGCATCGGCGGTGTGCATCGCGGCGCCGAGACCACCATGGATATTTCCGCCGACCTGGAAGAACTGGGCATGACGCCCGTTGCCGTTGTCTGCGCCGGCGCAAAGAGCATTCTGGATCTGGGCCTGACCCTTGAATACCTCGAAACCAAGGGTGTGCCTGTCATCGGCTACAAGACCGAAACGCTGCCCGCCTTCTACACCTATGAAAGCGATTTCAAGGTGGATTACCGCATGGATACCCCCAAGGAGATTGCCGACGCTATCTCCATGCAGCGCGCCATCGGCTATCCCGGCGGTATGCTGATCACCAATCCCATCCCCGCCGAGTATGCCATGCCCAAGGCGGTCATCGATCAGGCCATCGAGCAGGCGCTGAGCGAAGCCAAGGAACAGGGCGTCAAGGGCAAGGAGACCACCCCCTTCCTGCTGGCCCGCGTGTGCGAGCTGACGGGCGGCGACAGCCTCAAGAGCAATATCAAGCTGGTTCTTAACAACGTTGCGCTGGCTTCTCAGATCGCTTGCGAAATTCGTTAAGTTTTTTTGAAAAAAGTTGGAAATACCGCTTGACATTTGGTATATAGCCTGCTATAATAAATCCTGCGCCTGAGAAATGGCGCAGGAGAGTATCTGGGTGTAGCGCAGCTTGGTAGCGTGCTTGAATGGGGTTCAAGAGGCCGAGAGTTCGAATCTCTCCACCCAGACCACGGAAAAGCAGATTTCGAAAGAAATCTGCTTTTTTGTTTTTCGGTTCCCAAATTCATCATTGCAAATATACCGATGGGGTGTATAATGGGGTTGAAAGAGAAGGAGCTGATCTCATGAAAACATATCTGTTTGATTTTGACGGAACGCTGGTGGATTCTATGCCCGTTTATGCCGGGCTGATGCTGCGGATTCTGGATGAGCACGAAGCGGAGTATCCTGAGAATATTATCAAGATCATCACGCCTCTGGGTTACGCGGGAACGGCGAAATACTTTGTGGAAAAGCTTCACGTCAAGCGTACCGAAGAGGAATTGATTGCACTGATGCATGCTTATGCTGTGGAGGCTTATACCTATCGCGTGCCTGCGAAAGAATATGTGGTAGACGTTGTAAAGCAGCTCAAAGAGCGGGGGGACAGTCTGAATGTGCTGACGGCCAGCCCCCATGCAGCGCTGGATCCTTGCCTGAAGCGCTTGGGGATTTATGATTTGTTTGATAATGTCTGGTCCTGCGAAGACTTTGGTACCAGCAAGGCAGATCCCGAGATTTACCGTATGGCGGCGAAGCGAATCGGCGCGAAGGTAGAGGACGTTCTGTTCCTTGATGATAATTATAACGCCGACAAAACCGCCAAGGAAGCTGGGATGCGGGTGTGCGCGGTATATGACGACACTTCAGCCGAATACGAGGCTGAAATGCGTGCCGTAGCCGATCACTATATCCATGATTTTTCGGAACTGCCTGAATTGTGAGAGGAAAATATGAGAAAGAATTTTGGCGCAAAACCGCAGATGTATCCCATGCCTGTACTGATCATTGCTACCTACAATGCCGACGGAACGCCCAACGCCATGAATGCGGCATGGGGCTGTATGGCGGATGCGGACAAGATTTGCATATTCGTAGCCGCTGCCCATAAAACGATGGAGAACATCCTCGCCCGAAAAGGCTTTACCGTGAGCATGGCCACCAAAGAGCAGCTCATTCCTGCCGATTATGTGGGCATCGTGTCGGGCAATGATGATCCCGAAAAATGGGTAAAAACGGGCTGGAACGCTGAAAAGAGCACATTTGTCGATGCACCGCTGATCCGGGAATTGCCCATGGCGCTGGAATGCGAGATGCTCTCCTATGATGAAGAAAGCGAAATGCTGATGGGCAGAATACTCAATGTCAGTGCAGAGGAAAACATCCTTGACGAAAACGGGAAGATCGACGTCCGAAAGCTTGATCCGATTTCCTACGATCCTGTGCACCATGCGTACCTGACGCTGGGGGAAAAGGCGGGCAATGCATTCAGTGACGGGAAAAAGCTGAAATAAAGGAAACGTACAGATGAAAAAGCTGATTGCCGTTCTTCTGGGGGTAATGCTGCTTGTTTCCTGCGGTTTTGCGGGAGAAAGAGAATACCTTGAGCGCAGCTGCGATTGCGGTGAGACGGCCTGCGTTTGCTTTATGCAAAAGGGTGACTTTGGTACGCCGGTCGGCTTGGCGATTGACGTCCTCAAGCAAACAGGCTATCTTGATCCCAAACACAGCAAAACGTATGATTCCGAAGCGGAAACCGCAGTGCTTAAGCTGCAGCGAGATTGTGGATTGCCTGAAACGGGCGTCCTTGACGATGACACCCTCACTTTTCTGTTGTGGGGGATGAATAGCGAGCAGCTGGATGCGGAATATGCATCCATGCCGCTGAAAATGGTTTGGGTGCCGACGGACGGCGGAAAAAAGTATCACAACAAGAAAACCTGCAGTCAGATGTATGATCCGCGCAAGATTTCACAGCGCAACGCAATTGCATTGGGAATAGAGCCCTGCGGTCGCTGTGCGAAAGCGGATAAAGGCATAACCTATGACAGTATTATTGAAAATAATGACTAAAACTTGGATGAATCTGATGGGATTCATCCCTTTTTCGCTAAAAATATGTAGAAATTATTTCAATTCACTTGATTGATTGAAACATTTGTTGTAATATATAGAGAGTGAAAGGTATGCAAAAGCCAACGAAGGCATATTTTTCGATACACAGGAAGGAATGAATGACAGTGGCAAAAAGAATTTTGCTGGTTGACGACGAGCCTCTTATTATCAAGGGTTTGAAATATACGCTTGAACAGGAAGGTTATGAAACGCTTTCGGCGGCCGATGGTGAAGAAGCGCTGAATGTGTTTTTCTCCAATCATGTGGATATCGTATTGCTGGACGTGATGCTGCCCAAGATGGACGGTATTCAGGTCTGCCAGCGGATCCGCGAATCCAGCAATGTGCCGATCATCATGCTTACCGCCAAGGGTGAGGATATGGATAAGATCCTGGGCCTTGAATACGGTGCCGATGACTATATGACCAAGCCCTTCAACATCCTTGAAGTCAAGGCCAGAATCAAGACCATTCTGCGCCGCGCCGGTCAGCCTGCCGCCAACGAAGAAAAGAAGGTTGTGCGCGTACGCGATCTGGAGGTCAACATTGTTAACCGCTCCGTTACGCTGGGCGGCAAGGAAGTGCGCCTGACGGCCAAGGAATTTGACCTGCTGCAGCTGTTCATCAACAACCGCGGCAAAGTGTTCAGCCGCGAAGCCATGCTGGAAACGGTGTGGAAGTACGATTACATGGGCGACGCCCGCACGGTGGACGTGCATATCCGCCGCCTGAGAGAGAAGATTGAGCGCAATACTTCTCAGCCCGAGTTCATCTTTACCAAGTGGGGAGTGGGCTACTATTTTACCGATAAGGACTGACAATAGAATATTTTCTATCCGCTGGCAGATTACTCTTGTTTTTCTGCTGATCGTCGGTCTGTCTTTTTCCGTTATGGCTAATTCGCTCACCAATATGGTGGGCGATTATCTCTTTGAACAGCGCATCCATACCGATACGGTGAATGTGGAATCGCTGGCGGTGCGGATCGCGCCGCTGCTGGCCCAGTCGGATACCGAAGCGCTGTATGAGGAATTGACCGCTGCCGGCGGCGAAATGGGCGGCCGGCTCATGGTGCTTGACCGTTACGGCAAGGTGCAGGTGGATACCTATTCCGAACTGAACGGGGTGCGCGTGGATTATCCCGAGGTGGCCAGCGTGCTTGTGCGCGGCGATTTGGCGGATTACGGTGTGCATCCCTTGGACGGGGTCGGAGAAATTCTGAAAACGGGTAATTTTTTGTTATCCGATGCAGATGCGTTTAACTGGGTGGGATACTGCACGGCGGGCGTAATCGATCATTCCGACGTGATCGGCGTGGTGCTTCTGTCCTCGCCGGTTCAGACTATGATGGCCAATCTTTACGAGCTGCGGGATCAGATGCTGGTCATTTTCATCGCCGTTGCGGTGATCGCCATCATTTTCTGTCTTGTGTTTTCAAACATTATCACAAAGCCCATGACGGCTCTGACCAAGAGCATTCAGAACATGGCCCGCGGCGATTTCTCCGTACGCGTGAAAGTGCGCGGCTCGGGTGAAATGCGGCGAATGGCGCGTACCTTCAACTCCATGAGCGAAAAGATCGAGTCGCTGGATCAGGCGCGAAACCAGTTCGTTTCCAATGCCAGCCATGAACTGAAAACGCCGCTGGCGACCATGAAGATCATGATCGAATCGCTGATCTATCAGCCTGAAATGGAAGTGGGCCTGCGCACCGAGTTCATGACGGATATCAACCGTGAGATCGACCGGCTGTCTTCCATTGTGACCGATCTGCTTACGCTGGTTCGCATGGACGTGCGCGACGTCAAGCTTTCCCGTGAGAACATGAGTATGGCAGCGCTGATCAAGGATACCAAGCACCTGCTGGGGCCCATGATCAAAAAGCGTTCGCAGACCGTTACGCTGTCCATTCAGGATGATTGCGATATGTATGCCGACCGTACCAAACTGCAGCAGGTGGTCTATAACCTGATGGAAAATGCCGTTAAGTATACGCAGGAAGGCGGCGAGGTGAACGTTACGCTTCAGCGTGTCGGACGCGATGCTGTGCTGACTGTCAAGGATAACGGCCCCGGCATTCCGGCGGAGCATCTGCCGCATATCTTCGACCGCTTCTACCGCGTGGATAAGGCGCGAAGCCGTGAAGCGGGCGGCACCGGTCTGGGCCTTGCCATCGTGCATCAGCTGGTGATGCTCCACGGCGGCGAGATCCATGTGGAAAGCGAAGAAGGAAAGGGCACTTCCTTCATTGTTGAACTGCCGCTTCATTTAGGTTAATAATATAAAACAGCCGGGATTTGCCCGGCTGTTTTTATGTGGTTTTATGGAGCTGCTTTTGCGACCATGAAAGCAGCGTTTCGGACATTTTTTCAAAATCCACAGCACCGCCCTTTTTCAGATGCAGGAACGTATCGGCAATGATGCGGTCATCGGGGGACAGCAGCTGCTTTAATTCGCTTTGCCGGTTTATGTACTTGCCGTTTTCCTGAAAACAGATGGCCTGCAGCACAAAAGATGCGGACTTGTAAAGCGCTTTGAGGATATCCTCGCTCTTTTCATAGAGCATATTATGCACACAGCCGTGAAAAATATTGCACGCACCGATCTTCACCGCGCGGTTCACAGATGCAGCGTCAAGCAGGGGCAGTAAGGCGTCAAGACTGCCTTTGATCGGCTGGGTGTCATAATAGAACTGGAACAGATCGGAAGGTTCCCAGTGCAGGAGATCCTCTTTCCCCGACAGAAAGCCGCAGAGCAGTTCTCTGTGGGGCAGCGTATCAAGCATCGCATTGTATGTTTTCACGTCGTCAGCGGTGAGCGCATCCAGAATAACAACGGTATCGATATCGCTGTTTTCCGTCGCTTCTCCGCGGGCATGACTGCCCTGCAGACCGACAAACCAAACGCGATCGCCGAATGCTTGATTCAGCGATTGCGAAAACATATTCATAAAATCGGAAAGATTGATCATAAACAGTACCTTTCCTCAACTGCCGAAGATCCAGTCGGTAACCGCGCTTAAACCCAGCGCAGCCAGCATGACGGGAAGCGTGAGCATATAGGTGGTGGGATCGCTTTGCAGCAAAAGAATCAGTGCAATGAAGAAGGCAAAAAGCAGGGTTCTGATCAACGTGCCGATAATGGGCATAATGATCTTGCCTACGACGATGCGCGTGGCCAGCGCGGCAAGGGCAACCTTCAGCGCCAGCGTGCCGATGGCGGCAGCGGAAATCAGCTGAGTGAGGAAATTCACAACCGTGAGCGTGGCGGTATTGGTGATGTTTTCCATCAAAAGCCCTTCGATCACAAAGGTGAAATAGAACCGGCGGTAGATGATCCACGCCGCCATGACGGAAACGAGATTGAGGGAAATGTAGAGCAGCGTTTTCCAAATGGGGCCGCGATACAGGGGCTTATACAACAAAAAGCCCAGCAGAAGTGATACAGGGATGGAAAGTACGGCAACCATCAAAAGGGAGGAAAGCTCATCCCAAAAGGTAGGGCCGATGGCATTGGTGACAACGGCGATGGGAGGCAGTGCTTCCGCTTTGAGGGAGGCAATCAGCTGGGAAGCGATCTCAACGCATGAACCCAGCAGCGGAAATTCCTCAAGCTTTGCAGTCGTCAGGATATTTTCGGGAAGAATACCTGATAAAAGGGCAGGACTTGTAATGACCAGCAGCACAGCTGCAGTCAGCAGGATGATCACAATGATACGCAGCGTTTTCATAAAAAGCAATCCTTCTTCGGTGATATATGTATTATAGGTTTTACCCTTTACTTTGTCAACCTGGCCTCGGGGGCACGACCTGTTTCGCAGGATATCCGGGCGCCCATTGCATTCAGCTTTTGATCCAGCAGATCGTAGCCGCGGCTGATATGTCCGGGTTTATCAACAAGGTATGTTTCTCCTTGAGCGATCAGTCCTGCGATCATCAGCGCCGCTCCCGCTCTCAAATCGGTAGCCTCCACCGTTGCACCTGTCAACGGCGCGCCGCCCTGAATGAGCGCCATGCGGCCTTCGGTGCGGATGTTCGCGCCCATGCGGCATAAAGACACGGCGTGCATATAGCGGTTTTCAAAGATCGTTTCCATGAAAATGCTTTGGCCTTTGGTCTGCGTGGCTACGGTCATCATAGGAGCCTGCAGATCGGTGGGAAAGCCGGGATAGGAAAGGGTGTGAATGTCAACGGCGCGTTTGGCGCGTCCGCGCAGATGAAGTCCGCGGGCGTCTTCAAGAATGAGCATTCCCGTTTCCCGCAGCTTGTGCAAAAGAGATCGCAAATGATCGCTTCTCGCGCCTGTCAGCAGAATGCTTCCATCCGTCACGGCAGCGGCGCAGGCCAGCGTACCCGCTTCGATACGGTCGGGAATGGGGGTAAACTCAACGCCCGTCAGCTTTTCAACGCCGTCAATCACGATCGTTCCCGTGCCCGCGCCCCAGATACGGGCGCCTGCGAGGGTCAGAAAATCCGCCAGATCGACGATCTCGGGCTCTTTTGCAGCGTTTTCAATGCGTGTGACTCCTTTTGTCAAAGCAGCGGTCATCAGGAGGTTTTCCGTCGCGCCCACGCTGGGAAAATCAAGGTAAATGTATCCGCTTTTCGGTGTTCCCCGGCTGATGACGCGGCTGTTTTCCAAATGCGATTCCACGCCCATGGCCTTCAAACCTTTCAGGTGGATATCCACCGGCCGCTGACCGATGGCGCATCCTCCGGGAAGAGGCACGTCGGCTTCATGAAGCCTTGCACATAAAGGCCCCAGAACAAGGACGGACGCACGCAGCTTGTGAAAGGGAGCGCTTTCGATGGGATTATTCAGCGCAGGCGCACGGATCGTCAGGCTGTCCTCTTCCTTTTGGATCTGCGCACCGCAGGCTTTCAGCACCTCCGCCATGCTGTCGATGTCCTTAAGCTTGGGAACTTTTCTTACAGTTACGGGCGATGAACATAAAAGCGACGCCGCCAAAATAGGAAGCACGGCATTCTTTGCGACGTTGATCTGCGCTTCTCCCTGTAATACAGGCGATTGCCTGATGTGATATACCGGCATAAAAAGCACCTCCGTTTGCTTGGCCGGCGAATGCCGACAGCCTCATTCTGCGCACGGCAGCTTTTTATATCCGTCGAAAAAAACGGAAAAGCAGCATCAAAAGTCGAATTTCGGAAAGAATGAAACGGAACTCAACGAAAATCGTGGCTTCCGGTGCCAATTGTTTGTGGTTGATAAGGGAAAACGGCTATGATATAATTTGATATAAATACTTTTATTTTATCTTCTCTCTGAAAAGGCAGGATTATGAACCGATTCGAACTGCATTCCGAATATAAACCCACCGGCGATCAGCCGCAGGCCATCGAAGCGCTTGTAAAGGGCTTTGAAGAGGGGAAAACCTGCCAGACGCTGCTGGGCGTGACGGGCTCGGGCAAAACCTTCACCATGGCCAATGTGATCGCGCGGCTGAACAAGCCCACGCTGGTCATCGCCCACAATAAAACGCTGGCGGCGCAGCTTTGCTCTGAGTTCAAAGCCTTTTTCCCCGACAGCGCCGTAGAGTATTTTGTGTCCTATTACGATTATTATCAGCCGGAGGCGTATATTGCATCCAGCGACACCTACATCGAAAAGGATGCATCGATCAATGATGAGATCGACCGGCTGCGTCACAGCGCCACGGCAGCCCTGCGGGAACGAAACGACGTGATTATCGTTGCATCCGTCAGCTGCATTTATTCCATGGGCGATCCCAGCGAGTACACCAATCAGATGATCTCGCTGCGTCCGGGAATGGAATTGCCGCGGGACGAGCTGCTTCGAAAGCTGGTGGATATCCAGTTTGACCGCAACGACTTTGCGTTTTCCCGCGGAACGTTCCGCGTTCGCGGCGACGTGGTGGAGATCATGCCTGCCAGCATGCAGGATGAAGCCATCCGCGTGGAATACTTTGGGGATGAGATCGACCGCATCAGCGAATTCAATCCCACTACGGGCAAAACGGTGCATACGCTGCAGCATATTTCCATTTATCCTGCCACCCACTATGCCACCAATGCCGTGGAGCGGGAAAAGAACATCGCTTGTATCGAGCAGGATCTGAAGCTGCAGATCGAGGAATTTGAAAAGGCAGGCAAGCCGCTGGAGGCCGAGCGTATCGCCCAGCGCACCCGCTATGATATTGAAATGCTCCGTGAAATCGGCTTCTGCACGGGCATTGAGAATTACAGCCGGTACTTTGACGGAAGACAGCCGGGCGATCCGCCTTTTTCGCTGCTGGACTACTTCCCCAAGGATTTTGTGGTGTTCATTGACGAAAGCCACCAAACCATTCCGCAGATCCGGGCAATGTATGCCGGTGATAAGGCCCGCAAGACGGCGCTGGTGGAATATGGCTTCCGCCTGCCCTCCGCCTATGACAATCGCCCGCTGACCTTTCCCGAATTTGAAAGCCGTATCGGCCCCACGATGTTTGTATCGGCTACGCCCGGCCCCTACGAAGCGGAGCACAGCCAGCAAACGGTGGAGCAGCTGATCAGACCGACGGGCTTGCTCGATCCCAAGATCATCGTGCGTCCCGCAACGGGGCAGGTGGATGATCTGATCGGCGAAATCAACGCCGTGGTTGCCCGCAAAGAGCGTGTGCTGGTCACCACCTTGACCAAGAAAATGGCGGAAAGCCTGACGGAATATCTGGATGACGTGGGCATTCGCGTGCGCTATCTGCACAGCGATATTCAGACTATGGAGCGCATGGAGCTGATCCGCGATCTGCGCTTGGGTCAATACGACGTGCTGGTGGGCATCAACCTGCTGCGCGAAGGTCTTGACCTGCCGGAAGTATCGCTGGTAGCCATTCTGGATGCCGACAAGGAAGGTTTCCTCCGCTCCGAAACCAGCCTTGTGCAGACTATCGGCCGTGCGGCGCGAAATGCGGACGGACGGGTGATCATGTATGCGGACGGCATGACGGACAGCATGATGCGCGCCATCGGCGAGACCAACCGTCGCCGTGCCATTCAGGAAGCTTACAATGAAGCTAACGGCATAACCCCCGAAACGGTAAAGAGTGCGGTGCGCGCGCTGCTTGAGATCACCGATAAGGCCAAGGAAACGGCGGGCGACGCCATGAACGATGAAGAGCGGGCATCGCTGATCCAGCATCTGGAAGATCAGATGCTGGATGCGGCCAGCAGCCTGGACTTTGAAAAGGCCGCAAAATTGCGCGATAAGCTCTTTGAAATCAAGGGCCAGCAACCGGTGGCCAAACCGCAGCCCCAGCACAGAAAGCGAAATAAACGCTATTAAAAGCAAATAAAAAAGCCAAACTGCATTTGCAGCTTGGCTTTTTTGCTGTTCGGATCGATCAGCCCAGCTTACCGCCCAGCTTGCCGCCGTTCTTTGCGCCGGTCTTGCCGCCGAGGGAAACACCGCTGAGAATATCGGAGGTGAAGGCGAAATTGTTTTCGTTTTTATCGGCATGGGCCTTGCGGGCATATTCCACCAGCTTATCGATGAGCTTGGGATAGGAGAGGCCACTTTCGTTCCACAGATAGAAGGCCATGGAGCCGGGGATGGTATTGATCTCGGTGATGTAGAGTTCGTCTTCGCCGGTCAGCATATAGTCAATACGCACTACGCCCTTGCAGTCCAGCGCATTGAAAATATCGCAGGAGAGCGCTTCGATGCGCTTGATCATGGCGTCGCCTACAGGCGCAGGCATAACGCGCTGCAGGGAAGCCATGCCCTTGCTGCCGCTGCCGCCGGAGAGGTACTTGTCGGCAAAGTCCAGCAGATCGCCGCTGGCAGTGGTGGGCATTTCGGTAACGGAGGTGCGGGTTTCGCCGTCATAGCCCAGCACGGAGCAGTTGACTTCAACGGGACGATCCAGACCCTTTTCGATCAGCACGCGGCGGTCATAGGAGAAGGCAAGGTCAAGGGATTCCTTCAGACCTTCGCGATCGTTGGCGCGGCTGACGCCGATGGAGGAGCCCAGACACGCGGGCTTGCAGAATACGGGGTAGCCCAGCTTTTCTTCTACACGGGCGATCACAGCATCAGGATCGGCTTTCCACTGGCTGCGCAGGGCAAAAATATCAGGCAGAATGGGGAAACCCATGCCGCGGAAGACTTGCTTCATCATGATTTTATCCATGCCGATGGCGCTGCCGCCAACGCCGGTGGAGGAATAGGGGATGTTGGCAAGCTCAAAAAGACCCTGAAGCGTACCGTCTTCGCCGTGGAGACCATGCATGACAGGGATCACGCAATCCAGCTTGCATACGGTCACAGGAGTTACGCCTTTGGCAAAGAGACCGGAGTTTTGCTGATAGGTGATCAGCGCACCGGAGCCTGCCGTCAGGTCAAGGGTTACGCGGGTTATGCCCTTGGCATAAGGATCAAAGGGGGTATAGGTTTTGATATCCAGCAGCTTTTCGCCGGTATACCAGCGGCCGTCCTTGGCGATATAAATGGGCCATACGTCGTATTTTTCACGGTCTGCGCTGCGGGCCAGCTGTACGCCGCTGATGATGGAAACTTCGTGTTCGCAGGTGCGGCTGCCAAAGATGACGCCCAGTTGAATCTTAGACATTTTCGGTGCCTCCAAATTTATTCGGAATAATGATCGGGAAGATCGTTTTCGTACAGGATGAAATCGCCCGGCTTCATAAAGCCGTTGAGCCATTGGGTTGCGTCAGCCAGCGAGGGGAATACGTGAATATCCTGCTGGGGGTAGCCGGTTTCGATGAGCCCTTCCTGAATGGGACGGGTATGTTTTTTGCCGATCAGCACGCAGACGTCGGCAGCAGAAGCCATTTCGCGGCCGAACTCGCGGTTGAACTTGTCTTCATCGCCGCCCAGTTCCACCATGCCGGGGGTAACGATGATGCGGCGGCCGGGGAACTTTGCCAGCACATCCAGCGCAGCCTTTGCGCCGCTGGGATTGCTGTTGAAGGCGTCGTCGATGACGGTTACGCCGCCTGCGCTGCGCAGAAGCTGTAAACGGTGCTCCACGGGCTGAAGCATGGATACGCCCCGCTGCAGCTGCAGATTGGAAAGACCCAGATGACGGCCAACAACACAGGCAAGGAGAATATTGCTGATGTTATGCGCACCCAGCAGTCGGGTGGTGCAGGGGATACGGGCGCCGTCCTTGAGGCAAAGCGTAAAACTGCTGCCTTCTGCGGAAAGTGAAATGTCTTCCGCCCAGGCATCGGAGCCTTTCTTGCCGATGAGCGCCTTGGGTTTCTGCATGGTTTTACTGTGCAAATCCTCGCAGATAGCATTGTTGCCATTGAACACGGCAAAACCGTCTTCGGGCAAAGCGCGGATCAGATCATACTTGGTATGAATGATGTTTTCCAGCGTTTTGAAGGTATCCAGATGCTGGGGGCCGACACTGGTAAGCACGCCGATGGTGGGCTGAATGAAGTCGGTCAGCTCTTTGATGTCCTTTTTGTGGCGCGCGCCCATTTCGGCCAGAAAAATCTGATGCGCAGGCTCCAGCCGCTCGCGGATGACACGGGTAAGTCCCATGGGGGTGTTAAAGGAAGCGGGGGTCGAAAGCACATTGTATTTCTGCGAAAGGATGGTGTACAGGATCACCTTGACGCTGGTTTTGCCGTAGCTGCCGGTGATGCCGATGCGGATCAGCCCTTGGTTTGCAAAAAGCTTTTTCTGTGCATCGCGCATGTACATGCGGTTGATGGATTTTTCAATGGGCAGCGCAATGAGCGCAGCCAGCGCAACCAGCAAAGGGAGAAGCGCGATCAAAGCGGGGTGGATCAGCGCAAAGCAGAACAAAACGATGCCGAGGATGACGTACAGCCGCTTCATACGGGCGGTGATGACAAAGGGCTTTTTCTCCTTTGCGTTTGCCTGACGCTTTGCAAGCAGATACCCGGAAAGAAGAATAATGACAGCGGCGATGGGGCGGTTGGTAATAAAACAAACGCCTCCCCAAACCAGCGGCAGGATCATGCAAGGCAGCAGCGCTTTCCAGCGGCGCAGGCAGGTTTTGCTGTAGCCGTAAAACTGATAGCTTTCCAGCTGGAAATAATGCAGCAATCTGCGCGCCATCAGGATGCCGGCAGCTGTTGCGGCAATAGCGGGAAGCAGGAAAATGATTTTTTGCAGAAGATTCAGCAATTGTATAACCTCACTTCAGGAACGCCTCAAGCACGCGCACAAAGCGTGGCCATTGACGCAGATAAGCGTAGTGATCGTCGTTTTCAAAGAGAACAAGCCCGGCGTCGGGGATCTCTTTTTCCATTTTCTGTCCCATCCACAGCGGGGTGTCCTGATCGTTTTCGCCCCAAACGAGCAGCGTGGAGGCTTTGATTTGAGGGAGGAGGGGAGACAGATCTTCCGAAATGACCTTGACGAAGGTCTGGCGCATTTCTTCATCCAGCGCGTTGTAGTCGGCAGAGCCGAATTTCTTGCGCAGCTTTTCCATGCTTTTCTCACCAAGGGTTTTGAAAGGGCCGCCGATGGAAATTACCTTTTCCAAAAGCTTTTTGCTTTTCTGATATTTGGCGGAGCGCTTTTTCTGTTCCTCTGTCTGCGGTTTTTTCAAGCCTGCACCGCCGGTGAGCACCAAACGGTTGATCAAATGCGGCTCATGTGCGCCCAGATGCAAAGCGACGCGTCCGCCGAAGGAGTGAGCTACGATATCGCAGGGAGCAATGCCCAGCTGAAGGATCAATTCCTTAACACAGGCGGCAAAATCACCGACGCCCCAAGGCTTTGGCGGGCGGGAGGACTGCCCGTGGGCGGGGAAATCGATCACGGTGACGTGGTATTTCTCTTTTAAAGCATTGGCGATGGGCTCAAAATGCTTGATCTCACAGCCCCAGCCGTGCAGCATCAGCACATGGCGATCGCCCGTGCCGTATTGTTCATAATGAATGGTTACGCCGCAAAGCGATATTTGCATGAAGCAGACTCCTTTCCGGTGATATTAGGCTATCCTGCCCAATGGCAAACTATGCCTGATCGGGGATTCTGAGGATGTATCGGCACTTGTGCGTGGCCCCTTCGCAGTGATAACTGAAACGCCGGGGAACGGGGACGATGGACTCCAGCTCGCAGCCGATTTTTTCGCAGGTTTTGCGGGAGGGAATATTATCGGGATTGGCAGTGATGCAAATTGTTTTCAGCTGCAGTTTTTGCATCAGCGGGATCAGCAGCAGACAGGCTTTGGCAGCATAACCGTGCCCGCGATAGGGCGCATCGATGCGATAGCCGATATGGCCCAGATAATATAACGCAGGGCTCTCTCCGAGCCGAAGACTTACATAACCGACGCGGCGTCGGGGCTTGCGTTCATAAATATCAAAGGTGTAACCGTCTTTCACGCCGATTTCATGATTGGTCACGTCCTCATCTGAAAGATACAGGGCGATCTCATCATCCTGAAATACGGGACGGAAAGATGAAAACAGATTCCAGAGCAACGCTGACACTCCTTTGATGCAATAACCGCAAATCTTATTTTACCATATATTTTCAGCATTCGCAATATGAACCGTCTGCAATGAAGACGAAAAAAGAGAACCGTATCCCTTTCGGAATACGGTTCCCGATTGCGCGAAGAATTACTTCACGCTGGATTCGAATACGATGCGGCCGCTGCCGTATACGGTGCTGTAATCCAGCAGCATACCGGCATACTTGGCCAGCAGGGGAGAGTTGGTAGCTTCAACGGTGGCGTTTTCGAAGCCCTGAACATAGTTGGCAAGAACCATGTAGTCTTCCAGAACGTAGTCCAGTACGTTGACAGCGCTGGCGAACATATTGAAGCCGTCGCCCAGGTCACGCAGGGTGTAGTTGTAACCGGCCAGGTTGTAGCTGGCAGTCAGATCCAGCGCTTCGTAGGCATTGGTTTCCTTGTTGTAAACCTTCACGTCATGTACGCGATAGCCGCCGGTGGGGCCGCCAAGCCAAACGCCCTTTTCGTCCTGCTGGACGGTGGAGGGATATTCGCCGTCGATCTTGTAGGTGATGCCGGAAACGTGGAGGAAGCCGCCGCATTCTTCGATGGTGCCGGCGGTACGGGCGCCCCACTCCAGAGCATCCAGCAGCTCCTGACCGGTGATGGTCTGCAGGCAGGCTACGTTGCCGAAGGTGTGGATTTCTTTGCACAGGAGGTAGGAGATTTCGCCGGTGATGCCGGCCTTGTTACGGACGCCGCCGCCGTTCATGATGGCAACGTCAACGTCAAGGCCCATGTTGTCAAACAGGTAGTACAGAGCGTCGGCAGCGAAGTCGCCGGTGTTGGTTTCCTGGCTGCGAACCATACGCTTGCCGTCAACGTAGTTTTCAAAGGAAACGTTGGCAGAACCGATCACAACGCCCAGAGCGGTGGTAACTTCGTCGATCCAGGCTTTCTTGAGGGTGGTAACGGCTTCAACGGTGGGCCAGGCAGCGCCCTTGTAGAATTCGCTGGGCTTGACGTCCCACGCCTTCTTTTCAGCGTTGTAGACGGTGGCGGCGGCGATTTCGTAGCCGTTTTCAACGGCGTTGGCGGTGAGCAGCTCGGTGGAGATGGCGCCGGTTTCAGCGTCGATCACCATCATGCCGATGAGGCCGAAGTATTCGCCGGTCTGGGTAAGGATGGTGGTGTGGCCGTCTTTATCGGCAACTTCCTTGGCGAAAACGGTGGAATGGGAATGACCGTCGATGAAAGCGTCCAGACCGCACACGTTGGCGATGGTCTCTTCGCTGGTCCAGGGCTCGGAAGACTTATCATCGCCCAGATGGCCCAGAGCGATCACAGTGGTGGCGCCGGCCTTCTTGGCTTCGTCGATGGCATCCTGAACATCCTGATACAGAGCCTTGCCGTCGGTGCCGCCGGCAATGCCGTAGATGTAGTTGCCGTTTTCATCCTGGAAGTAGGCAGGGGTGGACTTGGTGAAGGATTCGGGAGTGGTGATACCCACGAAGGCAACGGTCTTGTCGCCGAAGGTGTAGGCTACGTAGGAATCCAGCACGTTTTCGTTGCGGATGTTGTTTTCTTCATGATAGAAGTTGCAGGAAGTGTAGGGGAACGCAGCCCACTCACGCAGCTTGATGCAGCCTTCCATGCCGTAGTCGAACTCATGGTTACCCAGGGTAGCCAGATCGTAACCGGCGGCGTTCATCAGCTTGATGATGGATTCGCCCTTGTCCATGGAACCGTAAGCGGTGCCCTGAGCATGGTCGCCGGCGTCAACCAGCAGAACGTTCTTGTACTGCTTGAGCAGTTCGGCCTTCACGCCCGCGATAACATCGTAAGACAGGGTCTTGTCGATGTAGGTGTGAACGTCGTTGGTGTAGAGGATCACGATGTCGTCAGACAGAGCTTCAGCGGTGGCGAAAGAGGTCATAGACAGCATCACCGCCAGAGTCAGAAGAAGAGCAAAGAGTTTGCGCATGGGTATCTCCTCCTTAGAATTTTGATCTATGGACATTGTACACGAAAAAAAACGTTTTGTGAAGATATCGGATGGTGATTTTTGGACCATTTTATGGGATTAAAATAACAAAAAGGTGTTTAAAAATAAATAATGCCGTCCGAATGTTCGGGCGGCAATGAATATTATTGGAGATGAGGGGAAAATACGTTCAAGAATCGGAAGACCGCTCCGCAGTGAAAGGGAGCGGTTTTCATGAAACGTGTGCGGTTAGCTCACCGTGTTTCTGGACAGCAGCAGGATTTCGGACCAGGCTGCTTTCATGACGGAATAGCGTTTGACGGTTTCAAGACCGGCCAGCTTCATTCGGACAATATCCTGAGGGTGTTCGATCAACCGGCTGATCTCATTGATGACCTGCTTGTGGTTGAACGTGTCAAGGATCAGCGCATTTTCGTTATGAACGGCATATTCATACACGCCGCCTTCCGCGGGAAGAACAGGAATGCAGCCCAGCGCCATTCCTTCGATACCCGTACGACCGAAGGCCTGATAGGAGCTCATGTCAAGGAAAATATCGCTTTGCGAAAGAACCTTCGCCACGTCACCGGGCTTGAGGACGCCGAGATTGACGGCATCAAGTCCTTCCGCATGGGGAAGCTTTTTCAGTTCCTCATCACTGCAGCCGAAGCAGCTGATCTCAACCTTTTTCCCCAATCGCTGCTTGAGCGCCTTGAACACTTCCAGCGTTTCATCGGGACGGCGTCTGGGGGTGGAGGGACGGATCATGGCGACCAGCTTTACCGCTTTCGGGGAGGAAACTTTTTTGATGATATGCGGATTGTAATGATAACGGCTGACGCTGGGCTTGACGCGGTGCATGGTAACGGAGGGATGGCAGGCATGGATCTTTTCGCACAGCCAATCCGTTTTTGCAAAGGAAAGCATATCGGGAATCAATTCGTAGGAAGCCACCGCTTCTTTATGCGTAGGCGTACCTTCCTTGCAGAAAAGCGGCTCATAATCCTGAATATAGTAAGCAGTCTGCAATTCCCGGTTTTCTTCCAGCATCTTTTTCATCAGCGCCACAGAGAAGAAGGTTGTTGCGATGACCAGATCGAAATCGTGGGCTAAATGCTCTGCGGATTTATCAAACCATACGGAGTGCCTGGCCCATTCAGGATAGTAGGAAAGGAATTGATCGCGGTAATCCTTTCGGTTGATGAGGGTGACGTTGAAGCCCAGCTTGCGCCAGGCCATGGCCTCCTGGCAGACGGAGGTAGCGCCGCCGCTGCAGCTGCGGGTAGGCAGAAGGAAGGCGATGCGTTTGCTGCGAAGCTTCTGAATAGCCGGCATCTGTTCATTGATCATCTGATGGATGCGGCTGCGCGCGGCTACAAGGGGATCGGCGCTTTCGAGGAAAGAAAGCAGATCGGCGTACCGCTTGCCGTGTTTATCCGCCAAAAGCTTTTTGGAGGCCTGGACCAGCTGCTTGCGTTTTTCGGTGGTGAAACTCTTTGTTTTTGCGTGGAAGATATAGGTATTTGCCAGTACATTGCAGGTAAAGCCCGCCTCGTTTGCGCGCAGGCAATAATCCACTTCTTCGCCGTACCCCATGGGGAATTTCTTGTCATCGAGCAGTCCGATCCTGTTGATTACTTCCCGCCGGATCATAAAACAGAAGCCGTTGACACAGCGAAGCTCAGGGAGGGAAGAATCTGCAGAATGCTCAACGATGAGGTTCATCATTTCCGCATTCACGCCGATCGGCAGCGTATTGATGCACCAGCCGCTGCTGTCCTTCGTTTCGGGAATGCTCTGATAGGTAGCGGCGTTTGAAAGGGGAGAGAGGATGCCGACGGAAGGATGCTTTTCAAACGCATCGATCATTTTTTCGATCCAGTCAGCCGTTACCACGGTATCGCTGTTGAGCAGAACGGCATAGTCCGCCTTCGTAGCTTTCAACCCTGCGTTGGCTGCACAGGTGTAGCCGCGGCTGACCTTGTGATGGATGGTGCGAATGTACGGATACGAAGAAAAACCGGAAATATAAGCCGTTGTTTCTTCGTCGCTGCCGTCATTGACAAGAATGATTTCATAGGGGAAGGTGCGGTTTTCGAGTACGGACTCGATGCATTTTTTGAAATCATCCAAAGCGTTGTGAACACAGATGATGACGGCGGCTGTTTTGACTTGGGTCGTTGCGGAATAGGAAAGGCTTTCTGCCTGTGCGACGGACGAAGGCGCCGGCTCCTTTTTCGCCTTTTTATCGGTCGCCTTTTTTTTGCCTTTTATCCGCTTGACAAGAACGTTGCGTCCGAAACGGAAAGCTTTTACCGGAAGTTTCCATGCGGAGAGCGGATGCTTGACGGCGTCGACAAGGGCCTCGCCCACCTGCATTTTGCCGCAGTTGCGGATGAGGAGAATGTCTTTTTCCAGCTTTTTGATTTCGCGCTCGGAACGTTTCAGCTCGGCTTGTAGCTTTGCTTCTTTTGCCTGTGTGTGGTTGGCAGGCCTGGCGGATTTGGAATGGTAGGTATGCCAAAGGGGATTGCCGAAGGCGACGAAGTAGGAACGGAACATTTGCCGCTGCAATACGGGATCATTCATGTCCGCAGGCACGGCTTCAAACAGCTTTTTGTAATCCAGCGCCATATCCCGTGTGGTGCGGAAATGAATCGCGGCAATGTTGTTTTTCTTTTCGTTGTATTCTTCTTCGGTGATGCCTTCCGTCAGCAGGGCATATACGGCTTTCTCGTCGCCGATGGGCAGGATCCAGCCGGCATTGCTCTTTTTCATGCGCTCACGAAGAACGCCGATGTCGAACACCAGCGTGGGAAGGTTCAGTTTCCATGCTTCGGTCAGCGTATGACAGTAGGTCTCCGGGAAAACACTGGGGATCAGCGCATAGTGAGGCCGGATTTCTTTGATCCGTTCGGGAAGTGTATCTCTTGTATACTCTCCGTGAAGCACAAAACCGTCCGCGTTCAGTTTGTTATGAACGTTGCCCAGAATGTGGAATTCAATTTTGTCTTCGGTATTGATGGCTGCAAGGCGGTTGAGGAAATGCAGACCCTTGCTTTTCCCGATATTGCCAAGTATCAAAACCCTGATTTTTTCGCCGGGCTGCGGATAATTGCTTTCGCAGTTCCAGCCGGCTTCAAAATCTCTGCCGTGTTCAATGGCGTCAATTTTGCCTTCCAGCTCAGGATACGTATTCAGAACGATTCTCTTACAATACTCCGAGGGCGCGCAGTGATGGGTAAAAAGCGGGAGATAGGCAGACATGACCGAACGCCAGACGGAAACCGAATCCGGTGAAACGTGGGGGATGGTGGACAGCCATGTGGGAGATACCGAGCAGGTTTTGCTCAAGGATTCGCAACAGTTGCCCTCGCAGCAGGCGCCTTCTTCGTTGATCAGGGCAAAGTTGGGGCAAACGGTATAGTAATCGTGATGAACATAGATGCAGGGAAGCTGCAGCTTTCTGCATTCCTTGACCAAGTCAAAGGTGTGTCCCAGCATATGGCTGCAGTTTACCGCGTCGATACGATATCTGCGCAGAATATCGGCATAGATATTCTGAAGATCCTCGCGTTCCAGCTGATCGCAGGACAAGGTTTTGTTCAGCTTGTAATTACGGACGGCGACCTGTCCTTCTTCCGTGACGGCTGAGAGCTTCAGCGTTCTCCAGTCGCTCGTAAGGAAGAAGCAGTCGTATTCGCCGGAAAGCGCACGCATCAAATCAAAGCGGTTCAGCACGCTTCCGCCTTTTCCTTCATGCATGGCGACAAGGAGCCTTTTTCTGGGGTGGATCGAGCGCGACGGGTTTTCGGAAATATATTGTTTAACGCGCTGGGCAAGAACTGCCTTTTTGCGGCGCCATTCATTGCCGGATTTCCAGTCCTCCAGCAGCTGGGTATATTCGGGATAGCGTGCATCCAGCAGCTTGCGGCTTTCCTGAATACGGGCTTCTCGGGTTTCGGAAAAGGAAATGCCTTGATCGTGACGGATGTATGCGCTGCTGCAAAGAAGGTGGATGAAGCCCTGCTCGCTGCAGCGCAGGCAGAAGTCCGTTTCTTCGCCGTAGCCTTTGCCGAAGGTTTTTACATCGAAATGTCCCACTTTGTCAAGCGCTTCCCGGCTGATGAACATACAGTATCCGTGACCGGTAGGAACCTGCAGAGAAAGATTATCACTGATATGATGCAGGGCATCGGCAATCTGACGGTCAGTGAAGTCGCCGTTTTCATCATCGATGGAAAGCGTAAACAGACCGGCGTTGGAGGAATAAGGCGTGATCGTGGCGGTATTGCGATGCTCGGCTGCGGTCAAAGCAAGGCTTTCAAGCCAATGATCGTACACCTCGGTATCATTGTTTAATATGACAACGTCGCCTGCGGTTGCTTCAAAACCGCGGTTGACGGTGGCGACAAAACCGAGGTTTTCGCTGTTATTTAAAATATGAACACGCGGGTCGGCTGAAAAAGACTGCAATAATTCCGTCATTCCGGATTCGGGACTTTGATCGTTGATCAGCCAGAGACGGAAGGGAAAGGCAGTACATTTAAGGACGGAGTGAATGCATCTTGCAGTTTCGCTCAAGCCTTGGTATACGGGAACAATAATATCAATTCCACGTTCGTGCATGGCCTGATAACGCCGGTCAATATCCTGGTACTTCCGATCGGTGTTGTTATAAAACATATTTGTGCAATTCAGGACTTGCATCATCAATCCTCCGTAACACAGAAGTAGCTCTATAGAATATTCTATCATGAGAAGGGAATGGGTTCAAGAAATTTTCGTGAATAAATTTACGGGGGCGTATTGCTTCAGGCAGGAATTTGGAGGAATGCACAGAAAATAGGATGAAAAATAATTTGATCAATCGCGGAGGAAGAAGATGGATCAGGAAATGCAGGAAAAAATCGATAAGCTGCAGCAGCAAATGGACAAAATAGAATATCGTATGCTGATGCTGGAAGATATGCTCCTCGCCGGCGGGAAAATGCGAAAGTGTCCGATCTGCAAAAGTGAGTTTATAGCCTATCTGCCTTCGGGCGAAAAATTGAGAAGCGGAGCAAAGTGTCCCAAATGCGGCGCAGCGGAAAGACATCGTGCGATGTGGCTGTATATTCATCAAAGGAAAGACATCAGGCGCCTGCTGAAAAAGAAAATTCGCGTGCTTCATTTTGCGCCGGAGAAATCGATTCGCCCGCTGTTTGACGGAAAGAAGAATATTGATTACTATCCCGTCGATATAAACCCTGAATTCCGCGGCATTCGTGAAACTGCGGATATTACCGATTTGAAGTATCCCGACGAATATTTTGATATCATTGTATGCAATCATGTGCTGGAACATATCGAAGATGAAACGGCGGCGTTGCGCAACCTGAAACGCGTTTTAAAGCCCGATGGGATTGCGTTTTTGAACGCTCCGGTTTTCAAAAGCAAAGAAACGCTGGAGAATCCTGCGTATAATACGCCCGAACTCCGTTTTAAGTATTTTGGGCAGAGCGATCATGTGCGCCGTTACGGTCAGGATTATCCCCAGCGGCTTGAAAAGGCCGGCTTCAAGGTGAAAATGATTCTAAACGGCGATCTTTTTAGTAAAAAGACGATTTTGAAATATCGTTTGCAAAAAGAAGAGCAGCAAGTTGTTTGCAGAAAATAATGCTTTTCAATGAAAACGCCCCTCATGCAGATGCATGAGGGGTGTTTTTTTTAAGCGTTATGCTGTTTGCGTCGAACGAGGATTACAAAGGTAACGAAGCTTGCCGCAAGCAGCAAGGACAGAAGGCCATACGCCGTTCCGTCGCCCGTCTGGGGAATGTCAGCCTTGATGCAGGTGTTCGTGAAGTGGGCGTTGGCGGTTTTGCCGTTGACGATGATGCCGGCGGCGCCAACGGAGGACGTGGTATATCCGTCGGTATTGGCGTCCGTTTCGGTGACGGTGTAGGTGATGCCTGCGGGAATGGAGTGGATCGTGACCGACTCACCGTGGCGCAGGGTGATGATGCCGCCGCTGGCAATGGTGCCTGTGGCTGCGCCGTCATAGCGCAGAGAGGTATTGTACGTAGCACCGCTGTAGTCCGTCAGCGTGATCTTAAAATGCCATGCTCTGTCGGTTTCACCGGCATTGCCCTCAACGGTCTTGGCAATGGTCAGGCTGCCGGCCTGATAGGCGTTGACGAATTCGGGAACGCATTCCTCCCCGTTCTTTTCACACAGCGTCTTTGTTACCATCAGCCGACCGTTGACGTTGGCTACGGTCACAGTGACGGTCAGCTCGCTGTCGTCATAGGTGCAGTTCGCAGCAGAGCCCGCAACCTCACGTATCGTGAAAGTATATTCGCCGACGGCGAGGAAGGTGATGGGATCGAATGTGGCAGTGCCTGCGCCGGTAACGGTAGCTTCAGCGGAATCAGGCATCGTGAAGCGACCGGTCGTGCCGGATTCGCCGCTCAGCAGGAAGGTGTAGGTTTCCTCTTCCGCGGGAGAGCCCTCAATACGCTTGGATACCGAGATGGGGTAGTCCACGGGGTAAGGCGTGAAGGTGTTGGTGAAGGAAACGGAAGCGGTCTGACCGTTTGTGATCGTGCCGGTCTCGCCGATGGACGCCGTGGTATACCTGCCGGTGTTGGCTTCCGTTTCGGTGACGGCGTAGGTCAGCCCGGCGGGAATATTGTGGATGGTGACGAACTGATCGTGGGTGAGCGTGATGGTGCCGCCGCTGGTGATCGTGCCCCTGACGGAGCCGTCGTAGCGAAGCGGAAGAGTAAACTCGCTGCCGTCGGCGTAGGTAAAGGTGACTACGAAATGCCATTCCTTGTTCAGATCGCCGTCGTTTGCCTCTACGGTCTTGATGATGGAGAGGTTGCCGTTCTGATAGGCATTGACAAAGTCGGGAGGGCATTCCTCGCCGTTCTTTTCATACACGATCTCTGTTAACGTCAGCCGACCGTTGATGTTGGAAACGGTGACGGTGATAGTCAGCACGCTGTCATCGTAGGTACAGCTTTCGGTATCGCCTGCAATCTCGCGCACTGTGAAGGTATACTTGCCGGCGGCGAGGAAGGTGATGGGATCAAAGGTGACGGAGCCCGCCCCTGTGACGGTGGCTTCAGTGGAATCAGGCATTGTGAAGCGATCGGTCATGCCGGATTCGGCGCCCAGCAGGAAGGTGTAGGTTTCCTCTTCCGCAGGGACGCCTTCAATGATCTTTGTCACGGAGATGGGGTAGTCCACAGGGTAAGGCTTGAAGGTATTGGTGAAGGAAGCAGCGGAAGTCTGACCGTTTGCGATCGTGCCGGCCGCCCCGCCGGACACCGTGGTATACCTGCCGGTATTGGCTTCCGTTTCAGTAACGGTGTAGGTCAGCCCTGCGGGAATGTTGCGGATCGTGACGGTCTGACCGTGGGTGAGCGTGATGGTGCCGCCGCTGGTGATCGTGCCTGTGACGGAGCCGTCATAGGGAAGTGGAAGCGCAAATGCGCTGCCGTCCGCATGGGCAAAGGTGACCACGAAATGCCAGGCCTTGTTCAGATCACCATCGTTTTCTCTGACGGTCTTTGTGATGGAAAGGTTGCCGGTATTATAGGTGTTGACAAACTCAGGCTGGCAGGCAGCGCCGTTCTTTTTGTAGACTACCTCGGTTACCGACAGCTTGCCGTTGATATCCGTTACGGTGATCGTAACGGTGATGCTGCTGCCGTCGTACACACAGTTACCGGTGCTGCCGACGACTTCGCGGACGGTGAAGGAATACTCGCCCGCAGCAAGGAAGGTGATGGGATCGAACGCAGCGGTGCCCTCGCCTTCAACGCCGGCGGTGACGGAAAGCGGCATGGTGAGCTGCTCCTGCGCATTGTCGGGCCCGATCATTTCGAAGGTATAGGTTTCCGCCTGATGCACAACGCCCTCAATACGCTTGCTGACCTCGATGGAATACCGGATGGGATCGGGCGTATAGGTGTTGGTGAAGGCTGCTGTTGTCGAGGAAGCATTGCCGCGGGTATAGGATGGAACCGCGGTCAACGTGCCGTTTACGTCGGTAACGGTGACAGTCAGCGTCCATGCGCCTTCGGCGTCATTGTAATATCCGTAGGCGGCGGTGGCATTTTCTGCAATCGCAAAGGTATAAGTGCCCGCCTTGCTGAAGGTGATGGCGTCGAAGGAAGCCGTGCCTGTTCCTTGAACCGTAGTCTGAACAACCGCAGGCATGGTGAAGCCATCTGCATTTTCACCTGCGGGGGTAAGGGTGAAGGTGAAGGAAGCTGCGGACGGCGGAGTCTGTCCGGCAAGAGCCTTCGTGACCGTAGGCGCATAGCTTGCAGCATCAGGCAAGTAACTGTTCACACAGCTTACCAAAGTCTTTGCGTCAGAAATGACGCCGGAAGCATTTGTAAAGGCAGGCGTATAGTTGGGTACGCTTGTTTCCGATACGGTGTATGCAGTACCGCTGAGAATGTCGGAGAAGACGATGCTTTCTCCGTGCTTCAGCGTAAAGGTGATCCTTCCGTTGGCATCGGGAACAATCTGGGTAGTTCCTTCCGTGATCGCCTGCGTATAGGGGGAACCGTCAAATGTCAGCGCCAGCGTAAATTCAAAGGCGCGATCGATTTCCGATGAGGGAATATCGCCCGAAACGGTTTTGCCGATCTCGATCTCTCCGAGCTTGATCAGACCCAGATCCAGATTGTTATACTGCTGCGTATAATTGCGCCCGATTTCGTTGGCAGAAGACATTGAAACGGCGGGCGAAATCTGCGTGATGCCATTCTCGGTCTTTGCATCGCTGTTGAGGGCGGTGTCTGCGTCTGCGACCAGATAGTGTGTGATGCCGCTGTAATCGGCGGGCAAATTGCTGAAGCGAACGGTATAGCTGCCTTCAGGGAGCTTGCGGAAGGAATATTCGCCGTTGTTATCGGTCAGGGTTTCGGGAATGTCGGCGCCGGTCACATCCTTGACGACCTTCGTTTCGCCGCTATACAGTTCAACCGTAACGCCGGGAATCAGGCTTTCGCCTGCATCGCGGATGCCGTTATAGTTCCTGTCATACCATACAAGACCGTTCAATTCACGGCCGATGACGTATACTTTGTCCTGAGAAGTGAGGGGAGAGGTGGAGCCGGCTTTGAAAGAATCGTATGCATAGTAGACGTTGCCGGGTTCGTTGCCCGAAGGCTTGATCCCCTGATGCACGGAGAACGTAGACTGACTGTTCAGCGGACCGGTCAGAATCCAGCCGGTAATCTGCCCGCAGGCCGAAAGATCGGCGGTCAGACGGTTCGTGCCGGAATCTACAGAAAGCGCGGTGAATTCCGTAAAGCCTGCGTCGGTCAGGGAAGCGGCGCTGAAATCTTCGGCGGACTTGCCTTCCATGCTTGCGGTGGTATACCAAAGACGGAGGTTTTCGCCGTTGTTGCGCAGCTGATTAAGGTCAAGAGACCAATCGCTGAAGGTGTAAGTGCCGGAGTAACCGTTTTCACCGATCCTTACGAAGAACAGTGCGTTTTCGTTGTTTGTATTGGTGGTGTTCTGATAGGTTGCGGTCCAGCCGAGCACACCGTCCTGCTCGTTGTAAAGGTTATCGGCCGAAATGGCAAGGCCTTCTGCCTTGAGCTTCATGACGTTGAGGGAAGCGTAGGATATGTTCTGGTTCGTTTCGCTGAATTCAATGGTAACGCCATCGGCGAAGATGATGGCCATTTCATCCAGCGTCCAGTTGGTAGCTGCATCGTTATCTTCAATTACGGTGGAGAAGTACAGGCTATCGAGCAGCGCATTGCAAAAACCGGACGTGCATTCACTCAAAGGAACGCCGGTAAAGCGATAGGTGAGGATGGAAGTACCGTCGTCATACTCGGCACATTTCATGGAAATGTAGAGCTGGCGATCTTCCTTCTTGCCGTTGAATATCCATTTGTTGTGATATGCGACGCTCTTATCCAGCGTATTTTCCGTCAAATGCGCCTGAGGATTCTGAATCGTGCCCTGTAGACCCTTCACGGAAGCGGGAACATAGGTGCCGCCCCAATAGGAAGAATTGCTGATGTAAGTGAGCCCCTTGGGCAACTGAACCTTCAGCGTGACGGTTGCTGTAGCCTGCGTGTCGGACGATTCGTAAATTTCGGGCAACCGCAGAGACGGAGAAAACTGGAAATCGGCAATATTGCCGGTGGCGGCATTAAACGTATTTTTCTTTTCGGTTGCGCCGTTGAGGGGCTGGATGTGAACGGCGGGAGCATACGACGGAATATAAACCGTATCACCGTACAGGTTTGAACCCAAACCGCCGATTGTGGTGCCGTCTTCGTTATACTGCATACGCTGATAGGCAGTATTAATCCAGGTGACGCAATTTTTTTTCTCCATGAACGCAGCCGTGGAGCTGTCGGTGCTGTCAATAGCAAGCTTCCCGTTGCGGACGGTATAGAAGGGAACAGCCGATGCATAGGCCTGCCCGGGGTTGGCGCTGCTTTCGATTTCCTGGATGCGTTCGCTGCCGAGGGACATTCTTGTCCACGTACGGGCAAAATGCGTGATCATATAGGTATCGTTAACTTGCGCAGTCTCACTGATCCGGGCGGCAACTTTGTAGCGGGGATAAATAACGGTATTCAATTCGTGGTCGTTTCCGCGGTACTGGAAAAGCAGACCAACAACCACGCCTTTGGCTTCGGCTTCGCGAAGATCGGTGAACCATAGCAGGTTTGCATCTTCGGGCTTAGCGCTGCACATTTCCGTTTCGCTTGCCCAGTTGGAACCGTCTGCCTTTACGGCATAAAGGATGCGGTAATCACCATAATATGCCTCGCTTCTGATCCAGGAAATCCGGAAATCCACTGTGCCGTCGGAAACGATGGGATCATTTTCGTCCCGGATCATGTTTTTGACGGGGATTCCCGACCAGTCGAAGGCATTAGCGTTTGCCAAAGCCCCCTCAGGATCGTCGATTTCATCCACAAAAGAGATGACAGAACCGTCGATTTTCAGGAAATCGTCGTAACCGATCAGTTTATTGTTGGGATTGCCGTTGTCTTTTGTATCCACATAGCCGGAAATAATGCCGAACTTGGAGCCGCCCAGGATCCAGTCATAGCCGTTTCTGAAGCATCCTTCCGTCAAAGCGCCGCTATTGGAGGTGTTGTTATCATACTTTGAGTAATAGATGATCGGCGTCTGCGTTCCGGGGTTGGAGAGATAGCAGGGTTGGTCTTTGGCGTCATCGTCACGTCTCGTTTGGTTCGTGTTGCTGTCCTTGGATTCTGCAAGGGTG
The DNA here is from genome assembly GCA_017549335.1 of Clostridia bacterium. Taxonomy (GTDB): domain Bacteria; phylum Bacillota; class Clostridia; order Christensenellales; family Aristaeellaceae; genus SFMI01. Next base: position 77,285 of record JAFYVB010000029.1, on the reverse strand, counting down.
TCATAGCGGGATTCGCTGGATTTGCTGGGAGCGGAAGCCATCAGATTGACGTCTTTGATAGCGAATTTATAGTTGCCCACACCGAATCGGCCGGCGATGTAAGGCGTTTCGGCAGTGCTGTTTGCCAACTGATCGTTATGAGGAAGGGCGATGTGGATTTCACCAACGGAAATACAGCCCGAGTGATCTTCGGACATAACAACCCCGGAAGAAGAAGAGGCTTTTTTAGGGAAGATACCGTCGATTTCGTAGTCGGTAATGGTGATGGAAATTTTGTTCCCGGCTTGCACGGCTTTCCAGTTGCCGCCGTTTAAAACGGCATATTGACGGTCGCTGTCAGTGGCGTTTTCCGGAAGCTTATTGGCGGAAAGATTAAGGGTTACGGGAATCGAGCGTCCGTCGGCGTTCAAAGAATCAGAAAAGTTTCCGCCATAGCTATACAGAAGCGGAGCATAGTCGTATTCCGAAGTGGGAAAAGTAACGTCCAATGCTTCGGAGTCGTCGGGTATGTAAGTCGAGGTAAACTCAAGGTCAAAAGTAATGGGGCCTTCGGGGTACAGAAGACCGCGCAGTTTTTTATGGGGAATGTCGTTTTCAATGTTTACAAGAATACCGAAAGACATCACGCTGGCGGCAATATCTCCCTTTCCGTAATTGGCTGCGGGCAAATCGGGGTAAAGGGCAGGATTGTTGCCGCTGTTAAAGTCGAGGGTGCTGGTATAATCTGAGTAAACAGACTTGAAGCTTACGTTCATTTTCAGCTTCGCAGAAACAGTTACCTCATCCGCAAGCAGTGTTTTCAGTTCGCGGTTGGAGGCGAAATCCTTATGTGCTTCGCAAATTTTTCCCGAAAGGTCGACGTCGGTGATGTCGGCGGGAGAGCTGCTGTTGGAATAAACGTCATTTCCCTGGAGCCATGCGTAAAATTTGGGCTGAATGACCGTTCCGTCCGGCAGGTTCACAACGGAAAGGGGCAGGCTGAACGTTTGCGTGCCGGGAATTACGTAGGAAGAGTTGTTGCCCAGTTCCATGCGGACGTAAAGCGTCTGAGAAGGGGTGCTTCCGCCGGTTTCCTTGATCTCAAAGACGCTTCCGACCGGCAGGCCATCGGTTGCAAATTTAACCTGCTTGGAGTTGAAAGGAATTTCAGCGGCAAAGCAAAGAAAAGCCTTCTTATACTGGCTGGACTGGTCACGGGTAGACATGTTGACCTTGAAGGCGTAATACAGCGTGTCAAAGGTGCGAACGATTTTGTTATTGTCGGACGAGTCGTTGCCGGGAGTGCTGTCGGCATCAAAAGGGCCGGTGCCGTCAATGATTCTCTCCAGCAAAAAATCGCTGATATAGGCGTTGTCGCCTACGTCGTCGCTGACTTTTTCCCACGGAGTATCGGCGAATGCAGCACTGCAAAGAGTAATCAACAGTACGGAGAAAAGTACAGCGAGTCGAATTTTAAAGCTTTTGTAAACCATTTTCGAACCTCCCGAGCGTTTGAAATGAAAAGCATCTATATCAAAAGATGGAATTTTATCAACAAATTATACCATAATAAACAGAGTGTATGATTACGAAAAGATGATGAAAAAGATGAATGTATGTTTCAATAATCTGAATTTTTTGTAATAATGGTTCATTTTTGATGCCAACAATTTCTGCGCATTTAAAAAGCACCCCGCTTGCCATACAGTATGCCTTACTGCCTGACAAAGGGGCGCTGTTTATAAATATGTGGTTTGCCAAATGCTTTTATCGGTTCGAATACATCTTCTGATAATAGTTTTGATACTCGCCGGAGATGATGGTTTCCCACCATTCCTTGTTATCCAGATACCACTGAATGGTCTTCTGGATGCCGTCGACGAACTTGGTTTCGGGCAGCCAGCCAAGCTCGGTATGAATCTTGGTAGGGTCGATGGCGTAGCGCAGCTGTGCTGATGACGCGCACGATAATAACTGAAAATGAGAAAGCTTTTTATATACTACAAACTATACTAAAATGAAAGTTCCCAGCATTCAAAGCGAATACTGGGAATTCTTTTTTAGTTTATTTGCTGCATGCGATCAGCTTAGATAGGATGTTGCTTTGCCGGTGTTCTTATTCCGTGATTCTGCTTATAGCGTTATTCCAGTAAGTATCAATAGAGATACTGTCTATCACCATCTGCGATACATGATCGTATACGACAATATTGATCCCACGCTTGTCTACGGCATATTCTTTGCCGTCCACCTTAATCGATGCATATTTTCCCACCTCTAAACCTGAGCTCATCAGTCGGTATTTCACGCCATCCGGGAGTTTGCCGTTTAATTTAACGGGTTTTTTATCCAGTTTTTCTTCCACACCATCCTTTGTGATAACAGCAGTATAGGATGCGCAGTATTGCCCTGTGAGATCGGTGATCAGCCCAAGCTTATGCATCTTATCCACGATCTGTGGCGAGATGCTCGTTGAGGCCTCGTCCTTGACGGCCATAAGTACCGAAATGTTTTTCAGTTGCAAAAGCGCATTCAGATAATCATTTGCCGATGTAATCAACTGTAGCGGATGCCCGTAATGCGTATAAATAGTATGGCGCGTACCTTCCTTATCGACCCAATAAACCGTTATCGCTGTATCCGCAGATGTTTTTTCTGCCAAAGGTACCTGCGTGGTAAACACTCGCATACCGTCACTGCGTTCATGCAAAAGCAGATGCGTCTGTTCTTCGCTGACCAACTCTACATCAATGAAGCGGTCCTCCACCAACTGCAACCCTTTCACATACAGTTGCACAGTGTTGCTTCCTGCGTTATATTGTTTCAGTTCTCCGTAGAGAAGCTGTGACTTCTCACGCATGGAAGATGAATATGAGGAAAGTTCTGAAGAAGCTGCAAGCCCCTCGCTTAGCGTGATAATTTTCACATTATCCAAGGTTTGTACATATCGACAAAAGTCAATGATTGTCTGTTCAGATTCTTCATCAAAGAAATACCTTCCCCCGGGAGAATCATACGCATGTACCATGTACACCAGCCAACCCTTTTGGTCGAGAGCCTGCTTCATGTCTGCCTGAAGCGATTCTAATGGCTTGATCCCGTAGCACTCAACGATTCTTTCTGTGTCAAACTCAATGACTTTTTTGACGTTTTTATCGTTGATGTTCATTCTGCTCAGGGAAAAATTCTTAGAAATCGCATCTGTAATGATGTCATTTTCACAGGCGAAAGCGGCATCAAAGTAATCATCAACAACAGACACAACAGTGTCATTATATGCATTGTTGGGATATACGAGGATATTGCTCTCTATTCCGTGTTCTCTTAAAATACTCTTTGCTTTCTGCAGATCCTGATAGATCTCTTCTTCTGTAAAGGTGGTCAGATTTGTGTGACTGTACGTATGGTTTACAAAGTCTACACCTTTTTCATACAGCCGGTCAAGTAGATCCCAGCCGGCATTGGCCCACCAAAGATCATAGTTGGTGGTTTCTTTAATCCAACTTGGAATGATAGCGGCAGTCATTTCGATGCCGGTTTCGTCAATGATTTTTTCCCAATGGAGCATTGCCTGCATTTTTGCGTCATCATCCACAAATGTAAGCATTGCATCATAGTACGTAACAGCCTCTTCGCCACATTCCTCACATATCTTCAAAAACATATACCCTTTATCGGACTTCCCGACAGGTATTTCTTCTCCGTAAACATGTGAATGATGGGTATAACTTTCACCGGACTTCCCGACAGGTATTTCTTCTCCGTAAGCATGCGAATGATGGAATAAGTACGCAAAAAGCGCACCCGCCACCAACAGAACTGCAACGAATATAAAACCCCAATACTTCTTTTTCATTATTTTTCCTCAGTTGTAGCTAATTTCGCCATCACGGCTGATATGGATTGATGTACACAAAAGTGGGAACGGGCATCCATTTACGCGTCAACGGTTGCCGTACATCTTCTTATAGTAGTTCTGGTATTCGCCGTTGATGATTTCCTCCCACCATTCCTTGTTATCCAGATACCACTGAATAGTCTTCTGGATGCCGTCGACGAACTTGGTTTCGGGCAGCCAGCCAAGCTCGGTATGGATCTTGGTAGGGTCGATGGCGTAGCGCATATCGTGGCCCTTGCGGTCGGTGACATAGGTGATCAGGCTTTCGGGCTTATTCAGCGCCTTGCAGATGATCTTCACGATGTCGATGTTCTTCATTTCGTTATGACCGCCGATGTTGTACACTTCGCCCACACGGCCCTTATGGAGGATCAGATCGATGGCTTTGCAGTGATCCTCTACATACAGCCAGTCGCGCACATTTTCGCCGGTGCCGTAGACGGGCAGGGGCTTGTCGTTGAGGGCGTTGGCGATCATCAGCGGGATCAGCTTTTCGGGGAAGTGATAGGGGCCGTAGTTGTTGGAGCAGCGGCTGATAGTGACGGGCAGACCGAAGGTGCGGTGATAAGCCTGTACCATGAGATCGGCGCTTGCCTTGGCGGCGGAATAGGGGCTGGAGGTATGAATGGGTGTTTCTTCGGTGAACATCAGGTCCGGGCGGTCAAGGGGGAGATCGCCGTACACTTCGTCCGTGGATACCTGATGATAGCGCTTGATGCCGTATTTGCGGCAGGCGTCCATCATGACCTGTGTGCCCAGAATATTGGTGCGCAGGAAGACCTCGGGATTCTCAATGGAGCGATCCACATGGCTTTCGGCGGCGAAGTTTACCACCATGTCGGGATGCTCTTCTTCAAAGAGCTTATATACCGCCTCGCGGTCGCAGATATCGGCTTTTACAAAGCGGAAGCAGGGGTGATCCATCACGGGCGCAAGGGTGCTGAGATTACCGGCGTAGGTGAGTTTATCCAGACATACGATGCGGTAATCAGGATGCTTGTTCAGCATATGGAAGATGAAGTTGCTGCCGATGAAGCCGGCGCCGCCGGTGACGATGATATTCATGGGTGATCCTCCGTTTTAACAAAAACCAAGCTGATGGAAAAGGTCTCATTCAGTACACAGACTCAAAAGATACTGGCCGTATTCCGTCATTTTGAGGCTTTCGCCGATAGCCTTGAGCTGCTCTGTGGTGATGAACCCCCGACGCCAGGCGATCTCTTCGATGCAGGAAATGTAGAAGCCCTGACGGTCCTGTACGGCTTCCACAAACTGGGCGGCCTTGAGCATGCCTTTGGGCGTACCGGTATCAAGCCATGCGGTGCCGCGGCCCAGAAGCTCCACTTTCAGCTCATTCATTTCAAGATATGCATTATTGACCGCGGTGATCTCGATCTCGCCGCGGGCGGAGGGCTTGACGTTCTTGGCGATTTCGATGACGCGGTTGTCATAGAAATACAGACCGGGAACGGCGAAATTGGACTTGGGATGGGCAGGTTTTTCTTCAATGGAAACCACGTTGAAATCCTTGTCAAATTCAACAACGCCGAATGCGGTGGGATTTTTGACAGGATAGCCGAAGATCGTCGCGCCCGCCAGATTCTCTTTGGCGTGGTACAGAATATTGGTCATGTTCTGCCCAAAGAAGACGTTATCGCCCAAAACGAGGCAAACACTGTCATCGCCGATGAATTCTTCCCCCAGAATGAAGGCGTCAGCCAAGCCCCGGGGCGTATTCTGCACTTTATACTGCAGTTTGATGCCGATTTGGCTTCCATCGCCCAGCAGTTTTTCGTATACCGGGGTATCTTCGGGGGTGGAGATAATAAGGATTTCTTTAATGCCGGCCAAGAGCAGAATGGACAGCGGATAGTAAATAAGCGGCTTATCGTAGATGGGCAGAAGTTGTTTGGATACAGCTTTGGTCATGGGGTACAGACGGGTGCCTTTTCCGCCGGCCAAAATGATGCCTTTCATATAGTACGCCTCCTAACGTCATACGAGTGTCAGGCGGACAGTTTCTCCTTCAGTCTTTTCAATGATGTACAGACTGTTCGGTTTTAACTCTCCGCTGAACAGATCTCCGAAATTTGTTATAAAATAATCATCCAGTTCGGCCACGTATACATAATCATAACCATTATATAACAAATTATTCCATTTTTCCAGTCCCATCTGATAAACGGTGTATGCGCCGAAGAACGATTGACGGCCAAAGTGAAATTCTCCTTGATTGATTACGGCATAGGGACGCAGGTAATAACGGGAGGCATCGTAGATTTCATTATCGTTTTCCTGCGTGACAAAATAGATGCGCGCACGTTCGCCTTCATTCTTTCGTACTTTTTCCGTTACGCAATCCCTGACCTGCAAAAAGCGTTCTGCTTGCAGTGCGGTCATTTGGGCGTTGCTGCCGGAGGCGTGCTTGTACACTTCATTCCACGAGGGCAAAAGCAGGAATGCGGCGCAAAGCAAGGCAAGTCCTTTTTTTCCTTTGGCGTTTCCCAAACGATTCAGCATACAGGCGCCGGCAATCATGACCAAACACAAAACCAGTGTTTTTGTATAACGTGCGGCAGATAACAATTCCAAACCGCCGTATTCGCCAAAGCGGAACAAATACAGCATCAGCAGGCCGATCATATAAACGAGGATGCAAACGATCTCGCTGACGAGGAGCAGGAGGCGCTCCGAAGTTTTCTTTCGCTGATACGCAGCGTAGGACAGGGCACAGGTCAAAATGAAAACCAGAAAATAACTGACCGGCAAACGCAGGGGCGTAAGCCGCAGGGAATCGCTGAAAATGAAGCCGACAAAATTGGCGGCGACCTGATGACGGAAGCTTTCAGGATCCCGACCAGAAATGAGGTTCCACAGTGCTTTCAAATCAATACCGATGCCGTTACTGCTGATTCCGAGGCTGTTTATATGGATTCCCCAGCAGATTTTTACAGCAGCTACTGTTAATACTGCAGCATAGCAGGCATGGAAGGTTTTGCGATGCTTTTCCTGCAAGGCAAGCACGGCAAAATAAAGAAGGGAAACAACCGCGAAAAGAAGCCCCGACTCTTTTGTCAGGACCAACGCGCCTTCTGCCAGTGCAAGGGTCACGGCACCCAAAGGCTTTTTCCACTTTTTCAGGGCGATCATAGCAAATACGGTTCCGCTCAAAAGCCCCAGGAAGGCGTCGATATATACCAGATAATAGAAGTTGGTATAGACGATCACCGGAAGTCCGATGATGCAAACCAGCGCCGCGAATATGTACAACGGGGAGGCCTTTTTCCATTCCAGCCTGTCCAGAAAGGGTGTAAACAGGCTGAATGCAAGCACCTGACTTGTGCCGTACAGAAGCGCGCCGTTTATTTCTTTTTTGCCGGTGACGAAATAAGAAATTCTTTGAGCAAAATACTGCCACAAAGGCATGGCCGGGGGGTATTCCTTAAACATATCGTTGGACAACGCCGAGGTATAGAGCTGATCGTTGAGCACCATTTCCTGAACGGAATAGGCCCAATGAGAGAATTCATCCCACACATGAATGACCATTCCGCGCATGGTAACGGCACAGAAAACAAACAATGCAGTGAAAATGACGTTGCAGGGTGTGAGCAGACGATCCCTGAAGCCTTTGAAATCACGGGTTTGGAGAATACGGAATCCGGCGGCGAGCCAGAGAACCGCACACAGGACAAAGATCACATAGACGGGCAGCAGAATATTGCCAAGCAAAGCGCCGGCATACAGGACGAAAATGATCGTCAATGCTGTCAGGAGCCATGCCATGCCGTTGCTTTTCTTCAGAAATGCGGCGGCAGCAAGGGGTCCCGTCATCAGAATCAGGTAGAGAATTGCCATTGTCATAAGCTTCCTCCCGTCTTTCCGAGCAAGCTTGAGGAATACGGTTTATTCGTTTGCGCTTTGGGGGAGCCTTTGCAGATCGCGCTTGATGCGCTTAAAGACGCTGATGCGCGGCAGCTGCCTGACGCCCTCTTCCAGGCAATCGGCGCGGGCAAGAAGCACAAACAGCGCATAATAGATGGGATCGTTGTGGAAGATCTCCACCAGTCCCATGAATATGAAGGTGCAAAGCAGGATGGCGATGGTTTTCACTGCCGGGTTGCGACGATGAAGGAGGGCGGCTTTGGCAGAGAAAAACAAAGCGGCGATAAACAGAGATACAGCGATAAGGCCGCCGTGCAGCATCAGCTCCAGCAGCTGATTGTGCGTATGGGCGGCGTGCTCGCCGAATATTTGGACCTTATAGGCAATAGGTAAATAACCGATTCCGGTAACCGGGTTGTTGAAAACAACTTCCATTGTATTTGTCCAAAGCAGTGTGCGCCTGGTAAGCGTCATGTCCTTGCCAAGAACCTTTGTGACCAGTGATTTAAACAGATTCAGCAGGTCAAAGTACTGAATGCCGATAAAGAGCAAAACAGCAAGGAGCATAAAGGACACAGGGGAGATGTAGCGCGGCAACGCACGACGGTTGCACCAGATCAACAGGGCGGCAAACAATGCCATGCCGACCAGCGCTGTGGCGCCGCGCTGTTGCATTACTGTGAATACGCAAACGACCGTCATCGCAGCGACGCGCCATTTGCCTTTTCTTCCAAGCACATGATAGCGCACAATCACCATTGCGAGCGCCGGGAAAAGGATCCTGTAATAATACACATGGTAGCCGAGAACCCATTCCGTGACGTTGGGATCGGGAGAAAAAGAGGCGGGGAAAAGGAGAATCGTGAGCGCGTTGAGATATACCCAAAACTCCAGTGCGGACGTCAGACCGCAGATAAGGCTTTTGCGTTCGCGCTGCAGACCCATGTCAATCATCATCATCAGAACAAAGCCTGCATGCCAGTCAAGATGAAAGCCGCTGGCTCCGCCGAATATAAAGGTGATAAGAGCCAGATACAGGAACAGACCGGTGATGCACAGAAAAGCGGGATTAACTTTTCTGTTCTTCCCGGTCGCAAGACGCAGAATATAGCACAAAAGCACCAGCGCCATCATGATATATTCCATGACCCGGAACAGGGGGAAAGACGGCAGGTTCAAGGCAGAACCTAGATACTCGTCAAACTTGAGGATAGGACGAGGCTTGAGAAAAACCAAACAAAACACAGTATACAGACAAGGCGTAGAAAGAAGCTTGTCTGTCAGAGTGTTCAGCGTATTCAATGTACGGCGGGAAAAATTGCCTGCGATGCTTGTCTGCATTGTTTGATCACATCACTTCTGCCTGTTTTTTGTTTTCTTGATATCGCGTTTGATCCGGGTAAAAATGCTGATTCTTGGCAGCTGTTTAACGTCCTTCGCCAGGCAGTCAGCGCGGGCAAGGAGTACAAACAGCGCATAATAGATGGGATCGTTGTGGAAAATCTCCACCACGCCCATGAAGGCAAAAGTGCAAACCAGGATAGCGACGGTTTTCACTGCGGGGCTGCGGCGATGCTGCAGCGCTGCTTTGGCAGAGAAAAACACTGCCCCAAGGTACAGAAATACTGCGATGATGCCGCCGTGCAGCATCAGCTCAAGCAGCTGATTATGGGTGTGCGAGGCTGCCTTCCTGCCGAGAATTTCCCATTTATAGGCGACCGGCAAATAGCCAATGCCTGTGATCGGATTTTTAAAAACAATCTGCATTGCTTTTTTCCAGATCAGCGTACGGGAGGAGAGGGTGATCGTTTTCCCAAGACCTTTTGTGATGAATTCTGCAAACAGCTTATGAACATCAAAAAAGTGGATACCGACAAAAACCAGCAGCGCAACGAGTATAAACGTTACCGGCGTGATGTAGCGCGGCAGGGCGCGACGGCTGCACCAGATCAGCAGGCCGACGAATAATGCCGCGCTGATCATGGCCGTACCGCCGCGTTGGATTATAACTGTAAATGCACAGGCGCCAATCAGTAAGAAGGTGCGCCATTTCATTTTTTTTCCGAGTACGTGATAGCGGACGAGCGCCATTGCAAGCGCCGGGAAAACGATCCTGTAATAAACTACGCGGTTTCCGATAAGCCACTCTTTTCTGGTGGGGCTGGCAGCAAAGGACTCGGGGAAAAGAAGGATCATCAGCACATTGAGGTACACCCAGATTTCGAGTGCAGCCGTAAAGCCCCGAACGAGACTGTTGCGTTCCCGCTGCAATCCCATATCGATCAGCATCATCAGAGCAAAGCCGCAATGCCAGTCGATGTGATAACCGCTTGCGCCGTCAAACACAAAGGTAATGACCGCCAGGTATAAAAACATCCCTGTGATACACAGCAAAGCGGGGTTTGATTTGAGGGTTTTTCCTGTTGTCTTGCGCAGCGCATAGCACAAAAACACCAGCGTAAGCAGGCCGTACAGCAAAATTCTGAAGAAGGGGAAGGAGGGCAGATTCAGTGCGGCTGCAAGCTCTTCATCCCTGTGCAGAAAAATACGGGGCTGGAGGAAGATCACACATAATACGGCATATAGACTGGGTGTGGACAGGATTTTATCCAGCAGCGCGTTGAGCGTTTGCAGGAGATTCCGTCGGGGGGCGGTGCTTCCGATGTTTGCTCGCATCACTTGTAATTCCTTACTTCATGAAATTTGTCTGAAAGGAGGATTTATGCCCTGCTTTTCGGTTCGGCGGATTTCTTTTTCTGAGAAGTCAGAGCGACTTCGCCGTTCAGATACATAGCGAGCAATCCCAGCAGAACCATAACGGTGGATACTTTGATGATGCAGGGAATGATGGTCTTATAAATGAACGCGCAGATATCAGCAGCGGTTTGTCCGCCGATCACAAGGGCGGCAACATAACCGAAAAAGGTAAAACCGCCTGTGAACAGACAAATCATGATACCATATCCGAAGATATTTTTCAATACGGCAGAAGCCTTCTTGCACATTGCTTTCATCTGTTTCCCTCCTTACAGTCCCAGAATGGGCAGCCAGCCCATGAGCACTGCGACTTCCAGAATAAATTGCGCGGCAACCCACCACAGGTTGTTTTTGAAGGTTTTGCTGAAATCGGATTCAGCCAGTGTCATGCCCGCGTACATGCCAAGCCCCAGCGGCGGCGTGATGCCGCACATTACGCCGCAGATACAGGGAAGCATGGCCGCCGAAAGCAGCGGATCACAGCCGACGTGCACCAGCGTAACGATGAACATGGGTCCAAAGATAACGACCAAAGACGAACCGGGAACGACCATGCCCATGAAACAGGTGATGGCGCAAATGGCAATAACGGTGCCTAACCTGCCAAAGTTCCAGGAGGTAATGATGGCGCCCATTTCTTCGGCAACATTCAGTTCGGCAAACAAAGAGCCGATCATGTAGCCGAAGATACATACGCCGATGGCGGGAGAAATCGACTTGACGCCGTTTGAGAACATTTTGGCAATCTTTGCGGGGGTAACCGTAGATTTGTCCTTAACGATCAGACAGGTGTAGATGGAAGCGATACCGCCGATAAACAGAAGGGTGGAGGAAGAAAGATACTTTGCGCCGGCAGCTCCAAGACGGGCGGTAAAGAAATTGTCCTTAAACAGGAAGTCCAGCACGAAGGGCAGCAGGATGATCACGGGCAGAAGCAGACCTTGCCAGCTGTCTTTGAGCGTCTGCTTCAGGCTGGGAATTTCTTCTTTGGACATGGGCTGTACTTTGTAATACTTGCAGAAAGCCCACACCATGATCATGCGCTGGGCGATGAACCAAATGGCAATGCCCCACAGCACGACCCAGAACTGGCCGGTGGTGATATTCACCTGGGGATACAGCGCAGCAAAAGCGCCCATGGCAGCTACGATATTGGAAGAGGGGGGGATCATATTGCCCATGTAGCTGGCATTGCTTTCGATGTTGGCAGCCAGTTCTGCGGGAAAACCGGAACGCTTCATGGAAGGAATGGTGATCGCGCCTGTTGCCATGACGTTGCCGGGGCCGGAGCCGGACAGCGCCCCCATGAACGCACTGGCGATCACTGCCGTATAGCCCGCGCCGCCGGTAACGCGGCCGATCAGCGCAAGGATCACGGTAATGCAGCTGTCAATGACCTTTGTTTTTGTCAGAATAATGGACATGGCAACAAAAGCCACCATGGAATAGATCAGCGAGGTGGACAGCGCGTCGTTGACGTAAACAAATACGTTGCTCCATGTGCCGGTAATGGTCAGAAGCAGTAAAAAACTGATGAATACGGCTTCGTATACAGGGCGTTTGAGCGCGACAAACCATACAATAATCACGGTCAGCATGATTGCCAGATAAAGAAGCGAGGAAGGAATCATACGGATCAGAACCTCCGGATTCTATTTCTGTCAGGTTATAGATATTATTCCTGACAAGGAATATTATAGCGAAATTATCTGCTTTGTCAATACGACGGAGAAAAGTTTGGACAGATACTTGCTTTTTTTCACTGCAATCGGTATCCTAATAAGGAGCAGTCAATGCTGCAGTTCAAGCGATCAAGGAGTTTGTATGAATACACGACAAGTGCAGTGCGCTGTTTTGCTGTCGCAGGTGCGGAATTTTTCACAGGTGGCAGAAAAACTGGGGATCACGCAGCCTGCGTTGAGCAAGCAGATTCTCAACCTCGAAAAGGAGTTGGGAGTCAGGCTTTTCGACCGGAATACTACGCCGCTTACAATGACGCCCGCGGGCGAGCATTTTATCCGCGAGGCGAAGGATATGCTGTATAGGGAGGATCAGCTGCTGCGCTCGATGGAACGGTTTAAAACCGGGGAGGAAGGGCGTCTGGTGATCGGTATTTCGCCTTTCCGCTCGCTTTATCTGCTTTCTGACGTTGTGAAAAAGCTGCGGGAAAGATATCCGCGACTGCAGATATTTTTGCAGGAGTATGCAAGCGAGCAGCTGCGCCGCGAAGTGGCGGAAGGCAAGTACGATTTTGCTATCGTCAATCTTCCGGTGGATCAATCACTGCTGGACGTAACGCCGCTTGAGCCTGATACGCTGGTTCTGGCTGTGCCCAATACCATGCTGCCGCTGGTGAAAGACCGGCCGCAGGGGGGACAGGTTCAGATCGATTTTTCTGCCTGCCGGGATCTTCCTTTTATTACGCTGAGTTCTGCACAGGAAATGCGCAAACTGTTTGACGGATTGTGCGCTGCATCGGGGTTCATTCCCAATATTGCCATGGAGGTCATCGGAATCAGTACGGCGCTGGCCATGGTGAATGCCGGCATCGGTGCGACGCTCCTGCCGCTGCAATATGTACGAAGCGAAAATTTCGGTCGCGATATTTCACTTTTTACGCTCAAAGAAACGCTTTATACCCGTCAGCCTGCCATTGTGACAAGGCGCGGACAGTATCGTTCCGAATATGCGCAGTACGCCATCTCCTTACTGCAGTCGAAATCATGATCATTTGAAAAAAACAGTCCCTGTGAGGGACTGTTTTTTTGAATATATGCGGATATTAAAGCAGGTCGGGCAGCAGGTCGTGACGCATCATATCTTCGCCTTGTTCGTTCAGGATGCGAACGGAATCCACGATATGACGATGCTTCCGGTTAAATTCTTCCAGGCTGTTGGCGGTGATGGTCATGCCGGCGATTCGGTCAGAGCTGCTGGAAACGCCTTTGATCTGCATTCCGCGCGGACGCAGGGCGTAATAATCGGTCAGCACGCCTTCTGCTTTCAGCTCTTCAAAGCCTTCCAAACGGTCAAACACACCGGGATGGCAATAAATGAAATCGTTTACGATGTACTTTGCTTCGGGCGCCTTCAGCTCCACATGCGGCTTTTCGCCTACGGTCAGATCGATAACAGCTTTGACCACGTCAAAACCGCACGTTCTTCTGATCAGCAGATACTTCATGTTGCCGCCGGTACGTGCGCAGAATTCCAACACGGAAACGTTCTTTCCGTCATTGATCATTTGGATCAGCATGGGGGAATTCTTCAGCCCGAAGGCATCGGCAATCTGCTGTGCCACGCGCTGAATTTTATCAAGGATTTCCTGCGAGGCTGCAACGGGATAACGGCCGCGGAAAATGATGAAGCGGTCGGCATCGCTGATCTTTTCGCTGTTGGATACGCAAAGGATCTTGGCCTGTCCGTCTTCTACGTACACGTCCACGCTGATTTCAGCACCCGAAACGAACTCTTCTACGATCACGCCGCCGGTACGGCTGATCTGGGCCGCTTCATTGAAGTACAGTTCCAGCTCTTCTTTGTTGAGCGCCTTGCGGACGCCTCTTGAACTGTAAGCATCCACGGGCTTGACTACCATGGGATATTTCAGCGTGTTGATTTGATCCCAGTCCAGATGATCGATTTCCACATAGCGGGAAGTGGGAATGGAGTTTTCCCAGAAAACACGCTTCATGTGTTTTTTGTCGGAAACAAGCTGAGCGGTGCGGTAATCGATATAGCAGGGAAGGCCCAGCATTTCAGACACCTGCGCCACGATCAGCAGCACCTGATCGGCACATACGGTGATCAGAAAATCGACCTGTTCCTTAACCGCCACTTCTTTGACGGCTTCCACGTCAAAAATAGCGATTTGATAGAAGATATCAGCATAAGGACGCGCGAGGGCATTAGCGTTTCCGTCGCACAGTACGGTGGTGATGTTTCGTTCTTTCAGCTGGTTGATCAGCTCGATCTGCGGCAGGCCGCCGGCCAGGACAAGTGCTTTCATGAAGCGTGTTCTCCTATCAAATATAATAATTACTGATACACGAGTTTGCCTGTTGCGGAAAGGTTCTGCTATTTCTTCAGCTTCTTTTTAAGCAGTTTTATAATAAGCGAGCGCTTTTTATAAGCTACAAACAGTACTGAAATAGCTGCACAACAAATGATGGCATAGCGAACAAGGGAGTGAGCATACAGGTGACCGGACAAAACGATGAGAAGCGCCAGCAACAGGATGCAGAAACAGAAGATCTTTAGGTTGATCACGGGCGCGTCGCCTGTCTTTCTAACCAACAGATAGTTAATAAAGAACAGTGAGCCGAAAGCGATAATGTTGATCCAAGGTAGAATTTCGACACCGAAGACGGGGAGGAGCAGGATCTTTCCGGTAATGCTGATGCCTGCCACGACAGCAGTATAGATTGCTGTTTTGGCAACGCGTTTGCGATAAGTCAGAATGATCGTGAAGACGGTGGTCAGAGACTGAATGGTAACGGCAACCACCATGCCCGGAAGCAGGGTGAGAGAAGCGGCGTATTTCCTGCCGCCAAGGATCCAGATCAATTCAGGCCCCATCAGGATCACGCCGAGAGAAACGGCGGAGACCCCCAGAACATAAAACAGCAGACCGCGACGGACGGATGCGTTTTTCTTCTGTTCCAGATTATCCATCAGCCATGTAGTCAGCGCCCCCGAGGTAGCGTGGAACAGAATGGTCAGAATGTTCACAGCACTGGTGGCGATGCTGACAACCGCGGTGGTTTCAGCGCCCAATACGCCTTTGGTTACGGTGGTGTTGGTGGAGGTAAGCAAATAGGCTGTAAGATAGTGCACCATCAGGGGCAGGGAAAGGGTAATAGCATATTTGCAGTGGCTCCAACGGAAGGACCTGCCGCGAAGCAGCATGACAATAAGGCAGACCAAGCCGATAACAGACCAGGGTGTATAGAAGCCGTAAATGCGGGCGCCAAGACGTTGCTGCGCTGGAGCGAGGATAACCAACACAACCGAAATAAGCGTGGGAACGATCAAACTGATAAAGGAGATCGCAGCAACGGACTTATAGCGATAGAGCGTTCTTTCCTTTGCAAGATAGATCTGTTTGCAGGATTGGAAGGTCAGCGTGAAAAACATAATGTGCACAAATTGCGGCGGAATGGAAACGATTTTGTAGAGCCAGCTGCCGCAGAGCAGGAACATTACATATATAGAAGCTGTCAGGATGCAACTGAATACAGCTACAGAGGAAACGTATTTGTCATAGTCCTCTTTATAGTCATAATACGCCCGGCTCAAGGTGTTGTAAAGCTCGGCACCGGTAATGATCAGCAGTGTTCCCTGCCAGCTTGCGTAATTTGAGAATTCACCGTAGGATGTGTTGTCCATCAGGCGGGAAAAGATCGGCGTTGTGATAAAAGAGATGGCTTTTACCAAAAAGGTACTGATCACATACCAGAAGCCCGCTTTCAGCGCCAATCCCGTGCTTCCTCTGCGTGTTTTTTCACTCATTGTGTGTTCACCGTTATTTCGTAGTCCGTTTCTTAAACAGGGTGTTGAACAGAAACTTCAGTTCGGCAAGCAGCCAGCTTTCGCCTGAGGAGCGATGTCCTTCGACAAGCAGCAGCACATAGAACAGCATGAAGAACGTTCCATGGGTATGAGCGCTGAAGAAGGACGTCAGGATCAGAATGGCAGAGAGCCAGAAATATGCCATATTCAGCTTGAACAAACCGATTGCATAGAAAGAATAGGACAGAATAATGCCGATGAATCCGTATTTATACACCGTAGCCATATAGCCTGGCATATTGTGGGTGATTCCTTCAAGAGTATCCGAACTACCGAACAGTTTTTGAATGACCGATGTGCTTTCGATTTTTCTCAGAGTTCTAATGGCAAGCTCCGTTCTGCCGTCAATGGCAGTGGAGGTGCCGGCTTCGCTGATAAAAATGCGGGAAATGCCTTCGTTGATGAAAGGTACCGTCATAAACAGCACGGCATACAGCGCAAGAAGGGCGCATACTCTGAACACCATTTCCTTACAAGGAATATACTTCAGACGGAAATCATTGCCTTCTTTATTTCGCAAGCCCTGATACAATCCCCATGCGCCGGCTGCAACCAGAATGCCCATACCGGAGGTGGAAAGAACCAGACCGACGGTGATCAACAAGGCAGCGATCCGGTTGTGCTTCCTGTTTTCATGGGCAAACAGGGAGATGAACAGGCAGGGGAAGCCGTACATGAACAAATGCGAAGGCTCGAGGAAAAATGCGCTGGGCCTGTACAGATCGCCTTGAACGCCGGTGATGCTGTGTGTTCCGGTCTGAGCCAGCAAGATCCACTGCTCGGATTCTTCCAAAAGCAAAGGGGTGGGAACCAGCTGCAGGTGGAAACCCAAAACAAAATAGCAGAAATACTGCGCGATCAGCAGCAGACCCGCAAGCGCAGCAATGCAAATCGCGGCCTTTTTCAGCATTTTGGTATCAATGCAGTGCTGCATGGCACACACGATATAGAAGATCATCAGGCCGACCTGCGCGATTTCCACAAAATAGGTGCCGTGATCAACAAGCTTGTAGAGGAAGAAGAGGATCAAGCCGGAGATCAGAGCAAATGAGCGAAGCTTTAAGGTGCGCAGAGTGGGCAGCACACGAAGCCCCAGATAAGGCACAAGGAGCGCCATCAGGGTAGAGCCGGCGTTATCCACGATGCCGATGTAATGCTGGAGGAAGGGTACGAAGGCCAGCAGCACCGCGACAATGGGATCCAGCACCTTCTTGCGGTCATCCACGAACGCGAAGATTTTCTTGATTAGTTTCAGCATTGGTTTACACTCTCCTATGCACGCTATGCGGGGGAAACGGGTCAATCCTGCTTCTGGGCAGCGGCTTTTTCGGCGGCTTCCTGAGCTTTGAGGATCTCGGAACGGGTTCTGGTTTCGGTCAGGTTGTTGCCGTCAAACTTGATGCGGTCGGAATTGGTACGCATTTCGCTCTTGGAGAAAACCACCTGAACGGTTTTGAAAACCATTTTCACGTCCAGCCAGAAGCTGACGTTTTCCACATAGTAGATATCATTTTCGAACTGGGCATTCCACGTCCAGGAGGCCGCGGTCAGCTTGCCGTCGCTCTTCAGATCCCAGCAGGCAAGGCCGGGACGGACGGCGTGACGGTACTTGTGGCGCTCATTGTACAGCGGCAGATAATCCACCATCAGAGGACGGGGGCCGATGATAGACATGGTACCGTTGAGAATATTGAACAGACCGCCCAGCTCATCGATGGAGAAGCGGCGGATAAAACGGCCGAAGGGAGTGATGCGCTTGCTGGGATGGAGCAGCTTGCCGTTTTCGTCACAGGCGTTGTTCATGGATCTGAACTTGTAAAGGCAGAAGATCTTGCCGTCCTTGCCGGGACGCTTGTCAAGATAGAAAATGGGGCGGCCATGGTAGATCAGCTCCAGAATGCAGATGACCAGCAGCGCCGGGCTCAGCACCAGAATAGCCGTTCCGCTCAGCACGATGTCCAGCAGACGCTTAATATAGCGGGTGTAAAGGGAATTGCGGGGGACGGGGATATCCGTGCGGATTTCCGGCTGTTTTACAGTTGTATTTTCCATTTCGCTCACTCTTTCTGAATCTCGATTTATTCCTGACAGGCGGCATAGGCTTCGTACAAAGCCTTTTCGTCGTAACGGAACAATCCTTTGTGCTCAAAGAATTTGCGGACTTTTTCTTTGCCCAGCGTGGGACCGCACATGATCTGCTCATAATCCATGGCGGGATGGGAGTTGATCTCACAAAGCTTCATGCCGTCTTCGGTAATGATGATATCCAGTCCCAGATAATCCAGCGAGGACATATGCTGACAAAGAGCGTCGATCTTGCGGCGTACAAGCTGCCAGTTGGGCAGGCCGGAAGTTTTCCACTCGACCTGTGTATCGGGATGCTTCTCCAGCATCCATTTTCCGTCGGGGCAGTAACGCTTATAGCGAATGCAGAAATCGTTGTACTTGCCGGTTTCGAAATCAAAGCCAACGCCTACGCCGCCGGAGGAAAGATTGCTGGCGCCGCCGTTGACGGAGGTGCCGAAGCGGGCATAGGACACAGCGCAGCTCCATGTGGTAGGGGCATAGCGATCCACTGCGGGATCCTTGCACATGATCACGCGCAGCGTGCATTCGCTGTCCGGCCATACGGCAGCAAGCTCATGGTGCTGGTGGGCATACTCGGTGATGATATAGTTGCGCATGCTTTCGAGGATCTCGTTAAAGCGCGTCATATCGATGGGCTTGTTGTTTTCGTACAGCCCCTCTTTTCGCATTTCAAGCTTGATGAAACCAAGACCGCCGGAGGTGCCGGAGTTGGGCTTCATGGCCAGAATCTTTTTCTGCTGAAGCAGATTCCACAGGAAATCCTTATCGCGGGCAATATCCGCAGGGCAGTCCATCAGGTAGGTGAAACGGCCGCCGCAGAGTTCGTTTTCCACGTAGGCGTAGTACTGGGGCATGGTATCTTCACAGCCGTTGCTGTTGAGCACATACTTCAGCGTTGTTTTATCCAGCCACTTGAGGAAGTGGTTGTTCATGGGATGGAGCATGAAATAATTGAAATCCGGCACATAATTACGGTAGTTTTCTTCCGTCAGGCCGTACAGTTCGATGCGGCCGGGATAAAAGCCACGCTCCAGCGCCCACTTTTTCTTTTCTTCATCGGCAACGGGGAAAGCGTTTTCGTCGTCTCTGAGCTTCTTTACAAACATCCCTGCCCAGCGGTAGTCCATGCCCAGCGCTCTTACTTTTTCAAGCAGCTTATCATAGTTTGTCATGAAATGGTATCCTCACTTTCAATATGACATGACCTTTTGGAAATATTATGGCTTCAATTATTTGCGAAAAACTTCGTCCAATATTTTCTTTGTATCCGCACCGTAAATTGGCCCATTGTTCAACTGCAGCGATACAATACCGCCGCGGCACAAATTTGCTTCGATCATTACGGGCGTACCATCCTCGCATATGGCAATATCCCAACATACGGAACGGAAATGAGGCATGATAGGATGGGCTTTTTTGACCAGCGAAATGGCTTTGTCGTAAGAGGGAATCACATAGTCTTCAAAGCAAATACCGGAGGTAGGATGCGTATCGATGCGTTCGCCGGCACTGTTGTATGCAAATTTCTGCAGTTTACCTTCCTTGGTGATGCCGCAGGAATAACCACCGGAGCTATAGTTGTCAATTTTAGCTTTTCCGACGCCCATTCGCAATACCGATGAGTAAACGGTCACATTTCCGTCAAGCCCAAGAACTGAGTATATGCGCAAAGTATTGACTGAACTATTATTAAGTTTGGCGATATCTGCATGTTGTACTACGCCGCGCTGTACAATGAGGTCTGTGGGAATACGTTCGGCAGCTTGCATCAACTTGGCATACGTATCGGGGCTCTTTTCTATGTATACAACACCATGACCACCGGAAGATGTCACAGCTTCCTTCAGAAAAACGCTGTCAGGTTCATTATTCAAGATTGATTTGATTTGTTCCTGCGTGAGAGGTTCGTTATTCTTATTAAGCCATAGCTTGTTAATACGTTTAATGACAGTCTCCGGTTGGGGAATTTGATTGTACAGCATGCCGAAATAGCACTTATTATCCAAATATTCAGCGGCGCGGATATCATTAAAATACGGATCAATGTATCCTACATACACATCCTGGGGGATATAATCTTCACAGAATATACCCGTTTTCTCTGTGTAGAAATTATGAAATACCATGTTAAGTTTGGAGTAAGGAGAAAAATAGGCCTTAACTTTGGATTCCTGTTCTTTTGTTAATACGCCGGGATGAGTCAGCTTTTGAAATTGTTTGATTCTGCGTTTTTGGGCAGAATGCCGACGCATCACATCATAAAAATCTTTATATAATTTATCAAGTTTACGTTTGATGTTCATTCCACAATCCTCCGCTTTTCGAATTTAATTGCAATTACCAAAGCAGCTGCGGATCAGCTCGATGATCATATCCTGCTCTTCGGGAGTCATCTTGTTATCGCTGGGCAGGCACAGACCGCGGTGGAAAATATCCTCGTTCACGCAGGGGGCTTTACCGGTGTTAATGTACGCATTGCTCAGACACCGGCCGCTGCCGTGGACGGTGACAAAGGGATGCATCCTATAAATGGGCTGCATATGCATGGGCTTCCAGATGGGACGGCCTTCGGCATTGTAGGCGGCGAGCTTTTCCAGAATCTCGGTGGGGCAGGTCTTGCCGGGTTCTTTGATGTAGGCCGCTTCACTGTCGCTGCGCACCTGCTTGCACATAGCGCTTTCATCGATCAGCAGGCAGGAGAGCCAGAAATTGGGCTCCATGATGTCTTCCATATAAGGATTCATGGATACGGGCAGATCCTTCAGCCCTTCCTTATAGCGCATATAGATGGCTTTTTTCTGGGCGATGTGCTCATCCAGATAGGGGAACTGTCCGCGTACAACGCCGGCGATGACGTTGCTCATACGGTAATTGTAACCCAATTCTTCGTGCTGGTACCAGGGGGCGTTTTCACGGCTTTGGGTGGACCACTTGCGTACAGAGTTTGCAGCATCCAGATCATCGGTCAGCAGCATACCGCCGGAGGAACCGGTGATGATCTTGTTGCCGTTGAAAGAGATCACATTGTACGCGCCGAAGGTGCCGGTCTGACGACCTTTGTAGGTAGCGCCCATGGATTCGGCGGCGTCTTCGATCAATACGGCGTTGTGCTCTTCACAGATGGCGCAAATCTCATCCAGCTTTGCCGGTACGCCGTACAGGTTGACGATCACAACGACCTTGACTTCGGGATACATTTCAAAAGCCTTTTTGAGGGCGGCCGGATCCATATTCCATGTGTCGCGTTCGCTGTCGATGAATACCGGCACACCACCTTCATAGACGATGGGATTCACGGTGGCGGCAAAGGTCATGTCGGAGCAGAATACCTTATCACCGGGACGAATGCCGGCCAGCTTCATGGCAAGATGCAGACCGGCGGTACCGGCGGAAAGCGCTACAGCATACTTGCAGCCGATCTTTTCACAGGCAAGACGCTCAACTTCGTTGATGTTTTTACCTACCGTGCTCATCCAGTTGGTTTCGTAGGCTTCGGTGATATACTTCAGCTCATCCCCGTGCATCGTGGGGGAGGACAGCCATACTTTCTTTTCAAAAGGCTTCATTTTTCAAAGTTCCTTTCTTCCATATAGTGTCTTCAGGCGGTATACACCTGCTGCATTTCGTCGGACTGATCTGCAAGGGTGTTGATTTCTTCGGGATTTTTATAGGTGGGAACAACCTGCTGCAATGCGCGGCGTACGCTGGAATTCCTGCCGGTGTCTATGGCCTGCTGAAGAATTTCAAGCTTTTCGGCGATTTCCCCGGCGGTACAGGGTGTATCGCGCTCGATGAAAATCATGCTGTTTTCGGTTTTGCTCAAGGTTTCGCTCTTGATCAGCAGCTCTTCGTAAAGCTTCTCACCGGGACGCAGGCCGATTTCCACGATATTGATATCCTTGTAAGGCTCAAAGCCGGAAAGACGGATCATGTTTTCGGCCAGCTGCAGAATTTTCACGGGCTGTCCCATGTCAAGAACGAAAAGCTCGCCGCTTTTTGCCATGGCGCCCGAGGTAAGCACCAGCTGGCTGGCTTCGGGGATGGTCATAAAGTAACGGATGATGCGTTTATCCGTCAGCGTGATCGGGCCTCCGTTGGCGATCTGACGCTTGAAGAGGGGGATTACGCTGCCGTTCGATCCCAGAACATTGCCGAAACGTGTAGCGCTGAAGGCGGTTTTTCCGGCAGTTCTGCTTTGCACGATCATTTCGCACATGCGCTTGGTGGCGCCCATAACATTGGTTGGATTCACCGCTTTGTCGGTGGAAACCATGATGAACTTTTCAACGCCGTGTTCTTCCGCGGCCTCCACCATGTTCAGCGTGCCGAATACGTTGTTTTTGACAGCCTCGATGCAGTTGCGCTCCATCAGCGGCACGTGCTTGTGGGCTGCTGCATGCAGGATGATCTGGGGTTTATGGTGATCAAGCAGCTTGTTAATCTGTTCTCTGTCACAGACGGAACAGATCTCCACAACCAGATTCAGTTCGCTGCCGTAGGTGTTCTTCAGTTCCTGCTGAATATCGTACGCGCCGTTTTCGTATACGTCCAGAATGATGATTTTATTGGGCGCCATTTGGGCAACCTGGCGGCAAAGCTCGCTTCCGATGGAACCGCCGCCGCCAGAGATCAGCACGGTTTTGCCTTTGTAGTAGTCGGCTGTCCTGCTTTCGATAAAGGATTTGGGCTGACGGAACAACAGCTCTTCAATGCTGAATTCGCGCAGCTGACGCTTGCCGCCGGAGACGCTCTGAGGGGTTGCATAGTCATAGACCTTAATTTCGCAGCCCATTTGCTTATAGCGCTCGTACAACTCCTGTTTGCGGGAGGGATCCAGACCGGGAATGGCAAATACAACCTCCCGGATGCCGTATTCCTCCAGCGTGGCCTGAGTGACCTTGCATTCGTCGAGAATAGGAATGTCGTTTATGGTGCGGCCGATTTTCTGACTGCTGTGCTCCAGAAAACAGCAAGGCTGGTAAATGGCAGAGGGGTTTTTGACCAGTTCCTCCGCCAGCATGACGCCGACGCGTCCGGCACCCAAAATGGCGATGTTGACCCGGTGGTTTTTGGCCTCAATTTCAATGGGGCGTCCAAATACTTTTGCAACTCTGCGCAGCAGATTGGCGAGCCGGGAGCCCTTTGAATTGTAGTCGTACAGATATTGGTAGAACATTCTTGTGCCGATGGTTACCAGCGTATTGAGGGCAACGATGGACAGAATGTGTAGGAAGACCACCACGATATCCAAATAATACTGATTGATTGCAGCCCAAATAAGGCCGCCGCACAAATCTGCAAACAGCAGACGGAAATAGAGCGCGGTACTGCTGTAGCGCCATACTGCATTATACAGTTTGAACAGACAGCGCATTCCCATGATTGCGACAAGACCGGTTATGACGCTGGGCATAAACCAGTCAAATGAAAAAATCACGTCATCGCTCAGGGAAAGTGCCAGTATTATAGATGTCAGCACCAGTGAATCATAAATCAATAGCAGTGCGGCATGTCGGAATGCGCGATCTACTTTTTTTGCCATTGCGGTTCGTTACCATCCTGTCAATGCTGTTGTATTTTAAGGAAAGCGGCAGTAAAATCATGGGTTTGGCTCATTTTTTCATTGAGAAAAGGGCATACCAACCCATCAAAATGATACTGCAGATTTTAACTGCAGACAATGTATAATATGGTAACTTATCGTACATTAATTTGCTTCCGGAAAAACGGCGATTATTTTTCTTAACCAAGAAAAAAACGGTATGTGCCCTTGACCTTGCACGGGCTGCATACCGCTTTATTTTGTTCACAACTTTTTCCAAGGGAAGCCATCGGATCAACGACGCTCGTCCTTTCCGGATAATTCTCCGTACAGAGGCGTTGCCAGGCCAAAACCGCCGGATACACTGATAACCTGTCCGGTGGTATAGGCGGATTCATCGCCGGCGAAATAGACGACAGCCGCGGCGATCTCTTCCGGCTGACCGATTCGGCTGAGCGGGATGTGTTTGAGAAACAGAGATCTGAAATCATCACTCAAATGCTGCGTTACCGCTTCGGTTGCGGTCATGCCGGGCATTACTGCGTTGCAGCGGATGTGATGCTTTGCTTCATGCACAGCAATCAGCTTGGTAAGATAGTTGATTGCTGCTTTGCCGGTGCCGTAGGCGATCTGGGAAATATCAGGCACTGCGCCGCCGACAGAAGAGATGTTGATGATGCTGCCTCCGCCCTGCGAAGCCATATGTTTCGCTGCTGCCTGACTTGCCATGAATACGCTGCGCAGATTCAACTGTACGGTGTTCATGAATACCTCCGGATCGGTGCGGGAGAAGTCCACGTCCTTTCCGGGGTCGGAGGTGCCGAAGTTATTCACCAGCACGTCGATGCGCCCGGCCTTCCGCACGGTGTCTTCTACCATGGAAACAAAGGTTTCCGGCTTGGTTGCGTCGTTGTAGACACAGTGGACGAGTCCGCCTTCCGCATGGAGCTGATCGGCGACGGTTTGCGCTTTCTCAAGGTTGCGTGCTGCTATGCAGACGATGGCGCCTTCTTTCGCGCATGCTTTTACAATGGAAAGACCGATGCCCCGCGTAGAGGCAGTTACAAGGATCACCTTATTTTTCAGACGCATGATGACGTCTCCTTTCATGATGGATGCGGGGCAGCATCAGCACTACAAGGATGCCTGCGGCCACACAGATAATTTCGATCACTGACAGTGTGTGAATGGCACGGACAGCAGCGTCCGCTTCAGTTATGCCCTGCGCTGTGTAGTCGGTAATGCTGTTGGTAAACAGGGGAACCAGCACCGCCACGCCAAAGGGCGCGGCGAGATCACGGAACAGGCCGTAGGTTCCGGTGGCTGCGCCTGCTTTGTCGGCGGGGAGATCGCTCAGCGCCACTTTCATGAAGATGGTGCCGTTTCCGCCCAAACCAAAGCCCAAAAGCCCCAGTGAAGCCATCAGCAGCAGTAGGGAGGCATCAGCCGTAAACAGAAGCAGCAGTGCGCAGCTGATTCCCGTTAAAAGCAGCGAGATGGTCAGAACCGTTCGGGGTTCAAACCTGTCTGCCAAAGGCCCCAGCAGAACCGAGCCCAAAGACATTCCCAGATACATCACTGAAATGGCATAAGCGGAGATCACGTCGTTGGTCGGTTGAGTGTAATTTACAAATATGATGGTGTTTGTCATGTTGGCCTGCATCAGTCCCTGGGTGAGCGTCAGCGCCAGAACGCTCAGAATGAAGGCGCGGCGCCGCATAAAGCTTCCGGGGAGGATAGGGTGGACGGCCCTGCACTCAGCCAATACCAGTCCAACGAATGCAATAACCGCCGCGACCAGCACAACAAGGAAGGCAGACGATTTCCAGCCAAAGTTCTGCCCGAAGGAAGGAATGCATAGCGTCAGGCTGAAGAAAATCAGCACCAGCACTGCGCCCAAACCGTCAAAGTGGTCAAGCTTTTTGCGGAGCGTCGTCTTTTTGTCCCCCGAAAGCGCGCACGGAATGAACACAATAACGCACAGCGCTACGCAAACCCAGACCATCGCCCGCCAACCGTATGCGCTGATGATCAGACCGCTCAGCGCAGGGCCGAAGACCACGGCAGCGCTGGAAATCAGCATATACATGGAAAACCCTTTAGCAACTTTGGCAGGCGGAAATTCCGTGACAATGTAGGACAGAACTACCGGCGCCACTGCTGCGGCGCCTACGCCCACGATAAAACGGGCAATGAGCATGACTCCAAGTGAAGATGAAAGTGCCGCCAGGACATTGCCCAAAGTATAGATGATGATGCCTCCCAGCAGCGTAACCTTTCGTCCCAATACATCGCCCAGCTTGCCCAAAATGGGCGCGAAGGCTGCGGTGGACGTGGCCTGCGCCAGCGCTGTCCAGGTGGTATTGTTGTAAGCAATGCCTAGGTCCTGTACAAAGGCAGGCCCCAGAACAGCAGAAAATCCGCCTACCAGACTGATCAGCAATGCTGCCAGTGCATAAGGGATGAATCCTTTCAGATAGGCCCTGTCTTCTTTCATCAAAGCACACTCCTTGCAGTTGCTACCCGCTATGATGCCCAAATCTTCGTGCATTATTTATTTTTGGACAGGACATAATGAACGCAGAAGGAGGGATTTGCATGAAACAAAAATTCTATACGTGCGGACATTGCGGTAATATCATGGCAATAATCCGGGATACCGGTCTGACTGTAAAGTGCTGCGGCGAAAAGATGCGACGCCTTGAGCCCGGCACCACAGAGGCGTCCGGCGAAAAACATATTCCCGTGTACAGCCGGGAGGGCGATACGGTGCATGTGACGGTGGGTTCTGTGGAGCATCCCATGACGGAGGAACACTACATTGAGTGGATCTGTCTGGAGGGAGAGCATGTGATCCAGTATGCTCACCTGAAGCCGACGGATAAACCCAAGGCCAAGTTTTCCCTGTGCAAAGGGGACGAGGTTCGGGATGTCTATGCGTTTTGCAATCAGCACAGCTTGTGGAAATATTAAGGAGGTTTTGCCATGTCTATGATCAACAAGGAAGTATCCGATTTCAAGGTCTACGCCTACCACGGCAATGATTTTAAGTTCATTTCCAAGGAAGATATTCTCGGTAAGTGGAGCGTGTTCTTTTTCTATCCTGCCGATTTTACCTTTGTCTGTCCCACGGAGCTGGAGGATCTGGCGAACAAATATGAGCAGTTCCGTTCTGCAGGCTGTGAGGTCTACGCCGTGTCCACCGATACCCACTTCGTTCATAAGGCGTGGCATGACGCCTCTGAGCGCATTCGCAAGATCAACTATCCCATGCTGGCGGATCCCACCCATAATCTCTCCCGGGACTTTCAGGTGCTGATTGAATCGGACGGTCTTGCGGAACGCGGCACCTTTATCGTCAACCCCGAAGGCAAGATCGTGGGATATGAGGTTACAGCGGGCAATGTGGGCCGTAATGCCGAGGAGCTTTTCCGCAAGGTGCAGGCCTGCCAGTTTGTCCATGCCCATGGCGATCAGGTGTGTCCCGCCAACTGGAAGCCCGGTGAGGAGACCCTCAAGCCTAGCCTGGATCTGGTGGGACAGCTGTGATGAGCGATAACAAAAATTTCTACGACGTCATTGTCATCGGCGGCGGGCCAGCGGGGCTCACCGCCGCCATTTATCTGGCACGGGCCCGTTATCGTGTGCTGGTACTGGAAAAGGAACAGTTTGGCGGGCAGATCACCATTACCCACGAGGTGGTAAACTATCCCGGTATCGGCAAAACCGGCGGGAAACAGTTAACGGAAACCATGCGTCAGCAGGCGGAAGCCTTTGGCGCGGAATTTTTACTGACGGAAGCCAAGAGCCTTGACCTGATCGGCGACATAAAGACGGTTCATACCGGACGCGGTGATTTCCGCTGCTTCGGCGTGCTGCTGGCTACCGGCGCCCGTCCACGCGCAGTAGGTTTCAAAGGGGAAGAGGAATATAAGGGCCGCGGTGTTGCCTATTGCGCCACCTGTGACGGTGAGTTTTTCACCGGCAAGGAAGTTTTTGTGGTAGGCGGCGGTTTTGCAGCAGCGGAAGAAAGCGTCTTTCTGACCAAATTCGCGCGCCATGTGACTGTTCTGATGAAAGGGGCAGACTTTACCTGTGCGCAAGCCGCTGCAGAACCTGCTCGCAAACATGAGAAAATCACCCTCATAACCAACTCTGTGCTCGAGGAGGTCTCAGGTGAGAGCGGTTTGACTTACGCCCGATGGAGGAATAAGCAAACCGGCGAAGAGACCGAATATCGCAGTGAAAACGGCGAGCCCTTCGGTGTGTTCGTCTTTGCGGGATATGAGCCGGCTACCGACCTGGTAAAGAACCTTGTGGAGCTGAATGAGCAGGGCTATATCCGCACTGACGGCTCGATGAAAACCAGTGCGGAAGGTGTTTACGCGGCGGGTGACGTATGCATTAAGCCCCTGCGGCAGGTGGTGACCGCCATCGGCGACGGTGCGCTGGCTGCCACGGAGCTGGAGAAATACGCTGCCGCCATGCAGCGGAAGACCGGGATCCAACCCAAGCAACCGACCCCGGTGAAAAAGGAATTTCCCTCTGCGGTGAAGGCGGGCGATTCCCATGATAACTCCATGTTCACCCCGGAAATGCGTCAGCAGCTTGCTGCGGTTTTTGATCGGATGGAGCGCCCTGTGCAGCTTGCGCTGTTCCTCGACGGCAGTTCTGCCTCTGCGGAACTGGAAAGGTACATTACCGCGCTTAAAGAGATGACGGACAAACTGACCGTGGACGTTGTTGACCGAAATGCCAATGCGGAGATTGCTCCTTGCGTACAGGTACGCCATTCTGATGGAACGCCTGCGGGCCTTGCCTTTCACGGAGTTCCCGGCGGACATGAATTTACTTCCTTTGTTCTGGGGTTGTACAATGCTGCCGGACCGGGACAAACCTTGGATGAAGAGGTGAGACAAGCCATTTCTGCACTGGATAAGCCTTTGCACATGAAGGTGCTTGTTTCTCTCTCCTGTACCATGTGCCCTGATCTGGTCGTGGCAGCGCAGCACATCGCGGCGCTCAATCCCCATGTGACCGCCGAAGTATACGATATCGCTCGTTTTGAAGGACTAAAGGAACGCTATCGCGTTATGAGCGTTCCGTGTCTGGTGGTCAATGACGATCGGGTCACGTTTGGCAAGAAGAATATCCGGCAGCTTTTGGACTATCTCGTACAATAAAAGAAACAAAATTAAAATGCCGTAAACCTTTTTGTTTACGGCATTTTGGCGCGCCCGGCGGGAGTCGAACCCACGGCCTTCCGCTTAGGAGGCGGACGCTCTATCCTACTGAGCTACGGGCGCAAATACGTTATAACCCTCGTCAGGGCGGCTGAAACCTTTCGATTAAGGGCAGATACGATGTTCTGCTGAAACTGCGGTGTACGCCGAGGGAGATTATACCACAAAAGGGGGAAGGGTGCAAGGGGCGGGGCGGTTTATCTTCTTCCGAGATAGCGGCAGACCTTTTTTGCATAGTTTGCGTAATCGTCGCCAAAGGCATTATGGAGGAAAGGCTCTTCGACTTTGGTAATTTGCAGATGGAACATCCACACGGCAAACAGCGTGACGATCAGCAAAACAGGATGGAAGAACGTCAAAAGAATACCGACGTAGTGAAGATAAAAGCCCAGAAACGCAGGATTACGGCTGACAGAGAAGATGCCGCCGGTGACAAGATCGGTTTGATCGGTCTCGGCAACGCCTGCGCGCCAGCTGTCGCGCATGGTGAGCATAGCGGTAACAAAAAGTGAAACGCCTATAGTGCCCAGGCATATGCCGAGCCACCGGAAGCAGGAGGGGAGCAGTGATGAATCGCTGAAGATACTTACAAGCTCCGCAACGGGCGTCAGAATACTGGCAAAGAGAACGCCGTATTCAACATAACGGACGGCGCCGCTTTTTCCGCTGCCCAGATGCATGGTGGAAACGCCTTTTTTGCGTTGGGAGATTGCTTTTCCGAAATAACAGGCATAAAAGGCAGCCATGAGAGCAAGCGCGAGCAGTTTATAAATCATTTATCCTCCGCATAAAAATATGCACAGCAAAACAAACTGCTGTGCATATAAAGGTTCTTTGAATGTCGATGTTCCAAATCAGCCGAGGATGACCATCAGCAGAGCGAAAACAACAAACACAACGGCAGAGATCTTGGTGCCCAAAGCCATCTTGGCTTCGAAAGCGGCGTTCTTGTTCTTGCCGAAGAAGCTGTCATTGTTGCCGGAGATGGCGCCCATGCCGTCGGATTCGGTGCTCTGGAGCAGAACGGTGATGATCATGGCGATGGAAGCGAGAATCAGGCCGATGTTCAAAATAACCTGGAAAGCATTCATGGTGAGTAACCTCCTAGAAATCAGTGCAAGATATGATACCACATAAATGGGATAAATACAAGTATTTTTTGCAAAAACCTTCAAAGATCAGCCGAAGGTGACGTATTTATCCTTGGGAGCCGCTGCGGGAGAGACTTCAAGCTGCATCAAAGCGACCATATCGTGATCCTGGGCTTTGTTGAATACAGATTCCGAACGGCAGGTAAGGGTGTAATATTTACTGCTGTCGGGCTTGACGTCACCGCGCATCACAAAGGCGAGGCAGGCGATATCATCGGCGCAGCAGGTCATGGCATAACGGCCAAAACGCACGAAATCTTTGGGCAGAGAGGGATCCTTGAAAGCCTGTCCCTTGAAACGCAGCGTTTTACGGTCATAGCGGTCGGGATGCTCCATGGCGTCCAGATAGAATACACCAAAGTCCTCATCCTTGATCTCAATGACGTCCGCCTTCATATCGTAGGGGAGATCCTCGTCGGAAACGCCGTCATCGCTGTGACCGTTGGTGAACTCAAAGAGAATGGTGGTGTTGGGGTTCAGCGCCCGCATCTGACGGCGCCAGACGCTGATGGGCATCTCATTCTCGCAGCGGTTAAAGAGGATAAGATCGGAATTCTGCATGGGATCGGTCATCAGCTGGCGCATATTGACCATGTAGTTTTCATAGGTTTTGGCGTCAACGGTGCAGATGACCTGAACCAGCTCCCAGGCGGAAGGCAGCTGCATGGTGTTGAGCTTGGCGAAGGTGAATACGCTGTTGTATTCGATGATCACGCGCTCGGGCTTGTACTGCTTGTTGAGATCCACAAACAGGGAGGGCGTCATTTCTTCAACGCTGTCAACGATATGCACCTTGGCATTTTGTTTGGCAAGGGCAGTTTCGTCCAGCTCTTCCATGCCTTCTTCGCAGACAACGATCAGCGTTTTCTGACCGCGGGAAAAGCCTTCGTCTTCCAGCATATTGCGGATGATCGTGGTCTTGCCGCTGTCAAGGAAGCCGGAAACGATGTAAATGGGAACGATCTGATTGGGAAGCCGCATAAGAACCTCCTGTTACACGCCAAAGAGCGTGCGCAGTGCCTGCTCGTCCAGATGGGTGCCGATCACGCAAAGACGGCCTGTGTAATCGGCAGCGCCGTAGCGGACGTTGCTTTCGCCGGGGACGTAGTCAAAGTGCAGCCAGCGGTTGTCTTCGGTCTGCACAATGCCCTTGGCACGAAGGATCAGGCCGTATTCCTCTTCATCGGAAAGCTTTTCAAGGGCGGAACGCAGTTCCTCTTCCGTGAAGCGCTTGGCTGTTTCAACGCCGATGTTGCCGAATATTTCATCGGCGTCATGACCGTGGTGATGGCCGCAGGAGCAATGCTCTCCATGTTCATGATGATGGCGATGATGCTCATGCTCGTGCTCGTGGCAATGGCATTCTTCATCGTGATCATGGTGGTGATCATGGTGGTGATGATGCTCATGCTCGTGCTCATGGCAGTGGCACTCTTCATCGTGATCATGGTGATGATGATGCTCGTGCTCGTGGCAGTGGCACTCTTCATCGTGATCATGGTGGTAATGATGCTCATGCTCATGCTCGTGGCAGTGGCACTCTTCATCGTGATCATGGTGGTGATGATGCTCGTGCTCGTGGCAGTGGCACTCTTCATCGTGATCATGATGGTGATGATGCTCATGCTCGATATCGTCCATGGTCAGCAGCTGAGCAGGATGCTCAATGGTATCGAGAATGAGCTGGGCGTCCATGTCATCCCAGGGCGTGGTAATGATGCGCGCGGCGGGATTCTGCTCGGCTACCAGCTGACGGCTCTTTTCCACGCGGTCGGGGGAAAGCAACTGGGTGCGGCTGAAGATCACGGTTTCGGCGCTCTTGATCTGATCGAGGAAAAATTCGCCGAAATTCTTCATATATACGCGGCTGCGGCCTGCGTCAACAACGGTGGCACAGCCCGTGATTTCAAGCTCATGGCGTTCTTTGGCGTCTTCCACGGCTTTACGGATATCGCTCAGCTTGCCAACGCCCGTGGGCTCAACCAGCAGACGGTCGGGGTGGTAGGTTTCGATCAGCTCGTCCACGGCCTTCTGGAAATCGCCGGCCAGCGTGCAGCAGATGCAGCCGGAGTTCAGCTCGGTCACGGTGATGCCCGCATCCTTCATAAAGCCGCTGTCAACGCCGACTTCGCCGTATTCATTTTCAAGCAGGATGACTTTTTCGCCTTTCATGGCGCCGGACAGCAGTTTTTTGATCAGCGTGGTCTTGCCTGCGCCGAGAAAACCGGAAATGATGTTTACCTTAACCATTTTTTCTGTCTCCTTACAGATTGTTTTTTCAAAAAGAAAATCCCACCTGCGTGATCCGCAGGCGGGGTAAGGTGGTGCCGGTGGCCGGACTCGAACCGGCACGCCATCGCTGGCGGTGGATTTTGAGTCCACTACGTCTGCCAATTCCATCACACCGGCATTTTGGCTTGCGGGTTAGCAGCCATATATCATTATATTAAAAAAACGGCTGATTGTCAATACAATCAGCCGGTAAAAGATGAGAATGTTTATTGCTTGGGGAAACCGATCATGCTGGAAATATCGCGGTAGGAGGTGGAGTTGACCACTTTGTTGAGTACATCGCCCATGAAGTACAGAGCTACCGTATTTCCGCCGTCCAGATTCAGTGCATTTTCACAGCCCAGGGCTTTCATGCGTTCTGCCAGCCAGGACATGGTAACACCGTCGGAATCGTTTGTGCGTCCCTTGGCGGAAACGATGACGTAATGGTACGGTTCGATGCAGCCCATGGCCATGCGCGGTTCGTCGTCGGTGTACCGGACCACGGATTTGTCGTAAAGAGTAGCGGGAATCACGCCGTCACGCACGAGAATGGGGCCGAAGGCATAGGTGTCGGTAACGCCCATGGCGAGGTATTCCTGGGCGGTGTGCTCGTCACTTTCGTAGACCTTCAGGGAGCCGTCGTCAAAGAGGGCGAGAACTTCAAGATAAGGCCATTTTTTCGTATTGGCGGGCAGCGTTTTATCACTTTTTACTTCACTGTCGCGGATGATGATACCCTGCGTGATCTTGTTGTACCAGCGGTGTCCGTAGAAGTCATCGCTGATAGCGAAGATGGCGTCATACTGATTGGCAACGACTTTGGGAGAGGCGAAATTATGACCGGGTTCTTTAGCTCCCTGCGCCAGCAGCGACTGAGGCATGGAATCTGCCGTGCAGCGGATTTCCGTTTCAAACCAGGTGATATTCTGCCGCGGCGTGTATTTACGCACGATCTCAATGGAAAGGTTCTGACTGATGTAATACCAGTGACCGTCGTCGCGGTCGGCATACACAAAAGGCGCTGCGGAAGCATCGCTGAGGAAACCTTCGTCATTCAAATCAGGCAGCGAAACGGCCTTTTGGGGCAGGCGCGGCGTGGTAGTGGGCTTGGGAGTAGGCGTAGGCGCGGGGGTGGGGAGGGGCTTTCCCTCTACAGTACCGCTGCCGGTCAGAAGCGCCTTCTGCAGCTCGGCTGTGGCAATGCCGGTTTGCTCGATGCCAATGTCCTTCTGCAGTGCTTTGACGGCTTTCGTCATGGTGCTGTTAAAGGCTGCCGTTTCGGCCTTTGCGGTGAAATAGCCAAGATCGTACAGCGCTTTTTTAAAAGCAAGCACGTCATCACCGTTATCACCTTCACGGACGTCACGGTAATCCGAAAGCGCGGTATCGGGCAGAGAGGGGGTGTTTCCCGAAGCGCTTTTGCCGGTCTTCTTGCTGACGGCGTCATCGGAAAAGAGCAGGGATTGCAGCGCGGGTGTGGCAATGCCGGTTTCAGGAAGACCGCAGGCGGCTTCGAACTGCCTGATGCGATCGGCGGTATCCTCGGTGAATTTATTGTTGATCTTGCTGCCGGAGGAAAAATACCCCAGCTTTTTAAGCCGCTCTTTCAGCAGCTGCACGTCTGTGCCGTAATGATTCACCT
The DNA here is from genome assembly GCA_017549335.1 of Clostridia bacterium. Taxonomy (GTDB): domain Bacteria; phylum Bacillota; class Clostridia; order Christensenellales; family Aristaeellaceae; genus SFMI01. Next base: position 43,255 of record JAFYVB010000029.1, on the reverse strand, counting down.
TCAGCGTACGGTATTCTCCCTCGCAAATGGCAACGCTGCCCATAAAGAGCAGCATTGCACACAGCGAGATCATAAGCAGAATGCGTTTCATGCGTGACCTCAATCATTTACTTATTTGGCGGACTTAACTTCTTCAAAAAGCGTTACATAGATGGAGCGATAGGGCTCCTTGATATCGCGGAAGAATTCGCAGCGCGCCAGCGTTTCCTCGGAGGGATTGATGGCGGGGTTGCTGATGTAATCTTCGCCCATCAGCGCGATGGCGCCGCTGTTGGGGCTGGAATACCAGATGTACTCGCAGTTACGCTGGGCGATGTCGGGACGGCAAAGGAAATCGATGAACTTTTCAGCGTTTTCCTTATTCTTGGCATTCTTGGGGATGACCATGCAGTCGACCCACACGTTGCTGCCTTCGTTGGGAACAGCGTAGGCCAAATCCTCGTTCAGATCCATGGCGTACAGGGCGTCGCCCGACCACATGACGGCAAGCGCGGCTTCGCCGGAGACCATCTTATCCTTGGTTTCGTCCACCTGATAGGCCTTCAGAGTGCCGATGCGCTTCTGCTCCAGCAGCTTTTCTTTGGCCATTTCAAGCTCAAGGATGTTTTCGCTGTTCATGGAATAGCCCAGAGATTTCAGGGATACGCCCATGCTGTCGCGGTAGGAATCCAGCATGAAGACGTTCTTCATGTACTTCGGATTCCAAAGGATGCCCCAGGAATCAACAGGATCGCTCACCAGTTTGGTGTTGTAAAGGATGCCGACGGTACCCCACATATAAGGAACGGAGTGGGCATTGCCGGGATCGTAAGTGGAATTCTGCAGATTTTCCAGAATGTACTTGGCGTTGGGGATGTGATCATAATTGATTTCAGAGAGCATGTCCTGGCTGATCATGCGCTCAACGATGTATTCGGAGGGGAAGCACAGGTCAAAATGACCGGGGTTGGCGTCCACCTGCACCATCATGTCTTCGTTGGTGGTGAAACGGACGTAGTTTACCTTGATGCCGGTTTCCTTTTCGAAATCTTCGATTACGCTTTCGTCAATGTAATCCTGCCAGTTGAACACGGTGACGGTGCCTTCAGCCTGCGCAAAAGCAGGAATCAGCAGCATGACCAAGAGTACAAGGGAAAGGAACTTTTTCATAGTGACTATACCTCCTGATTAAAGAATAGGGGATATCGTGCGTCACGCCTTTTTGCTGTTGTCAGCCGTACGGCGGTTGACGATGAGAAGCAGGATGAGCAGCGCAATGAACATCAGCGCACTCAGTGCGTTGAGCGTAGGCTCAATGCCGCGGCGGGCAGCGGAATAGATGAGGGTGGAGAGGTTCTGCACCAGCGGGCTGGTGGTGAAATAGCTGATGACGAAGTCGTCCAGCGACAGGGTAAACGCCAGCATGGCGCCTGTGATCACGCCGGGCATGATCTCGGGCAGGATCACATGGAACAGGGCATAAACGGGGGGCGCGCCCAGATCCAGCGCTGCTTCGTAGCTGTGCTTGTTCATCTGCTTAAGCTTGGGCAGTACCGACAAAATGACGTAGGGAACGTCAAATGTGATATGCGCCAGCAGCATGGTCACAAAACCGCGCTCGACTTTGGTGAAGATGAAAAGCAGCATCAGTGAGATACCGGTGACGATATCGGGCATGGTGTTGGGGATGTTGGTCAGCGTCATCATAAACGCCTGCGGACGCTTTTTCATGCTGTGGATGCCGATGGCGGCCAGCGTGCCCAGAACGGTTGAAACGATGGCGGCGATGACGGCAACGCCGAGAGTCACCTGCAGCGCTTCCATGATGGCACGGTCCTTAAACAGATCGGCGTACCAGTGCAGGGAAAAGCCTTCCCACTTGGCGCGGGATTTGCCGGCGTTGAAAGACTGAACGATCAGCACGCCGATGGGCAGATACAGGAAAAGAAGAATGAGGGCGAGGTAGGATTTTTTGATAAAGCGGATGAATTTGCTCATATCATGCTTCCTCCTTCACCTTCGGGGTCGGCCTTGCGGAGAATGCCCAGGCTGATCATGATCAGGATCATCATAATGAGGCTCAGCGCGCTGCCCACATTCCAGTTGCCTTCGGTCAGGAATTTGCTTTCGATCAGGTCGCCGAACATCATGGTATTGCCGCCGCCCAAAATACGGGGCAGGAAGAAGGTGGTAACGGAAGGCATGAATACCATGGTGATGCCGCTGATCACGCCGGGCAGAGACAGGGGCATGGTGACCTTGTACAGCGTTTTCCAGTTATTGCACCCCAGATCCTGCGCGGCTTCGTGGAGCTTGGGATCCATCTTGTTCAGGGAATTGTAGATGGGGAAGACCATGAAGGGCAGGAAGTTATAGACCATGCCCAGCAGCACTGCCCCGGAATTATACATCAGCTGTACGCCCTCAAAGCCGAGGAAGCGCAGCACGCGGTTGATCAGTCCCTGATCTTCCAGCAGACTCATCCAGGCGATGGTGCGCAGGAGGAAGTTCATCCACATGGGAATGATGAACAGGACAACCAGCGTTGCGCCAAGCTTCATTTGTCTGTCTGCCATGAAAAGTGCGGCGGGATAGCCGATCACAAGGCAGATCACCGTGCACAGGAAAGCCATCCACAGCGAATAAATCAGCGTATCGACGTTGACGGTACCGCGCTTGATGAAAGGCGCGGCGGCTTCGCCCATGGTGGCATACAGCTGATTCTTGGCGTAGTTGCTGTCCCAGAAGTGACGGAAATTATCCAGCGTGAATTTGCCGCTTGCATCTGTCAGTGCATAATAGCCGATGAGGATGCAGGGCAGAATGGTAAAGATCGCCATCCACAGGGCGTAAGGAGAAGCAAACAGGCTGCGTTTCATGCCGTGATTGCGGCGAATGAAGAGAATCATCATCGCAAGGAATACGGCAAGGCCTGCCAGCATCACCCATGTTGCCCATGCGGGGAGCTGCAGATCCATCATTTGGATTCGTCCTCCTTCATGGGATGCATGATGTGGATGTTGAAGGGAACCACGCTGATGCCCACGCGGGAGCCTGCGGGCTGCATGGTAGTGGAATGCACCTTCCAGGTGAAACCGCCGGCTTCGATCATCATTTCATAATGAACGCCCTTGAAAAGAACGCTCTTGACGGTGCCGGTAAGCTGGCCGATGTCCTCGCCCACGATGACGATATCCTCGGGGCGGATGACCACGTCCACGGGCTTGTCGTTGCCAAAACCTGCGTCAACACAGGGGAAATCGACGCCGCAGAAATGCACCAGCTCATCACGCACCATGGTGCCGCGGATGATGTTGCTTTCGCCGATGAAGTTGGCGACAAAGGCGTTCTTGGGTTCGTCGTAAATGGTCTTGGGAGAGCCGATCTGCAGAATGCGGCCGGCGTTCATGACCACGATGTTGTCGCTCATGGTGAGTGCTTCTTCCTGATCGTGGGTCACATACAGGAAGGTGATGCCCAGACGCTGCTGCATGGACTTGAGTTCCAGCTGCATTTCCTTGCGGAGCTTTAAGTCCAGCGCGCCCAGCGGTTCGTCAAGGAGCAGTACTTCGGGTTCGTTGACCAACGCACGGGCGATGGCGATGCGCTGCTGCTGACCGCCGGAAAGGGAATCCACGCTGCGCTTGCCGTAGCCGGACAGGTTGACCAGGTCCAGCATCTTGTCTACGCGCTTGTTGATTTCGTTCTTGGGCATTTTCTTGAGCTTCAGACCGAAAGCGATGTTATCGCGCACATTCAGATGGGGGAACAGGGCATATTTCTGGAATACGGTATTTACGCGGCGCTTATAGGGCGGAAGGCTGGTAATGTCCTTGCCGTCGAAAGTGACGCGACCGGTGGAGGGATACTCAAAACCGCCGATGATGCGAAGGGTTGTGGTCTTGCCGCAGCCCGAGGGGCCCAGCAGCGTTACAAATTCCTTTTTGCGGATGTAAAGATTGATGTCGGAAAGTACGGTCACACCGTCATATTCTTTGGAAATGTTCTCCAGATAAATCATGCGAGGAGATTCTTCCATGGCGTGTCACTCCTTGTACAGTAATAATTTCAATCAGAAGCTGGGCGGGGTGGAGACCCACAGAACCTTTGCGGGACGCTTGCCGTTGTTGATCAGGCAGTGCGGCGCGGTGGGATGGATGCAAAAACTGCCGCCGGTTTTAATGCGGTGCTTTTTATCCCCGATTTTGAGGATTACAGAGCCGGAGAGCACATAACCGAACTCTTCGCCTTCATGGGGCGGCATTTCCTGAGAAGCGCCGTTGGGGCCGATGTTGACGAGGATGGGTTCCATTTCATTTTTCTGTGCGCTGGGGATCAGCCACACGATGCTGCCGCGAAGGTTTTCTTCATCGGTTTTTTCAAACATATCCGTGGGTTCAAAAACGATCTTTTCATCTTCGTCTGCAGCGGAAAAGAAGGTTTTCAGATCGCTGCCAAGGCATTCCAGCATATCCGTCAGCGTGGCGATGGAGGGGGGAGCCAAATCGCGCTCCACCTGTGAGATGAAGCCTTTGCTCAATTCGCAGCGGTCGGCCATTTCTTCCTGCGTGAGGTTTCGCTGCATACGCAGCCTGCGCAGTCTTTCGCCGATATTCATTGCACTATGCTTCCTTTCTGACGTTTAGTTTAACTAAACTTTAAGCCGAACAAGTGAGTTTAGGATTACTAAACATTTAGAACGATATTGATTAAACCACAACATCTCCGATATGTCAATAGCCTGTAAAAAAATGATGTTGATTTTTGATGAAAATTATGATACGATTTAAATGGTCAAAGTAAGTCAATTTTTGACTGCAGGAGTGATTTAAATGCGTTTAAGCGATGCAATCGAACAGTTTATCAAAGAAATGATGAGCGGTGAACAGCAAAGCGGCATCGATCTGAAAAGAAACGAGCTTGCCGAGTATTTTCACTGTGCGCCCAGCCAGATCAATTATGTGCTTTCCACCCGTTTTACCCCGGATCACGGCTATGTGACCAGTAGTCAAAGAGGCGGAGGCGGATATATCCGCATCGTACGGATCGTCAGAAGCGACAAGGAGCATATGCAGTATCTGCTTCGTGACCGCATCGGCGAAAGTATTACGGCGGGAGAAGCCCAGCTTTTGTGCCTGAATCTTCATGAGCGCGGCGTGATCGGCAAGGAAGATGCAGAGCTGATGATCGCCGCCACGTCGGCGTCCGCTCTTTCCGTTCCGCTTCCCGAAAGCGTAAAAGACGCCGTGCGTTCCCGCATTTTGCGCAGCATGCTTTTGAATATTGCGCAGCGTCCGGCCGGAAGCGGAAAATGGGGGGAAGACTATGACCTGTGAGAGCTGCGGTTCACATAAAGCACAGGTTTCTTTTCAGGTGCTGTTTTCCGGCAAAAAAGTGATGCGCAGCTATTGCCTGCGCTGCGCCGAAATGATCCGCCGAGGCGATGCGCTCAGCGTGCAGATGGCGATAGCCAATGCGCTGCCGGAGGAAGCGGTGAATCAGGCCAAGGCTTGCCCCCTGTGCGGCACAACGGTGGAGATGCTTCAGAAAACCGGCAGGATGGGCTGCGCAGCCTGCTACCGTGCGTTTTCTCCCGTGACGGAGGACATTTTCAAAAAGATGAGCGGTACGCAGCGGCATACGCAGGAAGTGAAAGAAGAAAGCCTGACCGATGAATCACACAAGCGCATTGATTTGATGCGCAGTGAGCTTGCGCAGGCTGTCAGTACGGAAAATTATGAACGCGCGGCCGAACTGCGCGATGCCATCAACGCACTTGTTCAGAAGGAAGGAGAAAAGCAGGCATGAAGGATTATCTGCTTCAAACCTGCGTACGGCTTCATTTCAATTATGCCGACCTTCCCTTCTCCGCACAGCGCGATGAATCCGTTGCCCGCCGCGCAACGGACAGAATCACTGCGGCGCTGGAACGCGCAGGAGATACCTACGCCTATTATCTTCCTCACGCGTTGAATGCCGAAACCCGTCGGCGTCTGACCGAAAAAGGGTTGCTTCATCCCGATACTTTTGCCGCGCCGTATTCTGTTTTGTATTTGCGAATGGATGAAGCGCTCAGCGTGCAAACTGCACTTGGAGATCACGCGGTGATTGCCGCATACGATGAGAGCGATATTCAGGCGGCGCTGGAGCGGGCAAGCGCGGTTCGAACCGGCCTTTCCGAAACGGGCATTCCTGCAAGAGATGAAGAATACGGCTATCTTACGGCTCATCCCTGCCATGCGGGAGAAGGAATGACGGTACAGGCGCTGCTGCATCTGCCCATGCTGCGCATGACAGGGCAAAGCGATAAGGCAAATGCTGCCCTTTCACAGAAAAATGTGATTCTGCGTCCTTTCGGCGGCGTACAGGCGAAAATCCCGGGCGGGATGTATATACTTGAAAACAGGGCTTGCATGGGGAAAGATGCGGGAGAATATATAAACGAAGTGATGCAGTCAGCCAAGATCCTGACGGCTGTTGAGGAACGCTTCCGTACGACTGCCCGTGAGAAAGCGGATGAATCGGTTTATGATGCTGTCTGGCGCGCTTTGGGCGTCGCTAAATATGCCAGAAAAATAACGATCCCGGATGCGCGGCATCTGTGGTCGATGCTGACGCTTGGCGCAGCGATCGATGCTTTTGAAATGGATGAAGAAGCGCTTTCGGATCTATGGGAGCTTGCCTGCGGCAAGGCGCCCTGTGATCAGGAAGAGAATCAGCTGCAAAACGTCGATATGCTCCGCGCGCAGCGTGTACGTTTTCTTCTGAATGGAGGGAATTAAATGGCGATTTATGCAAAATTTAACGAAAGAGCGCAGCGTGTGCTGTCCGTTGCTCAAAAGGAAGCGCAGAATATGCGACATTCCTATGTGGGTACGGAGCATATGCTGTTAGCGCTCATTACGCAGGCAAGGGATGATGTTCCCGAACTGCCCGAAAACATGACGGAGGACGCCGTTCGCTCTGCGATCCGTATTTTCATCGGTCAGGGAACGGGCCTGCAAAACCCCATGGAACTGACGCCCAGAGCCAAAAAGCTTCTGGAAAACAGCGTCCGCGAAGCACAGCGGCTGGGGCATCCTTACGTGACCAGCGCACATTTGTGGCTGGCACTTTTGAGCGAAAGCGAAGGCGTGGCGGCGCGTATTCTCACAACGCCCAGCTGCGACCGTGAAAAGCTGCGCAAAAGCGTTTTGCAAAAGCTTCACAGCGAAAAGACGGTGAACAAACCGGGGGAAGATAAAAAAGGCGGAGAGCACTCGGCGCTGGAGGAATACGGCACCGATCTGACGCAGCGGGCGCAGGCCGGCGAACTGGATCCCGTGATCGGAAGAAGTCAGGAAATTGAGCGCATCGTACAGATCCTCTCTCGCCGCACCAAGAATAATCCCGTCTTGATCGGCGAGCCCGGCGTTGGCAAAACAGCTGTAGCCGAAGGTCTCGCCCAGCGTATTATCGCCGGAAATATCCCCGAAACGCTGGTCGGGAAGCGGCTGATCTCCCTTGACGTAGGCGCGCTGGTGGCGGGCACCAAGTTCCGCGGCGAGTTTGAAGAACGATTGAAAAATCTGATGAATGAAGTGCTGGAAGCGGGCGACGTCATTCTCTTTATTGACGAACTGCAGAATATTATCGGCGCCGGCAAGGGGGAAGGCAGCATGGACGCCGCCAATATCTTAAAGCCTGCGCTGGCAAGAGGCGATCTGCAGTGCATCGGCGCTACGACGCTGGACGAATACCGCAAGCACATCGAAAAAGATGCGGCGCTTTCCCGCCGTTTCCAGCCTGTGACCGTCAACGAACCCACGGCGGAAGAAGCGGTGGAGATTCTTCGCGGTCTGCGGGATCGATATGAAGCGCATCATCGTGTTCGTATTACCGATGACGCCTTGCAGGCGGCGGTCACGCTGTCCGATCGCTACATCACCGATCGTTATCTGCCCGATAAGGCGGTTGACCTGATGGATGAAGCAGCTTCCCGTGTACGCATTCATTCGTTTACCGCTCCGCCCGATCTGAAAGAGCAGCAGCTGCGGCTTGACGGTATTGTGCGAGAAAAGCAGGAGGCCATTGACCAGCAGAATTACGAACGTGCCGCACGTCTCCGTGATGATGAACATTCCGTTCGTGTCGAGATTGATGAAAAGCGCGCTGAGTGGGAGCGGATGAAGCTGAGCAGCGGCGATACCGTCACCCAGGAGGATATCGCGCATGTGGTTTCCTCGTGGACGGGGATCCCTGTCAAGAAGATGACCGAGGGGGAAAGCGAACGGCTGATGCAGCTTGAAAAGATCCTGCATGAGCGCGTGATCGGTCAGGAAGAAGCGGTATCTGCCGTTTCCCGTGCTATTCGCCGTGCCCGGGCGGGTCTTCAGGATCCCAAACGCCCCATCGGTTCGTTCATCTTCCTCGGCCCCACGGGCGTTGGCAAAACCGAGCTTTGCCGTGCTTTGGGGGAAGCGATGTTCGGGGATGAAAACGCCGTGATCCGCCTTGATATGAGCGAATACATGGAAAAGCATACGGTCTCGCGCATGGTCGGCGCACCTCCGGGCTATGTGGGCTATGACGAAGGCGGTCAGCTGACCGAAGCCGTTCGCCGCAAGCCCTACAGCGTGGTGCTCTTTGATGAGATTGAAAAAGCCCATCCCGATGTATTCAATATGCTTTTGCAGATTCTCGATGACGGAAGGCTCACCGATAATCTGGGGCGTGTCGTTAGCTTCCGCAACTGCATCATCGTTATGACCAGCAATGCAGGTGCTCATGCGGCGAACGAAGGCCGCGTGATGGGCTTTGGCGGCGCCAAGGGCGCAGCTGATTATGAAAGCATGAAAATGCGTGTTCTGGAAGAGCTCAAGCGCGTTTTCCGTCCCGAATTCCTCAACCGCGTGGATGAGATCATGGTATTCCATGCGCTGACTGAAGCTGAGATTCATGAAATTGCGGGACTTATGCTCAAGCAGATGTGCAAACGGCTGGAGGGCTTGGGTATCCGCCTTGAATACGATGCGGATGTGGTCAAATGCCTTTCCAAGGCAGGTTATGATGCGCATTTCGGTGCAAGACCCCTTCGCCGCGCCATTCAGCGGATGGTGGAGGATGCTTTGAGCGAGGAAATCATTGCAGGCAATCTGAAAATCGGCGACAAGGTGCGGGCAAAAACGGTGGATGATCGGCTGGAATTTGAAAAGATCTGTGACTGAGAGGGGGAGCCGGCGTATGAAGAACATAAGATGCGCAAAGGACGAGGATCTGTCCAGAATCGCAGAGATCGAGATATTCAATTACCGCCTCGGCTTTTATCCCATCTTTCAAAACGATGCATTCTATTTCGGCGAACTGCAGGTTTTGAAGCAAATAGAAGAATGCAGGAAATACCTTGCAAACACCTGGGTATATGACGACGGCGTCGTCAAAGGCTTTGTTCGCGTGGACCGGCAAGAGATTGAAAAGCTGTTTGTCGAGCCTGCGCTGCAGGGAAGAGGCATCGGCGAAAAATTGCTGCGTTTCGCCACGGACGTTTGCGGCGCAAATCGTTTGTGGGCGCTTGATAAGAATGAGCGGGCCATCGCTTTCTATCAGAGGCATGGATTCAGAAGAACAAACGAAAAAAAGCTTGAAGAAGACACAACAGAATACCTGATCCGTATGTCAAAATAGTTATTGGCACAGGAAAAGCCCTCCGTTCGACTTAGTCGGACGGAGGGCTTGTTAATTGAGCGGACTAATGTTGTTTTGATCTGCTTAGATGCATACAAGCCTGTTCAGAGCCATAGATATGGAACGGAAATCAGGTGCGTGACTTAAGATGCTCAAGGCAGTTGCTGCAAACCAGCTTCCCCATGAAGGGCCTTACGTTACGGGCATCACTGCAGAAAATACAGGCGGGGTGATACTTTTTGAGAATGATCTTGTCATCCTCTACAAAGATTTCCAACGTATCGCGTACAGAAATGTCGAGAGTTCGTCTCAACTCGATAGGAAGGACAATACGTCCAAGCTCATCCAGTTTACGGACGACGCCGGTAGATTTCATATACAGGCCTCCTTTGCAAAATCAGGACATTGGATTGTAAGTAATTGTATTGTATGACATCGTTGCAAGGATGTCAATAATATTTTATTCTGTTTACAAAATATTTTCATTTAGAAATGAAAGGTGATGGAATGAACAGAGCGTTTTTTGTGATGATATTTGCAGGATTTACGTATGCCGTGATAAATTGCAATGTTGCAGAGGCGGCGGAAAGCGCTTTGGCAGCAGGGGGAGAAGCGCTGGAGACAGTGCTTGAACTGTGCGGAGCTTTTATGTTTTTCGGTGGGATTACACAGATCCTTGAAAGAGCCGGGGCGACGGGAGCTGCTGTGGGGCTGCTCAAAAAGCCGCTGAGAAAGCTTTTTGGAAGTGAAATCAGCGATGAAGCTCTTGGTGCTGTTACAATGAATCTGTCCGCCAATATGTTTGGAATGGGCAATGCGGCAACGCCCATGGGACTGAAGGCGTCAAAGCTGCTCAATCCGGATAAACGTGCAAGCGCACCGGCGGCACTTTGCCTTTTGCTGGTGCTCAATTCAACGGCCATCGAGCTTTTTCCCGCCACGGTGGTTGCTATGCGTTACGCGGCAGGAAGCAAAAAAGCTTTGGCTGTTGTTTTCCCAACGCTGATTTCCACAAGCGTTTCGTGTATTGTTGGCATCGTTCTATGCAAACTGTGTGAACGGAGGAAAAGCCGATGATCCTCTGGGTGCTGGCGTTTGCTGTGGCGGCGGGTTACATTTGTAAAGTGAACATATATGAGGCTTTTGCATCCGGAGCGAAAGAGGGGCTTGAAACGGCAGTGCATATTTTGCCTTATCTTGCGTCGATGCTGGTGGCCATTCATGTGATGCGCGACAGCGGTTTTCTTGAAAAACTGTACGGTCTGATGAGCCCTGCCATGGGTTTTCTTGGCTTGACGGAAGGCGTAACGCCGCTTTTGCTGATCAGGCCGTTTTCAGGCTCTGCGGCACTGGCGGTTTTGTCCGATACTTTGGCGCAGTACGGAGCCGACAGCCGTACGGGGCTGCTGGCAAGCACCATGATGGGATCGGGTGAAACAGTGTTTTACACCTGCGCCTTGTATCTGGGCGCTGCCGAGGTAAGGGACAGCAGATATATTATTCCCGTATCGCTGATTGCCTGGGTTGCGGGATGCATTGCTGCGGGATTCTTTTTCAGATGACGGCTTGACAGATACGGTATAATGGTAGGGAAAAGGAGGGAAGAGCGTGTTTAAATACTCTGTAACGGTGCCTGAAAATATGGGCGAAATGACTGCTTGGCGCTATGTGCAGCGTGCTTTTCCGCTGCTTTCGCCTTCTGCGTTGCGCGACGCTTTCAAAAAGCGCGACGTAAAAATGGAAGGGGTGCGCATTTCCAAGGACGAGCCTGTTGACGCCGGCGCGGAGATATGCATTTTTACACCTTTTGAAATGAAGATTCCCGTGGAATATGAGAATGAAGACGTTCTTGTTCTCAACAAGCCTGCGGGCGTCAGTACGGATATTGATCGCTATAACAGCATGACGGTGCTTGACTGGGCGAAACTGTATGCCAAGGGTGATTTTGTCCCGCGGATGTGTCATCGCCTTGACAACGCCACCAGCGGCTTGATCGTGCTGGCCAAAAACGATATGGCAGAAGTAGCGCTGAAAGAAATGTTTTCCCTGCATTCAGGGGAGAAAGAATACCGCTGCATTGTGCATGGCACGCCCAAGCCTGCTTCCGCTGTAAAAACGGCCTATTTGCAAAAAGATGCCCAGCGCGGACGGGTGCGCGTTTCGGAGAGAGAATCAAAGGATTCAAAGAAGATCGTAACGGAGTACGCTGTTTTGCGAGCAGGGGATAAAACGCTGCTGCGCGTGCTTTTGCATACAGGCAGAACCCACCAGATCAGGGCGCACATGGCGCATCTGGGACATCCTCTGCTGGGGGATGACGTTTACGGCGACCGCGAATTCAATAAGCAGTACGGCTGCGATAAACTGATGCTCTGTGCCGTACGGCTGAAGATCGATACCTGCGGAAAGCTTCCGTCCGCTGACGGAGTGGAGATTAAGATCAAAGCGCCTTTCGAATAATGGGAGGATACCAAAGATGCCAGACGTTCGGCTGATCGCTTCCGACATGGACGGAACGCTTCTTAACAAAGAACTGAAGATTGCAAGCCGCAATGCCGCAGCCATCAAAGCGGCACAGCAAAAGGGCGTTATATTTGCCGTGTGTTCGGGACGGTTTTCTCAGTTTGGCGCTATGAAAATGCATGAGGCGGGCATCGGTTGTCCCGTAATCGGTGCAAACGGCGCCAGTATATGGGATGACAACGAAAAGAAGATCACTGATGCCTTTCCTATTCCCGCAGAAACTGCTTTGACGGTCAACGCTCTTTTGCAGGAATACGGGATATACTATTGCGTTTTTGCTCCCGGGCTGATTACCGCGAGCCGTGAAGGAACGACGCACTTGAAAACCTTTTGGAACCATCCTGTTTTGACGGAGAATTACGGCCTTGGCTTCAGCAGTGATGTCAAAGATATTGCTAAAACGGCGGCGGAGGGTAATGCGCTGAAATTCTATGTGGGACGACTGCCTGATGATATCTACGGGAAGCTCGCTTGTGATCTTGAAAAAATTGAAGGCATTTATGTGACGACCTCCGGCAGAAACTGCTTTGAGATCATGGGAGAAGGCGTCAACAAATGCTCGGGTGTTGAACGACTGGCGGCTATGCACGGTATTCAAATGGACGAAGTGATGACGCTGGGAGATTATTTCAACGACGTGCCCATGCTGCAGGCTGCAGGACTTGGCGTTGCTATGGGAAACGCTCCCGAAGATGTGAAAGCCTGCGCCGATTACGTGACGGATACCAATGAAAATGACGGCGTAGCCAAAGCGATTGAAAAGTTTGTGCTGTAAATATAAAAAGCTCCGGATCACTCCGGAGCTTTTTTCATGCTTCAGGCCATGGATAGAATTCCTCATCTGTCAGAAGATAATCCTCTCTTCCGTCCATCAGCGTTGTAATGGTTTTAAGGAAGCTTTCCGCATCCTTTTCACGCACAAGGATGGACGCTTCCACCGACGCCTGATAATCGGCGCTTTCGAGGATCACGGGGAGAGACTGCAGCGCATAATTGAATTTATCCCACATGGGGTAGGGAATATCGAACAGATACCGCTGGGTCAGTTCCATCACCGATACCTGCGCGGCATCCAGTGCAACGGCGCAGCCCTGCGAGTAGGCGCGGACAAGTCCGCCTGCACCAAGGAGGATACCACCGAAGTAGCGCGTAACGACCACGCAGCAGTTTACCACCTCCCGCTTTTTCAGTACTTCCATCATGGGAAGTCCCGCTGTGCCCCCGGGTTCGCCGTCATCGCTGTAACGCATGATGCCGGCATTTTCACCGATGACATAGGCGTAGCAGTTATGGGTGGCGTCGCGATGCTTCTCACGGATCAACTTCAAAAAGGCTAATGCCTCCTCCTCGGTTTTACAGGGGGAGGCATAGCCTATAAAGCGGCTCTTGTTGACGATGAATTCGTCACTTGCAGCCTGTTTTATTGTTTTATAGCTGGTCAGTGCCATCAGATGAGCAGCAGACGGCAGTAGCTCTTCTTGCCCTTGCGCAGAAGCAGGCCGTCGGTGCCGATCATATCGGCGGTGATGACGTAGTCAATATCGGTGATCTTCTGGTCGCCCACGGTGGCGCCGCCCTGCTGAACCAGCTTGCGGGCTTCGCCGCGGCTGGTGCAAAGACCGCAGGAGTTGAGCAGCGTGGTCAGACGACCGTCGGCAGAGAGCAGATCTCGGGTGACTTCGAAGGAAGGCACATCCTGCATGGCACCGCCGCCGCCAAACAGCGCACTGGCAGCCTGCTGCGCCTTGAGGGCTTCTTCTTCGCCGTGTACCAGCTTGGTGCACTCGTAAGCAAGCACCTTCTTGGCATCGTTGATCTCCGCGCCCTGCAGGGCGCCCAGACGGTTGACTTCTTCCATGGGCAGGAAGGTGAGCAGCGCCAGACACTTTTTTACGTCGGCGTCATCAACATTGCGCCAGTACTGATAGAAATCATAGGGGGAGCACAGGTTGGCATCCAGCCACAGCGCGCCCTTTTCGGTCTTGCCCATCTTCTTGCCTTCGTGGTTCATCAGCAGCTTGAAGGTGCAGGCGTAGGCGTCTTCGTGTTCCTTGCGGCGAATCAGGTCGGCACCGGCCAGCATATTGCTCCACTGATCGTCGCCACCCATTTGCAGACGGCAGCCGTAGCGCTTGAACAACTGAAGGAAGTCATAGCTCTGCATGAGCATATAGTTGAATTCAAGGAAAGTCAGACCGCGTTCCAGACGCTGCTTGTAGCATTCGGCGGTGAGCATACGGTTGACGGAGAAGTGAGCGCCGATATCACGGATGAAATCAACATAGCCCACGTTGCGCAGCCAGTCGGCGTTGTTTACGATCAGCGCCTTGTCATCGCCGAACTCGATGAAGCGGGACATCTGCTTTTTGATGCAGGCTACGTTGTTGTCGATGGTTTCGATGGTCATCATCTTGCGCATATCGGTCTTGCCCGAGGGGTCGCCGATCATGGCGGTGGCACCGCCTACCAGCGCGATGGGCTTGTGGCCGGCACGCTGCATGTGAGCCATGGCGATAATCGGAATGAAGTGACCGAAGTGCAGGCTGGTGGCCGTAGGGTCAAAGCCTACATAGAAGGGGGTGGATTCCTTTTCGAGCTGCTTGTACAGGTCATCTTCAAAGGTGACCTGCGCAATGAATCCGCGTTCCTTGAGTGTATCGAGAATGTGCATGGGGATTTCCTCCTGACAGTTGTTAGTTATTTAAGACATTCATCCAGCAGGGCCATACCGCGCCGGATGGTGGGGATATCGGAGTTGGAGAAGTTAAGGCGCAGGGTGTTTTCGTGACCGCCGTTGGGGTAGAAATAGGTGCCGGGCACGTAGGCAACGCCCTTTTCAACAGCCTTCATCAGCATATCGGTGGCATTTACGCCTTCCTTCAGATAGCAGAAGATGAACAGACCGCCTTCGGGCTTGGTGTAATGCTCAATGCCGCGGACATTCTTGAGGCAGGAGAGCATTTCTTCCATCTGGGCGCGATAGTTCTTGCTGATGTTTTCAATGTGCGGGGTCAGCAGATCGCGGCGGAGATAGGCATCTACGATGGCCTGGTTGAGGTTGGCGGTGTGCAGGTCGTCGGACTGCTTGCAGATGGTGCACTTGCGCAGCAGCACGGGCTCGCAAACCATGAAGGCTACGCGCAGACCGGGGGAGATGACCTTGGAGAAGCTGCCCATCAGCACCACCTTGCCGGACTTGTCAAAGGATTTGATGGTGGGCAGGCTTTCACCGGTATAGCGCAGGGAACGATAGGGATCGTCCTCGGCTACCAGCAGATCGTACTTTTCGGCCAGCTCGGCGATCTTCTTGCGGCGTTCCAAAGGCATGGTGACGCCGGTGGGGTTCTGGAAGGTGGGGATGGTATAGAGCATCCTGGGATGATACTTGAGAATGGCTTCTTCCAGCGCGTCTGTCTTCAGACCTTCATCGTCACATTCCACGGGGACGATTTTCAGCTGATGCAGAGCCATCGCCTGCGTAGCACCCAGGAAGGTGGGATCTTCGGTGAGGATCACATCACCGGGATCGGTATAGGCATCCATCAGCAGGTTGAAAGCCTGCGTGGAACCGGTGACGGGCAGAATCTGATCGGCGGTGGTTTTGACGCCGAATTCCTTTTCGATGTAGGGAACAAGACTTTCGCGCAGGGCGGGCAGACCTTCGGTCATGCCGTACTGCAAAAGCACTTTGCCGTTGCCGGCCACGAGCTCGCGGGAGATATCCGCGACGATCTCATCGGGCAGTGCGGCGGGGGAGGGGTTACCGCCGCCGAAGGAAATAACGCCGGGGCGGGCAGTGATTTTGAAAAGTTCACGGATGGCACTGCCGGTGATGCCATCCATACGCTTGGCAAAACGAGGGGTCTGCGTCATAATAGCCTCCTTGTAGTAAAAAGAAACGCCCTCCGGTCCTGTGACCGGAAGGCGGCTGAATAACCACGGTACCACTTCCGTTTGATATATGCTTGCACATATATCCTCATGAGGTATAAAACCTCGGCGCTGTAACCGGCGCACCGGCGTTCGCCTACACAGTTTCCCTTCAGCGACGGGCTCATGGGTGTATTCACGCGGGGCCTTTGCCGTCTCGCACCTGCCGGCGGCTCTCTTAAAAAGGCTGATCCTTGCTACTTGTCCCAATCAACGCCATTTTATTATAAGGATGAAAGGCTTGCCTGTCAAGGGAAAAGACCGAAAAGAGGGGACAGAATTTGCGGATTGCAAAGAAAAAACTGTTGCACAAACACGAATTATTGATTATAATATTTTAATGAAAAAAGATTGTGTGCAAACACAAAATGAAAGTATCAGGGAGGAACCAATGAGCAAAGTATATGTATTCGATCATCCCTTGATTCAGCACAAGCTGAGCATCATGCGCCAGAAGGAAACGGGCACCAAGCAGTTCCGTGAACTGCTGGACGAAATCGCCATGCTGATGGTTTATGAAGTCAGCCGCGATCTGCCTGTAGAACCTGTTGAGATCGAAACGCCCATCCAGAAGACCACCGTCAATATGCTGGCAGGCAAGCCCATCGGTATCATTCCCATTCTGCGCGCCGGCCTTGGTATGGTGGACGGCATCACCAACCTGATTCCCAACGCCAAGATCGGCCATATCGGTCTGTACCGCGATCCTGAAACCCTGCAGCCTGTGGAGTATTACTGCAAGCTGCCCGAAGACGCCACCGAGAGAGAACTGTTTGTTCTGGATCCCATGCTGGCTACCGGCGGCAGCGCTTCCGCTGCGATCGGTTTCCTCAAGGCTCGCGGCTGCACCCATATCCGTCTGGTCAACCTGATCGCTGCGCCGGAAGGCGTGGAGCGCATCCAGAAGGATCATCCCGACGTCAATATTTACGTTGCCGCGATGGATGAGCGCCTCAACGACCATGGCTATATCATTCCCGGCCTGGGCGATGCGGGCGACCGTCTCTTTGGCACCAAGTGATCACAAAAGCGTATATCAAAAGCATGGCCGCGGAAATGGGATTTGCCGCGGCTTGCTTTTGTTTGCCCAAATCCGAGGACGATGCGCCGGCGGATGTTCGATGCTTTGTACTCCTGCTCAAAAGCTATGGGCCGAAGAATGGATTGACGGACGCTTTTTATATTGCAAAAAACGATTCCTATGCTGATATGAAAAAGCTGATCGGGCGTTTTGAAGAAATGGGCATAAGAACGTGGGTGCTCAGCAATTTGCGTCTTAAGGACATTGCTTCCCGCTGCGGACTCCGGCAGGGATTGAATACACTGCATTATCACAGAGCGCTTGGCTCCAAATTCTGCATGGAGCTGATAGGCCTTGACGTTGTTCCCGCCGGTGAAAACGAAACGCCGGAGCAAGCGACGCTTTCCTGCGAAAGCTGTAAACGCTGCATGTCAGCCTGCCCCGGCGGCGCCATTACGGCAAACGGATTTGTAAAAGAAAAGTGCATTCGTTTCTATATGATCGGCGGAAAGTCTATGCCGCTGCATTTGCGTAATTTTGTAGGTGGATCGGGCGGCTCCTATGCCATGATCGGCTGTGATGTTTGTCAGCGCGTATGCCCGGCCAATCAAAATATTGAAAAGCTTCGCGGCATGGAGAAAGAAACGGACTTCACACTGGAGGAATTGCTTTTGTGCAGCGACGAAACGCTGGAGCGTTTCGGTGAAATGTACGGACGCAATTATGCCGTTCGCAACCGCGTAATCGCACAGGCCTTGCTGGCTGCAGGGAATAGCGGAAACGAGGCGTATTTGCCCTTGATTGTCGCATACAAAGACAGTGCTTCCCCGATTGTACGGGAATATGCTGCATGGGCTGAAGAAAAAATGAAGAATTTGCAGAAAATATATTAAAAAAATATTACGAAATATAGTGCAATTATTTCGGAATTGTGATATAATCACTTTGTTGTCGGACAAAGTGGTTATTTTTTTGTAGGAGGAAACGAAATGCTCGAACGTGTACAGGACAGATCGCTGCTTGGCGTTATTGCGCGCGATCGCAATGTATATCTGCACGGCACATCCAGAGCGCTGGCGCAGTGGGCAATCGTGGACGATTACGATCATATACTGGATCTGTCCTGCCAGGACGGGAAATTGCTTCACTACCTCACAAGGCGTTTCAGCCTGAGAGCTTGCGGCGTATCTTCCGATGCCGAAACGGCACGGGGGATCCGTGCCATGCTTCCTGACGCAGAAGTTTTTTCTGCCCGTAAGGAAGATATTCCGTGGCGGGCGGAAGCCTTTAACGTCGTTTTTTATCAAATGAAAAACGAAGAAGAAGTACAGGAAAACGGCGAGTTTTTGCGGGAGGTCATGCGTGTTCTCAAGCCCGGCGGACAGCTGCTGATCGCTCTTCGCGGTTTACCTGAGGTGTTTTCTGCGTTGGGATCGCTTGTGGGCGCATGCGATGACGCCCATATCCGTCACACCCAGCTGCTACAATGGATGGAGAATGCAGGGTTGAAAGACGTTTCCTGGCGTATTGCCGGCCCTTTAACGGGAATTGCCATGGGATTTAAGCCTTATAAGGAGGGAAATGCATGATTACCGGAAAGAAAAGCTATCTTCAGTATGAGGGCAAAGAGATTACGGTTCTGAATCAGCGCAGTCGTCTGTGGACGCATTTGTATGACTGTGCCGAACCCAAACGGGAAACGCTTTTCGACGCGGGCTGCGGTATCTTTTCTGCTTGCTACTGCGGTCAGTGGCTAACGGGAAAGGAATTTTCCCCTGATCAACTGGCGGCGTTTTCCATGGAAAACGGCGGCTGCGACAATACGGGCACAAACCGCCCCATGCTGCTGGCAGCCATGCAGGAAAAAGGATGGGCAAAAGAGTTCGGGTTTGAGTATCACGGCGACGGATTGCGAAATGATCTGGATACGCTGAAAACGCATTTGCTTGAGCATCGGGGAACCTCGCTGTGCAATTTGCGCGTGGGGCATATTGTTGCCCTGGTCGACGCCCGCAAGGTAGGCGATGAAGTGCAGGTGCTGGCGCTTGACCCCAACAGCGAATCGGCTGATGACCGTATTACCCGCCATGTACGCCAGGTCATCGAAGAGAGTGCGATCTATTCCGCTATTACCAACGAAAACGGTCTGGTGGTAGGCGAGCGCAAGCAGTATGCGATGTTCTGGATCAACATCGAAACGGTTCGTGATTTTAACCTGCTTCATGCAATTGAATAACGGATAAGGGGTT
Organism: Clostridia bacterium; assembly: GCA_017549335.1. Taxonomy (GTDB): domain Bacteria; phylum Bacillota; class Clostridia; order Christensenellales; family Aristaeellaceae; genus SFMI01. Next base: position 23,890 of record JAFYVB010000029.1, on the reverse strand, counting down.
TATTATGGTGAGGAAGCATTGTGTACAAAGGATCATTGCACTTTTGCTCTCGTGCCTGACGGTATTGCCGATTGTAGCCTTTATGCCGATCAAGGGACACGCAGAATCTTCGGTTGTGCGTGTCCTTTTGACTAAACTGCAGCTTACCGATAAACTGGAGGTATCGCTGGACGGCAGCTACACCATCGGGGATCTTGCGTTTCAGCGTGGTTCGGATTTGGTGATCTCCAGCGCGACGGGAAGGCTGATGCTGTACTACGAGGGGATGGCGTTGTCCTGCGGCGATAAAATCGTTATGACACGTCATGAGACCGGAGATCAAAAGGAAAACGGTCTGCGTTTTAACAATAACCTCAATCTTTTCAGCGGAGATTTGCACATAAGGATCAAAAACGGTATGCTCCAGGCAGTGCTGCACATCCCGGTGGAAGAGTATCTGCTGGGTGTCGTGCCCTATGAAATGAGTGATTCTTTTCCGCTGGAAGCACTGAAAGCGCAGGCGGTTGCCGCGCGTACTTATGCTCTTAAAAAAATCAAAGCCGACGGCGATTATGACGTGGTGGACAACACCAACGACCAGGTGTATTACGGATTCAATGCTGCCAACACAGAAGCGGTAAAGGCTGTAAAGGAAACCGAAGGCATCTGCGCTTATTACAACGGTCAGATGGCGATTTGCTACTATACCGCCAGCAACGGCGGTCAGGTGGAACTGATCGAGAATGTATGGGGCAAGGATGAAAACGGCGGGTATATCACCATGCATGACGACCCCTACGATCTTGAAAATCACGAAAGCGTGGTAAAACGTACCGAAATCGCTAAAAAGACACAAAACGGCACGGTCTATAATGCGCAGCTGACGGATTATCTTTTGATGCAGATTTCCGAGCAGATTGAAGGAAAAGGATACGGCACAGAGAATGGTGACGTGAGGATCGACAGTATTGAGGGAATCAGTCTCCACTCACCGTCGGGCGGATATCAATCCAAAGTGATGACGCAAATGCGCTTTGACCTGAATGTGTCCGTTCGCAAAAATGCCTCTGCAGCGGCAAGTGAAACGGAAGAAGTGAATTTGTTTGCTGTTCCGAACGAGGCGGTCATTCCGTCGCCCACGCCTGCGGTAAAGGGAGAGCTTCTTCCTCTGGGCGAAGTCGTTTCTGCCGATGTGCCTGTGTTTTCCTGCATCGAGCCCTGGCTTGAGCTGAGCATCAACGGCAGCAACAACGAAGTGCTGACGGTGACGGAAGCGGAAAACACCTATTGTATCGAATCCCGTCGCTACGGCCACGGTGTCGGAATGAGCCAGCGCGGCGCTCAGTGGATGGCGGGGAATCACGGCTGGACGTACGAGCAGATCCTGCGTTTTTACTATCCCGGCATCACCCTCAAAAAGGTGGATACCTCAGCTTCGCTGCAGCCTGCCGTGTCGGCGGATTATCTTGCAACGCCCGGTCCTGCCGCCACCGCTACGCCCCGTCCCACGCTCATGCCTGTATCCCAGGAACTGAAAGCAGGGGAATGGAAGGTAAAGGTAACGCAGATTGCTGTTAATTCCTCGCTGAATATGCGCAAGGAACCCAATACTTCTTCCGAAATCCTGCGTGTTCTCTACTATGGTCAGGAACTGATCGCAAGCGAACGGTTGAATGACGGCTGGATCAGAGTGCGAACGGATGTGCTGGACGGATACGTCATGGAAAAATTCGTGGAAGCTGTAGAAAATTAAACAGAACGCCTTGTGAAATTTGCATTTCACAAGGCGTTTTTCTGCTTGAAAATATGGCCCGCGTCATGTATAATAGCCCAATATTGAAAGGGGAGGTTTTTCCATGGACGCCAGAAAGCTGCTTGACGCCTTGCTGATCGCCGAAAGGCTGAAGGATACCACCAGACACTGCTATACTGCAAAGGGACGCCATGAAAGCGTGGCGGAGCATTCCTGGATGATGACGCTCATGGCATTTTTCATGCGCGATGAATTCCCTGAAGCGGATATGGATAAAGTGATCAGGATGTGTATTATTCACGATCTGGGCGAGTGTTTTACGGGCGATATCCCATCTTTTGAGAAAAAGCAGTCCGACGAGCATATCGAGGAAGAACTGCTGAACGGATGGGTGAAGACGCTTCCCGTGCCCTACGCGGAAGAAATGGCCAATCTTTACGAAGAGATGAATGCCCGCGAAACCGTGGAAGCGCGTATTTACAAAGCCATTGATAATCTGGAAGCTGTCATTCAGCATAATATCTCCGATCTTTCCACGTGGATTCCCAAAGAGTATGAACTGAATCTGGTTTATGGGGAGGATAAAGTGGCCTTTTCCGAATATCTTACAAAGCTTCGCGCCGAAATACGGAAAGATACCGAGAAAAAACTGAATCAATAAGAAACAGCCCTTCGCCTGATGACGAGGGGCTGTATTTTTACAGTGCGATCAGTTCGCGGGGCGCGGCGTTTAGCGTTTCGCAGCCGTCCGGCGTTACGGCGACAAGATCTTCGACGCGCACACCGAATTTTCCGGGCAGATAAATGCCCGGCTCCACCGAGAAAACCATACCGGGTTTGGCAATGACCTCGCTGGTCATACTGACGTCGGGGAACTCATGCACTTCAAGACCGATACCATGGCCCGTTCTGTGAATGAAATATTTGCCGTAGCCCGCGTCCTCAATCACTTTACGGGCTGCGCGGTCCACTTCCTTCAGCGGGATGCCGGGGCGGACGGTTTTGCGCCCCGCTTCGTTGGCAGCGCAGACGATATCGTAAACGCGCTTTTGCTCGTCGGTGGGCGTTCCCATAAAGACAGTGCGGGTCATATCGCTGCAATAGTCCTTCCATGTAAGTCCCACGTCCAGAATAACGCTGTCGCCGCGGAGCAGAACGGAGCGGTCGGTGTCGTGATGGGGTTCTGCACAGTTTTTGCCAAAACAGATCAGGGGAGAAAAACTGGGACGGCTTGAACCCAAAGAAGCGGAAATTTGCTCATAACAGGCGGCAACGTCCGTTTCCTTCATGCCGCACTGCAGTTTTCTGATGACCTCGAGCATTGTTTGGTCATTCTTGAGCGAGCTTTCGCGCATCAGCCGAAGCTCCGATTCATCCTTGCACAAGCGGGCGTCATCCACGCAATGAGATCCGACAACGGGCGTGAGATCGTTTCTTGCTTCCATCAGACGGATGGTGAAAAGGCTCGGCCATGTTTTGTCAATGCCGATCTTACCGGGCTGAAGCGCCTGTGACAGCAGCTTGATGCAATCATCGGTATCGTCATATTCGCAAAGAGGGATATCCGTAGCGCCTGAAAGCGCAAACAGACGGTTGGCAAAAAGCAGCATATCGCCGTTTGCCCGGATCAACAGGGCCAGCATTCTCTCGCCCGGGTGGATCCATTTGCCTGTAAGATAAAATACGGATGCGGGAGCGCTGACCAACAGCTGGCTGATGGAAGAAAGACGCATAGCTTCTGTTATGCGGGCAAGACGGGCAGAATACATACATACCTCCGTTGGGATAAATCAAGGTTCAAAAAGGCTTGTTTGTTCGCTTTCACGCGGCACGGGCGAAATTGTCAGCGGGACGTGCTCTGCCAGCAGGTGCGGCGCAATCTCGCTGTCATTCAGCCACAGGTGGCGGTATTCGGCATTGGGCAGAAAACAGGGCATTCGCGGATGCACCTTCTGTGCGTCATCCGTTGCTTCCCGGGTGAGCACGGTAAAATGCTTTTTTCCGTCGTTGCAGAGCGTATAAATGGCTGCCAGATACAGTTTTTCCTTATGCGCGGCGGTGTAAACATGCTGCTGTTTGCGCTTGTCCCATTCAAAGAAAGAGGAAACTTCAATCATGCATCTTCCCGCGCGCATGGCATGGGCGAACATGGGCTTGTCCGCTGCCGTTTCGCTTCGGGCGTTGATGATGAGCTTACCACCTGAAAAGGGAATACCCCAAAGCAATTTTTCGGCGCCGGCAGAGGTGATCACAGGGGCAAGATCACCGGGGCGGATCTCCGTGCCTTCGGGAGAAACATATCTACCGCACACTGTCTTTTTCCTCCACAAACCAGCGCTGTTTTTCATCAAGAAAAATATACGTCTGTTTTTCACCGATGCGCACAGTATAGCGTATGCCCTGACCGCCTGCTTTGGATGCGGCGGCGGCGCGTCGGTCCAGTACGCGATCAATGATATACTGCTTGCCGTGAAAAGTCAATGCATGGGGCGTGATGACGCCCTCTTTGTTAAAGGTGGCGATCACCTGCACATAGGTTCTGACGGTCATAAACATACTCCTTTTGATCAAATGCCTTCGCCGCGTCCGTGGATGGCGGACATATTGGCGCCCGAAAAGTTATGATGGATATCTTCGATCTGCAGCGGCCTTTGCTGCTGCATGGTACAGCCGCGCTGGATGGCGCTGACGCCGAAGCGTCTGCGGATGGCATCCATGGCGCATTCGGCTTTTTCATACCGATGCAGAGGCGGGTCGGGCGAAAGAATGGGCGATTGCTGCTGCGCCAGGGACAGATCGCTTACACGTACCCCCAACGAACGCAAGGGAGAGCGCATATCCCAGCTTGCCTGAAGCAAAGAGAAAATATGGCGTGTAATGACTTTGGACAGGTTTGTGGGCGTGGGAATGGAAACCTGCCGTTCGCAGGAATGAAGATCAGCGCTTCGCACCCACAGGGAAATGGTGCGTCCATAGAGTTGCTGCTCGCGCAGACGGGAAGCGACGCTGTCGGAAAGAAGATACAGGATACGCCGTGCATCGGTTTCGTTGTCCACGTCAAACGGCGGTGTTGTACTGTTGCTGACCGACTTGACGTCGCTCGATTCCCCGGCGCGCATCACGGGGTCAACGTCAAGACCGTTGGCATAGGCATAAAGCATATCGCCGTTTTTTCCCAGACAGGCGTGGAGGGTATTGGGGTTGGCGCAGGCGATATCGCCGATGGTGCGAATACCGTAGTGAGAAAGACGCTTGACCGTGCTGCGGCCGATGAACAGCAGTTCGCCTGCCGGGAGCGGCCAGATCTTGTCCCTGAAATTTTCAGGTGAGATCACGGTGGTGGCGTCGGGCTTATGCATATCGCTGCCCAGCTTTGCGAAAACCTTATTGAAGCTGACGCCTACGGATACCGTGAGTCCCAGTTCTTCTTTTGCGCGTTTGCGCAGCCGGGAGGCAATTTCAACGCCTCCCAAGGGATGATTGGTTACGTCCAGCCAGCTTTCATCCAGACCAAAAGGTTCGATGCGGTCGGTGTATTCGCTGTATATGCGGCGTATCATTTTCGAGAAACGGATATATTGTTCTCCATGGGGAGCGAGGAGAATAAGATCGGGACATTTCTGCCTGGCTTCCCAGATTGCTTCACCTGTTTTTATGCCGCAGCGCTTGGCGGCATCGCTTTTTGCCAGAATGATGCCGTGGCGCGCGGAGGGATCGCCGCACACCGCAACGGGCTTTCCGCGCAGCGCAGGATCATATACGCACTCTACAGAAGCATAAAAATTATTGCAGTCGCTGTGCAGAATCGTTCGCATGCCTTCCTCCATAATAAGAACATTTGTTCTGTTTCTATTATAACACATGGAGAAGGAAAAGCAAGTGGAAAATAAGAACAAATGTTCTTTCAGCTGGAGAGCAAGCTGCCCAGCGTAGCATAAGGCCGGTCAAGCACGGCAGAGAGAATATCCTCTTCCCGAAGAACTCCAAGAAAAGAAAGGGTATCGTCCTGCAAGACCTGAACGGTATGATACGCACCGGGCTTTAAATGGGAGATCAGCATAAATATCGGCAGAGATGCGGCTGCGCAGAAGGTTTGTTCGGGAAGGATCCTGTGTTTTTCAAAGCGAACGCGCCGGGAGATAAATGCTGCCAGATAGCGGGATTCTCCTGTTTTTTCTTCAATGGCAGCGCTGTAGAGTAAATAGAATCCCAAAAGAACGACGGAAAAATGCGTCTGCCCCGAAAGAGCGGATATGAAACCGAAGACGATCAGACAAACTGCAAAGATACGTCCGCCGAGAAGCGCTCCCTTTAATACCCGCCGACGGTCAAAGCGGATGGAAAGCAGTGCAAGCAGTATTCTGCCGCCGTCAAGAGGCAGAACGGGCAGGAGGTTAAGCAGAAGCATGGCGAGATTAAAAACGATAAAATATAAAAGAAAGGGGAAGTACAAGCGGTTGTAGCCTGCAATGAGAAAGGCCAAAAGGGCAAACGCAATGTTGGAAAGCACTCCTGCTGCACTGAGAAGAATGGATTTTCCTGCCGGCAGAGCGTCAAGCTGCTCAATTTGCATACATCCGCCGAAGGGAGTGATTTCAAGCTGTGTTATGGGAAGGTGCATCAGGACGGCGCACAGGAAATGGGCGCTTTCGTGCAGAAACAGCACACAAAGAAAGGCAGCTGCGATATCCGCAGCGCCGAAGAACAAAGCGAGTATGAGAAGGAAGAACAGCGGATGAATGCGCACAATGCAGCTGCGAATACGAAAGATACGCATCACTGCACCTGCTCGGAAACAAAATACTCGGAAGCATCCACCGATGCACCGTTTCTGCGCACTTCAAAAATAAGCTTCTGATCTTTGCATATGCCGATCTGGGCGCGGGCGGGCAATGGATCGCCTTCTGCTGCAAAACAGGATGTAAGCCCTGAATAAAGGCAATCAAGGCCATTTTCACAATGAGCACGAAGAGAATATGTCTGCGTTTCGGGATGATAGGAAACGCTTGTGATTTCGCAGGCTGCCGCGGTATATACGGAGTCTGCAGCGTGATAGGTAATATAGGGCGCATCCGAAGTGAAAACGTCCGCTACCTGCGAAAGACAGGGCTGATAAAGCGCAGAAGACGAACTGTTGGCAAATACGGAAATAGCCTCGGAAAGCGTGCTGTTTGCATACACAAGCCGGCCGAGATTGTCATCCCATTCGCTTTCGACGGCGGTTTGCAAAACGCGAAGCACATTTTTGTCCTGAGAAACATGGATGTTCCGTGCGCTGACAATGCAGCATAGAGCAAGTGAGGCGATCAGCACGTTTCTTGTAAGCTTTTCGCCAAAGGAACCCCCGGATGATTTCTTCTGAAGCTCGTTGCGCTGTGTATTCACATATTCTTCATTGCAGCGTTTGATCATAAGTCCCATTTGCACACCTCCGCTTGCATCAACCTATGAGAAAAGGTGAAGGAGTATGCATAAGAAAAGCCCGCATCGCTGCGGGCCGGTCATATTGCATTAAAGGGTGTCTCGGCTGTCCATATATTCAAGGGCTGTTTGCAGCGCAAGCTTACCGTGCTCATAGGTAAGAGCGCCCTGCATGTAGGCGATATAGGGAGCGCGCATGGGAGCGTCTGCGGAAAGCTCGATGGATGCACCGGATACAAAAGTGCCGGCGGCCATAATGACAGGATCGTTGTAACCGGGCATTTCCCAAGGTTCGGGAGCAACGAAGCTGTCTACGGGAGAAGCAGCCTGAATGCCGCAGCAGAATGCGACCAGCCTTTCGGGAGAACCCATTTCAATGGCCTGGATGATGTCCGAACGCTTGGCGTTATAGGCTGGAGAGGACTTCATCCCCAGCAGTTCAAACACACGCGCGGAGAGCACGGCGGTTTTGAGGGCCTGCGCCACGGTGTGCGGGGCAAGGAAAAGACCCTGATAGAAGGGCTGATAAGAAGCGGCATAACTGCCCACTTCTCTGCCGATGCCGGGGGCGGTAAGACGGGCTTCCACGCGTTCGATAGCGCGGGCCGTACCGCAGATATAGCCGCCGGTGGGCGCAAGACCGCCGCCGATGTTTTTGATCAGGCTGCCCACGACAACGTCGGCGCCGTAATGGGTAGGCTCTGTATCACAAACGAATGCGCCGTAGCAGTTATCCACCATGATGAAAATATCGGGACGCAGCTTGTGAACGGCGTCGATCAAAGCTTTCATGTCTTCAGGCAAGATCGCGTCGCGCCATGCATAACCGCGGCTGCGTTGGAGGGATACAACGGCGGTTTCGGGCTTAATGGCGGCAAGAACGGCAGGGAGATCGATGGAATCGTCTTCCTTCAGCGGAACAGCGTCAAAAGTAACGCCCATTTCGGAAAGAGAGCCCACAGGCTGGCCGTTTTTGCCGATAACGCATTCAAGGGTATCGTAGGGCATGCCCGTTGCGGCCAGCAGATGATCGCCGGGTTTGAGCAGTCCGAAAAGACACATGGAAAGCGCATGGGTCCCCGAGGCAATCTGCGGGCGAACGATGGCGGCATCCGCTGCAAACAGGTCGCAGAAAATGGCTTCAAGCGTGTCGCGCCCCACGTCATCATAGCCGTAGCCTGTAGTGGGAGAAAAGTGTCTGGCGGCAACGTGATGATTGGCAAAGGCACTCAGCACTTTGCGGGTGCCCTTCAGGGCAATTTCATCGATTTGCGCAAACTGCTGCGCACAATCGGCTTCGGCTTGATTGATCAGCTTCAAAATATCCATCGTATCAGTCCTTCCATTCGGCGATAATGTCATTTGCGACATTGTTGATTTGATTGCTTGCGATCCAGTGAACACGCTGATCGCGACGGAACCAGATCAGCTGCCTGCGGGCGTAATTACGTGTGCCGGTTTTGATCTGTTCTACGGCTTCTTTAAGGGAGATTTCTTTGTTTAATGCGGGCAAAAGCTCTTTATAGCCAAGCCCCTGCATGCTTTGTGCAGTGGCGGGAACCCCTGATGCAATCAATGCCCTGACTTCCTCAAAGAGTCCTTCTTTCATCATGAAATCAACACGGGTATTGATTCGCTCGTGCAGGATGTGCCGATCCCAATCGATGGCATAAACGGAGAAATTGTAGGGCGAATCGGCGTCTGTTGGCGTTTTATGCTGCGACATAGGAATGCCGGTCAGTCTATAGATCTCAAGCGCGCGGATAACGCGTCGGGTGTCATTGGGATGCAGACGCGCAGCAGTGGGCGGATCAATCATCGAAAGGCGCTCATGCATGAGCTGCGCACCCAGCTGTTCCATTTCGGCTGTGAGTTCCTGCCGGACGGCTGGATCGCTGGGCAGGCCGCCGTAATTCATGGGTAAGGAAAGTCCCTGCAGATACAAGCCTGTGCCGCCTACGAGCACGGGAATGCGTCCCCTTTTGAGGATACCGGCGATCACCTTGTGTGTTCTGTCCACATATTCGGCAACGGAGAAAGCAGCGTCGGGCTCGATGATGTCCAGCATATGATGGGGGGCAACAGCCTGCTCTGCGGCAGTGGGCTTGGCAGTGCCGATATCCATGCGCTTATAGATTTGCATGGAATCCATGCAGACAATCTCACAGGGAAGATTTCCGGCAACCTGAAGAGCCAACCCTGTTTTGCCGCTTGCCGTAGCCCCTGTGAAAACAAGGATGCGCGGCTTTGAAGTATTGATCATGCTCATTGTCAATTCTGAATCCTGCGGAAGCGTTTGTCAAGCTCACGGTGCGTTACTTCAACGATCAAAGGTCTTCCGTGAGGGCAGGTGGGCGTTACATTATCGGTGATCATGCGGCGGACCAGCTCAAACAGGCCTTCTTCCGGCAGCTTTTCGCCGCCTTTGATGGCGTGCTTACAAGCCATTTGGATAATTCGCTCCGTTCGCTTCTGGTCGGAAAGCAGTCTGCCGTCCGCGAGATCGTCCAGTGCATCACGGAAAGCGTCGATGCTTTTTGCGCTTCCCAAAACCATGGGAACGGCACGCAGCTGGACAGTACGGTCGCCGAAGTCTTCGGCCTCAAAACCTGCGGCTTTTAGCGCGTGCTGCTCTTCGAGGAAGACCTCGTATTCCTTATGTGCCAGTGTGATGAGGGCGGGAGCGAGAAGTCCCTGAGAAGCGGCGTCACCTTCGCAAGCCTTGAGCATTTGTTCAAAGAGCAAACGTTCATGAACTGCATGCTGATCACAAAGAAGCATACGGTCATTGCATTCGAGGATGATATAGGTATTAAAGACAACGCCGATCATGCGTACGGGCAGCTGCGAGAAGGCCGCATCCACTTTTTCTTCGGATATTTGCTGAACCTCTTCTTCGATATAAGAGGGAACAGGCTTGACAGAAGGCGTGGCCTTTTCAATCACTGCGGGTGCGACGGACGGAGCGCTCGTGGGAACAAGAGGAAGCTGCGATACCGGGATGGTATCGCGTTTGGGAACCATGACAGCATCGGGCGTGCTGCGAAGAACGGGCTGTACAGGTGCTGCGGAAGAAGTAAGCGGCAGAGTATGTATGGTCTTGCCCGTGGGTTCCGTATGGGAAATTTGGGGAATAACGGGTTTTGCGGAATGAACGACGGTATTGCCGAAAGTAGAATCGGGTTTGTTATTAGCAGAACTTTGGATGTTCTTGGCGAGAGGCTCAGGTTTTGAAACGGCAATTTGAGCGGCAGGGGTAACAGTTACGGACGAAACGGGTTTGACTGTTTCATCAAACAGCTTTGCAGCTCTGTCAAGGGTGGTTTTTTCCTGCAATGCCTCGCGAATCAGCGTGGCAACTGCTTCGCGGATGGCGAATTCATTCTGGAAACGCACCTCCCACTTGTTGGGATGCACGTTGACGTCCACGGATTCGAAGGGCATGGTCAGGTGCAGAATGCAGATGGGAAAACGTCCGATCATCACCTGCTGACGACAGGCTTCTTCAAGGGATGCTGTCAGCAGATTGCTTTTGATCATGCGGCCGTTGAGAATATATGTCTGGTGCGTACGGTTGCCGCGTGCCAGTTCACCGATCCCCACAAAACCTTCCAGCAAAAGCCCGTTCATTCGTCCCGATATGCGGCGAAGCTTTCCAAGGGCCTGCAGGCCGTAAATGCTCATTACAGCGCTTTCCAGCTTGCCGTCGCCGGCGCTGAAATACACCGTTTTTCCGTCTGCGATGTAACGGAAAGAGATCTGGGGATGCGAAAGGATAAAGCGCATCATCAGATCGGAAATGTAGCCGGTTTCCGTAGAAGGCTTTTTCAGAAACTTACGGCGCACAGGCGCGTTGTAAAACAGCTCTTTTATCGTAAAAGCAGTTCCTTCGGGGCAGGCGGCTTCTTTGATTTCTGTGATAACGCCACCGTTGTTCTGCACAGAAAGACCGAATTCCGCATCTTTTGTACGCGTGGTGCAGGTCAACTTGGATACAGCGGCAATCGAAGCGAGAGCTTCACCGCGGAAGCCCAGCGTCTTCACGTTATACAGATCCTCTGCAGCCGAAATTTTGCTGGTGGCATGGCGTTCGAAGGCAAGGCGGATATCACCGGGGTGAATGCCGCTTCCGTTATCGACCACACGGAAAGAGGTAAGCCCTCCGTCGCGGATTTCCACGGTAATGGCGGTGGCTCCTGCGTCCATGCTGTTTTCGACCAGTTCCTTGATGGCTGCGGCAGGACGCTCGACAACTTCGCCTGCGGCGATTTGTCCGATGATGTCCTGGGGCAGCTGACGGATGTGTTTAAGGGACATAGTGCCTCCTTAATATCAAAGTTTGCGGGCCTTTTCCCGCAGCAGGAAGAGCGTGTTGAGCGCATTGATGGGAGACATGGAAAGCACGTCGAGATTTCCCAGTTCCTCAATCAGTTCGGTCTTGCCGTATTCGAAAAGATCCTGCTGCTGATTCTTCTTTTTTCCTTTTTCGAGGATGTTCTTGCCGATGGTATTTTGTGTGATGTTGTTGGCTTCAAGGCGTGCCTCGATCTCCTGTGCTCTGGCAACCACGCTGTGGGGAACACCGGCAAGGCGGGCTACATACACGCCGAAGCTCTTATCGGCGCCGCCGCGGACGATCTTGCGCAGGAAAATAACCTCTTCACCGTGTTCTTTTACGGAGATCTGGTAGTTGGTAACGCCGTTCAAAACGCCTTCCAGTTCGGAAAGCTCATGATAATGGGTGGCAAACAGCGTCTTTGCACCGCATTTGTTCTGATCACAGAGGTATTCAACGGTGGACCAGGCAATGCTCAAACCGTCAAAGGTGCTGGTGCCGCGGCCGATTTCATCCAGAATAACCAGCGAACGGTTGGTGGCATTGCGAAGGATGTAGGCCGTTTCACTCATTTCCACCATGAAAGTGGATTGGCCTCCTGCAAGGTCATCCGACGCACCGATGCGCGTGAACACATTGTCCACAAGGGGAATCATGGCTTCGCGTGCCGGAACAAAAGAACCGATGTGCGCCATCAGTACGATGAGCGCGACCTGGCGCATATAGGTACTTTTACCGGCCATGTTGGGACCGGTAATGATCTGCATGCGCTTTTCATCAATGTTCATTTCGGTGTCGTTGGGTACGAACATACCGTCCGACATGGTTTTTTCCACGACAGGATGGCGACCGTCGCGTATGACAAGATCGCCGCTTTCCGAAATGACGGGGCATACATAGTTGCTTTCGATAGCGACGCGGGCAAGAGAAAGCAGAGCATCCAGCGTTTTCAGCGCTGTTGCAGTGGCTTGAAGCTGTGGGATGGCTGCACGTACGCGATCGCGCACAGCAGAGAACAGCTCAAGCTCCAGTTTTGCGCTTTGATCCTGTGCGCCCATGATCTTGTTTTCAAGCTCTCTCAATTCATCCGTGGTATAGCGCTCGGAGGAAGCCAGGGTCTGGCGGCGCTGATAACGCAGCGGAACCAGTGTGTAATAGGATTTCGTGACTTCGATATAGTAGCCGAATACACGATTGAAACTGATTTTCAGATTCTTGATGCCTGTTTCTTCACGTTCACGCTGTTCAAGCTCATTGATCCATGTTTTACCAAGCTGCGATGCGTCGCGGAGTTCATCAAGCCGGGCGTTGTAGCCTTTTTTGATTACATCGCCGTCGGTAATCAGTAAGGGTGCCTCCGGATTGATGGCCTCGAAAAGCAGCGTAGTCAGGTCCTGCAGGGGATCGATGGCGCCTAACATATCCACAACGGGCTTGTATTCGTCTCCTGACAGCAATTCCATCAGCGGAGGAACCTGATTGAGAGAGCGCAAAAGCGCCAGACAGTCACGGGCATTGAGTGTTCCATAGGAAACCTTGGAGAGAATGCGCTCCATGTCGTATACATTGCCGAGAATTTCATACAGCCGCTCAGACAATACATGGCTTCCGTGCAGCGTCGATACAGCCTGAAGGCGTTTTTCGATGGCGTCTTTGGCGAGCAGCGGCTGTTCAATCCAGCGGCGAAGCATGCGTCCGCCCATGGCGGTAGCCGTTTTGTCAAGGAGCCAAAGAAGGCTGCCGCGAACAGAGCGGCTGCTGAGCCCCTCGGTCAGCTCAAGATTCCTGCGGGTGGGAGCGTCAAGAGGCATGGTCTGTTCTGTGGTTTGGATACGGATCGTCGTCATATGACTCATGGAAGTCATCTGTGTATCGGCGATGTAGCGCATTAGTGCGCCTGCGGCATGGGCAGCGGGCAGCAGTGTATTGTCAAAGCCCAGCGCTGTCAGTGAAGCAACGCCGAAATGCTTTAAGAGCAGCTCGGTGGCGCGGGAGCCCTGGAAAGCAGTTTGGGGGCAGCTGCCCTGAGGCGCATTGCAAACGAGAGAAACGACAGGGGCATTGTTGGTGATAATCTCGCCCGGAGCGATAGACGCAAGCGCACCTCTTAATTCACGCTCGGCATTTGAAAGCTGTGTGGCGAAAAATTCGCCCGTGGTAATATCCACATAAGCAATGCCGGCGCGCTTCCCTTCGATGCACACCGCGGTCAGATAATTGTTTTTGCGCTCGGAAAGCGCAGATTGATCGGTAATGGTGCCTGGGGTAACAATACGCGTAATGGCACGCTTAACAATGCCCTTGGCGACAGAGGGATCCTCCATCTGTTCGCAAATGGCGACTCGGTAGCCTTTTTCGACCAAACGGGTGATATAGGTATCAACGGCATGATGCGGAACGCCGCACATGGGCGCGCGTTCTTCCAGCCCGCAATCACGGCCGGTAAGCGTTAATTCAAGCTCGCGGCTCGCGGTAAGGGCGTCATCAAAGAACATTTCATAAAAATCGCCCAACCGATAGAAAAGAAGCTCGTCCGGGTGTTCTTCTTTCATGGTGAGGTATTGCTGCATCATGGGGGTGACGCTTTTGATTGCAGGGCGTGCCATGAACAATTCTCCTTTGTTCGGTAAAGGTTAGTCTTCGGCGTCAGTCTTGGGAGAGGAGCATCCGCCGCAGGTGGCGCAGTTGCCCGAGCAGGAGCAGGATACATCAGGATAGAGCATGGCGTAAAGAATATCGTTGATGCCGCTCATGAGGTTGTTATATTCCGCTTTCGCTTCCTGAATCCTCTGATAAGCGGGAATGGTTTTCATCAACTGGTTCTCTTCATCGATTTCTCGGGCAAGGGCGGCGATCAGGTCAAAGTCTTTTTCATCCTTCATGGTTTCTTCTTCCATGCGCTCACGCTTCTCAAGATAAGCGCTGATACATTTGGAAAGCTCGGGGTCATTCTGTCCCTCTTCTTCAGCTTTTTTCAGGGTAAGAAAGATCTCGCTTTCGGCCATCAGGCGACCAAGCTCAGCTGCTTTATCATAAATAGTACGGGGCATATGAAACATAAATTATTCCTCCTCTTTTTCGCCGCGCAGCGTATTGCTGCCGGCGCCGGTGATGCGCACGGGAATGATTTTTCCGATATCACATTCGCTGCCGTTAAAATTAACGTTGATATTGCGCTCGCTTTTGCCGGTCAGCTGAGTGGCGCGGCGGCGGGACGTGCCTTCAACCAGTACATGAACAGTCTGACCATTCATGCCGCTTAATATTTCGCCGGTGATTCTTTCCTGCACGGCGATCAACCGTTCGATCCGCTCGCTTGCGACTTCGGGATCGATGCGTCCGGGCATTTCCGCGGCACGAGTGCCTTTGCGGGGGCTGTAGATGAAAGTATAGGCGCTGTCATAGCGGACTTCTTCCACCAGGGAAACCGTTTCAAGGAATTCCTCCTCGGTTTCACCGGGAAATGCTACGATCAGATCGGTGGTGAGGCCCAGATGAGGGATCGCGCTGCGAAGTTTGCGCACCTTTTCAAGGTAATGCTCGCGGGTATAGCGGCGGTTCATCATTTGCAGGATGCGGTTGGAGCCTGCCTGAACAGGCAGATGCAGGTGCGGCGCGATCACGGGATTTACCGCCATCTCATCGATCAAGGCATCGGACAGATCCTTGGGATGGGAGGTCATAAAGCGAATGCGTTCGATGCCTGTCTTTGATACGCGGCGCAGAAGCTGCGCAAAGGAAACGCCGTTTTCGCTGTCGGTACCGTAGCTGTTTACGTTCTGACCCAGCAGCATGATTTCTTTGGCTCCGGCAGCCACGAGAGATTCCGCTTCGCGAACAATGTCATCGGCGGCACGGGAACGCTCTCTGCCGCGCACATAAGGAACGATGCAGTAGGAGCAGAAATTGTTGCAACCGTACATGACGGTGATATAGCTTTTAAGGGAATTTTCACGGCAGACGGGAAGGCCTTCAAAAAGAGTGCTGGCGTTTGCGTCTACGCGGATGATCCTCTCTTTTTGCGTCAGTGCCTCATAGAGATACTCGGGCAAGCGGTAAAGATTGCCCGTGCCGAAAGCGATATCGATGAAAGGATACTGCTTAAGAAGCTTTTCGGCCATGACGGGCTGCTGGATCATGCAGCCGCACACGCCGATGAGCATGCCCGGACGGTCTTTTTTGACTTCCTTCAGCCATGTAACATTGCCCAGCGCTTTTCTTTCGGCATTATCGCGGATGCAGCAGGTGTTGTGCAAAACAAAGTCTGCTTCGCGGCGATCGGCGGCGGGAGTAAGACCCATCTGACGAAGCATGCCGGCCAGCTTTTCGCTGTCATGGGCATTCATCTGACAGCCGTAGGTAACGATATAGTAGGTTTGGGGACGATTGGGATGATCTTTAACTTTCTGCGCAAATGATTGCTGGAGGAGCATTTCCTCCTGAGAAATTTTCCTGATTTCTTCACGCATCAAGCGTTTCTTCCTCGCTTTCAAAGAGTATGCCGCTTCCGCAGCAATGGGGACAAATTTCGCCGGGCAGCTCCGGAAGCGGTGTATCGGCGCGTCTGCGCGTCATTTCCATCAGGCCGAGCTGTGTGATGCCGTAAACAACGGTTTTCTGCGGATCGTCCTGCAAAAGCTCTTTCATATAGGAAATGAGGCGCTCTCTTGCGGCGTCATCTGTCATATCGATAAAGTCAATAACGATCATGCCGCCGACTCGGAGGAGACGAAGAAGTCTTGCAATCTCTTTCGCGGCCTCGGTATTGATCTTTTCAGCGGTATCTGCAATGTTTCTGCCGCCGCCTGACATGGCGCTGTTGACGTCGATGACCGTCATGGCTTCACATCGGTCGATCACAAGATTGGCGCCGCTTTTCATCAGGACGGTTCGCTGGCAGGAGCGCTTGAGCTTGTGGTCTACATTGTGCAGCAGGAACGGGTCGTCCGCCTGACGGACGGTAAAAGGAAGATCCCGGGGCAAAAGCTCGGGCGCATTTGTGAGAATGTAATCAAGCTGATTCTTTTCCTCGCGGAGCAGCTTTGAAACGGCGTCTTCGCCATCCCAGATCAATGCGGGAGCGGAGCACAAATTAGCTTTCTTTGAGATTTCCTGCCAGCGGGCAAGGAGCACATCCTTTTCTTCGGCCAGGACTTCCTCCGGAACGTCCAAGGCTTCGCTTCGCATGATGATGCCAAAGGCGGAAGGCTTCAGCTTTTTACCGATCAGGCGGAGGCTTTTGCGGTTGTCTTCGTCCTCAATACGCTTGGAAACGGAAATGCCGCCGCCTGTGGGCAGTAAAATCAAGTACTGGCCCGAAACGGCTATATCAAGCGTCATAAAAGCTTTTTTGGCATTGTTGGGGGGGCGCTTGACCTGAACGAGCACACGCTCGCCCGAACGAAGCGGCGTTTTCTGCTTATCAAAGGGCAAAAAGCCGAATTCGCCCTGCGGAAGCTTGACGAAAGCGGCGTTGATGCCCTTTACCATGCGATCAACAACGGCGGAATAGATCTGCTCTTCGCAAATTGCGCCCGCATTTTGCTGCGCGTGATAGGCATACAGCCTGTTGTCGCGGATAACAGCAGCCTTTACGCTGTTCTCTTCCTTTTGAACTAAAAGAATACTCATAACAATTCAAGGGGAATAAAGTCCTTGCCGTACATCTGAAGACGGATCGACAGCGTGTGGGGACGATCTTCAATGCCTGCATGAGCGCAAAGGGCATCCAGCAGCAGATCGCACTTGCAGGTGGCTGCTTCGCTGAGTGCAAGCGTGCAGCGAAGGGTGGCGGGGGAAGTGACTTCAAGCTTATAGATCAAGGGCTTGATATCGATCAGCTTTTCGCCGGACTTCGTTTTTCGCAGCGCCATAATGGTTTCCTGCGCCATAAAGGAGGCAACGGCATCGCAGAGCGCGGCGCCTTCGGGAGCAATTTTGATTTCGTACTCCGCTGCGTACAGCGAAGCCATGGAGGCTGGATGCTTATCTTCCACACCGCGGGCGGAAAGACAGTTCAGCTCGGGCGGAAGGGCAGCGTTGAGCTTTGTGAGAAATTCGCTTTCGCTCACTTCTGCGGCAAGAGGAATCTCCATGATCTCATGTTTGCCCGGCATGCCCACAGATAAGGGGGCGGCAAAGGTGATCAGAAGATGCGGGTTAAAGCCTTGAGAAAACTTGACGGGCAGCCCGCTGCGGCGCAGTGCGCGCTGCATGGCGCGCATCAGGTCAAGGTGACCGATATGACGGATGCGCGGATGTTTTTCGAATACGACCAGCATTTTCATTTGCGGCATACCCCCTCAAAACGCTGAAGTCCGCAGCCCTGGCAGCCCTTGCGGCAATCGGGTGTGACCTCGGCTTTCTGTGCGCGCTGCCACTCACGCCACAGGAAGGCGCGGGTAACACCGGCATCGATAAAATCCCAGGGAAGAAGTTCGTTTTCGCCGCGTTCGCGGTTGGCATAGAACGCGGGATCAACGCCGCAGTCCTCAAAGGCTTTCG
Organism: Clostridia bacterium; assembly: GCA_017549335.1. Classification (GTDB taxonomy): domain Bacteria; phylum Bacillota; class Clostridia; order Christensenellales; family Aristaeellaceae; genus SFMI01. The sequence goes on along the minus strand of JAFYVB010000029.1, from coordinate 5,897 downwards.
TCCAGCCTTCGAAATTGGTGAATTCACTCCAGCCGTCCATGCGGCAGCCGTTTTTCCAGGCAGCCAGCAATACATCAGCCAAGCGGCGGTCGCCGCGGGCAAAGCAGGCTTCCAGCATACTCAGTTCGGGGTCGTGCCAGTTGAAGTTAACGCCCTTGACGGCATAGAGGATGTCTTTTAGCTTGTGCTGTTTTTCACGGATCGTATCCAGCGGATCCTGCCCCTGCCACTGGAAGGGCGTAAAGGCCTTGGGAACAAAGGTGGAGGCGCTGGCCGTTACACGAAGGCCTCTGGCGCGCTGGCTCTTGGGGACGGTGAAGTAGCAGTTCATAACTTGCTTGGCAACGTGACCGATGCCTTCAAGATCGGCGTCGGTTTCGGTGGGAAGGCCGATCATGAAATAGAGCTTTACGGTGCTCCAGCCGCTTTGGAAGGCGTCGGTTACGGCGCGAACAAGATCTTCTTCCGTTACGCCTTTGTTGATTACGTCGCGCAGACGCTGCGTACCCGCTTCGGGAGCCAGCGTAAGACCGGCCTTGCGGACTTTCTGCATTTCTTCGAGAGACTGCTTAACGACACTGTCAAGACGCATGGAAGGCAGAGACAGGCTGACCTTTTTATCCGCATAGCGCTCGGTCAATGCACAGCAAAGCTCGGACAGGTGCGAATAGTCGCCACTGGAAAGGGAAGAAAGCGAGATTTCTTCGTAACCGGTGGAATTGACCAGATTGTCGGCCTGCTTTAAAAGGGTTTCCAGGCTGCGTTCACGTACGGGACGGTAGAGCATGCCGGCCTGACAGAAACGGCATCCCTTGGTGCAGCCGCGCATGATTTCAAGAACGGAACGATCCTGAATGGCCTCGGTATAAGGAACGATGAAAGAATCGGGATAATCGGCCTTGTCCAGATCCCGGACGATGCGTTTGCGGACGATGGGGCTTGCGGCATTGTCAATGGGAGTGAAAGCCTTGAGCGTACCGTCCTCGTTGTAGGTTGCTTCATAGAAGGCGGGAACATAAATGCCCTCGATCTTCGCCAGTGCACGCAGCGTTTCAAGGCGGGAAGCTTTTTCCGCCTTGCATTTGCGTACGCATTCGATGGCCTCCAGCATCATCTCCTCGCCGTCGCCGATCTGGAAAACGTCGATGAAAGGCGCCAAAGGTTCGGGATTATAGGCACAGGGGCCGCCGGCCATGATGATGGGGTCTTCTTCTGTGCGGTCGCAGCTGCGCAGCGGAATATCCGACAGATCCAGCACTTCAAGAATGTTGGTATAACACATTTCATACTGAAGCGTGAAGCCGAGAATATCGAACCTGCGCACGGGAGTACGCGATTCGATGGAGAACAGCGGCAGGTTTTCACGGCGCAGTGCATCGGCCATATCGGGCCAGGGGGTATAAACGCGTTCGCACAGCGCCCAAGGCTGCTTGTTGATGATATGGTAAAGGATCTTGATTCCCAGATGCGACATGCCTACTTCATAAGCGTCCGGGAAACAGAAGGCAAAGGTAACATCAGCACTGTCAAAAGGCTTGATAACGGCATTCATTTCGCCGCCGGTATAGCGGGCGGGTTTAAGCGCCGTATCCAGTATTTTTTCAAGCTTGCTTTCAGAAAACTCTTTCACAAGCATAGCCTCCAATACATATTATTTCAATTTATTATAATACCATAAAACACAGGGGTTGTCCATCGCTATATATACTTTAATAATTGTAACAAAATTGCAATAAACACAAAATGTTGTATATTTCGCTTGGCGGCTATGTATAATTTCCATGTAAAAAATGGCAATCCGATATTGACAATGTGGGATTTGGGCTGTAAAATACTGTATCGGTAAGAGTTATAGGGAGGGGATAGGTATGCCTGTATCTCAGCTTCTCGTGCCAATCAGAGAAGATGAATTATCTCAGCCTTTGTATGTAGAAGGTTCCCATACGCCGGATGAACTGGCCCGCGCCAGCGGCGTGTGGATTTCGGCTGCCGGTACGGTCATGCTGCCGACCGGTCAATATCGCATGAATGACAGCGATTGCTGGGTTTGGTTTGCTGTCGAAAACGGACAGGTCGAGATTGAATGCGGAGAAGATGTGTTTGCCTTGCATAACGGCGAATGCTGCATGCTGCCTCCGGTCACCTGCGGCGTTTCCGTAAACGTGCTTCAGGAAGCGCGGGCTCTTTGGCTGATGGTTGATGGCCCGCTCAGCAGCGCTTTCCTTCAGCGGATGGGCGCTTTGCCCCACAGAACCATCAATCAGGGGGCGTTGCCTTCTCAGCTTAATCTTGCACGGCATATTGTGCAGGCTGTTGTACGCATTGCTGCTTCGCAGGACGCTTCCAGTGCGCAGCTGCAGCAGCTCCTGTGGGCCATGCTTGCCTCCCATTCCGGCCAACCGGTGGCCATGGATGCCGTTCTTTCTCATGAGATTGCCCGCGTTGTGGATGCGATGCGAAAAAATCAGTATCGTGACAGCTTTACGCTGGCACAGATGGCTGCGATCAGTCGTATGCCTGTGGAAACCTTCCGTAAGCGCTTTGTATCCGAGGTGGGTATGCCACCGCAAAGCTATCAGCTTTTCTGCAAGATGGAACGCGCCAAGACCTTGCTTAAAAACGGTTCAACTGTTCGTCACGCAGGCGCGGAGGTCGGCATGAGCGACCCGTATCATTTCTCCAAAACCTTCAAAAACATTGTGGGTATGAGCCCCTCTGCATACAGCAAAACTGCGCAGAAGTAAGGAAAAGATATGCCGCTGATGACCAAAGAGGCTGCAAAGCGCCTTTCTGCTTTACAGCTTGCCTTCATGGGCGATACGGTTTGTGATTTGCTGACGCGTACCAATCTGATGTTTCGGGATATCAAGGTCAAGGATATGCATACCTGTGCCACAAAGATCGTCAATGCCCGTGCGCAGGCGGCGGCTCTTGAATCTGTAAAGCATTTGCTTGATGAAGATGAAGCGGACGTAGTCCGGCGTGCAAGAAATGCGCATCTCGGTCACAATGTGCCGCATGCAGCCTCTCGGGAGGAGTATCTGGATGCTACGGGATACGAGGCGCTGATGGGGTATTTATATCTGACGGGACAAATGCGGCGCGCGCAGCTGCTTTACGAATTAAGCTTGATAAAGGAGAAAAGCAATGCCTGAAAAGAAGCTTCATGTCGAACTGCTGGCATCGACGCCCAATCCTGAACAGATCTGCGCTTTAGCTGCCAAGCTATGTTATGCAAAGGCTGACGTAATGGCTCTTCGGGATAAGATCAATGCTCAGGATCAGACGGCGTTCCTTGAAAAAATCATGGAATCCAAACACCTGTCTGTGCTTGAGCATGCGTCCTTTACCTTTGCCATTGAAGGTGTGAGCCGTGTCCTTCTGGCGCAGCTTACCCGTCATCGCATCGCTTCCTTCAGTGTGCAGAGCCAGCGCTACGTTTCTCTGGCAGGAGAAAACTTTGCCTATATCGTGCCGCCTGCTATCAGAGCTTTGGGCGATGAGACAGTGGAAAAATACAATAGCCAGATGCTGCAGATGCAGCAATGGTATATCGAGTGGCAGCAGGCGCTGGGCGCAAAGGGCGAAAGCAGTAATGAAGATGCAAGATTCGTTCTTCCCAATGCCTGCGAAACGCGTCTTGTACTGACGATGAATACCCGGGAACTGCTCCACTTCTTTGAACTGCGCTGCTGTTCGCGTGCCCAGTGGGAGATCAGAGCGCTTGCAAACGAGATGCTGCGTCTGTGTAAGGAAACTGCGCCTGTGCTTTTTGAGAAAGCGGGACCGGGATGCGTACGCGGTATATGCCCGGAAGGCGAAAAGACCTGCGGAAAAGCAGTGGAAATGAAAGCGTACTACCGTAAATAAACATAAAGAGGTTAAAGAAAATGGCTTACTTTGATGATGTGAAGAAAAAGCGCACTACCCGTGCCGATCATATGCGCGCGGATGCTTGGAAGTCTGACGAAGGAACGGATTACCGCAACGGCCCCCGCAACAACAAGGCACGTAATGCCAAGCCTGATATGTACCGCAAGGATGAACGCGGCGGATATCACGGTTCATATGAGAAAAAAGAATTCGGTCGCAAGCCCGATTTCAAGAAAAACGCTCCCCGTCCTCAGGCTGATCGCCGTCCTCCCAAGCCGGCTCCCGCTGTGAAGCCTGCCGTAGTGGAAGAAGAGGTTGTCGACAACATTCTTACCGGTCGCAATCCTATTCGCGAAGCGCTGAAATCCGGCCGGGATATTGAAAAGCTCATGGTTGCAAAGGGCGATCTGTCCGGCACGGCCCGCGAGATCGTTGCCATGGCTCATGAAGTGCATGTGCCCGTGCAGATGGTGGAACGCATTCGACTGGACGAGATCGCCAAGAACCATCAGGGCATGATCGCTTTTGCTTCCGCCTATCAGTACGCTGACGTGGACGATATGCTGGAAGTGGCTGCCCAGCGCGGCGAAGCCCCCTTCCTGATTATTCTGGACGGCGTGACCGATCCTCATAATCTGGGTGCTGTGATCAGAACCGCCGCTGCTGTGGGCGCTCATGGCGTGATTGTTCCTGAACGCCGTGCTGTGGGTCTTACCCCTGCTGCGGTTAAGGCCTCTGCCGGCGGTGTTGAGCACATCAAGGTTGCCCGCGTTGTTAATCTTACCAACGAGATTAAGCGTCTGCAGAGCAAGGGCATCTGGCTTTACGGTGCTGATGCGGACGGAGAAGACTACCGCAAGGTGAATTTCTCCGGTGCCTGTGCCATTGTGATCGGTTCCGAAGGCGATGGCATTAGCCGTCTTGTCCGCGAACAATGCGATCATATTGTTTCCATTCCCATGAAGAATCCTGCGATGGAATCACTCAATGCCTCTGTTGCGGCCGGTATTTTGATGTATGCTGCGGCCGCTGCCAGAGATTAAAAGGAGACTGGTCTATGCCGGATAGCTATGATGGCATCGACACCAATGAGCTGCAGCATTACGCTGTGATGCCTGATGATGAAGTGGCTTTGCAAGCACAGACGGGGGATGGGCAGGCGCTTGTTTTCCTGCTTGACAAGTACAAGAATTTCGTGCGCGCAAAAGCGAGAAGCTATTTCCTGATTGGCGCAGATCATGAGGATATTGTGCAGGAAGGCATGATCGGATTGTATAAAGCGATCCGCGATTATAAAGCGGATAAACAAACGTCCTTCCGAGCCTTCGCTGAGCTGTGCGTGAAGCGTCAGATCATTACAGCCATTAAAACGGCTACGCGCCAAAAACATGTGCCGCTTAACAGCTATGTATCGCTGAATAAGCCCTTGTATGATGAAGAGTCCGACCGTACGCTGCTTGATGTGATTGAAGGCAGAGTTACCAACCCGGAGGATCTCTTTATCAGCAAGGAGGGCATGGACAATATTCAAAAGCAGATCGACACATTGCTTTCCGACTTCGAAAAGCAGGTGCTGGAAGCATTCCTGGACGGAAAAAGTTATCAGGAAATTGCTCTGATGCTGGATCGTCATGTCAAATCCATCGATAATGCATTGCAGCGCGTGAAGAGAAAACTGATGCATTTTCTCGAAGATAAATCACAGGATGAATAATCCGTGCAGAGGCAGTATAAAAAAGGCCGGATCGGTAAGGATATTTCCGAAATATTCCCTGGAACGGTTGACATTTGCTGCCGATACGGGTAAAATAAGCATGTTAGACTTGATGAGTCTGCATGCTGTGCGGGTGTAGTTCAATGGCAGAACTCCAGCTTCCCAAGCTGATCACGTGGGTTCGATTCCCATCACCCGATCCATACGAATATCACACTTCATTTTTGTTGGGAGGAATTCACCATGGCAAAGGCAAAATTTGAGCGCAGCAAGCCTCATGTAAACATCGGCACCATCGGTCACGTTGACC
>JAFYVB010000028.1 GCA_017549335.1 Clostridia bacterium | reverse complement strand
CGTAGCCCGTGCCCGCAAGGTGCAGCGCTTCCTGAGCCAGCCCTTCTCCGTAGCCGAGCAGTTCACCGGCATGGAGGGCAAGTATGTGCCCCTGAAGGAAACCATCCGCGGCTTTAAGGAAATCATCGAGGGCAAGCATGATGATCTGCCCGAAAGCGCGTTCCTGTTCGTTGGCACCATCGACGAAGCTGTGGCCAAGGCCAAAAAGGGTGAGTAAGCATGGCAACCTTTCATTTGCAGATCGTAACTCCTGACTGCAAAAAGTATGATGCGCAGGCCGAGCGCGTGATCGTGCGTACGGTAAACGGCGATGTGTGCATTCTCAGCCGCCATATCGATTATGTGGCCCCGCTGGGAATCGGCGAAGCCCGCGTTACGGATGCCGAAGGCAATGTGCGCCGTGCTGCGTGCGCAGGCGGCATGATCAGCGTCAGCAATAATGTGGTGCGCGTTGTCGCCACTACCTTTGAGTGGGAAGACGAGATCGATCTTGAACGCGCAAAGGCCGCCCACGATGCCGCTGAGCAGCGTCTTCGTCAGATGAAGCGTGATGACGCCAAATACAGCATCACCGAAGCCAAACTCAAGCGTGCGCTCAATCGTATTATGATCAAAGGATAACAAACTGCCGGCAGGTATATATCTGCCGGCTTTTTCATGGAGGGTGTATGGATTATTCCGCACTTGAGCGCAACATCATCGAAGTGATGGAAGAGCAGCAGGCGAAGCTGGGTTTCGACGGAGAGACGGTAAATTTGTTTTATCCCGTGGATTCTGTGGCAATGATGCTCGGAGTAGACTCTCGGGAACAAACGCTCACAGAGGCTTTAAAAGGCTTTTGTGCCTACGCAGAAGAAAAACTCGGCGAAATCAGCTGTGCAATTTATGACGGCAGGGTATCCTTTGCCATTCCGGCTAAAGGCGGTCAATATGTCAGCAGCCGGCTGAAGGAAAACAGCTTTATTGTTCGGTTGGTGAGGCTGGTAGCAAGCCACCGGGCATCGATCAAACAGATAATTGACCTGTTCAAAGAATACAGCGATAAAGTGTGCGTCCGAAAGATGCCTGCCCATGAAGAATTTGATTATCTTGTGTTTTTTTCCGATGGTACGCCCGATTCATTTTGGTATTGTCTGAAAGAGGAAATGGGGCACGTGACGTATCATCGTTTTACAAAGGCTGATTTTGAGGCGTTTGGATTTGAAATTGCGGAGGCTAATCAATGATTTGTACCCTATGTCCGCGGATGTGCGCAGCTGAAAGAAATTCAGTGCAGGGGGAAGGCTACTGCCAAATGGGCAGTGAGGCCGTTGTGTCCCGTATCGCGCCGCATATGTGGGAAGAACCCTGCCTTTCGGGCACAAATGGCTGCGGAACGGTGTTTTTCGGAGGGTGTCCGCTGGGCTGCGTGTATTGCCAAAATCGCAGCATCAGCCATGAGAAAAAAGGACGGCGGATGTCGGACGAAGAACTGGCCGAGCGTATCCACGCCCTTGAAAGCAGCGGCGTTCACAATATTTCCTTTGTAACGGGCACGCATTTTGTTCCTAATGTGATTCATGCCCTGAAAATTTGCAAGCCCCAAGTGCCGGTGGTATGGAATACAGGCGGTTATGAACGGGTGGAAACTCTGAAAATGCTGGAAGGGCTGGTGGATATTTACCTGCCCGATCTCAAACACGTTTCGCCGAGATTGGGGAAAATACTCGCCAACGCTCCCGATTATTTTGAAGCGGCAACAAGCGCCATTCTTGAAATGCAGCGGCAGACGGGCGAGCCGGTTTACGATGAAAACGGGCTGATGAAACGCGGAACGATCATCCGGCATCTGGTTCTTCCGGGATGTACGGGGGATAGTCTGAAGGTGCTTGACTGGATCAAGGAACACATGCCTGCTTCCACGCCGGTCAGCATCATGCGCCAGTATACGCCCATCAAGGAGTGCACGGTCAAAGGCCTTGACCGCAAGGTGACAGATGCAGAATATGAGCGGGTAGTGCAGTATGCTTTGGAACTGCAGCTGAATGCTCTGATTCAGGAAAAAGAAGCCGCGCAGGAATGCTTCATTCCCGATTTTGATCTGTTGTAAAAAAGATTAGCTGCAAACGCCTGTTTTGCTATTGGAAGAGAACGGGATTTATGGTATACTAAACAAGTTGTTGCTACTTTCACGGAAGCGATGGAGGTTTATCATGAAGATCGGCTATGACCATGACCTGTACACGCGTACGCAGTCGGAGCATATTCGCAACCGCATCGAATCCTTTGGCGGCAAGCTATATCTGGAGCTTGGCGGCAAATTGTTTGACGATAATCACGCTTCCCGTGTGCTTCCGGGATTCCGTCCCGACAGCAAAATTTCCATGCTCCTGACCATGAAAGAGCAGATCGAACTGATCATCGTCATCAACGCCGACGATATCGAAAAGAACAAGGTGCGCGGGGATCTGGGCATTACCTATGATGCTGACGTGCTTCGCCTGATCGACGCCTTCCGCAGTGTGGATATGTATGTGGGCAGCGTTGTTCTTTCCCGTTACAACGGTCAGCCTTTGGCTGAAGCCTTCCAGAAAAGGCTGGAATCGCTGGGCGTGCGTGTTTACCGCCATTATCCCATCAAGGGCTATCCTGCCGACGTGGATCTGATTGTCAGCGACGAGGGCTACGGCCGCAATGAATATGTGGAAACCACCCGTCCTTTGGTGCTGGTGACGGCGCCCGGCCCCGGCAGTGGCAAAATGGCAGTGTGTCTTTCCCAACTGTATCAGGATCACAAACGGGGCACCAAAGCCGGCTATGCCAAGTTTGAGACCTTCCCCATCTGGAATCTGCCGCTGACCCATCCTGTCAATGTTGCTTACGAAGCAGCTACCGCCGATCTGAGTGACGTGAACATGATCGATCCCTATCATCTGGAAGCCTACGGCGTATCTGCGGTGAATTATAACCGCGATATCGAGGTTTTCCCTGTTTTGCAGGCCATTTTTGCCCGCATTTGGGGGGAATCTCCTTATAAATCGCCTACGGACATGGGCGTGAACATGGTTGGCAATTGCATTATCGACAACGACGTGTGCTGCAATGCTGCCAAGCAGGAGATCATCCGCCGCTATTACAATGCCAAATGTCAGGAACGTAAGGGCAATGGCAACGAAAATGAGCTGAACAAGCTGCAGTACCTCATGCAGCGACTCAAGCTCAGTGATCATGACCGCCCTGTGGTGGAAGCGGCCCGCAAGCGTGCCGAAGAAACGGATGCGCCCGCTGCTGCCATCCAGCTGGACGACGGACGCATCATTACCGGCAAAACCTCTTCGCTGCTTGGGCCTTCTGCTGCGCTTTTGCTCAATGCGATCAAGGCCCTTGGCGGAATTCCCGATGCTGAATTGCTGCTGCCGCGTTCAGTTATCGAACCTGTGCAGGAACTGAAGTGCAAGTATCTGGGCAATCATAATCCCCGTCTGCATACCGATGAAGTGCTGATTGCGCTGTCTGTTGCGGCGGCGAATAATCCCCATGCTGCGCTGGCCATCAAGCAACTCAGCAAGCTCAAAGGTCTTGAAGCTCATACCACCGTGATTCTTTCTGCGGTGGACGTGAATGTCTTCCGCCGTTTGGGCATCAATGTGACCCATGAACCCAAGTATCAAACCTATAAGCTTTTCCACAAATAATTTATTGCCGCTAAACGCGGCAATTTTTGTCTGAATGAATGGGGGATTGCTATGAAATTGTTGGCGCAGGCCATTGCCAAGTTTTTTCTGGGCCTTGTTTTGGTGGGAATGCTGATTTTCCTGCCGGCGGGAACGCTGCATTATTCGCGGGGATGGCTGTTGATGGGCATTTTGTTCATCCCCATGTTCGGTGCAGGACTTGTGATGATGAAAAAGAATCCTCACCTGCTCAAAAGCCGTTTGAATGCCAAGGAGAAGGCAAGGGAGCAATCCGTTGTTGTCAAGCTCAGCGGTCTGATGTTTATCGCTGGGTTTATCTGCGCAGGGCTTGATTATCGCTATGGATGGAGTCAACTGCCCTTTGCCGTCAGTAGGATAGCGACGGTGATATTCCTGCTTTCCTATCTTGCTTATGCGGAGGTGCTGCGGGAAAACACCTATCTTTCCCGCACCATTGAAGTGCAGGAGAATCAAACGGTGGTGGATAGCGGACTCTATGGTATCGTTCGCCATCCCATGTACGCCGTTACGGTATTTCTGTTTCTATCCATGCCGCTGGTGCTGGGCTCGCTGATTGCGTTTTTTATCTTCCTTTTGTACATTCCCATTATTGTTAAACGCCTTCTTCATGAGGAAAAGTTTCTTTCCAAAGAACTGGATGGTTACGAAACGTATATGAAAAAGGTAAAATACAGGCTGATACCGTTTGTTTGGTAAAAGAAAAATGCAAGGCTGAAAGGCCTTGCATTTTTTGCTTATTCAGATTCAGGGATGCAGAACGGTGCCGCAGGGATCGCCGTCGATGACCTTCAGCACATTTTCGGGCTCAGATAGACCGAATACGCGCACAGCGGGGATCTTCTGATCGTTCAGCATGGCAAAGGCGGCGGTATCCATCACACGAAGGTCCATGGCCAGCGCATCGGCATAGGAAATATCCTTGATCAGCGTGGCAGTGGGATCTTTTTCGGGATCGGCAGTGTACACGCCATCGATGTTTTTCGCCAGCAGAAGCGCATCGGCATTCATTTCGGCAGCGCGCAGCACAACGGCGGTGTCCGTGGTAAAGAAGGGATTGCCCGAGCCGCCGGCGAAGAACACGATCTTGCCTTCGTTCATGGCATGACGGGCAGACTGCACGTTGTAGGGCTCACACACGCGGGGCATATCAATGGCGGAGAAAACAACGGCTTTCGCGCCGCAGCGCTCCACGGCGTCACGCATGCACAGGCAGTTAATAACGGTGCCCAGCATGCCCATATGATCGGCTGTGACGGCGTCCATATCCTTGGACTGACGTCCGCGCCAGATGTTGCCGGCGCCGATAACCACGCCCAACTCAGCGCCGGTAGCGGCGATGTCTGCCAAAACACGGGCGACGCGCAGGATCATATCCTGATCAAAAAGCTTTCCGTCTTCGCCCAGTGCTTCGCCGCTGAGTTTGAGGATGATGCGCTTGTAGGTAAGAGCCATACAAAGTACCTCCGCTAAAATATCATTTAGATGGTATGAAAAGAGGCGGACGTTTACGCGTCCGCCTCATGGGGCTGTTAGGCCTTCTTCGCGGTCATTTCGGCGATTTCGGCAGCCAGGTCGCTCTGCTTCTTTTCGATGCCTTCGCCCAGCTGATAGCGGACGAAACGGCGGATGGTGGTCTTCTCACCGGTAGCCAGAGTGGCTTCCTGGAGGAGCTGAGCGATGGTGATGTCGGGGTTCTTGACGAAGGGCTGATCCAGCAGGCAGATCTCCTTGCAGTACTTCTCGACGCGGCCTTCAACGATCTTTTCGATGATCGCAGCGGGCTTCTTGGCGTTCTTTTCATCGTTCATGATCTGCTCATAAGCGATGCGGCGCTCTTCTTCGATCTTCTCGGCGGGAATTTCTTCCTTGGAGACGTATTCGGGAGCGGCGGCAGCGATGTGCATGGCAACGTCATGGCACAGGGACTTGAAGGTGTCGGTCTTGCCTACGAAGTCGGTTTCGCAGTTGATTTCGACCATAACGCCAACCTTACCACCCATGTGGATGTAAGAATCAACAGCGCCTTCGGCGGCGATGCGGCCGGCCTTCTTGTTAGCGGCAGCCAGACCCTTTTCGCGCAGGTATTCGATGGCCTTGTCCATATCACCGTTGTTTTCAACAAGAGCCTTTTTGCAATCCATCATACCGGCCTGCGTACGCTCACGCAGTTCCTTAACCAGAGCAGCAGTTACTTCAGCCATTGGTAATGTACCTCCTACAATTGATGTTTATGTCAGGGGATAGGAATTACTCAGCTTCGACAGCTTCGCCGTCCTGAGAACCCTGCTTGCCTTCGAGGATAGCGTCGGCCATCTTGCCGGCGATCAGCTTGACAGCGCGGATGGCGTCGTCGTTGCCGGGGATGACGTAGTCGATCTCGTCGGGGTCGCAGTTGGTGTCAACGATACCAACGATCGGAATGCCCAGAGCGCGGGCTTCGGCGACGGCGATGTGTTCCTTGCGGGGGTCAACTACGAACAGAGCGCCGGGCAGATTCTTCATTTCGCGGATGCCGCCCAGGTTGGCCAGCAGCTTTTCGCGTTCACGGCACAGCTGGATGACTTCCTTCTTGGGCAGAACTTCGAACTGACCATTCTGTTCCATGCGATCGATAGCGTTCAGACGCTCGATGCGGGTCTTGATGGTCTTGTAGTTGGTCAGCATGCCGCCCAGCCAACGGTTGTTAACATAGTACATGTTGCAGCGCTTGGCTTCGCTTTCGATGCTTTCCTGAGCCTGCTTCTTGGTGCCGACGAACAGAACGGTCTTGCCTTCCATCGCCAGGTTGCGGATGAACATGTAGGCTTCGTCGACCTTGCGAACGGTCTTCTGCAGGTCGATGATGTAGATGCCGTTGCGTTCGGTGAAGATGTACTGAGCCATCTTCGGGTTCCAGCGGCGGGTCTGATGACCGAAGTGCACGCCCGCTTCCAGAAGGTGCTTCATAGAGATGACAGCCATGGGTTTTTCCTCCTTGTTTTTCCACCGCGGGGGTTATTTTTTTGTCGGCCAACCCTTTCGGGCACAAGCGACAATCCGCCCGCGTGCGTTATCCGATAAATTATAGCACGGAAAAGCATTTGATTGCAAGTATATTTTTAACAAAAATCAAAAAAATCCGCCTGTTTTTTCAGGCGGATTGGAGACCGAAGATTATTTGATGCCGCTGTGGGCAAAGGACTCGATGAAGCGCTTCTGGAAGAAGAGGAAAACCAGCAGCAGCGGAGCTACCGTCAGGAAGGTTGCAGCGCAGGTATCCGTCCATGCGGCGCCGATTTCGGCCTGCTGAGCGAAGATGGCAAGACCAACCGTCAGCAAGCGCTTGTTTACGGAGTTGATGGTGATCAGCGGCCAGAGGAAGTTGTTCCACTGGTAGGAGGCTGCGATCAGACCGTGGGCGATGAAGCAGGGCACCAGCAGCGGCAGATAGATCTTAACGATGATCTGGAAGAGATTGCAGCCGTCGATGCGGGCCGCTTCTTCCAGCTCGTAGGGGATGGTCTTGATCGTCTGGCGCATCAGGAAGGTACCCATGGCCGATGCGAAGAAGGGCATTGCGGTGCCGATCAGCGTGTTGGCCAGGCCCATGGCGGAGATGGTTTTGTAGTTGGGCAGGATCAGCACGTCGGCTGCGATCATGATCTGCGTGAGGAAGAGCATGAAAAGCGTGTTTTTGCCATAGAAATCAAGACGGGCAAAAGCATAGCCGGCCATGGTGATGGTAATGTACTGCATGATCAGTACGCTGCCTACCACGAAAATGGTGTTGGCATAGTAGCTGATCCAGGGAGCCTGATCCCAAATGCTTTTGAAGTTGGCAATCGTCGGAGCGGCGATCTTGAACAGCTTCAGTTCGAATTCCTTGGGAATAAAGGCTGTACGCACCATCCAGATCAGAGGAATGAGGCAAACGGCCGCAAACAGATACATGAAAAAGTATTCCAGAAATTTACCCGGCGTCATTTTCCATTCGGCTGCACGGACGCGTTCTCTTTTAGCGGTAAGAATACTCACAATTCATTCCTCCTTTCCTTAAGCATAATGGGTGCGTTTGTCCTGCGTGAAGAACTGCACGGCGGTGAGCACCAGCAGCAGCGCGATGATGACCACAGTCATGGCAGAGGCATAACCGGTATTTGAACGGTCAAACGCGGTCTGATACACATAGAACAAAAGCATATTGGAGGAGTTACCCGGGCCGCCCTTGGTCATGATGTAGAGATGATCGACCAGCTTAAAGGCGTTGGTCATGGTGATGATCATCACATACAGCGTGGTGGGCATGAGCATAGGCCAGGTGATTTTCCAGAAAATCTGTCGGCTGTTGGCGCCGTCGATATGGGCGGCTTCATAAAGCTCGGGGTTGATATTTTGCAGACCCGATATGAAGAAAACCATGACATAGCCGGCCTGCTTCCATATCAGCATCACGATCAGTGCCCAAAGCACTGTATTGGGATTGGTCAGGAAACGCCAATTCGGATTGATGAAACCCAAAAGGCCATACATCGGGGTGTAAATGAACAGCCAGATGTTGGCAACAGCAACCATGGGGAGAAGCGTGGGGTAGAAGAAGGATACACGAACGAGCCCCTTGAACTTTTTGACCTTGTTGGCAAAAAGCGCCATGGAGATAGCCAGGGCGATGGATGTGGGAACGGTGACGATGGCAACGATGATGTTGTTCTTGAAACTCTGGGCGAAAATCTTGTCCTTGGTGAACAGACGAATGTAGTTTTCAAGACCAATGTAAACAGGACCGGTGCGGTAGGTAGCCTGATTGTTCTTGAAAAGAGACATATAAATACTATATGCGATGGGATAGAAGGTGAACAGGGCCAAAAAGATCAGAGAGGGAAGAAGCAGAAAAAGCGCCAGACGCGTGGTGCGCAGCTTCTTGCGTCTTGCTCTGCTCAGACCGTTATTCACCGATGCGGTTCGAGTAATGGTGCTCATGTGATTCCCCATTTCATATGGGTTTCCCCACGGCATAAAAGCCGTGGGGAAACCGATGTGTAATCAATCGAAATTATTCAAACCGAATACCGGACGATTACTGATAGTCCATCAGGATCATGTCGGCTTCAGCCTGAGCGTCAGCCAGAGCGGTGGCGGCGTCAGCCTGACCGGTCATGACCAGTTCGATGGCGGTGTCCAGAATATCCTGAACGGTACCCTGATCGTATACGGAGAACTCAGCGTAAGCATACTCAAGCTGATCGCGGGCGGTCAGAGCGGAGGGGAATTCGGCAGCGTACTTGATCATCTTTTCGGTCTCATACGCAACGGGACGAGGAGCAACGTAACCGGTATCCATGGACCACTGAGCTACGCGCTCGGGATCGCCGGTCATCCACTTGATGAAGGTGAAAGCGGCCTGGGTCTGCGCTTCGGTGATGTTTTCATCCTTGAACAGGTAGAAGTTGCCGCCGCCGGTGGGGGAACCGTAGGAGGTGCCGGCAGCCAGACGGCTGGTGCCGAAGTCGAAGGTGGCGTTCTTCTTAACGTTGGTCAGGTTGCCGGTGGTGTGGTACATCATGGCCACTTTGCCTTCCAGGAAGTCACCAACGGTGGTGGCCCACTTGGCGGTGCCGGGAGCCTGAACGCCGATTTCGGACAGGTGATGCCAGAATTCGAGGCCCTTGATG
>JAFYVB010000027.1 GCA_017549335.1 Clostridia bacterium | reverse complement strand
TAGCCAAGTGCCGTCAGGTCATCGAAAGTGTGAATGTGCCCGTTCAGGTGCGTCACGGCACGCCCGACGCCCGTCTGCTGGCGGAAATCGCCTATGCCGGCGGCTTCACCAGCTATGAGGGCGGCGGTATTTCCTACAACCTGCCCTACTGCAAAAACATTCCCATGGAGCGCACCATCCGCGATTGGCAGTACGTAGACCGCCTCACCGGTCTGTACGAGGAAATGGGCGTTTCCATCAACCGCGAGCCCTACGGCCCGCTGACGGGCACGCTGGTGCCTCCCTGCATCTCCCATGCCGCGGCCATCATCGAAGCGCTGCTGGCCGCCGAGCAGGGCGTGAAGAACATTACCGTGGGCTACGGCCAGTGCGGTAATCTGGTGCAGGATATTGCCGCCATCCAGACGCTGGAGGAGCTGACCGACGAATACCTGCATAAGTACGGCTACAACGACGTGGAAGTCACCACCGTGCTGCATCAGTGGATGGGCGGCTTCCCCGCCGACGAAGCCAAGGCCTTTGGCGTGATCTCCATGGGCTCCATGATCGCCGCGCTGTCCAAGGCCACCAAGGTCATCGTCAAAACGCCCCACGAGGCCGTTGGCATTCCCACCATGGAAGCCAATGCCGAGGGCCTGCGCTGCACCAAGCAGGTGGTCAACATGCTTCGCGACCAGACCTATCAGGGCAAGGAACTGGAAGAAGAAAAGGAAATCATCCGTCTGGAGACCCGCGCCATCGTGGACAAGTGCTTCGAACTGGGCAACGGCGATATCGCCGTGGGCGTGTGCCGCGGCGTGGAATCCGGCGCGCTGGACGTGCCCTTCGCGCCTTGCCGCTTCAATGCCGGCCTGATGCTTCCCGCCCGTGACAACAACGGCGCCGTGCGCATCCTGAACTTCGGTAACCTGCCTTTCACCCAGGAGCTGAAAGACTTCCATATTGCCAAGATCGAAGAACGCGCCGCTGCCGAAAAGCGTAAGGCGTCCTTCCAGATGGTGATCGACGACGTTTACGCCATCGGCAAGGGCTTCCTGGTGGGCAGACCGCGTTGAGGCACATAAACAGATAAGGGGAGGAAAATACCATGAAGATTATTGATGTTGTATGCTCCAAGGGCCGTACGGGCTTCTACTTTGACGACCAGCGCGCCATCAAGCAGGGCGCAGGTCATGACGGCACTTTCTATGTGGGCGCTCCTGTGACCGAAGGCTTCAAGGCCATTCGTCAGGCGGGCGAATCCATTTCCGTGATGCTGGTACTGGAGGACGGCCAGATCGCCTACGGCGATTGCGCTGCCGTGCAGTATTCCGGCGCGGGCGGACGTGATCCACTGTTCCTTGCCACCGAGTTCATTCCCCTGATCGAAAAGCACATCAAGCCCACGCTGGTGGGCAAGGATGCCGATAACTTCCGCAAGCTGGCGGCTGATATGGAAAGCATCCAGATCGACGGCAAGCGTCTGCACACCGCCATCCGCTACGGCGTTTCCCAGGCGCTGCTGGACGCCGTTGCCAAGGCCACCGGCCGTCTGATGTGCGAAGTGGTAGCCGACGAATACGGCTGCACCGTGGCCGATAAGCCCATCGCCATCTTCACCCAGTCCGGCGACAATCGCTACGACAACGCCGACAAGATGATCATCAAGGGCGCGCAGGTGCTGCCCCATGCGCTGATCAACAACGTAAAGGACAAGCTGGGTCTGAAGGGCGAAAAGCTGGCGGAATACGTCAAGTGGCTGCGCGACCGCATTCTGGCCTTCCGCACCGAGGAGGATTACGCTCCCGTGCTGCATATTGACTGCTACGGCACCATCGGTCAGATCTTCGGCAACCATAACTACAAGGATATGGCGGACTATATCGAAGAGCTGGGCAAAATCGCCAAGCCCTTCCTGCTGCGCATTGAAGGCCCCATGGACTGCGACAGTGATCGCGAAGCGCAGATCGAAGCGCTGGCCGGACTGACCCGTGAACTGGACAGCCGCGGCTGTGACGTGGAACTGGTTGCCGACGAATGGTGCAACACGCTGGAGGATATCAAGCTGTTCGCCGACGCCAAGGCCGGCCACATGGTACAGATCAAAACCCCCGATCTGGGCGGCGTGAACAACACCATCGAAGCTGTTCTGTACTGCAAGGAAAAGGGCATCGGCGCCTATCAGGGCGGTACCTGCAATGAGACCGACCGCAGCGCTCAGGTGTGCGTACACTGCGCCATGGCGACCCAGCCTGTGCAGATTCTGGCCAAGCCCGGCATGGGCGTGGACGAGGGCTACATGATCGTTTACAACGAGATGGAGCGTATTCTCGCCATGCGTCAGGCCAAGGCTGCGCTGAAAAAGTAAATAAACTGCTTACCGCCGGAAGTTTGATTTCTTCCGGCGGTTTTTGTGTTATAATGGACGCATAGAATATGAAAAGGGGAGCGTTCATGCTGTTTGATGTAAAGAAATACACGATTGCGCCTTCGGTATTGAAAGCCGTGGAAGCCTATATCTGCGAGGTATATGAGGAACAAACAGACTCCCTCATGATGCCTTGCGCGGGGATTGATTTCATCGCCGCGCCAAGCCCCTGTGTTTGCAGGGAAAGCATCTGTATGGAGGATGCGGCGCTGGACGATGCGCTGGAAAGGCTGGATGAAAGCTTTTCCCAGATGGTTTTGCGCAAGATCGATGAAAAGGGCATGACCGACCCGGAATGCTATAAAAAAGCGCATCTGGACAGAAAACTGTTTTCAAAAATCCGTACCGACGCGCACTATCGTCCCGGAAAACAAACGGCGCTGTCGATTGCCATCGCACTGGAACTGCCCATAGACGAAGTGCGTGAGCTGCTTGAAAAGGCGGGCTTTGCCCTTTCCCGTAGCAGCAAGGCGGACGTGATCGCGGAGTATTTCATCCGTCAGGGAACCTACGATATCATGGAGATCAACGCCGTGTTGTATCATTACGATCAGCCGCTGCTGGGAGGAAGGATGTAATCTAAAGCTTCCGTGACGGAAACGTCACGGAAGTATTTTGTTCTTGACAACTTAACAACTGTTATGTTATGATTTTGGTACGGGGAAAGGAGGGAGAACCTTGGAAAAGGATATGGATGTGCGCCAAAAACTGAAGCTCGCCGCGAAGGCAGAATTCTTGAAAAGCGGCTATCAAAAGGCATCCCTTCGGCATATTTCTCAGGCTGCTGGCGTGTCCACCGGCTCGGTCTATTTCTTCTTTGGCAGCAAAGAGGAGCTTTTTCATGCGGTGGTGGATGAGGCGGCCGATGCGCTGCACACACTGCTGATCAACGGCACAGAGAAGGAGCTTTCCGGCGAAGCAACGGGGGAAGAGAATGACCGCGCTTTTATAGAAACGCTGCACTGCTATCCCGAGGAGGCGGTCATTTTGTTGGAAAAGGCTCAGGATTCGCCCATGGCTGCTTTCCGAAATGAGATTGTTGCGCTGCTGGAAAAGGGATTTATGGCCTTCTTCCTTCGTGCAGGCGGCGATCCAAAGGATGACAAATTGATCCGTCTTTTGGTGGAACAGCGGGTTTTTGCTATGCTCAGTTTGATTTCCCGCAGATATGATCTGCAAACGACTGTGCGTTATACCGTTTTGCTGGGCGCTTACGGAGAGTCAGGCTTTAGCGGTATGATGGAAAAGTATCATCAGATGAAAAAGGACTCGGCTGAATAAGCCGGGTCTTTTAAATAACAATTCAGGCAATGTGTTAAGCGGAGGTATACCATGGAGTTTCATGAGTTTGGAAGAAAAGATGCCCCTTCGGTGCTGATTATGCACGGAATGGTGCAGCATTGGGGCAGTATGTATGATCTGCTGCATCCCCTGGCGGAGCAATATCGCCTGATATTTATCGCGCAGGACGGGTTTTATGAAGGAAGCGGCACGTTCACTTCCTTTGCTGATCAGGCAAGGCAGATTGAAGAATATGTACAAAAGAACTGTGGCGGGCAGCTGCACGGCGCATACGGCGCATCTCAGGGCGGCCTGTTGCTAACGGAGATTCTGACAAGGGGAAAGATCGGCATCAAAAATACCGTTATGGACGGCTGCTATGTGGCGCATCAGGGAAAAATAGCCGGCAGGGTGACGGCATGGATGTTCTGCAAATACAAAAGAACAGGAAAATTTCCTGCGTTTATTTATGTAACATTAAAGCTGATGGGCGCAAAACCGGAAGATTTGATGGGCAGTCTGAAAACATTGTACTTCGATGCGTCCGAGGAAAGCATCCGCCGTAATATGATAGAAACCTATACCTATCGCGTTCGCAGCGAAATTGCGGCATGGCCTTCCATGGTGCATTTGTGGTGCGGAAGCAAAGAACCCTACGCCCTTAAATCCCATAAAGAATTGAAAAAGCATCTGAAACACTATACCGAGGAAATTATGCCGGGATTGGGACACGGCGAATTTCTGCTGCAGCAAACCGATGCTTGCATCCGAAAAATAAGAGAAACGTTGGGATAAAAAATGTCGCTTTCCAAGCGACCCAATGCAAGCAAAAAACCTCTATCATGTACATGTACTCAGTACACAACATGACAGGAGGTTTTTTCAATGAAAAAGAATCTGACGGAACTGGTTTTCATCCTCGACCGCAGCGGCTCCATGAGCGGCTTGGAGAGCGATACCATCGGCGGCTTTAACGCCATGCTGGAAAAGCAGAAGAAGGCGGAGGGTGAAGCCTATGTGACCACGGTGCTTTTTAACAACAGGCTCGTCACCGTGCACGACAGAGTGGATCTTCAGCAGATTTCGCCCATGACGGAAAAGGATTATACCGTAGGCGGCTGTACGGCGCTGCTGGATGCGGTAGGAGAAACGGTAAAGCACATTGCGGACATTCACAAGTATGCCCGGGAAGAGGACGTGCCCGAACACACGCTGTTTGTCATCACTACCGACGGCATGGAAAACGCCAGCAGGCGGTATACCGCTGCTGACGTGAAAAAGATGATTGAAGAAAAGAAAGAAAAAAACGGCTGGGAATTTATTTTCTTTGGCGCGAACATCGACGTGGTGGAGGCGGCGGAGGATATCGGCATTGATGCAGACCACGCGGTGGAATACATCAGCGATCCGAAGGGTACCCGGGAAAGCTTCCGGATGATGTGCGAAGCGGTCACCGCAGCACGGCAAACGGAGGAGGATTCCTCCGAATGGGTGGTGAACTGCGGCGGAATCCCCATGCCGGCTTTGCCGAAAAAACGCAAGCGTTAAACGTATTGCGCCATGATCACGTTGCTTTTGCCCTTTTTGCTCAGGCTTTCCACGCCGACGTACCGGGCGCGTCCGAAACCGCGAACGGAAAGCACCTGCCCCTCCCGCAAAGCGTAATCGGTGCGCTCGCACACGGCGTCATCCACCATGATGCGCCCCTGACGGAACAGCGCTTGCGCATCGGTGCGGCTGAGCTTATACAAATGCGCTACTACGGCGTCAATTCGCGGGGAGGATACCTGAATGCGCACTTCACGATAGGCGCGCAGCGGGCCTTCGGGCGGGAGGGACAGCTCGCAGCGGACGGCGGTATTGCCGATCTTCGGCAGGTTTTCGCAGATGAACAGCGCCATTTTATCGGTGCAAAATACATAGGCGGCATCCTCACGCAGCACGATATCGCCGATCAGCTCGCGTTCAAAGCCAAGCCCCATCAGCGATCCCAGAACATCCCTGTGCTGCAAGGGAGAGGAAAACTTGGCGCTTCTGGCGGTAATTTTAATGCACTCCAGCGGAAATTCATGGGCCAAAGGAGCATCTTCTCCGCATACACCCAGCATTTTGCGTTCGCAATCTTCATTGCCGCCCCACAGCAAATATGCCGCCCCTGCCTTGCGGGCGGCTATTTCTGCATCTTTTTGCTCCGCAAGGTTCAGAAAACGGCTGAACAGGGGAAAGCTTCTTCCCGCAGCGCGGCTGCACAGTTCGTTCAAATGCTTACTTTCGGCCATAAAAAGCTCCTGTTTCGGTCTTTTCCTTATTATAGCACAATCTGTCCCAAACCGTCGACAGCGGTTGACGATTTGCGCGTGAAATTATATAATAAATAAGATAATGGAAAGGAGGCTTTTTATGGGCGCACAGGGAAACAACGGCTGTAAAAGGCCTCTTTGCATGGGTGTTTTGGCCCATGTGGACGCCGGAAAAACCACGCTTTCGGAAGCCATGCTGTATCTGGGCGGCGAGATCAGGAAGCTTGGCCGTGTGGATCACGGCGATGCTTTCCTGGATACCGACGTGCAGGAAAAGGAGCGGGGGATCACCATCTTTTCCAAGCAGGCGCGGTTTGCGTGGAAGAATATGCAGATCACATTGCTGGATACCCCCGGCCACGTTGATTTTACCAGCGAAATGGAGCGCACGCTGCAGGTGCTGGACTGCGCCGTGCTGCTCATCAGCGGCGCGGACGGTATACAGGGGCATACCCTGACGCTGTGGCGTCTGCTGGAAAGATACCGGGTACCCACATTTATATTTATCAATAAAATGGATCAGGCGGGCGCGGACAGAGCGCGTTTGCTTGCCCAGCTGCAGGAAGAGCTGAGCGAAAACTGCCTTGATTTTGCCGATAAAAACCTTTCGGAAAATCTGGCGATGTGCTCGGAAATGCTGCTCAGCCGCTTCCTCCATAACGGGGAGATCCCCGACGCCACCGTGGCGATGGAGATCGGTAAGCGCAGCGTATTCCCGGTGTTTTTCGGATCTGCGCTGAAAATTCAGGGCGTGGAAGAACTGCTGGATGCTCTGATGCGTTTTGCTCCCGAAAAGCAGTATCCCGCGTCCTTTGGCGCGCGTATTTATAAAATTGCCCGCGATCCGCAAGGGGCGCGGCTGACCTATATGAAGATCACCGGCGGCTGTCTGAACGTCAGGGAGATGCTGACCAACAAGCGGCCGGGCATGCCTGATGACAATGTATGGACGGAGAAAGTCAATCAGATCAGGTTTTATTCCGGTGCGAAATATACCACGGTTGACAGCGCGGCGGCAGGCACGGTTTGCGCCGTGACGGGGCTTTCTTTCACGCGCCCGGGCGAAGGGCTGGGGGCGGAAAACGACGGTCAGGCGCCGCTGATGGAGCCTGCGTTTACCTATCAGGTGCTTTTGCCTGCAGGGTGCGACGTGCATACGGCGCTGCGGAATTTAAAGCAGCTGGAGGAAGAAGACCCCATGCTGCGCGTTGTATGGCAGGAAAGATTGCAGGAGATCCACGTGCAGCTGATGGGCGACGTGCAGCTTGAGATCATCAGCCGCGTGATGCGCGATCGCTTTGGTATCCCCGTAACCTTCAGCGAGGGCAGTGTGCTGTACCGTGAAACCATTGCCGCGCCCGTCATGGGTTCGGGACATTATGAACCGCTTCGCCATTATGCCGAAGTACATCTGCTGCTGGAGCCTGCGCCGCGGGGCAGCGGGATGCATTTTGATTCCAAATGCCACGTGGACGATTTGGAGCGGGGCTGGCAGCGGCTGATCATGGGGCATCTGTCCGAAAAACAGCACGTGGGCGTGCTGACGGGCTCGCCCGTCACCGATATGAAGATCACTCTTTTGGCTGGGAAAGCGCACCTCAAGCACACCGAGGGCGGCGATTTCAGACAGGCCACCTACCGCGCCGTTCGTCACGGACTGATGCAGGCGAAATCTGTTCTTCTTGAGCCCTGGTATGATATGCGCCTTGACGTGCCTCAGGACGCGGTAGGCCGTGCCATGAGCGATATCCAGCAGATGGGCGGCAGCTTTGAACCGCCGAAAACACAGGGGGATATGGCAAGCCTGCAATGCACCGTGCCCGTTGCCAAGGCGCGCAATTATGCCCGCCAGGTGACGGCTTACACCCGCGGCAGAGGGCGCATCAGCTGCGCGCTGAAGGGGTACGAGCCCTGTGCCGAGCAGGAAAAGATCATCCTTGAAAGAGGCTATGACAGCGAACGCGATGTGGAGAATACGGCGGATTCCGTTTTTTGCTCCCATGGCGCCGGCGTAGTGATTCCGTGGCGCGAAGCGGCGGAATATATGCATGTTCGTCCCGAAGAGAAAAGAGAACCTGCTGCCCGGGCGCCACAGGCGGTGGAGCGCAAAAGCGCCGCCTACCGCGGAACGCTGGAGGAAGACAAGGCGCTGATGGCAGTATTTGAGCGCACCTACGGTCCTGTCAAAAACCGCACGTTCTTTGACGGCGTGCGCAAGGAAACACCTGCGCCTCAGGCATATCGGAAACAGGAACCCGTCAGGGAATATCTGCTGGTGGACGGCTACAATATCATCTTTGCGTGGGAAGACCTTAAGCAGCAGGCGGCGCAGAATCTGGATCATGCCCGTCAGGCTTTGATGGACGTCCTGTGCAATTACCGCGCCATGCAGGGAGCTGAGGTCATATTGGTATTTGACGCCTATAAGGTGCAGGGCAATGTGGGATCGGTGGAAAAGTACAATAATATCTATGTGATCTATACGAAGGAAGCCGAAACCGCGGACAGCTTCATCGAAAAAGCCAGTTACGAGATCAGCCGCCGTCATCGGGTGCGCGTTGCCACAAGCGATGGATTGGAACAGCGCATTATCCTCGGCGCAGGCGCTCTGCGCGTGACGGCACAGGAATTCCGCCGTGAGGTAGAGGCTGCACAGGTGGAAATCGAGCGCATTCTCTGGAACAACAACCGTCCGGAAAGCTCCCAAAAGGTTGAAAAAGCCATGATGGATGCGTGGAAAAAGAAGCATTCCAGAGCGTGTGATTGACGATATTTTCGCTTTTCTATATAATTGCGGTACATGTTGCGAGTGGAGGAAGCAAAATGCGTTTGTTGAGCATACTTATGCTGCTGTGCCTGCTGTTTTCGCAGGCGACGGCGGAGGTTTCGGCGACCGCCGTTGTGCAAAATACGAAGCAGCATAAGGAGATTCAGGATAAGATCACAGCCATCAGCAAAAAATATGATGCTGTGGGCGTTACCGTGGCTTACGTGCGTGGCGGCGTTGTAGCGGATACCTTTGTGTATGGTCATGCTACGCGGAAAACAGTGAAGATGAAGCCCGATACCAAGGTGCGTACGGCGTCGATCACCAAAGTGATGGTGGGGCTTGCGGCGCATCTGACGGCTGAAAAAGGGCTGATGGATCTGGATGCCGGCATTGATCAGTATCTGGGCTTTAAGATCCGCCTGCGCAACAGCAAGGATAAGGTAACGGCACGCTCCATTCTGACGCATACGTCTTCCATCGATACGCCGGACGATAAAGTCAGCGGAAGATACAGCGACGTAAAGGAACATCTTACGGGTAAAAAGGCCGTTTTAGCCTACGCTTCCGGGGATATCAAAAACTGGTCCTACAGCAATTATGCCTTCTACGTGCTGGGTATGGCGGTGGAACGGGCCAATAACAAAACCATGGATCAGATTCTGGAGGAGGCCTTTGCCGACAAACTGAAAATGGACGGCTCCTTCTGGGGCGGAGATCTGAAAGCGCCCGAGAAGATCGCAACCATTTACAATAACGACCGCAAGGTGACGGCGTCGAAGGAGTCGCAGATGGAAGCCCATGCTCCCGGGCCCGGCAAGAACGGCGGCGCCTTTGCGGGCAGCTACCGCGCAAGCGCCTACGATCTGGGCAAGGTGGTTGCCATGCTGGCCAATGACGGCTGCTACGACGGCGAGCGCATCATCAGTGCAAGCGTTGTTGCGGCGCTTGAAAAGTATATTCCTCAAATTGTTCCCGACGAAAAATTCTATCAGGCACAGCCGCTGCGCTACCGCAAGAATATGTACGGCAGACAGGGCCTGTATTATCACACGGGAAGCAATAGCGGCGAGTTTAATCTCATTGCTTACGACCCTGTCAGGAAGGACGGCGTTGTGGTGCTCAGCACCGGCGCTTACGGGAGGGACAGCTACGGTATTTACGCTGTGTGCGGTGCGATCGCCGATCTCCTGTTTAATACGGACTGGAAATAAATCAAAAAGCCGCCGAGGAATCGGCGGCTTTGCTTATGCTCAATAAACTTCGGCCATCTTCAAAAGCAGCATTCTGCCGTTTTGGCATCGCAGCAACTGGATAGCCTTGGGCTGGCCGGCCAGCTTTGCGCTCAGCTCCATATTAAGATGGCAATCGCAATCTGTTTCTTTCAGCGCGGCGAAGACGTTTTTCCAATCGATGGAGCAGGTGCCGGGGAACTGGTGGATATCTTCATAGATGGGGTAGATCCTGCCGTAGTTATCCTGCAGATGCAGCGCTTGCAGGCGCTTGCCGTACAGCCTGATCATGGCGGGGATATCGCAGCCTGCAATGTGAGCGTGCCCGGTATCCAGGCAGGTATTGACCAGGGGATGACGGATCAGACGAAGCGTTTCCATGATATCCTCGCCCCGGGACAGGGGGGGGGGCGGCGCGCTGTCGGGCTGGATATGCTTATAGTCAAAGAGATTCTCGATCAGCAGCTGAACACCGAATTCTTCGGCGGTATCCGTCAGCGCGGAAAACCATGCGGCGTTGGCGGCGATCACCTTTCGGCGGGTTTCTTCTTCATTTTCGATGGGGTAAAAATGCTGAATCGGGTGGAAAACCAGCTTGCTGCAGCCCAGCATCCGGCAGGCTTCGATATTGCGGCGGAAGATCTCGCCGGGAAGGTCAAAAGAAAAATCCTCTCGGATCTGTCCGTCGTGCCGCCAATGGGCATGCGCCTGCGGAACGGTCAGACCGTTTTCATACAGCATGCGGCGCACATCCTTGATGAACTCCCGCCAGTCATCCCGAAACAGAGGCGCATCCTCGCCCTGACAAAAATACCACAGCGAAAAGTCTACGCCGTCAAAGCCGCATTCGCGGATCATTTTCAGCGAATCGGACAAATTGTAGGTGTGCAGGAACACGCCGAGATTGATGCTTGTTAAAAGGTTCATAGGGCTTCTCCTTTCGTGTACAGTGTTATTATGCGCCTTTTTATGAGGGATTGCAAGGGGGGGAGGGGACGTTACTTTCTTGAGTCAAGAAAGTACCAAAGAACCTGCGTTATACCGATAATTGGCTGCGTGATTGACGCGGCAGTCTATGATAAGGATAGGAAATCGCAGAAATTTGAGCAGACAGACTATCACAAGTGTCATCATGCTTGTTTTTTGGCGGTCTGGACAAACAGCATCACTTTAACCCAAAATAAACAAAAACAACCTATGGACTTTCCATAGGTTGTTTTTGAATGTTTTTAATTATGTGAATCTTTTAATTAGTAAGCCAATCATTGTTAGCATCGGGGTAAGTGTAAGGATACCCGTTATCTTTACAATATTGGGCAGCGTAGGAACCGCGGGAAACGATGACGTTTTTGAGATTAGGACAATCATCTAGTATTTTTCTTCCAATGAAGGTAACACTTTCCGGAATTGTTAATTCCGTTAGCGCTGTACTCTCAAATGCATAAGCTTCGATGGAAGTCACGCTGTTTGGAATTGTGATTTGGGTAGCATTAGAACAGAGAGAAAATGCGCCTTCCCCAATAGAAACCACACTATTGGGGATAGTAATATTCGTCACATTAGTGCATGACGAAAACGCACGCGCCCCAATGGAAACCACACTGTTGGGGATGGAAATATTCGTTGCTTTAGTGCAAAGCGAAAATGCTTTTTCTCCAATAGTAGTCACACCATAAGGAATAACAATGCGGGTTAAGCCATAGCACGAGGAAAAAGCACCCTTACCAATAGAAATTACACTGTTTGGAATATTGATATCAGTGAGAGCATCACAACCGAGGAATGCGTATGTATCGATCATTGTAACACTGTCTGGGATGGTAACGCTTTTGAGACCATAGCACATACTAAAGGTAGACTCTTCAATGGTGGTTATTCCAGCGGGGATGGTAATATTGGTGAGCTTTTTACATTGTGAGAAGGCTGATTCTCCGATACTTGTCAAGCTGCTTGGCAAATTGATTTCTTTAAGAACCTCGCACCTCTCAAAGGCAGAAGCACCGATCGTATGAACGTTTTTGGGAATATCGATGTAAGCAAGATTAGAACACCCTCCAAAAGCGGAGTCTTCAATAAGAACAACGCTGTCAGGGATGCTGACAGATTTCAAATTATCGCAATTATTAAAAGCATCTTCGCCGATTATTTGGATGCCGTAAGGAACTGAATAAGAAGTTGCTTCGGAATAAGGATAAAATACCAACCGTTTATCTGCTTTAGAGAACAATACATTGTCAATGACGGCGAATACCGGATGATCAGGCGACACGCTTATATTGGTAATGCCGCTGCTGCGGAAGGGATTACCAACAATCGTGGTAACACTGTCAGGAATGCTGATATTGTGCGGAATTGTACGATCAACGAAAGCACGTGAACCGATAGAAGTAACCGTATATCCATCGAGACTATCCGGAATGTTTACAGTAGTAAGGTACTTGCTTGTACCAATAAACTCACGGATTTCTGCCGTGCCATCTTCCAGGATTCGATACCGAAACAAATCACAATCGTATGTTCCATCGCTATTCGGTTTTTTTGTTGCCACAACACTCGTAACTTCGGGTGTTTGAACGTAGTCCTCACTTGTAGAGCATGCACTGCACAAACAAACGGATAATAAAAGCATTAGGATAAGAAGTAATTTTCTCATAATGACAGTGTCCTTTCTCAATGCTGCAAGATAAATTCATTCTATATATTGTTTATTTCTTTGATAGTACTTTTGTTGATATTACAATATTTAGATAGTTTTGTCAACTGAATGAGGATTGTAAAAAGGAACAAGAGACTTTTGCTCCTAAAACAGCCTCTTCCTCACCATTACAGTACGCCCCCTAATATCCAGAAATTCTACCAGCATGGGCAAGCTTTCGCAAGCGTCACCGTGTTTGTTTTTTGCCGGTCTGCACGGTCAATGCGGAGCCCTCGCGGGCGATACCGTCCAAGTACACGGCAGGCTGATCACGCTTGCGTGATCGCGTTCGTGAAACGGACAAGAAAAAAGAGAGGGAATATCATCGGGGCGTGCTCGAAGCCGTGATAGTCGCTCTCTTTTTCGTATTGCCTGCCGTAGTATTCATGTGCACAAAACGCAGGCTTTCGGGAGGGGCTTTGGCCTCCAAAGCAGCCTCCCGATCGTCCTTCTCTTACTTCAGTCCCAGCTCTTCCTTGCTGACGGCATGCACGCCGTGCTCGGCCAGCTTGGCGATAAACTTCTCTTCATCGGAAATGCGGAAAACCATATAGGCCTTGCCGTCCATGTGGGTGAAGAGAGAGTACATATACTCAATATCGATCTGCGCCTGCGCCAGCAGGGTCAGCACGAGGGACAGCGCGCCCGGCTGGTCGGGAACGGCGATCACGGTTACAGGGGTCATGGAGAAGATATAGCCATGATCGCGCAGGATGGCAGTGGCCTTTTCAGCGTCCTCCACAATCATGCGCAGTACGCCGTAGTCCGCCGTTTCGGCAATGGAGATGGCGCGCAGGTCAACGTGATTCTCAGCCAGTACGGCGGCAATTTCCGCCAGCTGTCCGGCGCGGTTTTCCAGAAAAACGGAAATCTGATGCACGTTCATTTTGTCGCCTCCTTAAATCTTGCGCTTGTCGATCACGCGCACAGCCTTGCCCTCGCTGCGGATGATGGATTTGGGCGATACGATCTTGACGCGGGCGTAGATGCCCAGCATGTTTTTGAGTTCTTCCACCAGATTCTTTTCCTGCTCGGCGATGTCTGCCAGCGAGTCGGAGAACTTATCCGGCGGCATTTCCACCAGCACTTCCAGCTTGTCGGAATGATTGACGCGGTCAACGATGATCTGATAGTTGGCGGGATAGCCCTGCTCCAGCAAGACCGTTTCGATCTGGGAGGGGAAGACGTTGACGCCCTTTACGATGAGCATATCGTCGCTGCGGCCCATGGGCTTGCTCATTTTGATCAGCGTGCGGCCGCAGGAGCATTTTTTGCGGGTGAGCACACAGATATCGCGGGTGCGGTAGCGCAGCAGGGGGAAGGCCTGCTTGGTGAGCGCGGTGAACACCAGCTCGCCTTTTTCGCCTTCGGGAAGCACTTCGCCGGTGTCGGGATCGATGATCTCAGGCAGGAAGTGGTCTTCGTTGATGTGCATGCCCGTCTGTTCGCAGCACTCGTAGGCTACGCCGGGGCCGGTGGTTTCGGTCAGACCGTAAATATCGTAGGCCTTGATGCCCAGCTTGATTTCGATATCCCGGCGCATTTCCTCGCTCCAGGCTTCGGCTCCGAAAATGCCGGCCTTGAGCTTGATCTTGTCCCGCAGCCCCTGTTCCTCAATGGCTTCCGCCAGGTATTCGGCGTAGGAGGGGGTGCAGCACAGGATGGTGGATTCCAGATCGGTCATGAACTGCAGCTGACGGTCGGTATTGCCCGAGGACATGGGCAGCGCCAGACAGCCGACCTTGCCAGCGCCGCCGTGAACGCCAAAGCCGCCCGTGAACAGACCGTAGCCGTAGGCAACCTGAACAACGTCCTCCCGGGTGCCGCCGGCAGCGGTGATGGCGCGGGCGCAGCAATCTTCCCACAGATCCACGTCATGCTGGGTATAGAAGGCCACGACGCGGCGGCCGGTGGTGCCGGAAGTGGAGTGGATGCGCACGCAATCGGCCAGCGGGGCGCCCAAAAGCCCGTAGGGATAGGCGTCGCGCAGGTCGGTCTTGGTCAGAAAAGGCAGCTTGTGCAGATCCGCAACGCCTTTGATATCGTCGGGAGTGAGCCCCTTTTCTTCCATCTTTTGACGGTAGTAGGGTACGTTATCCCAAACGTGCTGGACCTGCTTGACCAGGCGTTCGTTTTGCAGAGAAAGCATCTGCTCCCGCGAAGCGGTTTCGATCTCCGGCTGATAATAATTCGCCATAAACGTATCTTCTTTCTTTGTGTATCAGGCTTCTCTGCCCAAAAGGAAGGCTTTTTTGTTCAGATCCAGGAACTTGGCGGGCACGCTCTTTTCGATGGCGTCCATCCATTCGGTGAGTTCAAAGTCAAAGTGACGGGACAGATGACCCATCAGCACGATATTGACAGCCTTGGCCGAGCCTGCCTCGTTGGCCAGCTTCAGCGCATCGATGGCTTCAACCTTCAGCTGGGCAGACTGCATTTTTTCCACCAATTCAGCGGGATACTGCGCAGCGCCGGTGATAACGGGCATGGGATTGATCTGCTGGGTGTTGGTGACGATGGTACCGCCTTTTTTCAGGTATTCCGTCCAGCGGGCGGCTTCCAGAAGCTCAAAGGATACGATATAATCGGCTTCTCCCTTGTCGATGACGGGAGAGTATACCTTATCGCCGAAGCGTACATAGGTCACTACGCTGCCGCCGCGCTGGGACATGCCGTGAACTTCGGATACCTTGATGTCATAGCCGCGGGTGAGAAGCAGACGGCCCAGAAGCTTGGAAGCCAGCAGGCTGCCCTGTCCGCCGACGCCGACGATCATGATGTTTTTCGTTTTCATGGTTACGCCTCCTCGCCCTTCTTCATTGCGCCGATCTTGCACAGCTGGGTGCATACGTTGCAGCCCGTGCACAGCGTGGTGTCGATCATGGCCTTGCCGCCTTCCATGCTGATGGCCGGGCAGCCGATCTTCATGCACATTTTGCAGCCTACGCATTTCGCTGCATCAATGCTGACGGGCTTGTTATGCTTGACGTACTTGAGCAGTGCGCAGGGACGGCGGGAGATGATCACGGAGGGCTCGTTCGCCGCCAGCTCTTCCTTGATGGCGTCCTCGGTCTGCTTCAGATCGTAGGGATCCACCACGCGTACGCGACGGATGCCAACGGCACGGCACAGCGTTTCCAGATCGATCTTGGTGGCGGGATCGCCCTTGAGATTAAAGCCGGTGGTGGGGTTCTGCTGATGTCCCGTCATGCCGGTGATGGAGTTGTCCACGATGATGACGGTGGCGTTGGATTCGTTGTAGGCCACGTTTACAAGACCGGTGATGCCCGAGTGCATGAACGTGGAATCGCCGATCACGGCTACGGCCTTGCCGTCCGCAGCGCCTTTAAGCGCCTTGGTAAAGCCATGCAGACCGGAAACGGAAGCGCCCATGCAGATGGTGGTATCCAGTGCGCCCAGCGGCGGTACTGCGCCCAGGGTATAGCAGCCGATGTCGCCAAGGGCAGTGATCTTATTCTTGGCCAGCGTGTAGAAAAGACCTCTGTGAGGACAACCGGCGCACATCACGGGAGGACGGGCGGGGATGGCTTCGTCAAGGGGGATGCCGGCGGCGTCCTTTTCGATCTGCAGCTTATCGGCTACGAGATTCTGGGAGAATTCGTCGATGCAGGGGAAGATATCCTTGCCGGATACGGTGAGTCCCATGTTTTTGCAGTGAGCTTCAATGAAGGAATCCAATTCTTCCACCACGATCAGCTTTTCCACGGAAG
Source organism: Clostridia bacterium (assembly GCA_017549335.1). Classification (GTDB taxonomy): domain Bacteria; phylum Bacillota; class Clostridia; order Christensenellales; family Aristaeellaceae; genus SFMI01. The sequence continues at coordinate 19,428 of JAFYVB010000027.1, read as the reverse complement.
CGGCAAAATCACGGATCTTCTTTTCGGGCATGGGGAAAATCATGCCCAGTTTGAGCACGGGATAGGTATCGCCCAAAACTTCCTTCACATACTGATAAGCGGTGGAAGAAGTGATGATGCCGACGGCGTGATCGCGGCCCTCTTCCAGACGGTTGATCTCGCAATTTTCTGCCCACTCGGTCAGCTTTTTCGTGCGCTCTTCCACAAAGGGATGGCGCTTCTTGGCGTTGCCGGGCATCATGATATATTTCTGGGGATTCTTTTCGTAGGTCTTGCGGGCTTCGATGCGCTCGCCTAATTCCACCACGCTTTGGGAGTGGGAAACGCGGGTGCACATTTTCAGCAGCACGGGGGTATCGAAGGTTTCGGAAAGCTCATACGCCAGCTTGGCAAAATGCAGCGCTTCCGCAGAATCCGCAGGCTCCAGCATGGGGATTTTGGCGGCGCGGGCATAATGGCGGGAATCCTGCTCGTTCTGAGAGGAGTGCATGCCTGCGTCATCGGCAACGCCGATCACCATGCCGGCGTTCACGCCTGTGTAGGCGATGGTAAACAGCGGGTCTGCAGCCACGTTGAGACCAACGTGCTTCATACCGCAAAAGCTTCTTCTGCCGGCAAGGCAGGCGCCGAAAGCAGCCTCCATGGCCACCTTTTCATTGGGCGCCCACTCGGCATAAACTTCCTTGTATTTGGCGATGGCTTCGGTGATTTCGGTGCTGGGGGTGCCGGGATAGCTGGAAACAAAATCGCATCCGGCTTCGTACAGACCGCGGGCAACGGCTTCGTTGCCAAGCATGAGCGTTTTCATGAAGGGGCCTCCTTCGTATTATTCTTTGTCGCCGATCGAATCCTTTACGGTGACCACGACAGTTTTTTCATAGCAGGAGAAAACGAGATTGATCAGCGCCTGATCGGGTTTTCTGGTCAGCAGGCTGACGATGGGAACGATGAGGATGCCTGCGATCATACAGAAAGCACCGGCGTTGATGGGGGATTGCAGGAGCGCGGGGAACAGGGGCTTGCAAGCGATGTTAGCCAGCATGACAACAGTGGAGAAAATGAAGCTTGTCCACACGCCTGCCTTGGTGGCGCGCTTCCAGTACAAGCTGTACAGGAAAGGCGCGAGGAATGCGCCGGCCAGCGCGCCCCAGCTGACGCCCATCAGCTGGGCGATGAAGGTGATGTTGGAGTTATACTGGATGATGGCAAGCACCACGGAAATGAGGATGAATACCACGATCAGCACACGCATGATGAAGAGCTGCTTCTTTTCATCCATGTCCTTTACCAGTGTACCCTTAATAAAGTCCAGCGTCAAGGTGGAAGACGAAGTAAGTACAAGAGAAGAGAGGGTAGACATGGAAGCGGACAGTACCAGAATGACCACAACGGAGATCAAAACAGTGCCAAGCCCCGAAAGCATGGTGGGGATGATGGCGTCATAGCCCTGTGCGGCTACGTCCACCATACCGGAAAACAGTCGGCCAAAGCCGCCCAGGAAATAGCAGCCGCCTGCGACGATCAACGCAAAGACGGTGGAAATGATCATGCCTTTGTTGATGGCGCTTTCGCTCTTGATGGCATAGAATTTCTGCACCATCTGAGGCAGACCCCACGTGCCCAGGGAGGTGAGGATCACCACGCCCAGCAGGCCTGCGGGATCGGGGCCGAAGAAGGAGGCGAACACGCCGGGGGTAGAAGAAACGGCAGGATCGGATACCTGACCCAGCTTGTTCAGCGATTCGATAAAGCCTCCCTGTCCTTTCAGCACAGCGCCGATGACCGCGATGATGCCCGCGATCATGATGATGCCCTGAATGAAATCGTTGATGGCGGTGGCCATGTAGCCGCCGGCGATCACGTAAATGCCGGTAAGCACAGCCATGACGATGACGCAGACGCTGTAATCGATATCAAAAGCCATGCCGAACAGGCGGGAAAGGCCGTTGTACAGCGAGGCGGTGTAGGGGATCAGGAAAACAAAGATGATCGCCGAAGCCGCCAGCTTGAGCGCCTTGGAGTTGAAGCGCTTTTCAAAGAACTGGGGCATGGTAGCGCTGTTCAGGTGCTGGGTCATCACCCTTGTGCGGCGGCCGAGCACAGACCAGGCCATCAGCGAACCGATGATGGCGTTGCCGATGCCGGCCCAGGTGGCGGCGATGCCGTACTTCCATCCGAACTGACCGGCATAGCCCACGAATACCACGGCAGAGAAATAGGAAGTGCCGTATGCAAAAGCGGTAAGCCACGGGCCCACGCTGCGTCCGCCCAGAACAAAGCCGTTCACGTCAGTTGCATGCCTGCGGCAATACAGACCGATACCTACGGTTACAGCGAAGAAAACGAACAGCAAGGCGAATTTAATCAGCATGGTCGGGCACTCCTTTTCTCAAAAATTAGTTATTCTTGACTGCTGCTTAACCGGTGATCTGGGATTCCACCAGCCGGCCGCGGCAGTACTTTTCGCGCAGAACGGGCTTTTCGATCTTGCCCGTGGGATTGCGGGGAACCTTTTCAAAGATGATTTTGCGGGGACGCTTGTAGCGGGGAAGGCCTTCGCAGAACGCGTTGATCTCTTCTTCCGTACAGGTTTCGTTTTCCTTGATCTCAATGATAGCGGCGGCGATTTCGCCAAGGCGGGCATCGGGCAGACCGATGACGGCCACGTCCTTGATCTTATCGTGGGAGCGGAGGAAATCTTCGATCTGTACGGGATAGAGGTTTTCACCGCCGGTAATGATAACGTCTTTCTTGCGGTCAACCAGATAAATGAAACCGTCTTCGTCCTCACGGGCCATGTCGCCGGTATAGAGCCATTCGCCTTTGAGCACTTCGTCGGTGGCTTCGGGATTCTTGTAGTAGCAAAGCATGACGCCGGGGCCCTTGACGATCAGCTCGCCCACGTCGCCGCGTTCCACTTTGGTGCCGTCGGGATGGACGATCTTGGTTTCCCAGCCGTAGCCGGCCTTACCGATGGCGCCCACCTTGTGAATGTTTTCAACACCCAGATGCACGCAGCCGGGGCCGATGGATTCGGACAGACCGTAGTTGGTGTCGTACTGATGATGGGGGAAAACTTTCTTCCAGCGGTGGATCAGGCTGGGGGGGACGGGCTGCGCGCCGATATGCATCAGGCGCCACTGGGAAAGCTCGTAGTCTTCCAGCTTGACCTTGCCGGAATCGATGGCATCCAGCAGGTCCTGTGCCCACGGTACCAGCAGCCATACGATGGAACAATGCTCCTCGGAGATGGTGCGCAGGATCCACTTGGGCTTGACACCGCGCAGCAAAACGGCTTTGCTGCCGGACTTGAGGGAGCCGAACCAGTGCATTTTGGCACCGGTGTGATACAGCGGCGGGATGCACAGGAACACGTCTTCACGGCTCTGGCTGTGGTGATTCTGCTCCACGTCCGCCGCGCAAAGAAGCGAGCGGTGATCGTGCAGGATCGCCTTGGGGAAGCCGGTGGTGCCGGAGGAGAAGTAGATGGCGGCGTAGTCATCTTCCTTCATTTCAATGGGCGGGGGATTGGAAGAGCAGTACGCCGTCAGCGCAAGGCAGTCTTCGGTGTAGGCGGGGCTGTTTTTGCCCACGAAGAAGAGCATACGCACCTGAGGCAGATCGTTGGCGATCACATCCATACGGGAGATGAACTCAGGTCCGAACAAAAGCACTTCCACGTCGGCCAGCTCCAGACAGTATTTGATTTCATCGCTGGAATAGCGGAAGTTCAGCGGCACGGCGATGCAGCCCGCCTTGAGGATGCCAAAGTACAGCGGCAGCCATTCCAGACAGTTCATCAGCAGGATGCCTACCTTGGTGCCGCGCTTGATGCCGCGGCTGAGCAGCAGGTTGGCAAAACGGTTGGCACGGCGGTCAAAGTCCTGCCAGCTGATTTCGCGGCGCAGCGGGGCATCCGCAGCGCTTTCGATCAGGCGGTATTCCCGCCAGGTGGCAGCGTTGTCATGGGCGTCGGTGGGGCTGAATTCCACCAGCGCGGTCTCCTGACCGTAATAACGAGCGTTGCGCTCCAGATAATCCATGATCAGCATTGAAATAACCTCCGTAAATAAAAAATCACCCGTCGTCTGCTACACAAACAGCAGAGGACGAGTTTCCCCGTGGTACCACCTCAATTTACCGCATAAAACGGTCTCATAGGATCCCATCAGACCCCGGCGCTGTATCGGGCGCGCCCGTCAAGGCCTACTGAAAGTTCAGCCTGCCGCTCGGAAAGGTATTCGGCTTTGGCGTCCCTGCTGCCTTGCAGCAACCGGCAGTTCTCTGAAGGGCTGAGCCACAGCTTACTTGATTTCGTCATCGCGTTACTATGAAATGGATTTTAGCACCATATCGGAGAAATTGCAACAGCATAATTGCAAAAACAGTAAAAAAACAGAAAAATGCGAAAAAGTATTGAACGGAATTGCCTGAAATGCTATGATAATATAAAGGAAAATACGCATGAGGAGGAACCCTTATGAAGATTTCAACGGATAACGGCCCCATTCGCAATATGTTCGGCGACGTGAAGGCGGTGGAGATGATCGCAGCCGCCGGTTTTGACGGCATTGACTATACCTTTTATGATATTCCCAAGGATCAGAATATCCTGATGCTGCCCATTGAGGAAATGCGCGCGCTGGCCCGTGAAGTGCGTGCCTGCGCCGACCGCTGCGGCATTGTCATCAAGCAGGCCCACGCGCCCTTTGGCTTTAAGCATACCGATACCTTTGAAAGCGAAAGCTTTGAAGAAGTGGTGCGCAGCTTTGAATTTGCCGCGATCCTGGGCTGCAAGGAGATCGTGGTGCACACGGTCAAATTCCCGCTTGAGGATCTCACGGCCGACGTTTGGGGCTTTAACCGCGCGTTCATGCTGGCGCTTTTGCCCTATGCCGAAAAGTTTGATCTGGTGATCGGCATTGAAAACCTCTTTATCCGCGATAAGAAGCGCGCTCGCTACGTAGGCCATAACGGCACCCCCGAAGAAGTCAATGCTTTCGTCGATTCGCTGGGCAGCCCCCGTTTCCGCGCCTGCTGCGATCTGGGTCACTGCGCCCTGACCGGCAGGGAGCCGGAGGATTATATCCGCGGCATGAAAAAGGATCGCCTGACCATGCTTCACGTGCATGATACCGATTACATGAGCGACAGCCACACCATTCCTTATCTGGGCAAGCACGATTGGGATAAGATTACCGACGCGCTGGCGGAGATCGATTATCAGGGCTACATGAACCTGGAGGTGCTGGGCTTCTACCGCAAGTTCCCCGAAAATATGGTGCCTGCTGCGCTGAAGATGGCGGCGGAAGCTGCCCGTCATCTGGCGGATATGGTGGAAGAGAAGAAACGAAAGCTGGGAAACTGAACATGATCAAAGCAATTATCTGGGATATGGATGGTACGTTCCTCAACAGCGAGGACTACTGGACGCTGACGCCCCGCGTATGGCTGAAGCATCACGGTATCGAACTGACGGATGAAGAATGGAATACCGCGCCCTGGCGTGCTGTCAGCTTCCGTACCATGCTGAAAAATATTTATGCCATGGATATCGTCAAGGATCCCGAGCCTTTGGACGAAGCCGTGCAGTGGTGCAAGGATTATATGTACGGCACCATTTATCAGGGCGACAAATATGTAAAGTTCAAGCCCGATGCGCCGGCGACGCTGGAGGAAGCCTATTCCATCGGTATCCCCATGTGTCTGCTTACGGCGACCATCGCCCCTGTGGTGGAATACACACTGGATCGTCTGCACATCGATCATTATTTCTGCTTCTGGCAGTCTACGGCCACCGGCATGAAGAAAGACAATCCGGAGATCTTCCGTCTGGCGGCGGAACGCATGGGCGTGAAGGTGGAAGAATGTCTGCTGGTGGAGGATTCCCTCTATTCCATGAAGTCCGGCCGGGAAGCCGGCTGCACGGTATGGGCCATTGAAGACCCCAAGCACGTCAGCCATGTGGAAGAGATCAAGCAGACGGCGCACCGCTATTTCAACAATCACATCGAAATGCGTCAGGCATTTGCGGAACTGAATAAATAATCAGGCAAATATAAAAGGCACAGCGTTGGGATCACATTTCCACGACTGTGCCTTTTTACGGTTGTATGCGCGGGAGGAAAGGGGCTTGCGGGTGACGGGACTCAATTCTCCCCAGGTGGTGCGGCGGCTGCGGTCAAGAGCGGCCTTTTGCTTTTTGGAAAGCTTTTCGTAAGGAACAAATTTCTTCATTGCTTCAGTCTCCTTTCGTTTCTTACAGTACTATTATAACATATACGACGGAGGATGTCAAAAACGGTACCTGATTATACCTATAAAGCCTGAGGAAAATGGTGTATAATCGATCTATGCAAAGGAGGCGGCAGAATGCTTTTATATGTTGTCAGGCACGGAGATCCCGATTATACCACCGATACGCTGACCGAGCGCGGCAAGCTGCAGGCAGAAGCAGTGAGCAAGCGCATGGCGCGGGCAGGGATCAACAAAATGTTTACTTCGCCCATGGGTCGCGCCCGGGAGACGGCAGAGCCCACCCGCCGGCTGCTACAGCTTCCCTGCCCTGTTGAAGAGTGGTCCCATGAGATCGGCGATGAAGTGAAAACGCCCTATCCCGACGGGGTGATGAAATCCATCACGCTGCTGAATAATATTGAATTCCGCAAAGACGGGCGGATGGATCTGTCCTATGACGATGCGTTTACCTGCCCGGGCATCAGCCAGTCGCGGATGAACGAGAGCGTGGATTATATCACTCAAAATTGCTTTGATTTTCTGCGCAGGCTGGGCTATCAGGAGGAAAACGGCATTTACCGCATCCTTGAGCCCAATGAGGACCGTGTGGCGCTGTTCTGCCACGCCGGGCTCATGCGTGTAATGGTGAGCGTGCTTTTGCATATTCCCCTGAATACCACATGGGCGTCTTTCTCGGTGACCCATACGGGCATTACGGTATTTGAATTCAAAAACGAGCCCGAGGGCTATACCGCGCCCCGCTGCCTTGCCTTCTCCGATACCTCTCATCTGTATGCCGAGGGGCTGGATTTGAAGCACTGCAATAAATTTGAAGTATAAAGGAGCAAAACATGAAATACGTCAATCAGTATGATTACCGCCACTGGCTGTATGTGACCAAAACCAATCTGGAGCCCGAAGAAATGCTGAAGGGTCAGAAGACGACCGTGGCTTCCTCCGGCTGCGGCCTGTGCGCTGCGGTGATGGTGGCGGATCGTCTTTTGCCCAATACCGATTTTGATCTGAAGGCTGCCCTGCAGCTGTCCTATGACAGCAAAGCCAATCACGAGGGCGGAACGGATTATCATATCTACGCTCCCGCTTTTGCCGAAAAGTGCGGTCTAAAGCTGGAAATGACCGATGACGCCGAGCGGCTGCGGGTGTGCCTGCGCACGGGCGGCGCGGCTGTGGTGAACTCCGGCGGCGACAAGGATGGCTACATCGGCGTGTTCACCCACGGCGGGCACTATGTGACGGCCATTTCCGAGGAAGCGGACGGCCGCATCGCGGTGCTGGATCCCTCCTATAAGGAAGGCAAGTATGAAGAGGAAGGCCGCAAAGGCAAGGTGGAAATGAAGGAGGGCGTGATCGCTCTGTGCGAGCTGCAGGTGCTGGCGGAGGATGCCTCCAACCGCAGCCCGGGCTTCTATCTGTTCTGGAGAACATAATAAAAAAAGCGCCGTAAGGCGCTTTTTTATATGGGGATCAATGCTCCAGAATATAGCGGATGAGGGTAGCGATGGTTTCGCCCATGCGCATGAAGCCGGTGTCGTTGGGGTGGATGTGATCCATGGTGCACTCATACACCTGCGCATCGGCAAAGAAGCCGGTACCGTCAATGAAATACACATTCTTGTCGCCGGTTTCACGGGCTTTGAGGTAGGAGCGCATCACCACGTCGCGGCGGAGGAGGGTATCCTCGGTATTCTGATTGGTGTAGAAATTGGGGCGGGTGATCATGATATAGGGCACGTCAGGATTGGTCTTGCGGATGGTTTCATAAATGGGATAATGTGTTTCCTCCAGAAACTCGGGGGAGGGAGCGTTGTGATCGTAATCGCACACGAAAATGCTCATGGGCAGAGTGGCCATATAATCGGAAAGCACCTGCTCGCCCTTGGCGTTGCCCGAGAAACCGAGGTTGACGTAGTCCATATTCAGCATACGGCAGATAAAGTTTTCGTAGATGTAGCCGGGGCGGCTGGCGGCGGTGCCGTGAACGATGGAGGAGCCGTAGAACACGATGGGCGCAAGGTCGCGGTAGGGCTTGGGGGAAGCCAGTCTGGCTTCGGGAGCAAGACCCACCCACAGCGATTCCACTACGGAATGCACGGGGAAGTTGATGGTATAGCTGTGCATGCCCGGACGGTTTTTCATCTGGTAAATCTGCTCGTATTCCGATTCCATATCGTAGGGCATACGGAATTCCTTGACGAAACGGCTGCCGAAATCATCGTCCATGTACAGATCAAAGCCGGCGCTGGATACCAGTGTCAGGTGGGAGGAGCGACCTACAACGCGGTAGGTGGCGCGGATGGCGATGAAGGGGGAGTCGGTGGTAAAGCGCACGCGGCCGCCGGCGCTTTCCTGACTGAGACGCTCCACCGCAGGGCTGGTGGCGGCAGCCACGTCCATGGGCAGACGGTGGAAAAAGCTTTCGGTTTTGGGCTGATACAAACCGTGGATTTCAAAGGGATCGTTTCGCACGTCATGCCACGTTACGGGTACGTCGCCGATGGTTTTGTTGACGATCATATTCTTATCCAGATTGATAAAGTTTTCCATAATGAAACGCTCCTTGTATTTATGGTTTGATAAGAATATTTTACAATGTACGGCGCAATTTCGCAAGAGAAATCGATGGCTTTCTTCTTGTGAAATGCGCTGCCGCTTGCTATAATAGAGAAAAGGTACGGGAGAATGCGGAGGGAACGGGATGTACGATTATATCATTAAAAACGGTTTGCTGATCGACGGCACAGGTGCAGCGCCCTATCAAGCCGATCTTGCGGTGAAGGACGGAAAGATCGCCCGTATTGCGGAAAATATTTCTGCCGAAGGCAAGGTGATCGATGCCTCCGGGCTTTGCGTTACGCCGGGGTTTATTGATTCCCACTCCCATTCGGATAATGCCATGCTCACCTATCCCGACCAGATCGAAAAGGTGGAACAGGGCATTACCACGGCGATCGCCGGCCAGTGCGGCGGCACGGATGCGCCGATTGCCAAAGAAAAGGCGGATTCTGAGAAGGATATCGCGGGCATGGGCAAGGAAAAGGATATTCTGCGCACCATGGGTTCGCTTCTTGATACCGCAAAGGACGTACCGCAGGGCTCCAATATTGCTGTTTTTGTGGGGCACAGGGCGTTGAGAAGAGCCGTCTGCGGCCCGGATAACCGCGTGTCCACGCCGGATGAACTGGAAAAGATGAAAGAACTGCTCATCGAGGGCATGGAGCACGGCGCCATGGGCGTATCCTTTGGATTGTTTTATCCGCCCAGCAGTTACGCAGCCATGGAAGAGCTTGTTGCGCTTGCGCATACGGCTCACGAGCACGGCGGCATTATTGCCGCTCATATCCGTGATGAACGGGATAAGCTTTTGGAGTCCACGGCGGAATTTATTGAGATTCTCCGCCGCTCGGGCGCCCGGGGCGTATTGTCCCATCACAAGGCCGGCGGAAAAACCAACTGGGGCAAAGTGGAAACAACATTGCGTATGCTGGACGAAGCGGTGGCGGAGGGCATCGATATCTACTGCGACGTCTATCCCTACACGGCTTCCCACACCTCTTTGTCGTCACGGCTTATTCCGAAAGAACTGCACGACCGCGGCTCGCAGGGCCTTGTGGAAAGATTGAAGGATGAAAGCATCCGCGCACAGATCAAGGAATACGGAAGAAGCCAGTGGGGAGACGACCTGAGCTGGATCCTTGTCAGCTCCTGCGCAGCGTATCCCGAGTACATTGGAAAGCGCCTTGATGAAATTGCAGAATTGCACGGCAGCGACGCCTATGATGCTGCCATGGATATGATCCGCGACAGCGGAAACGTCTGCGGCGCCTGCTACTTTATGATGTGCGAGGAGGATGTGAAGCGGGTGCTTTGCTATCCGCGGGCGATGATCTGCACGGATGCATCGGTTGCCGGCAAGGAAAAGGCCTATCATCCCCGTTTGCGCGGTACCTTCCCGCGCGCGCTGGGCAGATATGTGCGCGAAGAAAAACTGATGCCCCTTGAAGAGATGATCCGGAAAATGACGAGTCTTCCTGCACAGGTGTACGGCCTGCATACCAAAGGTAAACTGGCGGAAGGCTATGACGCCGATCTGTGCGTGTTTGACGCCGATGCGATCATCGACTGCGCTGAGTATGCTGCCTGTCATCAGCGGGCGAAGGGGCTGCATTATGTGTTTGTCGGCGGAGAGATCGCAGCTGAAAACGCCGTGTATACAGGCGTAAGGCGGGGGAAAGTGCTGCTCAGAGAGAATAAGAGGTAAAGGATATGCTGAAAAGAATCATTGCGCTCATGCTTTTGTTCCTGCTGTGCGGGAGCGCATCGGGCGTATGCGAGGAACCGGTTCTGACGGAGGAGTTTGTATACGGAACGTCCGAACAGGGGCGGGATCTGATTTGCCGCCGCATCGGGGACGTAAATGCTGCACACTCGATCCTGATGGTATTCGGACTTCATGGCTATGAGGACGATTTTGATCGCGACGGAGAGGTGCTGAAGCTGATCGCGGAGCATATCATAGCCCACTATAGCCTCAATCCCGGGCAGCTTAAGGATTTTTGCCTGTACATTGTTCCCACCGCCAATCCCGACGGCCTTTTGGCGGGCAAGAGCAAGGACGGCTTCGGGCGCTGCAATGCAAAGGGGCTGGATATCAACCGCGATTTTCCCGTGGGCTGGACAAAAAAGACCACGGCACGAAACAAAACGGGCAAAGAGCCCTTCTCTACGGCGGAGGCAAGAGCCATCCGCGATCTGGTAGAAACGGTTAAGCCCATCTACGGCATGGATATTCACGGCTGGATCAAGGCGTCCTACGGTACGGGAAAAATGGCCAAAATCTTCGCCAAGCCCTTTGGCTTTCAAGTCAAAAAGCCCAGCGCAGGCGGCATGCTGTGCCGCTGGCTGGACGAGGTGACGGAGGAAGCGATCATGATCGAATTGCCTCCCCGCCCCAATAAAGACGGTTATGTGACGAAAAACGGCGGTAAGCTGATCGAAGGCATCAACGCGTGGATCGATTATTGCCTGCAGTAACAAAAAAGCTTTCATGCATCCTGAGTGCATGAAAGCTTTTTATATTCAGCGTAAATCGGTAAACAGGGGAACGATGGTCTGCTTTTCCACATTGACCAGCCCCACGGTGGACATTTTCAGCTTCGGGATGACCGACAGGCTGATGAACGCCATGTGCATGAAGGGCTCAATGCCCTCGCTTACACCCAGACTGTCCGCAGCGCGGCGCACCTTTTCATTTTGCTCCGCAACTTCTTCGGCGGGGAGGGTGCTCATCAAGCCGCCGATGGGCAGAGGCATTTCGGCTAAGATCTCGCCGTCGGCGACCACCACGTTGCCGCCGCCCATGCTGCGGATGCGATTGGCGGCCGAAGCCATGTCCTCATCGTTGGCGCCGATGACGATCAGATTGTGGCTGTCATGGGAAACGGAGGAGGCGATGGCTCCCCGCTTCATGCCCGTGCCCGCAATGTAGCCCACGCCCTTGTGTCCGGTATTCATATGCCGTTCGATCACGGCCAGCTTCAGGATATCGCGCCCGGTGTCAATGCCGTTTGCGCGGGTGAAATCCAGCGTTTCGAGCTGCTCTTCGGTCAAAAGCTGATTGGGCACCAGCTTGATCACGCGGCATTTTCCGTTTTGCGGCGCAATATGGAAATCCTGAGGCGCCAGCACGCCGGTGTTGAAGGAATGCTTGATGGAGGACCAGATGCTCTCCTGTGTGCGGGGAATATCAAAGGGCAAAACAACGCCTTCGCTGACCACTTTCTTTCCGTTCTTATAAACGGTGCGAATGTTGAGCGATTCAAGATCGTCTGTAATCACAAGGTCGGCGGCATAGCCGGGAGCGATGGCGCCTGCGGAGCGGATGCCGAAGTATTCCGCCGCCTGCAGCGAGGCCATGCGGATAGCGGCAAGGGGGGATTTGCCGGCTTTCACAGCCAGCCGGATGACGTTGTCGATGTCGCCCTCGCCGATCAGATCGGCAGGATGACGGTCATCGGTGACCAGAATGCAGCGGCGGCAGTAGGGCTCGTCAAAGAGGGGGAGCAGCGCTTCCAGATTGCGGGCGGCCGTGCCCTGACGGATCATCACCCACTGTCCCTTGCGGATACGGGTGATGGCTTCCTGGGCGTCATAGCATTCGTGATCGTCGCTGATGCCTGCGGCGATGTATTTATCCAGCGCCTTGCCTGTGAGCATGGGCGCGTGACCGTTGATCAGCTTGCCCAGCCTGCGGGCGTCGGCGATCTTTTCCATTACCGGCGGGTCGTTTGCCAAAACGCCGGGGTAGTTCATCATTTCGCCAAGGCCCAGTACGCGGGGATGATCGTAGAAGGGGCGCAGATCCTCTGCATTCAGCACCGCGCCTGTTTCGTCCAGCGCTGTGGCGGGTACGCAGGAGGGAAGCACAAAGTACATGTCCATGGGCAGCCCTTCGCTGGCGTCCAGCATATACTGAATGCCCCGAACGCCTGCCACATTGGCGATCTCGTGGGGATCGGCCACGATGGCTGTCATGCCATGGGGCAGCGCAGCCTTGGCAAACTCGGAGGGGGAAAGCATGGTGCTTTCGATGTGGATATGCCCGTCGATAAAACCGGGGCAGATGATTTTGCCGCTGACGTCCTCCACAATATCCGCATCGGCGTCTGTGTAATCGCCCACACCGATAATACGGCCGTCGCAGATCAGGATATTTTCCTTTTCCAGCGTGTCGGTAAAAACATTTACGATCAGGCCGTTTTTCAGCAGCGTTTTCATGGATCGTTTGCCTCCGTCAATAGAAAGTCAGGGATAAAAGGGGATCGTTTTTTGTGATCTTAATCAAAAATTATATACCAATGTCTGCTGAGTTGCAAGAGAAAAACGGTGGAAATGATCCACCGTTTTTTATTACAGATAGGTTCGGATATCCACTGCCAGCTTTTGTTCCAGATTGACCAGCTTTTTGGCGATATCCTTGGATTTTTCATCGGCGGCCTTGTATTCGTTCAGGTACTTGTGCAGTGATTTTACGCCCATGTTGCAACCGTCGGTCATCAGATCGGCGATGGTGCGGTCATCGGGCTTCATCATCAGCATGGCGTTGGTTTTCAGCCATGACATTCCCTGCGCCATGGGATTGGGGTTCTTGCCCTCGTCCTGATAGCGATTCAGCATCTGCTGCAATTCGCGGTCCAGTTCATTGTGCTTCTGGCGGCTATCCACCAGCACCTGACGGAAATCCTTGGAATGCACTCTGTCCACCACTTCCTCGATAGACTCCACGCCCATTTTAATGCCCGCGTCGCATTCCCTTAAAAGCCGTACGGTATCCTGTTCGATCATAAAATCCCTCCTTCTCTGCCGTTTAGTATGCGGCAGATGCGGAAGGAATATGCTAAAAAAGAAAGAGCCTTTCGGACGGAAAGGCTCTTATCGATTCGAATTGCAGGGAACATAGCAGGAAAGAGTACGCGACTGAACTGCTTAAAGATCCTTTTTGACCCTTTCCAGCAGGGCGCGGGCGATCAATTCGTGACCGGCTGCCGTGGGATGAACGCCGTCCCAAAGCCAGTAGGAGGCTTCGCAAAGACGGCATTTTTCATCAAACTTCTCCTGCAGCGGAATGAAGGGCAAGCCGTGCTTTTCGGCGATCCATTTAGCGCTCTTTGCCCGCAGAGGTACTTCGCGGGCGAAGTCCTCCCAGTGCTCTTCGGTAGCGGTTCCGCGCAGCACGAAGGGCTCCAGAATGTAGATCTTCACATCCGGCAGTTCGGCGCGCAGTTCTTCGATCAGCATATCGTAAATCCTGCGGAAACGCTGGTCCGATATGCCGTTGGGCTCGCCGATGTAATCATGCCATACGTCGTTCACGCCGATGAGGATGGACAGATAATCGGGCTTGAGATTCAGAAAGTCTTTTTTGATGCGGGCATACAGATCCACAATACGGTTTCCGCTGATGCCGCGGTTGATCACGTTGAATTGTCCGGGATAATCATACGTCAGCTCCGACGCCACCAGCGTGGGATAGCCGTGACCGCGCGCCCGGTCAATCTCGCGGTTTCTTCCCGCATCGGTAATGGAATCTCCCTGAAGAAGAAACGTTTTCATGTGAATCTCCTTTTTTTATATCAAAATATCTGTGTTTGATTATAGCAAGGCATCGTATAACATAAAGTACTTTTCTGTAATCTCTTACCTTGTACCTATATTATACCAAAAATTTTGGAAATTATCAAATGAAGGGGGTTAGGCCACCGCCGCGCGAAAAAAATTCCACCGTCGAAAAAAATTTTTTCGTTTGCCGGTGTCTGTGCGCCCGATGCGAGACTTGATGAAGCATAGATTTGCACGCGTTCTGTCAGAATATCGTGCAATTTATCAAAATATCGTAGAATATCATAAAATATCACAAATTCGACGGAAATCTTGCAAATTATCATAAATTGCGAGATTGCTTCTGCTGTTTTGGCTCATTTCCTGCGAATCTTGAATAATTTTTGAGAATTTGTTATAATGTTTCGCGACTCATCAAAACAAGAACAGGCGGTATGATTATGACATTCCAAGAGCAACTTCATGAGGCACGAAAGGCCGCAGGTCTTTCACAGGAACAGTTGGCGAACCTGATGAATATGTCCCGACAGGGTGTCAGCCATTGGGAAAACGGCAGAACGCTTCCCGATGCGGAAACCTTGAAGAAGCTGTCGCAGGTATTGAATTATAACTTTATTGAGGATTCCATGCCCGTCGTAGAAGAAAAGGCGGTGGAGACCCCTGTGGAGGAAACCGCAGATCCGCTGGAGGTTCCCAAGGCTGACCGCAAGCAGCATACCACGGTGTTGTGCATCATTTGCCTTGCTGTTGGTTTGGCTGTTGGATTCCTGATGGGCTATCTGGCGGCACCCAAGTTTGTCAATCAGACCTTGGCGATTCCTGTCAGCAACCGTTCCTCCGATGCGGCACAGGCTGAACTTTCTATTTATACCGATGAAAGCCCGGTGCTGCTGCGCTATCCTTCCGAAGATGCTGAAACGGCTGTGTGGTTCTACAATGTCAACATTGAGGAAACTGCGGGCGTTCAGTTTACCATTGAAAAGGTATTTCAGGTATACATCAACGAGCAGGGGCAGGAAGAGCAGCCTCGCACCTTCACGCCCCAGGAACTGTTCCTCTCTGATGGCGTAATTGTACCTTGGGGCAAGCTTGCCTTTGGTGGCGGCATGCCCAACCAGCCCTTGAAGGGACTTCGCGTGACGGTTTACGGAACGGACGCGAAGGGAAACAGCATCATCATGGAACAGTTCATGCCCTTCTCCAAGCAGCTTGCGGAATAATTTCACAGCTTTTCAATCGCTCCCAGCCGGGGGCGATTTTTTTATGCGTCTGCTGCTGGTTTATACCAGAAGCAGGCAAAAGAACGGAAATGCTCTTATTCAGAGCATAAAACAGGCCAAATGCTCTTGATAAGAGCGTTACAAGAGCGTTATTTTCCCCTAAAATTGAGGTATCAAAAACGCCATCAGGCAAAGAAGGGATGGAGCATATGAAGAAAATTGTATGCGAAATGTGCGAGAGCACAGAGTTTGTCAAGGAAGACGGCTTGTTTGTATGTCAGGGTTGCGGCTGCAAATATTCCTCGGAGGATGCAAAGAAAATGATGAAAGAAGTTGACGAAGCTCCGGCGGGATCAACATCTGCACCTGCCAGCGAGGATGTTGACGAAGAAGAAAACGTCCCCATGCACACGTCTGACTCACCGAACAAACTGTCTGTAACACTTGTGAAGGTTGGTCATAAAGATTTCCGTCTGCCCTTTATGCAACCGTATTTTGCCGAAGGCCCGCATCCCGTGTCAAAAACCATCGGTGCGGAGATTCTTGTGAAGAACCTTGCCGGAAAAACGGTCAAGTATGTGGATGTATATCTTCTGCCGTTGAATGCAATGGGTGAACAAATGTATTGCGAGCTCAGCGGACGTTCCATGTTCATAATGAATGTGGAAGGCCCGTTAGGTATCGGCAAGGAACAGACGGGTATTATCGAAACCATGTGGAAAAATCCTGCGATTACCGCAGCAAAGCTCGACCATGCCGTTGTTACCTATATGGATCATACGCAGGAATACTATGACTGCAAGGAACTTTACGGGATCGACATGGCTGCAAGCGACACGCAGTCCGTACCCGGAATGGCGACGCTTTTCATCAAAAGATCAGCACTTCCCAACAACCAGAAACAGCCCGAAATGCTCAAAAAGCTTGGCAATCTTGAATGTATATTTAAAACCGGCGAAAAGCTTGATCTTGCTCCCGGTGAGATCAAAAAACTGTGTGTCAAGCATGGTATGAACAGAATCGAGTTTAACTTCTGGGGAATCAAGCTGGTTCTTTCCAAGGATAACAAAGCAACTCCTGAGTTTTACGTGGATGGCGATATGTATATTGAACTTGTGAATGATCAGACGCTTGGCGGCTTCAAGACAACATTTATCAAGTTTTGAGTATTCTGCCATAAAGGACAGAGTCGTAAGGAAGGTTGTATAGAAAGAAGGGAGGTTCCATGCTATATCTTGGCTGGATTGCTGCGGCGTTCATGGGCGGTATTCTTCTCACACTCTGGCTGATAAGCCGGAATAAAAAGCCAACCTTGCGCCAGCGGTTTTCTGTCATCGACCATTACCAAGGGTTGCGGTATGACGACATTCTGCACAGGATGAAGGTCTTGCCGCACAAGACACAGCGCACGCCGCAGGGTGGTACGCTGCGAACATGGAGTGAGGCGGGATATTCCATCACGCTTGGCTTCGACCAAGAGAACATCTGCACAGGGGTTGCAGAAGAACGGTACTGAACACGTTTGGAAACTGAAAAACACGAAGGAGTGATACACAATGAAAGAACTACTTGAGCTTGCAGGAATCTTCGGGATTGCCTCTGCGTTAATGTTGCTGATGTGCATTGTTTTTTCTGTCATGTATAGGAAAAACAAGGAAACACCTTTCTTCAAACGTTCTATTGTGTGTGGTATTGGGGCGTTTGCTGCGGCAGTTGTTTGGTTTATCCAGAAGACCCCCGAACATCATATCAGTAATTGGCCAATTCTGCTGTTTCCGGCATTGTTCGTACTGATTGTCGCACTTGTAATGATTCTTAAAGGCAATAGTGCATACAAAGAAGAACAAGCCCTTGCGGAAGAACGCCGCTGGCAGGAGGAAAAAGAGCGAAAGGCAAAGCAAAACGGATACCGGAATTATGAAACGTCTGGCGGATTGCGCACAAGTTCTTATGCGGAGCGCAAAGAATGTTCGGAGCAGAAGTCTAATGCAGGGAGGAAAGCCGGCAATCTGCCACCTGTTGAGCAAGAGCACAGGCTATTTCCGCGCCCTGGTTCTACGTTAAAGTCTTTTGCTGTTTTCAGCTACTATATTGAAATTGCTGCAAGCGTAATGGGTGGTTTTTCTTACGCCTTAACTGCGTGGGAACATGGTTTTGAACTTTGGGATATTCTGATTATCCTGGCGATTGTTGTCGGTGGTTTTTTGGCTGCAGTTGCTTTCAGTCTGCTTCTCTATACAGTTGGTGCAACGTACGACCACACGGTAGCCACTCGCACCGAGATTCGTCAAATGCTGCTTGACAGCCAAAAGGACAGCGAATAATACACCTAATCCCATCATCCCTTTGCACAATGATGCAGATGGAAATTTTAGGAGGAAACACAAATGCGTATTACCATCGACACTGAACTGCAGGCCATCATCGTTCCCAATTCCTACTACAACCAGATTGACAAGCTGAATGATGTTATTCTGGCTGCAGGCGGTAAAAAGCTGGATTACGAGCAGTACATCAAGGATTGTTTCAAGCTTGCAGTGGAAACCAAGATTGTCCGTCAGAGCGACGTTGGCACCCTGACTCTCCATAAGAAAAAGAAGGCCGCAGCCAAGGCGCAGGAAGAAGCCAAGGGTGAGGACAAGTAAGAAAGTGCGTTGCGCCCGAGGACGTGAAGAATTTTCACAACCTCTATGAAAAGCACGCACATACGCCGAGGTAGCCCGTCGCACGGGATTCTCTGCGTCTACCATTCGCCGCTATGTGGGCATGGGTAAGATGCCTAATGCTCATAAGATGGCGGTCACGCAAACCATTACTGTTGGACGGAAGTAAACTATTCTGCCTCCCTCACATCGAGGGAGGCATTTTCATTGGATATAACTTGACACAAGCTCCTGCTTTTCTTACGCTATCAAACGCAATGCTTGTGCAGGGAGGCAAAGGTGGAATACCGGGGCGAACACGTCTTTCGGCACACCTTTGCGACCAACTGCTATTACAGGGGCATAGATATTAAAATTTTATCAAATTTGCTCGGTCACGCCGATGTGAACATCACATACAACATATACATTCATTTATACGGCGATGGGTTTGACGAAATGTATTCTGCACTATGTAAATAAAGAGCACAGACTCCGAAGAATCTGTACTCTTTACCATCAAAAGCTGGAAGTGATATTCTTTGTTTCTGGATCATTCAGGATTGAACCCTTTGCAATAACGATATACCCATTTTGATGTTTGTTATACTGAGCATGCTTTTTGATAATGTGATGTGGCAGCAAATAAGCTTCTTTCACGTCAAAGTGCTCATCAAATATTAGAATAACAAGATAATCGAATTGATTTTCGTCATAATTGCGAATTACGTTCAGTTCGCGGCTTTGGTTCGTGGGAATTCCTCGTTCCCATCTGCTTTTGATTTGGTATCTGTATCCAGTGCTCAAATCAATGGCATCGTAGCCTTTTTTTGAATTGTGTTCCAATCGCAAAGACAACTTCTCGGCAACAAGCCATTCGGCATAGTCTCCGACAGGGCTATTGTATGTACGAACAACGTTGCGTCGATTAAGTTCACCAAGAATCTCCGCATACATATTCATTAGTTCGACAGAGCTTTTGTTTCTCATAGGATTCTCCCTATTTGCATTTTAATATGAAAAGAACCAGTCTCTTTCGAAACTGGTTCTTCTGGCTAATCCGGTTGATTATGATACAAGGGACGGTTGCACCTTGTCGGGTGCAGGAATGGGTGCAATGCACCCGCTTTATGAAATCTTACACTTAACAATCGCTTCTGTAACATCCGTCAAAACCAGTTCGCCATTTTGAT
>JAFYVB010000026.1 GCA_017549335.1 Clostridia bacterium | reverse complement strand
TTTCCGTAGTTTACTATGTCTTTTACATAGCAATAGCCATATTTTTCATACAACCCAATGAATTCTGTTGGGATATAGGTCTTATCGAAGCCAATGCTTTTGGCATATTGATTGGCAAAATCGATAAGTTTTCCGCTGATTCTGTTGCCACGGTAATCTTCACTTACAAACAAAGTAGATATCCATGGAAAAATCTCTGGCAATGGGTAATAATCAGATTTCATGATGGTCGTCATTCCAACAATTTGCCCATTCACTATTGCTACGAATGGAGTTTCCCATTCTTCGAATTCCCAGTTTTCAAGCACTCTCACCGTATGCTCTTTTACATCTAACCAGGAGAAGTTCTTTACAAAGTTCAGTAAGTCCTCTGCAAGAGGAGTGCCCTTGTCAACTTTTTGAAGTTCAATATCTTCCATTTTCCTGCCTCTCGTGTTTATCAAATTCAAGTTTGTTGCTTTTATTCTATCATAACAGTACAAAACCCCGCAAGCCATTCCCGGCTTGCGGGGTTTATTGATCCGGCATCAGACGGATGCTTTCTTTTTATTTCCGTGGGTAAAGAGGCTGTACAGCGCAAAGCCCATAACGATGATGGCCAGATACAACCCCACAAAGAGGAAGGCAACGTTCCCTTCGTTTTCGGACAGAATGGCGGAGGAGAACAGAAAAACGATTTCAAGGAGGTTGGTGCCGATGTTCATGACCGACAGAACCGTTGCTCTTTTTTTCTCCAAGCCGTTTTTGTCAATGCTTTCGTTCACCAGTTCGTCCGTCAGATAGCCGATCAGCGACAGGAACAGGGGGATGAGCAGCATCAGCGGCAGCGCGATGAAAGAATCAAAGGCAAAGATGCAGAAGAAGGCCAGGGCGCTTGCCAGCAGCATGGCGATAATAACGCCGCGGTAAGCCGTTGCTTTGATGTGCTTGAGGATGGCAGGGGTGATCAGCTCCACGGCGGAATAGCCGAAGATCAGCAGCGACATGTATTCGTAATCGATGCCGATGCGTTCCAGCTTGACGGCGTAAAAGAAGTTGATCACCAGATCGGCAACCGAGAGCGCGCCCATGATGATAAAGAAGATCAGGCTGGCTTTCAGCAGGAAAAGGGTGATGTTTTTCGTCTCTTTGGCTTCCTCGGTTTTCTCTGCCGGTCGTTCCTTGGGCAGAAGCAGCGTGGTCACAAAGGAGAACAGCGTGGTAAGGCAGGTGGCTGCCACAAGTCCGGAGATGTTGGTGAACTTGAGGATCAGCGAATAGCACAGCGTGGACAGAATAAAGCCGATGGTACCCGCGCGCCCTGTTTTGCTGCAGAACACGGTGTATTCTTCGCCTTTGCAGAAGGAGTACAGATAGGCAGAGCCGGCGCCTGAGATAACGCTGGCGGAGATGCCTTCCAGCACGGCCTCCAAGGCAAACAGGGGGAAGGAGCGGGCGCACAAAAGCAGGATTCTTGCGGCAAGGAGCAAGGCGGTGGAGAGAATATAGGAATTTTTATAGCCGATTTTGTCCGAAATATAGCCTGCGGGTACTTCGGTCAGCAGGACGGTGACGGACAGAATCATTTGCAGCAGGAAAAATTGCGAAACGGTGATGCCGGCCTGCGTTCTGACAAGCAGTGAAACGGGCGCGTAAAAGACAAGCCCGCCGAAGAATGCAATCATTAACAGCTGCTTTTTGGGGAATGCAGAGTACATTGCTTGATCCTTTCGAGGGAAGCAGCTGCCGTCAGATAAGCGCCAGCTGCTTGAGGATGAATATCCAGAGGAAGATGCTGAGAATGGCAAAGGCTGAGGTGAAGACCACGATGGAGGCCGCCAGATCGCTGTCGCCGTCCATCTGCTGCGCCATGGTAAAGGAAGAAACAGCGGTAGGCGCGCCAAAGAGGATCATCACCGGGATGAGCATTTCGTTGCGCAGACCGAGGGCAGCAGCGATGACGACCATGATCAAAGGGCAGAAAACCAGCCTGCCCGTTACCGTGATCAGCAGCTGCTTAAGGTAGCCGCGGACGTTGGAAAACATGAATTCGCTGCCCAGCACCACCAGAGAGAGCGGCGTAGCCACGCGGCCTACGTCCGAAATGCCTTTGAGTACGGCGGAGGGAAGCTGAACGCCCGAAAGATTGACGAGCACACCGCCGAGGGAGGAAATGATCAGCGGGTTTGTGAGGATGCCTTTCAGCATCTTTTTCAGATCGGGCTTGCCGCCACGGAAGGTTTCCAGCGTGATCACCGCCAGCACATTGAAAATGGGCACGATCACGCCCAGCAGCAGGGAGGTGGGCCCCATTTTGGATTCGCCGCACAAAGACAGCGCCACCGGCAGACCGAACAGGGCATAATTGCTGCGGAAAATCCCCTGAATCATGACGCCGCGGCGGGGGGGTTCTTTTTCAATGCGGGGAACGATCAGCATGGCGAGGGCGAACAGCCCCACGATACCAAGGGCTGCGATCAGGATCAGCTTTAAGTCAAAGGCCTCGCCCAGATCGGTGGTGCAGATGCTGTGGAACAGGTAGAAGGGCAGAAACACCTTGAAGCACAATTTGTTCATGGCGCGGCGGGGCGCTTCTTCCATCATGCCGATGCGGCGCAGAAAATAGCCCAGCGCGATGCACAGAAAAAGGGGGAGGACTACGTTAAAAGCGAGAATAAGATTGTTCATGCTGGTTTACCAAGTGGCGCAGGCGTCCTGATAGAACTGTTCCATTTCTTCTTTGGTGGGGAAGTTGGCGACGTACATCTGGTTGCCCATGGCGCCCGACAGCGCATCGGGAATGCGGCTGACCATGCGCATCTGGCGGCTGTATTTGCCAACCAGCTCGTCATGGCTGATTTTAAAGTTTTTTCCGTCGCGGCGGCCGGCAAAGGCGCAGTAATTGCGATCGCCCACGGTTTTGAGGCTGGAATCGTAGGCGATCATGTCGGCGTAGATTTTGTATACGTCGGTGGAGTTGGCAAAGTTCATCATGTCGGGGGAGAAGCCGCCGCAGGGACGCATATTCACTTCCAGCGCCACCACGTCGCCCTTCTTGCCCATGTGAGGATGATCGGCGGTGAGGCGGAAGAATTCAAAGTGCACAAAGCGGCTCTTTACGCCGAAGGATTTCACCGTGGCGCGACCGGCCTTGCGGGTGTCCTCGGGCAATTCGTTTACGATGTAATAGATGGAGTTGTCGTTGTTGTTCACCACGTCCATGATGGAGCCGGGGGTCACGTTACCTGTTTCGAAGATGGGCTCGCCGTGGCTGTCGATGATGGCGTCGTAGCTGTTGACCTCGGCGGTGACGAATTCCTCCATGATGTAGGAAACGTGGCTTTCTTTTTCGTTCAGGAAAGCACGGAGGCTCTCGTCGTCCTTGAACTTGTAGGTGCTGGAGGCGCCCACGCCGTTGTCGGGCTTTACGATCACGGGATAGCCCACGGTATCGATAAAGGCCTTGCAGCCTTCAAAATCATCCACAATGTGATAGCGGGCGGTTTTGATGTTCACCTTTTCATAATAAGGCTTCATCTTGGATTTATACTTGATGCGTTCCATGTCTTCCACATGGAAACCGGAGGGGATGTTGAAATCCGTGCGCAGCATGGCGTCCCGCTCCAGCCAGTATTCGTTGTTGCTCTCCAGCCAGTCGATGCGGCCGTACTTGCTGATGAAGAAGGCGGCGGCGCGGTACACCTCGTCGTAATTTTCCATGGAGTTGACTTTATAGTATTCGTGGAGGTTATCCTTCAGTTCGGGCAGCAGCGTGTGATAGGGCTGATCGCCGATGCCCAGCACGCGCAGACCGTTATCCTTCAGGTGCTTGCAGAACTGCCAGTAATTGGTGGGGAAGTTGGGGGAAATGAAAATGAAATTCTTCATCGGTAGCTGCTCCTTTGCTTACAGAATGTGGGGAATGTGATAGGCGGTTTGCTTGTACCACCAATCCCAGTCGTGCTTCACGTCATGGCCCCATACGTCAAACCATACGCTGATGCCCTTGCGGCGGCAGATATCCTGCAGACGGAAGGTGCTGTCGGGGAGCTCCCACGGGCCTTGTCCCACAACGATGACTGCTTTATGGCGGTTATATTCGGCGATATAGGGGTGATCGCAGGGCAGGTTTTCCATATAATGCACGGGGCTGTTGCGATACACGTTATCATCCATATAGCCGGGGAAACCATATTCCGAGGTATAGATGCCGCTGAGCGCCAGTACGCCGTCAAAGGCGTCGGGATAGCGGAAATACAGGTTGACTGCATGGGTGGCGCCCAGACTGCAGCCGAAGGTGATGATGCCGGGCGCGCCCTCCCAGCCGTTACGCTCGTTGGTCATGTTACGGATAAATGGAACGACCTCGTCGTAAATATAACGCATCCAGTCTTCGTGACGGCAGATGCGGGCAGCGGCGTCATGGGTGGCGGAGTAGGTTTCAAGATCCATGGTATCAATGGAGAATACCATGCACTGACCGTTTTCGATGTAGGGCGCCCAGACGTCGGTCATCTTGTAGTTTTCAAAGTCGTAGAAACGGCCGTCCTGACAGGGAATGAACAGCACGGGGCGGCCGGCATGCCCCCAGACCTTGATCTCCATATCACGGTTCAAAGCGGGGCTGAACCATTTGGTGTAATAGGTTTGCATGGGGTACCTCCGTTAATCGTTTGCGTACATCAGGGTACTCAGGAACAGGGGGAGCTGTTTTTCCCAGCTGCTTTCGCAGTGCTCGCCGCCGGGAACGATGCGGGACGTGAGCAGAATGCCTTTGTCCAGCAGCTTGTGTACGGCGTTTATGTAGCATTCGCCCATTTTTTCACGGCGCTTCATTTCGTTTTCGCCGTAATCCATGTAAAGCACGGTGTCGGGGGCGACGTCTGCCGTTTCGATCAGTTCATTCACCTTTTCGGGGTTTGTCCAAAGGGAGGGAGAAAGGCATGCGCCGCGGGAGAAAACATCGTTATGCTGCAGAACGGCATACAGACTCATCAGTCCGCCCATGGAGCTGCCGGCGATGTAGGTGTGCTCGCGGTCGGGGAGGGTGGGATAATTTTCGTCGGTGATGGGCTTGAGCTTTTTGATCAGCCAGCGCATATACTTTTCGCCTTTGCCCTCGATCAGGCCGGAGTCCTTGAATTCAAAATCAAAGGGAGAATACTCCTTCAGTCTTGCGTAGTTTTTTCCGTGATTGCACTCCACGGCCACGATGATCAGCGGCAGCTCGGTGCGATCCATAAAATCCTTCATGCCCCAGGACTTGCCGTAGGTGGCGTCCTTGTCAAAAAATACATTATGCCCGTCAAACATATACAGTACGGGAAAACGCGCTTTGGGGTTTTCCTTCGCTTTTTCGGGCAGATAAACATAGACGCGGCGTTTTTTTCTGCCGGAAAGCGAGGGAATCGTCAGCGGAAGCACTTCAACCATGGCTTAACCTCTTTTTGCAAAATATCACAGTTTGTTATTTTATCATAGATGGAAAAAGGATACAAGATGCGGTGTTGACGAAAGCCTCCGCCGGATTTATAATAACCTCAGCCTTCTTGATGAAAGGAAGAACTTTTACGGTGGAAAAACAGGTATGCTGCGATGAAGCCCTTGTACTGGATGCAGCGATGGAAGCAGGACATATTCTTCTGCAGAACGGTGCGGAGATCTCCCGCGTAGAAGAAACCATGAGCCGTATCTGCAAGCACTACGGCGTGGAATCCGGCGATTTTTTTGTGATGGGCAACGGCATTATGACAACGGGCGGCACCAATGTGGGCGGCTCCTATGCCCGCGTACGCTATATTCCCGTCATGGGCTCAAGGCTTGACAGGGTGATCGCCGTCAATCAGCTTTCCCGCGAGATCAGCGAAGGAAAGTATGAGGACATTGCAAAAGTAAAACAAAAGCTGGAAGAGATCAAAAATCTCCCCGAAAAAAAGATTTGGAAACAGATTGTTGCCTCGGGTATGGGCAGCGGCTTTTTCTGCGTGCTTTCGGGCGGCGGGCTTTGGGACAGTACGGCGGCGTTTTTTGTCGGCGTTTTGCTGTATGTGTTTGTGCTGTTTGTCACCAAGCCCCATTTCAATAAGATCGTAGGCAATATTTTCGGCGGCATCGTGGCTGCGCTGCTGTGCATTGTTTTCTATCTGATCGGATTCGGTCATAACCTCAGCTGTATGATGAGCGGCGCGGTCATGCCGCTGGTGCCCGGAGTGGCCTTTACCAACGGGATCCGCGATATTGCAGGCGGTGATTATATTTCGGGCTCCGTGCGTTTGCTGGATGCTGCGCTGGTATTTATCTCCATTGCCATTGGCGTTGGCGTGATGCTTTCTGTCTATCGCGGAATAACGGGAGGTATCCTGCTGTGATTGCGAAAATTCTGTCTGCTGCTCTTGGTACGGTGGGCTTTTCTTTGCTCTTCGGCGTGCCGCGGAAGTATTATCTGAACTGTGCGCTCATTGGCGGCGCCGGCTGGTTCGGATATGAAATTGCGCTGCGGCTGGGCTGCGGAACGGGTGCAGCCGTATTCATTGCTACGGTGCTGCTGGCGCTGCTTTCCCGTTTTGCGGCGGTGTACAGACAGTGCCCCACCACGGTATTTCTGATTGCAGGCATTTTCCCCCTGGTACCGGGAGCGGGCATTTACTGGACGGCCTATTATCTGGTGAGTAATCAGCTCAACGAAGCGCTCAGCAGCGGTGCGACGGCACTGAAAACGATTTTCGGCATTGTGCTGGGTATTGTGTTTGTATTTGAAATTCCCTATAAGGTGTTTGCCGTCGCAAGGCCGAGAAAAAAGAAAGAAGCATAAAAAACGGCGTGCCCGATATCGGGTGCGCCGTTTTTTGATTGAAATCAGAAAGTGGAAATGCCAAAGCTGTTTACCAGGCCATCCAGCTTGATGCCCTTCCTGCACATGGGACAATCGGTGGAGGGGCAGCTTATGTAATCTTCCAGATCTTCCTTTTTGTTGTATACGCTGGTGATGGGGAAGCCTGCGCATTCGTCAAGACAGCTGAAGATGGAGCAGATGCCTTCGGGATAACCGTTGTAATAACGGATGGCTTCGATGGCCGCCTGAACGGTGTAGCCCGTGACGGTGGAAGCCGCCAGTACCAGCACGTGCTTGCCCTGGATCATGGGCGCGGTGTTTTCGCGGAAGAACAGCTGGCTGCCGGAGGTATGCTCGGGCGTCACCACATAAATGGTGCGATGGGCGTTCATATTGGAGTAGCCCGACTGCGTCAGCTCATTGGCCATGCAGGTGCCGATCACTTCGGTGCCGTCAAGACACAGAATGGTATCGATAATTCTGGAAGTTCTGAACTTGCTGCACAGCTCGGAAGCGACTTCCTTGGCTTCGGACAGACGATGCTTGGTCTTGGCCAAATCAAGATAGTAGTTAACGTGACTGTGGCTGGTGGCAAAATGACCGTGTGCAAGGCGCAGCGGCAAAGTACCTTTCTTGTTGGGAAGGGTAAAAAGCTGAATAGACATAGAAACCTCTCCTGTCATGGCGTTATATAATTGCTTTTGCGAGAATCATATTATACACGTTCCTTTATAATTTGGCAAGGATTTGGCCGTATTTTCTATGTATTTGATAAAGAAAAGCGTTCCGTTAAAGCGGAACGCTTTCAATTATTTGCTTCTTGCTTTGTTGACGGTGTTTGTCAGCGAGGATTCGCTTTCGCCCTCGCGTATACGGCGGGCGGCGATGACGCGGCGGTCATCGTCGTCATCCGTGCAGGTGATGAGCAGCAGGATCTGATCCTGGGCCTGCACGTCGATGCCTGTGCGGATGACCGAAAGACTGTTGAGCGTGCTGATGGCCTGCTGGCGCAGCGCTACGGAGGTGGAATTGAGTGCCGACAGGTTCAAAAAGTGCTTGTCCGAAGACACCGTGCTGATGGTGGTCACCGCGAAAATGACGTAGCGGCCGTCCTCATAGGCGGTATCGAAGGTGACGAAGGGATTGCGCTTGTAGAAAGAAACGTTTTCGTAATTGCGCAGACTGCCGAACATCAGGCCGGTTTTCATGTTATGCCCGTAGAGCATCAGCGTGTAGGGACGGGTCTTCAGGCTGATGGATTCGTCCAGGAAGATGGCGCCGTTATCATTGCGGTAGCCGCGGTAATCACGGCGGAGATAGTAGGAATTGTCGCGCTGAACAACAGCCAGGTCGATCATATCCTTGATGGTGAGCCAGCCGATGATATCCTTGTTCTGCCGCTGGATTTTTTGGAAGCGGGAGGTCACGCCGCTGAAGGGATTGCCGGGATAGCGCACGGGATCAAGCCGTACATTGGGCGCGGTGGTGGGAACGGGGGTCACGGCGGATACATGCGCGGGCGTAGGCGTGGCAGTGGGAACGGGGGAGGGGGTGACGGGCGCCTCGGTCATATCGGGCGTGGCGGTGATCTCCGCATAGTAAATCTCCCTCAATTCGTCGGAGGCGCGACGTGCCTGGAAATAATCCACAGCGTAGTCGATCAGGCTGTAGGCGCTGAAGATGAAAATGCCTGCAGATACGATCAGCCCCAGCCACGTCAGCAGCTTGCGCTGCCGATCGGTCAGAACCGGACGGATATGAAAATGCGTTTTGCGGCGGGAATGGCTGCGGCGGGGAGCTTCCAGCTGCTGCATCTGACTGCCCTGCTGCAGCGTAAAGTGCCGACGGTCATGCCGGTCGCGCAAAAAGCGGGTAAAGCGTTCAAATAACAAGCGATCAAATCCTTTGGTGGAAGTAATTGATATGATACGCGGGTCTATCCTATGTATTATACCGAAAAAAGTGCGAATGAGCAAGATGCAATTTCCAAAATGGGAAAAAGATGCATGAGATGGCAAATAAAATGTCTCCCGCAGCCGGTGCCCCGGCTTTTGAAAAGCCTACGGCACAGGGGCTTACTCGGAAGACGATTTCAATATAACAAAAGGGGGAGAAGATGTCAAGAAGGTAGGAAATAGTAAAGAAACGGTTTTGCTTGATGAGGCGGTATCGGAAATTGGGAAAGAAGCGAAAACGCCGGGAACTGCATAAAAAGTAAAAAGAGTATAAATGAAAAAGCGCAGAAATAAGAAAGGCGGCCGGAAGGTCGCCTTTCTCATTGCTTTGCTCTGCGAAATCCATAGCTTTCCGCTTCTTCTACGGTATATGCATAGCACTCGCGTTCATCCTTTATTTTTACACGATCATATTGAGGATCCATCGGTAGGTGATAGATATAGACATATTCACCGGCAGAATCTTTTATTACATTGCATTTGATTCGAGGAAATTCGCCGAGCGGATACTGCTCCAGGATAATGATGCCGAGATATTCAGCACATTGACGCGCCATAGGGGATAAGCGGATGTTTGTTACAAAAATGCCTTTTGCCAAAGTGCGAGGTATGTTGTGTTCAATGCAATAAGAGATAACAGAACCGTAAAGAAAAAAGATAAATCGCCAATGAATTTCTTTGCGTTCAGACCAGTACTTGCATTGAACAATGCGTATTTGATCACCTTTTGTGAGAATAAGATCGCGTCCCATGTCTTCAAGCTTTAAGTATGAGCCGCACGGGTCAACAACATATCCTTGTTGGCTGTATTTGTGAGCGACATATAATTCGTAATCGCGTCCGATCTGCCATTTGGTTTTCTTATGCGATTTTATATAACGGTCGAGAGCGAGTTGATTGCGCTGACTCTCGGATAATCCATAGCGATGAGGGGGATAAGAATAAAAATAATATCGCCGTTCATATATAGGCTCCTTTTGTATGAATGATAATATATGTACTTTGAATTATACACAGCAAATATGCAGAAATCAACACAAAAAAGAAGAGGATCATTTGTTTTCTTCTCTTTCATACAGTGTTTATGCATAAACTGTATGCACTAGTGTATTGCAACGAAAAGCCGTATGTTGCAAAAGTAACAGTGGAAGAATATGGTATCGGGACAAAGAATGAGAAACGGTTCTATAATTTGCGGGCAATAAAAATATCCCCCGCAGGCGGTGCCCCGGATTTCAAGAAATCCTACGACACAATGCCATACACGAAGGATGGTTTAACTGTAGCAGATCTTTTTGAAATTGTCAAGAAGTATGATCCGGAACTTCTTAAGACAAATTCCAACGCAGCGTATAAGCTGGGAACGGGGCTTTCCGGTATCTTTGATTATCTGGGATACAAAGATGCTGAGAAAGTAAAGGGATGGGAAACATCCAAATAAAAGGAGGGACGAAAGCCCTTCTTTTCGATTGTGGAATTTTACACTTCTTTACCCGGATAAATATCCTCAGAAATAAGAAAGGCGGCCGGATGGCCGCCTTTCTTGTTAATCACTCCACTCTACGGAGTTGAGGTTGATAAATGGAATTTGATAACCAGGGGCAAGTCCGAGAGCGGTTGTAGCAGCTGCTACATGGCTGCGAAGCGTACTCAATGCATTAAAAGCTCCATTGAGCTTGAGCAAAGAAGAAAAATGCTCTCTATTTTCGTCGGTGTCCTGTCCTGCAAAAGAAAATGCGGAAATGTTGCATACTTCCAAAGAAAACGGCGGGTTGTCAGAGGGAGCGTTTTCAACAGAAGCTTCGTATTGAATCATGATGATGCCTACAAGACACTCTTTGTCAGGATCAAATCGTATTTCTTTACTGAAGGAAAAATGATCAACAATGTCTTTCTTCTGAACAGGAAGAGGAGAGGCTTTAACGTATTTGAATTCTGCAATGGAATTGTGAATGAGTTGGAATGGAGACATATCAATGCTCACAACTGCACCTCCTTATAATCATTATTAGGCATAGATAAGATTTTCGGGAAGAAAAGGAGAAATATCAAGGATTTCTGCAGGGGAACCGAGAGAAATACCATCTTCGAGGGACAGAGAAAGAGAGAGACCGAGACGACCACAGAGGTCATTGAGTGCTTTGATGGAAATGTTATGATCTCCGCTTTCGTAACGCGAAACCATTACCTGAGAGATACCAAGTTTCTTTGCGAGTTCAGACTGGGAAAGACTATGCTCAATTCTGTATTCAACAAGTTTAGCGCTAATATCTCCAAGTAAGGAATAGTAATTGAATTCAATGGTTTCTTCAGGAGAGAAATCTTCTTTCAAAGTGTCAATGAGATTGAAAGCATTTTTCAAGAAACTGTTTTTCATATTTGTTTCAACCTTTCTTGGGCTGTTACCATAGCTTTGTCATAATCGGTTTTCTTCTTTTTTTCTTGGAAAGCATGGAGCAGGATAATGCTGTCATCGGTAATACGATAGAGAATGCGAAGATTGCCAAATGACTTATTAAATCTCATGCTGTACCAACCGGTATTATGCTCACCTTTTAATGGTTCAAACCACTCTTTATGACACACAGCATTTTGGCGATGCTTAAGAAGGAACTGCAGTCTGCTTCTGTATTTAGCGGCAAAAGAGGCACGTTTGCCGCTGCGATCAAGAAAGGCGATAAGATCCTTCTCAGCAGAGGGATGGATATAGATAGGAGGCGACACGCCTTTTCCTATGCCGACGGGGAAGTTGAGGGTCTTTAAATGAGGATTATTCAGCATTACAGCCTCCTTTCAATAGTATTATAACTTATAAGTTATAAAATGCAATGCAAAATCAGGTAAAATCGCAGCCATATTAAACAAGTTAAAGGTAATATATATACGCAAAATTCCGTTACTGATAATCCGGAAAACGTTATCAGCAAAACAGAGCAGAAGGCGATTCCGCAGTTTTCCATCAGGGAATTTGTCAAAAACAGTCGCACATATAAATATGTGCAGGCAGATCGTCAGGTGATCCACGGCAATGATCCCAATCAGTGGGGCAAACAGGTGGAAAAGTATCTTGAGGAAGAAGTGCGCAAAGGAAAAGACGTTACCATTTACACGGAACAGGGTACGCCTTTGACTATCACAAAAGATACTGTCGGTAAATCGAGCTACCGGAACAAGAAACTGAGCGGAGAATCGCACACCGACGAGGAATACGGACTCAAGCTGCGCATGGAAACGCACATCGACGAGCTGGCACAGGTGTCAAAAGGGAAAAAAGGAAGGGCCGAAGATACAAAGAGTCATAATTTTGCACGGAATGGGTTTGATTATCGAAGCGCATACTTTGAGGACTTCGATGCACTAGTGTATTGCAACGAAAAGCCGTATGTTGCAAAAGTAACGGCGGAAGAATATGGTATCGGGACAAAGAATGAGAAACGGTTCTATAATCTGCGGGCAATAAAAATGTCTCCCGCAGCCAACACCCCGGCTTTTGAAAAGCCTACGGCGCAGGGGCTTACTCAGGAGACGATCATACTGTAGCTGATCTTTTTGAAATTGTCAAGAAGTATGATCCGGAACTTCTCGAGACAAATTCCAGCGCAGCGTATAAGCTGGGAACGGGGCTTTCCGGTATTTTTGATTATCTGGGATACAAAGACGCCGAGAAAGTAAAGGGATGGGAAACATCCAAATAAAAGGAGGGGCGAAAGCCCCTCTTTTTTTGCTTGCGGCACTTTACACTTCTTTACACTTATGTGTAAATATATATTGCATATGATTAAAAAAGCCCATTTTGGACGTTTTGAGAAAGCGCAAAAAAACAGACAAAAAAGCATCAAAAAACCCCGAAAAACCGTGGTTTTTCGGGGTTTTGCTTGGTGCACCATCAGGGACTCGAACCCGGGACACCCTGATTAAGAGTCAGGTGCTCTACCAACTGAGCTAATGGTGCAAATTATGGAGCGGGTGATGGGACTCGAACCCACGTAGCCAGCTTGGAAGGCTGGAGCTCTACCATTGAGCTACACCCGCACAGTGGAGCGGTAGACGAGATTCGGACTCGCGACATCCACCTTGGCAAGGTGGCACTCTACCACTGAGCTACTACCGCATAAAAAATGGTGCGGGTGAAGAGACTCGAACTCATACGCCTCTGGCAACAGATCCTAAATCTGCCGCGTCTGCCATTCCGCCACACCCGCAAAGTCACTAAATGGTGACCCATTGGGGACTCGAACCCCAGGCACCCTGATTAAAAGTCAGGTGC
>JAFYVB010000025.1 GCA_017549335.1 Clostridia bacterium | reverse complement strand
CTTGAAAAGATATGATTTCCGGTGGTAATGGCGAAGAGGTTCCACCTGTTCCCATCCCGAACACAGAAGTTAAGCTCTTCAGCGCCGATAATACTTGGCTGGACACGGCCCGGGAAGGTAGGTCGCCGCCGGATTCCATAAACTGCAGCATGAAAATGCTGCAGTTTTTCTTTTGTTTTTTCGGAATTAGACATGGCACCTGGAAGGCATATGGCATTCAAGAGGTCAGCGGCAGACATGAGATAGAAGGGTTTCTATCTCTTTTGTTTGCGTTTCTTTTGGATTTGTGTATAATATGAGTAGAATGTACAAAGGGGTTGTATGACCATATGATACGTCTTAATGAGAATTTGAGAAGCGCTGTTCATATTATGACATCTGAAATCAGCGGAATTTTGGAGGAAAGCAACCCGTCGGTTTATTTATATGGTTCAGTGGTGCTGAATGATTTTAAAAAAGGATGGAGCGATATTGACCTATTGGTTTTGACTGAAAAACCTATTTCGCTTGATCAGGCGGAGAAGCTTGTAAACCTGCGGCAAGTTTTGGTGGAACGAGAAGGGAGGAACAGCTTGTTTCGTTCCTTTGAAGGCGGAATGATCAGCTTGGACGCTCTGCTGCAGGACAAAAAGGAGCTTGCTGTGTATTGGGGAACGAGCGGTCAAAGAATCAAAGAAGGGTATTCCCTTGACAGTTTCGCTAAATATCAAATAAAGAACGATAGTATTTTGGTTTATGGCAGAGACGTAAGAGACCGCATTGAAACGCCCGCTAACGTCGAATTATATGCTGACGTAAGACGGCATTACGAAGCAATCAGACAATACTGCGTAAAGACGGATCGAAGTATTTATTCCTACGGGTGGTTTTTGGATATTGCGCGGTGCATTTATACTATGCGCACAGGACGGATCATCGCAAAGACAAAAGCTGGGGAATGGGCGCTGGAGCAAGGGCTTTGTCCCAATCGACAGGCGCTTGAAAGAGCGTTGGCTATTCGCAAGAATCCAGCTCTCTATCTGAATGATCAAACTGTACAGGATGACGCCGAACATCAGGGCGAAGACGTTCAGCGCTTTGCCGATGTTTTGGAACTGGAGCTTAACAAATTAGTTTAAGTATTAAAGGAGTATTCACATGGCGATTGACAACATGAGCTGGCATTGGGAGGATACGGAAAAGCTGTATCGCGAAACCCATGAAATCGAAGGAGAATTGTTGCATGAGCAACAATTGGAGATTGCGCTGATGGCCAGCAATCACATCGGTCTTTTCCTGCAGTGGGTCTTTGAAAAAGGCTTTGAAGGGGAAGATACCAATGCTGAGGATGTAGAACGTGTGCGTACGGGCGAATTGTTGGGCGTATTTTATTTTTTGCAGCATTGTGACGGAAAGCTCTGGCATTCGGATATCAGCGAAGAACTGCATCCCTTTGTTCAAAGTTATTACGAAGAGAGCGACGATTACCTCAAGGACTACTGCAATGCCTGCCTGAGCGATGATGCGCCGCTGTACGGTGTGATCAGCGGCCGCGAAAGCTATGAAAAACTCAGGGAGAAGATGGATGCGGCGTACAGCCGTTTCATTGAAAAGGAATAACGGAGATGGTGGAAAAGACGATCCTGCAAAAAGAAGAATATCGTAGAAATCCTTGCCGTGCCGCCTCTTTGCCGTACCGGAAGGCTGTTTTGACTACGGTACCGGAAAATATGCGGATCGTGCATGACTGCGATTTTGATATAGACTTGCTGGCGAAATACGACGATACGCCGTATTTTCGGTTGCTGCATTCTTTGCAAACGATTGAAACGCCTGTTTTGCCGCAAGGGTTTTCTTTTGCGAAAGCAGAGGATGAAATGCTTGCTGCGCATATCAACCGATGCTACGGTGCGGATTGTGTTGATGGGAAGGAGTTGGCGCGTTGGCGTCAACGGAAAACCTATTGCGAAGATCTGTGGATCGCGGTCTGTGACGCAATGGGCGACATTGCGGCTTCGGGAATTGGCGAGATCGATGGGGAGATGAAAGAAGGCGCGCTGGAATGGATTCAGGTGTCGCCGTCTTACCGAAAGTGTGGGCTGGGGAAATTGATTGTGCTGGAGCTGCTCCGCCGCATGGAATCCATGGCGGATTTTGTCACGGTATCGGGGGAGGTTCACAATCCCTCTCAACCCGAAAAGCTGTATCGCGCCTGTGGGTTCACGGGGGAAGACGTGTGGCATATATTGCGTTTGAAGGAGTAGGAAATGAATATTGAAACGCTGCGCCTGTGTATCCGTGATTTTATAACGGAGGATGCTGCGGATCTGCAGGAGATTCTCGGTGATGCTGAAACCATGGCGCATTGCGAACCGCCCTACGATATGGAAAAAACGAAGCAGTTTCTCCATGACTTTTGTATAGAGAAAAAAGGGGCAATGGCTGCTGTACAGAAAGAAAGCGGCAAGGTGATCGGGTATATTCTTTTCAACAGCTTCGGTGAGGGTGAATATGAAATAGGCTGGATATTCAACCGGGCGTATTGGCGACGCGGATATGCTTATGAAGCCTGCAGCGCAGTGATCGGTTATGCTTTCGGGCAGCTGAAGGCGCGGAGAATCTTTGCCGAAACGGTTGACTTGGAAAAATCCGTTCCGCTGATGTGCAAATTGGGTATGCACAAAGCAGGCGTTGAGCAGATTTGCGTTGAAAATAAGCAGACGGAAATGCATTTGTATGGGCTTGCGGCGAATGAATGGAGGCAGCATGGAGATTGCGTTTGAAGATATCGTTTTGCGGGATATGCGGGAAAGCGATATTGAAAACTATATCCGCTGGTTTACGAAAGAGACCCGGTGGATGGATTTTGATGCACCGTGGGAAAAAGAAGAATCCGACGCCGAAACAGAGCGCAAAGGTTGGACGGAGTACTATGCATCGGTGAAGGAATTGCCGGAGAACGTGCGCAGATGGAAATTTGAAATTGAACATCAGTCACGTCATGTGGGCTGGGTGTGCTCTTATCTGATCGATGAAGAATACGAGTGGATCGCTGCGCAGGATGTGAAGCAGGGACAAACCGTTCATTGCGCCGTTGGGATCGATATTTGTGAAAGCAGCGCGTGGGGGCAGGGGATCGGCACGAAAGCGCTGAAAGCATTTGCTGATTATTGCTTTGATGCGGGTGAAAAGGAAATCTATCTTCAGACGTGGTCGGGCAATGAGCGGATGATCCGCTGTGCGCACCGTCTCGGGTTTACGGAATGCTGCCGCAAAGAAGGAATTCGCTGTGTGAACGATGAAAGATATGACGGACTGACCTTTGTACAAAGGCTTTGCAGCACCCGCGAGCATTACGATCTGCTGATTGAGGAAGAAAACGATCCCGTGCATGATCCCAAGGAGCTGCGGGAATATATGGATCGATGGGACGGCGCAGGTTTTATTGCCGAAATGCAGCTTGATAAAAGCAAGTCTGTGCTGGAAATCGGTGTGGGAACAGGGCGTCTGGCGATACGCACGGCGCCAAAGTGCGGAGCATTCTGCGGCATTGATCTTTCACCAAAGACCATCGCCCGGGCACAGGGAAATCTTGCGGGTTTCAGGCATATTACGCTGCTGTGTGGGGATTTTCTCAGCTGTCAAGTGAATGGCACGTTTGATGTGATTTATTCTACGCTCACTTTTATGCATATCGCGGAAAAGCAAAAAGCGCTGAGCAAAGCGGCGACGCTTCTGAAAAACAAGGGCAGGCTGGTGCTTCCCATTGATAAAAACCCAAGCGCCTATCTTGATATGGGCACGAGAAAAGTGCGGATCTATCCCGATACGGCGGAGGAAATAATATCTTGCATCCATAGGGCAGGATTGACGATTATCAGGCAATACGAAACGGAAGCGGCGGCGATCTTTACTGCCGTGAAGGAATGAGAAAGGAAGTACGGTTATGAAATTCGGAGTGAGTGCGTACAGCTTTAACCGTCTTTTGAAGGCGGGGAAAAATTATTTTGAGGTTTGCGATCTGGCCAAGGAAATGGGCTATGAGGGCATTGAGTTTATCGATCTGAATTTGGAATACGGCTGCGGCGAAGCTTCCGTGCAGGAGTTGGCGCAGGCGATTTTTGCGCATTGCGAAAAGATCGGTTTGCCGGTGATCGCTTATACCGTGGGCGCGGATTTTCTCAACGGCAGAGGCTGCAGCGCGGAAGAAGAGGTGCAGCGTATCAAGGATTGTGTGGACGTTGCGCAGATCCTTGGTGCGAAGATCCTGCGGCATGATATTTTCTGGAAGCTGGAGGGGCTGCGCTCGTGGAAAGAGGCTGCCGACCGCACGGCGGACGCCATCCGTCAGGTGACAGAGTATGCTGCGGAAAAGGGTATCGTGACCTGCTCCGAAAACCATGGCCTGATCATGCAGGACAGCGAGCGGATGGAGTACATGATGAACCGCGTGCATCACGAAAATTACGGCTGGCTGGTGGATATCGGCAATTTTATGTGCGCCGACGAAGATCCGCAGCATGCGGTGGGTATCGCTGCGCCCTATGCCGTTCATGTACATGTGAAGGATTTCCTGTTTAAAAAGGGCGCCGAGGATATGCCCGAGGGCCGTTGGCTCACCACCCGCGGCGGAAATTATCTGCGGGGTACGGTGGTGGGTCACGGCGTTGTGCCGGTGCGTCCCTGCCTGAATATTCTCAAACGTGCCGGCTATGACGGCTATGTGTCGGTGGAATTTGAGGGTGCGGAGGAGGTACTGCCCGCCCTTGAGCAGGCGCTGAAATACCTGCAAAGAGTGGCTGTATGAAGGATATGATGCATACGGGCACCAAGGAGCTGCGCACGGAAAGGCTGATCCTGCGCAGGTACACCGCCGCCGATGCCCAAGCGGTTTTTGACGGCTGGATGGGTGTAAAATCGGTCTGCGATAGGTTGGGCTGGGAGCCTCACCGCGATATATCGGTGACACGGCGGCTGCTTGATATGTGGCTGGAAAGCTACGACAGCCCTACCGTTTATCGCTGGTGTATTACCTTTGAGGGAAAAGCGGTGGGCGATATCACGGTTTGTAAATGGCATCAGGATGACCGTTGGTGCGAGCTGGGATACTGCATTGCGGAAGCTTATCAAGGGCGCGGCTTTGCCACGGAGGCGCTCCGATGTGTGTGTGCCTATCTCTTTGATCCCGTAGGCTTTCATCGCATTCAGCTGCGGCACGAAGCGGGAAATGATGCTTCCGGCTGCGTGATGCGCAAGTGCGGTTTCCAATACGAAGGGACTCACCGTCATGCCAAACGGGATAAAAGCGGCGAATGGAAGGATATTTGCTGCTATTCTCTGATCAGTACAGACCGCAAGTAAGTATGTTTTAAAAAGCGCAAGCACATAATATGCCTGTGATCTATTTGAGATCGGAGGCATATTTTTTATGGCGCTTCATACAGTCATTATGGCAGGCGGCGAAGGCGTGCGTCTGCGCCCGCTGACGCAGCAGTGTCCCAAGCCCCTTGCCCCCCTGTGCGGGGACGCGCTTATGGGATATACGCTGCGTCTGCTTCGTCGGCATGGCATCGATCAGGCAACGGCGACGCTGTGGTACCGTCCGCAGGATGTGATCTGCCGGTTCGGCGAGGGCAGGCACGGCGTGAAACTGAATTATGCTATTGAGGATATGCCCCTTGGCACGGCGGGAAGCGTGAAAAGAGCCTCTGAAGGCGTGAAAGATACCACGCTGGTTTTGTCGGGCGATGGCTTGACGGGCTGCGATCTGACGTCTGCGCTGCGATATCACCGTGAAAAGGGCGCCGTGGCAACCATTGTATTGACGCGGGTGGAGATTCCGCTGCAGTACGGCGTTGTGGTGACGCAGAAAGACGGCCGCATCCTGCGGTTTGTTGAAAAGCCTGATTGGAGCCGTGTGGTGGGAAATCTGGTCAACACGGGCATTTATATCCTGGAGCCGGAAGCGCTGCAGTTGATTCCATCCGACCGCCCCTATGATTTCGGCCGTGAGCTGTTTCCTCGAATGCTCAAGGAAAAACTGCCGCTGTTTGGCTATGAAATGCAGGATTATTGGTGTGACGTGGGGGAACCTGCGGCGTTTTTGCGATCTCAGGGTGAATTGCTGATGGGTGCCTGCGGATTTACTCCGGCAGACACGGGCAGACGCATTTTGCGTGACGGTTACATCTCCTTTGACAGTTATGTGTCGCCCCATGCCTTTGTGGCGGAGGATGCGGTGATCGAAAACAGCTGTATTCTCCCGGGAGCACGGGTGGAAAGCGGCGTGCGGATGAAAGGCAGTATCCTGTGTGCCGGTGCTTATGCAGGTCGGGGGAGCGTACTGCAGGAAGGCAGCGTGCTGGGAGCGGGCGCACAGCTGGGCGCCTTTTCCCGCTGCGAAAGTGCGCGGCTGTATGCAGGAGTACGCCTCGAACCCATGCAGACGGTACGCGGGGTGATTGCGGATAATACGCAGCAGCCGATGCTTCGGGGCGGAGAAGCGCAGCTGTGCAGGCCGGAGGAGATCATCCGTCTGGCCGGCGCTTTTGTGCAGCAGCAGAAGTGCAAATCTGTGGCTCTGATGCATGATACTGATGCCGAAGCGTCTTACGCCTTGTGGCTGGGGGCAGCGGCGTCGTTTGGCTTGCAGAAGATCAAAATGCTGGGCTGCGGAACGCCGGGGATGCTGGCCTATGCGCTGCGGAACGGCACGGCAGAAGCGGGCGTGTGGATCGGCAAGGAAAAAGCATATCTTTACGGAGAGGCGGGAACGCGGCTTGACGATCAGCAAAGCACGGCGGTTCTGTTTTGCGCCCGACGCTGCGAAACGCCTGCGGTATCGGCTGAAAAGACGGAATTTGCGCGGGAGAGTGTGCGGGAGCAGTATCTCGGCTGGCTTGAAAAGGAGTTCCCCCTGCGCCTTCCCGCCAATGCATGGCTAAAGGGAGAAGCTTCGCAGCTGTATGATCTGACCCGGGAAGCGTTACTGCGCTGCGGATATCATTTTAAGCAGAATGCAGATACCCGGCTGACGGTGGCCGGAGAGCGGATTTACGTGACCGATCAGCGGCTGCCGGGCGGCGAGGATCAACGATTTTTGCTTTGCTGCGGGCGCTTGAAGAAAATGCTGGGAGAGGTTTATGATACACGGCATTTGGGAAGCATGGCTCGGGATTTGAAGCCTTGCAACGAAGGCGAAGTGTGCCTGAAGCAGCGGTCTGTGCTGGAGGATCCTCTTTTCCGCGCGCTGCTTTTGCTGGATTCCATCGGCAGCGAAAGAGAGGAAACGCCCGAGATCTATCGCAAGGAAAAGGTAATTCCCTGTGCGGCAGAGCAGAAAAGCAGAGTGCTGGAGGCGCTGGCAGATGCGGCTGAGCCCTGCGTATACGGCGGAATGCAGCTGATGAGAAACGGCGGGCAGGCGCATATCACAGTAGATCCCGTACTGCCGCTGCTGCGGATATCAGCCTGCGCCTGTCATGCAGAAAATGCCAAAGAACTGTGTGACTTCTGCGACGACAGGATTCGTTCCTTTCTCGAAGAAAAGGAAAAAAACGGAAGGCTTTCACCCTCCTCTCTGTCTTGACAAGCATAAAAAGCTTGCATATAATATTATTAGCGCGAATGCTCCTGGGATGTACAGGCCAGTGCGCTGTTTTTACCCACATTTCACACAACGGAGCCCGAGTCAGACATGGACGTCATGCCCCCATATCGCAAGGTATGCCAGGGGACGGCGGCAAGTGAGCTGCAGGGCACCGGCCTGCTTTACATAGCGGGTGAAAAAACAGCGTGCAGCGGCATCTTGGGGCATTCGACGGACTGATAGCAAAAAAGAAAATATCGTATTTAGTAAATTTTCTCTTGCAATTCTCCAATGAATGTGATAAAATGTTCAAGCGCTTGGGGCATTAGCACAGTTGGTAGCGCGCTACATTCGCATTGTAGAGGTCACCGGTTCGAATCCGGTATGCTCCACCACATGATCACGCAGTATTTGATACAATCTGCGTGGTTTTTTCTTTTGCCTAAAGAAGCCCGGAAGTCTTGAGGAATCAAGGTCTCCGGGCTTTTACTGTTTCTGTAAGGGGGTAAAATCCGCGTCGTACAGGGCTGCTATACCGCCGTAAGTACGATTTTTCTCGTATTTTGGTTTACCCCCTGCCCCTGTACGG
This sequence comes from Clostridia bacterium, assembly GCA_017549335.1. Classification (GTDB taxonomy): domain Bacteria; phylum Bacillota; class Clostridia; order Christensenellales; family Aristaeellaceae; genus SFMI01. Next base: position 44,373 of record JAFYVB010000025.1, on the reverse strand, counting down.
GAAATAACAATCACACAAGAATACACACAGGAAAACATACGCGCTCACTAAAAGACTTCTTTTCCGGGATTTTGACAGGGCTGTCTATCGGAGAAATGGTGGCCGGTATTTGCGTGGCGGCGAAAAACATGATCATCCGATAAACTTTGATGCTGCGGACAGGAAAATTGAAACGAGCATCCGGTAAAACTGCCGGATGCTCATGTTTTTTATGTTAATTCTTCTGCGAAACAGCTTTCGTAGCCGTTTTTTGTCAAAAAGTCAAAGGCGAGGTCAAGCTTTTGGGCAAAATCAGGTTGATAGGCGTGATAATCCGGGTAGAAATACTGCTCATGAATCATTACGCGCAAGCTGTCGCGGTGCAAAAAAGTTTGCAGGCGGCGAAGGAGCGATTCGGTGTCATAGAGAGTCATGACCAGATCCAGCGAATAAAAACGCATGTCGTTGCGCTGCAGAATTTCTCCCTTGCGCAAAAGCGCGCAGTCATTTTCAGGCAGGGAATAGGAGCTGTATGGCGATTTGTCCGAGCCAAAGAGTCCAAGCAGCCCCTGCACACCCAGATCCTGCATCGCCTGAATTCCGTTTGGTGTTAATTGGCAATAATGGATCGTGGTGGTTTTGCCCAGGCTTTTTTCGCCTGCAAAGCGCAGGATCTGATGGCGGACGGCAGTGCAATCGGCATAAACCTCTTCATAATCGGCGCTGATATAGGGATCCTTTTTTTCAAGGCGGGAATGGAAGGACATCTTCAGCCAGTGAGCGTTTTGCTCCCATTCTGCTTTAAAACGGTCGGGCATTTGGGAAAGGTCAAAACCGGACAGTTCATAAAAGAGATTAAGCTGCACCTTCAGATCATATTTTTCGTGCAGGTGCTTGAACAGGGCGAGATAGGGGTTTTCAAACAGGCTTTCTTCCTTTCCTGCGGAAAGCGATTGAAGAAAGCGGATGTTATCGTCAACGGTAAAACAGAAGGTTTTCATACAGTGCCTCGCAAATGGGATTTTGCTCTGTCTGTATTGTATTTTTCGTTGATGGAATTGTCAATAAAGAAAGGAGGTAAAACAAATTTTACACACAGTTTAAAATCGTCTTGACGGAAATGTAAAACCTATATATAATAGGAAGTACGCGTTGATTTGATATATGCGAAGGGTGGACGAACATGAGCCGCAAGAAAGAATCCCCGCTGCCACAGGGCGTACGCAAGGCTGTTGATAAAGAAGTATTTCTTTTTCTTTTTGTTTTTCTGGGTCTGTTCTGCGTTCTTGGTACGAAAATGGGCCTGGTAAATATGTTCAACACCATGATGAACACAGCTTATGCGCTTTTGATGGACACGGTGTTTTATATCATGGCGATTGCCGTGCTGGCAGGGGCGATTTCAGCGCTGTTCAGTGAGTTTGGGGTTATTTCGCTGCTGAACAAGCTTTTATCTCCGTTGATTTACCCTATTTACGGATTGCCGGGGGCCAGCTCGGTAGGAATTGTTACCACCTATCTTTCGGATAATCCCGCTATCCTGACGCTGGCAAATGATAATACCTTCCGCCGCTTTTTCAAAAAGTATCAATTGCCGGCGCTTACGAATATCGGCACGTCCTTTGGCATGGGGCTGATCATTACCACCTTTATGATCGCTCTAAAATCTCCTGTGGCCGAGAGATTTGGCGTGGCTGTGCTGGTGGGCAATCTGGGTGCTGTTATTGGCAGTATCGTCAGCACACGCCTGATGCTGCATCATACGGCCAAGGTGTACGGCAAAGAAGAAGTCTGCGAAGTAAGCAACGACGCAGAAACCATCGATCCCGCCCGATATCGTATCGTGGGCAAGGGAGGCGTGGGCACCCGATTCATTGATGCCCTGATGACAGGCGGCAAAAACGGCGTGGAAATGGGCATGGCCATTATTCCCGGCGTGCTGATCATTTGCACCATGGTGCTGATGCTGACAAACGGCGCGCCTGCGGGCGGTTACACCGGCGCGGCCTACGAGGGAATTGCCCTGCTTCCGTGGATCGGCGAAAAACTGAAGTTCATTCTCATGCCGCTGTTCGGCTTTTCCAGCCCCGAAGCCATTGCTGTGCCGATCACGGCGCTGGGCGCTGCTGGGGCGGCCATCGGTATTGTGGAAAAGCTGATTGCCGCAGGGCTGGCCAATGCCCATGACATCGCTGTATTCACCGCCATGTGCATGTGCTGGAGCGGTTATCTGAGCACCCACGTAGCCATGATGGACAGCCTCAAGTGCCGAAACCTGACGGGCAAGGCCATTTTGTATCATACCATCGGCGGCGCCTGTGCGGGCGTTGCAGCCAACTGGCTGTATCAGCTGATCATGCTGATTTTGTGATTTAAAGAGCCATCGGTACTGCCGGTGGCTCTTTTCTGCCAATGTAAAAGCATTTTGACACGTTTTTTGCCTGATTGTCCGCTTTGTTTGATGGATTTTGAGCAAAAAAGCGGCTATACTTCAATCGTTCTCCGCGGGAACAGAAATTTAAAAAGAGGTGCAGATGATGGAGATCGGAACGATCATCAAAAAAATCCGCAATGAAAAGGGCATGACACAGGAGGCCGCAGCCGAGGCGCTGGGCGTCAGCCGGCAGACGGTTTCCAACTGGGAAAACGGACGCTCCTATCCCGATATCATCAGCGTGATCAAAATGAGCGAGATTTACTCTGTCAGTCTGGATCGCCTCTTGAAGGAGGAAGAATCCATGAGTTATCGTGAATACCTTGAAGAAAGCACCAATACCGTTAAGAGCAGCAAACGTCGCATGATCACAGAAGCGGCGATCGGCCTTGCGGGAGCGTGGATCATGGCGATGGCGGCATTCTGGCTGACCGTCGGCGGGCTGGAGCTTGGGTTTTTGCTTCCCACGATGAATGTTTTGCTGGCTGTGATCTTTTTTGCAGCGGCGCTCTGGATGGGATATCAGAACCTGTTTTGCAAATGGAAATGGCTGGCTGTGCCCGTTTTCGGCCTGATGTATGCCCTGATCGGTTATGTGTCCGCCGCAGGAACGGAGGATATGCTGATCAAAACGGTGGTTTGGCCTGATCTTACCAAACTGCCCGTCGCGCTGATCCTGGCGGCGGCAGGGCTTTGGCTGGGCGGATATATCAAAAACCGCAAAAAATAAGATGGACAAAGGGCTGCGAAGATCGCAGCCCTTGTTCATTGCGGTTTGCTATGCTATAATCAAAATGCAATTTTGCGTTTGTGGAAGGAGAATTGATATGTTTCATGACGTTCGGGATATTTTGAGAGATAAACCCTTGATCGCAGCGCATCGCGGCGTGTGCGGCGGCAACATTCCCTGCAATACCATCGAAGCCTTTGATATTGCGCTGCATCAGGGGGCGGATATTATTGAACTGGACGTTTCCCGCAGTGCGGACGGCAAAATGTACATTTTCCATCCCGGCATGGAGAGCGTGCATCTCTATTCGCCCTCGCCTATCAAAAAAATGCACAGCAGCGAGGTGGATCGCCTGCACTATGTGAACGGCGACCGCACGCCCACCCAGTATCCCGTGACCCGCTTTGAAGAGGTGATGGAGCACCTGCGCGGCCGCTGCTATATCAATGTGGACAAGTTCTTCATGTATATTGACGAGCTGGGCAAGGTCATCCGCGATCTGAAAATGCAGGATCAGGTGATCGTCAAAACCTACGATACGCCTGCCGAATTCAAGGCCATGGAGGACTACGCTGCCGATATGCCCTATATCGTCATCACGAAAAACGATGATTTCAGCGACAGTCTGATCAAGCGCAACCTGCGCTATGTGGGCACCGAGGTGCTCTTTAAAGAGGATACCCATCCGCTGGCGCAGCGGGAATATGTGAACGCCATGCACGGTAAAAACCTGCTGGTGTGGGTCAATTCCATTGTATACGACTATAAAGCCGTGCTGGCAGGCGGTCACAACGATGATATATCGGTGGTAGGCCGCGAGGAGGAAGGCTGGGGCTGGCTGATCGACCGCGGGTATGATATCATCCAGACCGACTGGACGCTGCCGCTGAAACTGTTTATGGAAAAGAGATAAATTTTCCGTGCGCGGCGGAAACAAAAAGGTACCCATGAAAGGAAAATGGGCGATGAAACGAAATTCTTCCATCGATGCCGTTCGTGCGATTGCCTGCGCGGCAGTGCTGTTTATCCATTGCAGATTCCCGGCGCCCGTTACGCAGTATATGGATGCGCTTGGACGGTTTGCCGTGCCGTTCTTTTTGATGGTGTCAGGCTTTTTTGCCTATCGGGCGGACCGGGAGCAGGCGCTTGCCGCAGCCGGCAAGCATTTGCGGGCAACGGTCAGGCTGACGCTCATCGGAACGCTTTTGTATGCGGTGAGCAACACCATCCATCGGCTGCGGATGGGTCAGCATGCTTTTGCCTGGCTGGACAGCCTGCGTTCGGCTGAGGGCGTGTTCAATTTCTTCCTATTTAATCGTGCTATTTTCCTCTCATCGGTCATGTATTATCTCTTTGCGCTGATCTATGTATATGCGATCTTCTGGCTGCTGCTTCGGTATCGCGCGGTGCGCCATGCGGAAAAGCTGATCCCCGTGCTGTTGTGCGCCTGTGTGGTGCTGACGGAATTTGTGGGTACACCGTGGTATTATTCGGGCAATTTCCTGCTTACGGGGCTGCCGTTTTTCCTGCTGGGGCATTATTTCGCAAGGCGGGGGATCTCCTGCGCGCGCGCCAGGTATTTTATCCTGCCGGGCATTGTCCTGACGCTGGCGGAAGCAGTGTTTTTCCATAACGACGTGTATTGCTATATCGGTACGCTGGTGCTGAGCATCAGTCTGCTGCTTGCTTGCCTGCATCAGCCTGAAGCATCCGTACCCAAGGCGCTGGTGTGGTTTGGACGCAACTGCTCTGTCTGCGTATTTCTGATCCACTGCGCGGTGCGGGATCAGATTTATCTGTTCATTCCGGAAACGCCGGTGCATCTTTGGACCCGTCCTCTGGTGATTCTCCTTGTGTCCTGCCTGCTGAGCATTGGCTTTGTTTTTGTCCGAAAAAAAGCAAAAGAACTAAATATATTTGGTAAAAATGTATAAATTGGGAATGGTTTCCGCATTGACATGCATGCTGTTGTTTGATAGAATGTAAACACCTTATTGGTATAATTTTAAAGGAGGCACTCCCCAATGAAGAAACTGATTGCTCTCGTTCTGAGCCTGATCATGGTCTTCTCCCTGTCCTGCGCGATCGCGGAAGGCGCCGACACCAAGGGCACCGGCGTTGCGCTGACCATCTACACCAACTCCGGTTCTTCCGGCCGTGCTGACTGGCTGACCCAGCGCGCTGCTGAGGACGGCTTCAAGCTGGCCATCCTCGAAGAAGGCGCCGGCGCTGTTCAGCAGCGTATCATCGGCGAAGCCGCCAACCCCATTTGCGACGTTGTGTTCGGCCTGAACGCCATCATCTGGAACGATCTGATCTCCCGTGATCTGCTGGTTCCCTATGCTGCTCCTTCCTGGGCTGACGAAGTATCCGCCGGTCTGAACGACCCCAACGGCTACTACTACGCCATCGTTAAGCAGGCCATCCTGCTGGCTTACGACGCCAACCAGGTTTCCGAAGCCGATGCTCCCAAGGACTGGCTGGACCTGTGGAACGACGAAAAGTTCTACGGCAAGTATGAGACCCAGATCAAGCTGACCGGCGGCACCACCCGCAACGTCATCGCCGGCGTTCTGTGCCGTTATCTGGATCCCAACGGTGAGCTGGGCGTTTCCGAAGAAGGCTGGAAGCAGATGGAACTGTACTATGAGCATGGCACTCTGGCCGAAAGCGGCGTTGACCTCTATGCTCAGATGATCAACAAGAACAGCCCCGTCCTGATGGGCCAGATGTGGTCCTCCGGCGTTACCCAGTATGATGCCACCTATGGCGTTAAGTCCGGCGTTGCCATCCCCGAAGTGGGCGTTCCCTACGCTGTTGAAGGCGTTGGTATCGTAAACGGCACCAAGAACATGGAAGAAGCCCTGCGCTTCATCGAATGGTTCGGCTCTGCCCAGATCCAGGGCGAATGGGCTGAAAAGTTCGGCACCATGCCTGCCAACGAAATCGCCGCTCTGAAGGCTGACGCCGTTCAGCAGCAGCTGTGCGCCATCCCCGCTCAGAACATTGACTGGGCCATCGTTGCCGAGTACATCGATGAGTGGTGCGAAAAGATCATGCTCGAGTATATGCCCTGATAGGCCTGTGAGCTGATAAAAGAAGTTTTCATGCGATGAAAAAGGGGGCAAGGGGAAAACCCTTGCCCCTTCTTTCAAATAAGGGAAAATACAAATTTTTACACACAGGAGGCCGTCTGTCATGATTCAATTGAAGGATATCGGCGTTAAATTTGGTGATTTCCAGGCGCTGAAGGATATCAACATCCATGTAAAGGAAGGCGAATTCTTCACTTTCCTCGGTCCGTCCGGCTGCGGCAAGACCACTACGCTTCGCACCATTACCGGATTCATCGATCCCTGTGAAGGCACTGTCGTCGTAAAGGGCGAGGATATCACCCATGTGCCTGTTGAACAGCGCAACATTGGTATGGTGTTCCAGAACTACGCGCTGTTCCCCACCATGACGGTGTATGAGAACATCGCTTTCGGTCTGCGTGTTAAGAAGGTTCCGAAGGATGAACTTGATAAGCGCGTGCGCGAAATGGCGGCCAAGGTTGAGCTGACCGATCAGCAGCTGATGCGCAAGGTAGCCGAACTCTCCGGTGGCCAGCAGCAGCGCGTTGCGATCGCCCGCGCTTTGGTTACCAAGCCCGCGATCATGTGTCTGGACGAGCCGCTGTCCAACCTGGACGCCAAGCTGCGCGTTCAGCTGCGTAACGAGCTGAAAGAGTTGCAGGCCAAGTTCGGCATCACCACGATCTACGTAACCCATGACCAGGAAGAAGCGCTGACGCTGTCTGACAACATCGCCGTATTCAACAAGGGCGTGATTGAGCAGATCGGTACGCCCTATGAAATCTACAACAACTCTGCTACGGAGTTTGTCTGCAACTTCATCGGCGATATCAACAAGCTGGAAGCGGACATCATCAAGGAAATCAACGCCCAGACGAATGCGAAACTGGATCCTTCCAAGGCGACTTACGTGCGTCTGGAGCGTATCCACGTGAATGAAGAAGATATTCCCGGTGCTGCGCAGATCAAGGGCGAAGTGATTGGCCGTGAATACTATGGCCTGTACATCAAGTTCATGCTGAAGGTGTGCGGTCAGGTCATCAAGTGCATCGAAAAGAACGACGGCACCAAGTTCTTCGATGTCGGCGAGACCGTTAACGTTGCGATCAGTCCGGACAACCTGATGGTATATTAAGGAGGGCTGCGTAATGACTAGGCCCGTATCGCTTCAAAAACGTCCCATTTCCTGGGGCAAGGTTCTGATCATGGTGTTCTTCACCTGGTTTGTTCTTGCCTGCCTGGTGCTGCCGAACCTCAACCTGATCCGTCAGGTGTTCTTCAGTGAAGGCGGATTGACCATCAAGCCCTTCCAGAAGCTGCTCAAGTCCAAGCGCGCCATGAAAGCGCTGCGCAACTCCTTCGTTCTTGCGCCTACGCTGTCCCTGACGGTTGGTCTCGTCGGCATCTCTCTGGTGCTGATCACCGAGTATTTCGACATCAAGGGTTCCGCGGTTCTGCGCCTTGGCTACATGACGACCCTGATCTACGGCGGCGTTACGCTGGTTTCCGGCTACAAGTTCATCTACGGAGACAGCGGCGTTCTGACCCAGCTGCTCATTCAGCTGTTCCCCAACATGAATATCAAGTGGTTCCAGGGATACGGCGCAGTATTGTTTGTTATGACATTCAGCTGTACCTCCAACCATATGATCTTCCTGAGAAATGCGATGCGCACGGTTGACTTCCAGACGGTTGAAGCCGCGCGCAACATGGGCGCTTCCCAGTGGCGCATCCTTACCCGCGTGGTGCTGCCCGTTATGCTGCCCAGCCTCTTTGCCGTGACCATCCTGACCTTCATCACCGGTCTGTCCGCGATGAGCGCGCCCATGATGGTTGGCGGCACCAACTTCCAGACCATCAACCCCATGATCAAAGACTTTGCCAATACGCAGACGTCCAAGGATCTGGCCATTATTCTGGCGCTGATTCTGGGCCTTGCGACCATGCTGCTGATCCTGGTCATGTCCAGAATCGAAAAGCGCGGTCACTATATGTCTGTTTCCAAGGCGAAGACCAAGATCGTCAAGCAGAAGATCAACAACCCCGTTGTGAACGTACTGGTGCACATCTATGCGTACGCGCTGTTCATCATTTACGTGATGCCCGTTGTGCTGATCATTCTGTTCTCCTTCACCGACAGCAAGTCCATCGCCCTGCGTCAGCTGAGCTTCAGCTCCTTCACGCTGGAAAACTACAAGTACCTGATCGAAAGCCTGAGCAACTACAAGCCCTTCGTGGTGTCTATTGTATACTCTGCGCTGGCTGCTCTGATCGTGGGCTCCATCGTTGTGATCGCCTGCCGTCTGATTCAGAAGAACCGCGGCAAGAAGATCTTCACCACGCTGGAATACAGCATGATGATTCCCTGGCTGCTGCCCACCACCATGATCGCTCTGGGTCTGATGATGACTTTCAACGTCAAGCAGCCCTACATGTTCAATCAGGTGCTGACCGGCACGCTGCTGATCCTGCTGATTGGCTATGTGATCGTCAAGCTGCCTTTCACCATGCGTATGACCAAGGCTGCCTTCTTTGGCCTTGACGATGCGCTGGAAGACGCCTCCAAGAACCTGGGCGCCGGTGAACTGTACACCTTCCGCCGCGTTATCTTCCCCGTTCTGCTGCCTACCGTCATGGCTATCGCTGCCCTGAACTTCAACGGCCTGCTGCAGGACTACGATATGTCTGCCTTCCTTTATCACCCGCTGAATAAGACCCTGGGCGTTCAGATCAAGTCCCTGACGGACGATATGGGCAACCCCAACGGCCTGGCGCTGACCTTCGTTTATGCCGTGCTGATGATGATCATCTCCAGCGTGGTGCTGTACTTCGTGTACGGCCGCGGCGGCAAGGACAACATGAAGGAATAAAGGAGAAAAGCCATGTTCGGCAAGAAAGAATATGCGCAGTATAACGAACTGCTCAACCGTAAGCTGCAGGAAAAAAAGCATCTGATTGCGGTGCATCGCGGCAGCTATACCGGGAACATCACCCAAAGCACGATTCCCGCATACATGGCGGCCATCAAGATGGGCGCGGATATGGTTGAGGGCGATATCAACTCCACCACCGATGACGTACTCTTTGTTTTTCATGACGGTCACGAGCCCGACGTCTTTGGCATTGAAAAGAATGTAAAGACCATGACCTCTGCCGAAATGGAAAGCCTGCGTCCCTACAATGCGGTGTTCGGCCGCACGGACCGCAGAATCAATCACTTTGCGGAAGTGCTTGAATTCCTGCCGGAAGGCATTTTGTACAACGTCGACCGCGCATGGGATATTTTCCCCAAGGTGGTAAAGATGCTGGATCAGTATCCCAAGGCGGCTGCGCAGGTGCTGCTCAAGGCGCCGATGCGCGCCAAGGAAGCCATTGAATTCCTGGCGCAGTATCCCACCAAGTATATGTTCATGCCCATCTGCTACAATATGGCGGAAGTCGAAGAGGCGCTTGCCATCGAAGGGCTGAACATGGTTGGCGTGGAGCTGATCGCGGCGACCCCCGAGGACGAACTGTTCTCTGACGAAGCGATTGCTTACATCCACAGCAAGAATCTGTATTGCTGGGTGAATGCCATTGAACTGGGTCAGCTCAAGGCGGATTATTCTCCTCGTCCCACGCTGTACGGCGGCCTTAACGATGATATCTCCATTATCGAAGGCCCCGAAAAGGGCTGGGGCAAGCTGATGGATAAGCAGATTGACATTCTTCAGACGGACTGGCCGGCGCTGCTGTATGCATACCGCAAGGAGCGCTTCAACGTTCTCTGATATCACGCACTGGCGGCGCGGTCTGGTGTCAGACTGCGCCGCTTTGCCTTGGAAAACGAAGGAGTTTTTCATGTACGGAAAACGAGAATATGCGCAGATCAATGCGCTGCTGAATAAAAAACTGGAAGAAAAAAAGCACCTTATCGCAGTGCATCGCGGCTCATGGCACGGCAACATTATTCAAAACACTGTTCCGTCCTATATTGCCGCCATTAAGATGGGCGCGGATATGGTGGAGTGCGATCTGGAGATCAGCACGGACGGCAAACTGTTCTCCTTCCACGGCAATCATGAACAGGACGTGCTGGGTACCACCAAGCCCATCACCATGATGTCCGCAGCGGAGATCAAATCCATTACGCCGCACAACTGCTATACGCTGATCAGTGATATGCGCCTGAATACGCTGGAGGAAATCCTTGATTTTCTGCCGGAGGGCATTTTGCTGAATATTGACCGTTCATGGGATAAATTCCCGCAGGTGCTGGTAGTGCTGGACAGATACCCCAAGGCGCTTACGCATGTGCTGCTCAAAGCTCCCATGAAGGCAACACAAGCACTGGAGATCCTGCAGAAGCACCCGGTCAAGTACATGTTTATGCCCATTTGCTACACCGCGGCGGACGTGGAGGCGGCGCTTTCCTGGCAGGATATCAATACTGTAGGCGCTGAGATCATCACCTCAACCGCGCAGGATGAACTGTATCAGGATGCGGTCATTGCCGACATTCATAACAAGGGTCTGTTCTGCTGGGTGAACGCCCTGTCGCTGGGCGACTACGGTCATGACTATCTGCCGCGCAGGAGCCTTTTCGGCGATCTGGCGGACGACGTTTCCGTTATTCAAAATCCCGACCTCGGCTGGGGGAAACTGATGGAGAAGAAAATCGACATCATCCAGACGGACTGGCCGGCCATTCTGCGCGATTACAGAGAACAGCGCAGCAAAAAATAAAATGCAAAAGGAACGCCCTTGACGGCGTTCTTTTTGGTGGAACCGGAAAGGGGAGCCGTGTCAGAAATGAATGGATTTTTTCTCCGGTTTCTGCTATAATAGCAACATCGCATAGGACTCTTCCGCCGGAAATGTCAAGGAGGAAAAATGCTTACCTGCAGCAATTTGGATCAGCCGCTTTCCAAGCTGGAAAGGCATGTGATCGATTTTTTGAATTCCAATCCCGATTGTATTGCGTTCATGACGATCTCGGAGATCGCCGATCAGGCTTACGTCAGCGTAGCTACGGTTTCGCGCGCGATCCGAAAATGCGGGTTTGATAATTTCAACGCTGCCCGCCTTCATTTGTCGCAGAAGAATATGAACGAGCACAGCAAGTATTGCGTCAATGAAGTGCTGACAAAATCCTATGAAGAATGCACCAAAACCATTGCGAACATCGATATCGGCACGATCATCCGGGTGACGGAGATGATCCGCGGGGCAAAACGTATTGTTCTTCTGGCGCGGGGATTGACCCGTATCGTGGCGGAGGAATTCCAGTTTCAATTGCAGTGCCAGCAGTGCAATGTGGCTGTCGTCACGGACGGCGAGATCATGAAGAAATTTCAACTCTTCATTCATCCGGGGGATCTGATCATTATTTTGTCAGTGCAGAATACGACCAAGGAACTGGCTATTGCCGCGGAAACGGCGAAAAAGAAGAAAAACCAGGTTGTGACATGCTGCTGCAAAAAAGGTACGCCGCTGGAAACTTTTTCGGACATAACGATCAACGGTTTTTCCCATCATATTTCGCCGAACCAGATTCTGGGAAGCACCTCCCGAATTCCGCTGATGCTGATCACAAGAACCATTGTTGAATACATGGGCTACAACGCAGAAGGCGTAACTGAATAAAAAGCACCCCGTTTGTGTTTTATACAAACGGGGTGCTTTCATGAAGGTGTGTTACTCGCCGACGGACAGGATGGCGTCGTTATCCAGCAGGATGCGGCGAACCTCGGCAACGTCAACGTCACGGGGCGAAATGTGCTGCTTGACCGCCAGGGCGGCACCGATGCCGGCCGCTTCACCGATGACCATGCAAATGGGCATTACGCGGGCGGAAGACATGGCGACTGCATCCATGGAGGCGCAGCGTCCGGCAAGCATCAGACCTTCGATCTCATCGCTGACGGTGATGCCGTAGGGGATACCGTAGGCGGGGATCTTGGTGAAGATGGTGCTCAGACCGTCGCCGGCATGGATATCCACGGGATAAGAGCCGATGCCGATGGTTTCTTCATCGAAATGCCCCTCCACCAGATCTTTTTCCGTCAGGCGGCGAATGCCGGAGAAACGGCGGCTTTCGCGGACACCGAGGGAAGGGTAGATCTGGGAAATGTAGCAGTTTTCAAAGCCGGGAACATACTTTTTGAGGACTTCGGTAAACTCTTCGATCTGCAGATAGCCTTCGATCTCAGCGCGGGTGACGCTGAATACGTCGCTGCCGTCCGTGCCCAGATGGCGTGTGCAGTTGAGGTGCACTTCACCGGGGAGCAGGCTGTTGATGATAATGATATTTTCGCGGTTGATGGGCATTTTGCCTTCGGCGCGCAGCTGGCTGACCAGTTTGCGCATGGCGACCATCACGAAAGCAGGATCGCTGCGGAAAAAGTCGGCGTCGTAGCCGCCGGCGCAGTCGATGGTCTTGGAGCGTTCCATCTGGTCGGGGTTTTCGGCCAGATAATCGATGGTTTTGTCAATGTCCACGCCCGCTACGGTGAACATCATGGTGGGCGGCTGCAATACGCCGGTGTCCTTTTGACCTTTTTCATAGCTTGCGCCTGTCAGATAGGCCACGTCGCCGTCGCCGGTGGTGTCAATGAATACGCGGGCGCTGACCAGAATGCGCCAGCCTTTGCCGCGCAGGACGATCTTTTTCAACTGCGCGTTTTCCACCTCAACGCTTTCCACGTCGGTATGGAACAGAACTTCGATGTTTTCCTTCAGAACCTTGCGCAGAGCGACGATCTTGAACAGTTCATGGTCGTAGAGCGTGACGGAATTGTGCATGGGGCACACCTTGTGCGCCGATGCCGCAGTGCCGTAGGCTGTTTTATACTGCGCCATGTCCTTCATGAATTCATCCGCAATGCCGCCGATCACTTTCTTGCCATCACGGTCCAGATAGCCCAGCAGCGGCAGGCCGATGGCCATGTTGCCGCCCAGATAGCCGTTTTTTTCTACCAGCAGCACGCGCGCACCGTTTCTGGCGGCGGACAGCGCGGCTGCCAGCCCCGAGGGACCTGCGCCGATGACAACTACGTCAAATTCCTTGATAGCGGTATTCATATGATTTCCTCCGTAAGGTTAATACATCGTATTGCCGCCCGTCAGGTTGATGGATTGACCCGTCATGTAGGACGAATTGTCAGACAGGAGGAAGACTACCAGATCGGTTACTTCCTTCAGCTCGCACAGACGATGCAGCGGAATGTTGTTGCGGAAACGGGGCATAACTTCTTCGGGCTTGAGGTTGCGCTTCTTGGCATAATCGGCAACCTGCTGATCCCACATGGGCGTAAGCACAACGCCGGGGCAAACGGCGTTGCAGCGGATGCCCTTGGAGGCAAACTCGGCGGCGACGGACTGGGTCAGACCCAGCACGGCAAACTTGCTGGCGCAGTAGGCGGCGTACCAGGTGGTACCCTTTTTGCCGGATTCAGAGGAGAAATTGACGATGGCGCCGCCCTTTTCGTTCATGTGGGTCACGGCGGCCTGGCAGCCCAGGAAGCAGCCCTTCAGGTTGATATCCATGGTGCGGTTCCACAGTTCATCTGTGTGCTCGAGGAAGGGGATGATCTTGGAATAGCCGGCGCAGTTGACCCAAATATCCAGCGGACCGAAGGCCTGAACGGTCTTTTCGGCGGCGGCGAATACGTCCTCGCGCTTGGTGATATCGGTCATAACGGGCAGCGCGCGGCCGCCTTCCTTTTGGATCATCTCAGCCGTTTCCACAGCGTGCGCTTCGTTGATATCCAGAATGGCGACAGCTGCGCCTTCCTTGGCAAGACGAATGGCGGTTGCACGGCCAATGCCGCTGCCGGCGCCGGTAACTACTGCAACTTTATTCTCCAGAATCATGTTGTTTTCCTCCCACTTTTCAAGTTTGTATTGAAAGAGCGTTTTATCGCATTATGCGTTAGGGGGGACGATGGAAATGTCCGCGCCGCTTTCCTTGACGGAGTAAAGGACGCTTCCGCTGTTTAAGTCATACCACAAAATGCCGAGCTTTGTCAATTTTTTCCCTGCAAGCTTTGCACCGTCGCTGACGCGTCCGTGATGCGGAAATTTCACAATATCACTGCGCAGCTCTTCACCATATTTTTCAATGAACAGATCGTACGATTCGTCCCTGCGCATGGCGTATTTTTTGTTGGCATCGCCGGTAAACAAAACGCTGCGGCCTGCATATTCCGCACGAACCCACATGCAGTTGCCGTTGAGCACTTCGGTGCCCATGCCGGAAGATACTTTGAAGGTATTTCCGGCAAAATGCAGCGTGCGCATGAACTCCGGATAAGTGCCGGTACATCAGTCCGCCGGAGAACCATACAGGAAAATGCTGCCCGGAAGCGTTTGCAGCTTTGCTTTTTCGCCAAAGGGAAGCTCGTGCTTTTCACAGCCCGGCTGGAAAGTATCAAGCGCCATCAGTAATATTGTAGTGGATTGCGTGCAAAAACGGTTTTCTTTTCTTTGGTTTTGCTGCACGTTTTTGGAAAATGATTTTCATAGTTTCCCAAAGAACCGAAAACCGGCATCGGAATGCTGTTTGATTTCCGCTTTGTTTTCAGCGGATGAAAACGATTTACAGCAAAAGGCGTTTGCAGGGGAAATTCTCAAAACCATTTTCTGAGCGTTTATACTATAATGTACATAATCGATTACATTTTCATCCCGCAGAGGGAGAAAAGGAGTTTTAAATGATTGTTTCGTCCATGACCACCATGTTTGCAAAGCGAAGGGAAGATGATGCGTTCATCTCGCTGAATGAATCGATACGGCGTCATCATGCGCTGGGTTACCGTGTGCTGGATCTGAACTTGTGCGCTCTGCAGTGGGATGAAGGCCCCTTCAGCGGAGATGACTGGAAGGAAGTGGCCGTTTCGATGAAGGAAACCGCCGATCAGCTGGGCGTTTCCTTTTATCAGGGACATCTGCCTTTCCGCTCCATGAAGTTTGTGGATACGGATGAGGATATGGTGCAAAAACTGCATGACGCCACCATGCGCGCGGTAGAGATCTGCGGTATTGCGGGCGTCAAGTGGGTGGTGGCGCACCCGGTGGCCAGCCCCTATGCGCCTGCGGAAGAGGTGGAACTGCACGTTGCCGAAAATCACAGGATCTATGACGGCGTGGTAAAGCGTTTGACCGAGCTGGGCGTGGGCATTGCGTTTGAAAACGTTCCCGCACATGCAAAAATCGAGCGGTTCGGCTCAAGAGCCAGCGATCTGGTGGCGCTGATTGATTCGTATAACAGCGATTTTGTCGGCGGCTGCTGGGATTTCGGCCATGGTAACCTGAATTACGGCGAATTGCAGACATGGGGCATCCGCAAGATGGGCAAACGGCTCAAGGCGCTGCACTTTGCGGATAACCTTGGCGCACGAGATGATCATTTGCCGCCGTTTGTCGGCATGATCAACTGGGAAAAAATCATGCAGACGCTGGCTGAAGTGGATTATGACGGCTGCCTTGTGCTGGAAACCGTGCAGAACAGCCGCCTGCCGGATCATCTGAAGGAATCCTCCATGCGTTTCCTGGGCGACGTTTGCGCGCATCTTGATTCGCTGTTTGAAAACGCAAAAAAGGAATTGAAGGAAAAAGAGGTATAAGACAGTGAAACTTTATGTGGTCCGGCACGGAGAGAGCGTGCTGAATCGGAATAAATGCTTTGGAGGCTGGGCGCCTACCCCGCTGACGGAAAAGGGCATTGCGGATGCCCGGAAAGCAAAAGTCGAGCTGGAAGCGATTCGTTTTGACCGCGTATATTCCAGTGATCTTTTACGCGCCGTGCAGACGGCGCAAGTTGTGCTGCCGGATTGTCAGCCGGAGGTAAGGGAAAACCTGCGCGAATTGTCGGTTGGCGAATTTGAGGCCCGCCCGGTTGAAGAATGCACGCGTCTTTACGGCGACGTTTGCGTTCAGGCTCGAAAACTGCGCGACTATACAGCCGTCGGTGGCGAAAGTCATCAGATGCAGTATGAGCGCACGGCTGCCTTCATGAAGGAAATGGAGCAGCTGAAGGATTGCGAAAACGTGGCGGTTTTCTGCCATGAAGGAACCATCAAATGCATGATCTCCTACGTGCTTGGCACCATGGTCGATCCCTATGCGCTGATTCACGATAACGGCGCATTCAGCGTTTTTCGTTTTTCCTCCCGCTGGCAGCTGGATGCATGGAATATGCACCGGCTTGCCGACGAACCGAAGCATATCTGCATAGAGTAATACGGATCTTTATTTTCTTGGGAGAAAAGGGCTATGGCGAAGTATACGATCGGGCTGGATTTCGGTACGCTGTCCGCGCGTGCGGTCGTGGTGGACGTGGCAAGCGGGGAAGTGCTTTCCGCACAGGAGCATCCCTATGCGCACGGCGTGATCAGCAAAAAAATGCCCTGCGGCACGCCTTTGCCGGATGGCTGGGCGCTGCAGGATCCCCGGGATTATCTGGAATCGCTGGAAATTGCCGTGACCAAAGCGGTAAAGCAATCCGGCGTTGATGCACAGGATATCATTGGTCTTGGCGTAGACTTTACCGCCAGCACGACGCTGCCTGTTTTAAAGGACGGCACGCCGGTTTGCTTTTTGCCGGAGTATGCACGGAATCCTCATGCGTATGTGAAATTGTGGAAGCATCACGGTGCGCAGCGTCAGGCCAACGAAATGACGCGCATTGCCAAGGCACGCAGCGAAGTGTGGCTGAAAAACTACGGCGGCAAAATCAACAGCGAATGGTCTTATCCCAAACTGTGGGAATTGCTGCAGGAGGCGCCTGACGTTTACGATCTGATGGATGAATGGATCGAAGCGGGCGACTGGATCGTATTTCAGCTCACCGGACGCCGCACGCGCGGTGCGGGTTTTGCAGGCTGCAAAAGCTTTTACGACGCCCGGCGCGGCTATCCGGAGGAAGATTTCTTTGCGACGCTGGATGAGCGGCTGCGTCATGTCATTCGCGACAAGCATGCCTGGCCGATCCTTGAAATCGGCGCCAATGCGGGCACGCTGCTGCCGAAAATGGCCGAAAAACTGGGATTGCCCGAAAATGTGGCCGTTACTACCGCAAACTGCGACGGGCATGTTTGCGGCCCGGCTGTCAATGTAACACACGCGGGACAGATGATGCTGGTCATCGGCACGTCCACAGGTCTTCATGCATTGGGCGACGGCGATGCGCTGGATATTCCGGGCATCTGCGGCAGCGTGCGAAACGGCATGATCCCCGGACTGATCAGCTATGAGATGGGGCAGAGCTGCGTGGGCGATCTTTTCGCCTGGTTTGCAGATCACTGCGTGCCGGAAAGCTATCGCCGGACGGCAGAAGAAAAAGGCATCACCGTGCAGCAGTACCTGACGGAACTGGCAGATAAACTGCAGCCCGGTGAAAACGGGCTGATGGCGCTGGAATGGTGGAATGGAAACCGCAGCATTCTGGTGGACAGCGACCTGAGCGGTTTGCTGGTGGGCATGACGCTGCAGACCCGCGCGGAGGATATTTACCGTGCGCTGATCGAGGCAACGGCCTTTGGTATCCGTGTGATTGTAGAGAACAATCGAAAACACGGTCTTCGGGTGGATGAGATCATCGCTTCGGGCGGCATCAGCCAGAAAAATCCCATGCTGATGCAGATTTATGCCGATGTATTGAATATGCCCATTCATGTTACGGCTACCAAGCAGGGTCCGGCGCTGGGCAGCGCGATCATGGCAGCCGTGGCGGCGGGGGAGCAAAACGGCGGCTATACATCGATCACCGAAGCGGCAGAACGTATGCATGCGCCGGAGATGGGCATCTATGAGCCCCATGCGGAGCACAGCAAGCAATATGATGAAATGTACCGGGATTACTGCATGCTGCAGGCCTACTTCGGTCAGGGCGGCAATAACATTATGAAGCGTATGCTGCAGCGCAAGAACAGCTATCATCAGGATCGGGCAAACCTGCCTGCGGCGCTTGTTGAAATTCAGAATTATCTGGATGAGCATTATCAGGAGATCGCATCCGTGTCCGATCTGGCGGCGCATTTTTTCTACACGCGTGAATATGTATCGCGCCTGTTCAGAAAATACCTGAACATAACCGTTGCGGAATACATCATAAGGCTTCGTATTCAGCAGGGCTGCAGGCTGCTGAAAACAGATGCATCCATTGCCGACGTCTGCTTTAAAACGGGATTCCAAAGCATCGCGTCTTTCAACCGGGCGTTCAAGCGCATCATCGGCGTTACGCCTTCTGTCTATCGGCAGGAATGTATCTGACGCCGCATAAACGAATAACGCATAATCTTCGGCGCAAGGCAGGGCTGCAAGGGCTTGCCTTCTGGAAATGTGCTACATAATGAAAACGTCTGACGATCGTCGGATGCGTCCGCAGACACAAAAATCGCCCGCCGGCATGCCGGCGGGCGATGGTTATGCGAGGGAATTACTTGACGTAGTAGACCTGACGCGGATCCTTGCCGAAGGTCGCAGAGTCCGGATCATAATACTGCGGACGGGCAGAACCTTCCTTGTTGTAGGACCAGAAGAGGCTGGTCACGTTGTACTCGGTGGGGATGATCTCGATCCACTCGTTGAAGCCGCCAACGCGCTCGATGGTCTTCTTCTGGGTTTCTTCATCCATGGCGTCCCAGCGGGCGGGGCCGTACAGGGTGCGCATATACAGGCTCGCGCCGCGGAAGAAAGTATCCTCGGTGCCGTCCATCAGCTTCGCAGTACCCTTGATCTGCACGCCGTAGGAGTTGAAGTAGTCGTTCACCTGGGGGATGTAGGCATCTTCCGGAATCTGCTTATACCAGTACATGGCAACGTTGGGGTTGGATGCAATATCCACGCACTTTTCGGTGCCCTTTTCGCTGGAGCAGTACAGGCGCATGGTTTCCGGGTCAAGCACGAATTCCACAGAAGACAGACCGGGCATATCGCCGTGCACGGTCGCGATCTGATACATCTCGCGATAAGCCCATTCCTTGGTGGAGCCGTCCTCGTTGGTGGTCAGCGGGAAGCCACGCAGATAATCAAGGATCATCGCCTTGATATCTTCCTGCGCCATCTGGGTTTCCGCATTGGTCACCTGAGAAGCGCCGGAGGTAACGTCGATCTCGGCGGCAGCCATGCCGCACAGCAACAGCATAGCAAGCAAGACAGAAAGCAGTTTCTTCATCACAAGAAACCTCCTTTTTGGGAATTTATTCCTGTTCATTGTATCATAGGCAGCAGGAAGTGTCAACGCACCGTGAGGGCGATGCTGTTTTCCATTCCCCATATATTAAATCATAAATGTATCGAATTTATCATAAAAAACGTGCACGCAATCTATAATTACGTGCACGAGAGAAATGTATTTTAGTACATACGTTATTTCGTTCAGAAGGGCATGTACTAATCGCCGTCATGAATGCCGCAGCAGATGATGCGGGTGTGAAAGATGACCGTTTTCAAAAATGATCATCACGGAAGATCCTCATTTCGGCATAAATGCTCAATCTGCAAACTGCTCTGACGGGAGAAAATATAATTTAAAAATATCTGCGATTTTTGATCATGGAAGAAAAGAATTCGCGGCATTTTGGGGCGCTTTGGCAAGTATAAAAAACAGCAAAACAAAAAACTCCTTGATTTCTCAAGGAGTTTTCGTGGTGGGATCGGTAGGAGTCGAACCTATGACCTCCACGATGTCAAAGCCACCATTTATCAACAAAAATTACATTTAAAATGGCCTGTTTCGGTGCGGATATATGAAGTTTAAAGGAATGCTGGAGGGACTAATCAGGGTCTCTTCGAGTCAAATCATAGTCTTTTGTGGTCTAATGAGGGTCATTCATGGTCTAATCATGGTCAATGAAAGTGAAAGCAGAGTGTTTGTGTGACACTCTGCTTTTGCTTTGTAATAGTTAACTTTATTCTTGCTTTGACACAGACGGTGCATGGCCGAAGTTTTTGCGGTATACGCGGTAGATGGTAGTGTGGCTGGCGAAACCACAGAGCTTGGCGACTTCGGATACGGAGTGTTTTCTGCTGCGGAGCAGTTCGTTGGCCAGTGCATTTTATCCAGGGTCTTTATACTTACGCGTAAATACGATTGAAACAAGCGGGGCGCAGGGAAAGAAGAGACAAAGAGATTAATTGTATCATGATAAATGTTGTATTGATGTGTTTGAATATGCTATAATGAACAATAAATCAAATAAGTATGGTATAAATGACAAAGGAAGGAGTTGAGGCAGTGAAAAAAGGCATGCGAAAGAGTATTTTGAATGCCGTATTTATGGTTTATGATTATTCCTCTTTCAAAGAAACCATATAACTCCAAAAAGCAAAAAGAAAAAGCCTTGATACTTCAAGACTTTTTACTGGCGCGCCCCGCAGGATTCGAACCCACGACCTTTTGATTCGTAGGAGTGGAAAATTGACCAAAAATCATATGCAATAAACACTAATACTAAGAAAATGATAAGAATTATTGCTTTTGCGCATGACTGAAGGAAAAGATGTTCGAGGTCTAATCAGGGTCTCTTCGAGTCAAATTGGGGTCTTTTGGGGTCTAATGAGGGTCATTCGTGGTCTAATTGTAGTCAATGAAAGTGAAAGCAGAGTGTTTTGTGGGCACTCTGCTTTTTCTTTTACACAAAAACGGGAAGTCCGATTATCCGGACACTTGGTTTTGTATAATGCAATCACAAGGTTGAGGGAAGCAACTTCAACCGAAATAACAAACAGTGCATCAGCACAGAAAGAGGAACCATTATGAAGCGCAACGCCTACACCATCGATCACCTGACTGCTACCGTTACCGTCACCAAGTCCTTCCTCAAGGAAGCCGGAATCATCGGTTCTCCTGCCTACAATGAAATGCTCCGGCTCCGCCGCGAACTGCCGGAGTATGAGATCAGCGTGAATGAACCGAAGAAGCGCCAGAGCGAAGAAGCCTACGGTAAGCTGACCTACAAGAAGATGGGCGCGTATATCGAGGCCAAAGAGGGAGAAAAGTCGCCCGTGCTGGCTGAATTTGAAAAGGTACAGAAGCTGGCCAAGGTACAGAAGAACCCCTTCCTGTACGTAAAGACCTGGTTCCTCAATCGCTATGCGGATGACTTCGCTGCTACTGAAACTGATAACAATATTGTTACTATCAACGCCTGATCGGAGGATAAACAAAATGAAGGGTTACAACATTGATTTCGCCGCCGGCTGCATCACCGTTACCAAGTCCTTCAACACCGCTGCGGGGAAGATTGGCAGCAACGCGTTCAAAACCATGATGACGCTGCGCGAGCTGGATCTGCCCATCCGCGTCATCAGCAGTCCCCGCAAGCAGTCGCCGCACCTGTCCTATCGCCAGATGCTCAAGCACATCGAGTGCATGGCGGATGCCGAGGCCTACAAGGAAGAATTCGAGGCTGTGCGCAAGGTATCTCTGGGCGAGAAGAATCCCTATCAGTACGTGCTGCGCTGGTATGAGGAACGCTTCCCCACGCATAATGCAGTGCCGGAATTTGACGAGAACTACAAGCTGATCAATACGCCCAATAACTACGCGGCCTGAGAAAGGAAAGGTATTCAGATATGAAGACGAATTATTCTTACAATGCCATCACCAACACGCTGACCGTGAGCGCGGCCTTCCTGAAGAATGCGGCCAACCTGCACAGCAAGGAATATGAAATCATCCGAACACTGCGCGCCGACCATGGGGAAATCACGATTGTCACCGAAGAACGTCGCAAGAGCGCATCCAGGGCAATGACCTTTAAGCAGATGGAAATGCACATCAAGCAGTGCCGCGATTCCGAAAAGCGCCTGGCCGCCTTTGATCGAGTGAAGGCGCTGTCGAAAATCCAGAGAAGCCCGTACAATTACGTAAAGACCTGGTTCATGGACAATTACGCCAACTATTCCGAACAGCCGGTGTTTGACGAAGATGGCTTTGTGGTTGTGAAGACCAAAGTAGAAATGGAGAATGAAAAAGCGCCGCAAGCGCTGGAGGAAGAAAAGATTGCATGCTGATGCAAACGAAAAGGCGATAGACAAAAATCTCTGTCGCCTTTTTTCGTTTGCAGAGAGGTTGAAATTTCGCTTTTTGATTTTATACTGTCTGTTTGTACAGCGCAGAGCACTTTATTGCAGAAAAACCGTTGCTACGACTGCCGCACCGATCATGCCGGCATCGTTTTTGAGACTGGACGTCAGCAATGTGTTGGGCTTACGCATTTTTTCGCGGATGGGGGCCAGCAGGTTTTCGTCTTGCTGGGAGATTGCGCCGCCAATGATGAAAGCTTCGGGCTGGAAGATGGCTTCATAGCTGTTAATGCCGATGGCAATGTAGCGCGTGTATTGCTCCAGAACGGCGTCTGCCACTGGGCAGCCCTGCTCCTTAGCGCTAAATACATCGCGCGCAGAGGGAGATTCGCCGCCGATTTTTGCCAGCAGGCTGTCAGGATGCGCGGCAATGGCCTCTTTGATCTGGCGTACCAGCGCCGTAACGGAGGCATACTGCTCGTAGCAGCCGCGCAATCCGCAGGGGCAGGGGAGACCATCATAGTGGATGATCATGTGGCCTAATTCGCCGCCGTAGCCTTTGCTTCCCAGGTAAGGTTTGCCGTTGATGGCGATACCGCCGCCAACGCCCGTGCCAAGCGTGAGCATGATGATATTCTGATACGCCTTGCCTGCACCGGCGTAAAGCTCGCCGTAAAGCGCGGCAGTGGCGTCGTTTGCAATACAGGTAGGCACGTTCAGCGCATCGCGGATCATCGCGGCCAGCGGCGTTTGATTGTAGGGCAGATTGCCGGCGCGATGGCAGATGCCTCTTTCGCTGTCAATATCGCCGGGCGTTCCGATGCCGATGCGGTCAAAGTGATATTCTGCTTGGATTTCCCTGGCTTTTTCAATCATATCATCGATGATTTCGGCAATATCGCGGTGGCTGAGAGTAGGGATGGACCAGGATTTTACAAGCTGGTAATCCTCTGTTACCACGCCGAATTTAATATTGGTGCCGCCAATGTCGATTCCCAGAATCATGTTGGTTATTCTCCCTTCGTATATACGCACGCGCCGTTCACATAGGTGCGCAGCACATCGTAGTCAGCGTTGAGGACGACCAGGTCGGCGGGTTTTCCAACCGCGATGCTGCCGGTAATATGATCGATCTTCAGCGTTCTTGCCGGATTAATGGAGGCCATTTTGGCAACGTCGCATAGCGGGATACCGTCGCGCAGCAGATT
The DNA here is from genome assembly GCA_017549335.1 of Clostridia bacterium. Lineage (GTDB taxonomy): Bacteria > Bacillota > Clostridia > Christensenellales > Aristaeellaceae > SFMI01. The sequence goes on along the minus strand of JAFYVB010000025.1, from coordinate 20,937 downwards.
CTGAATGCCAAAGAGCATGGAACTGGCGCTGCCGGCAATGGTGCCGTCTTCCAGCACCATCACGCCGTTGCGGATATAGCGCACTTCGCCGTCTACGACAATCTGAGAGGCGGTCATGCCCGCGCCGTATTCAGAATCGCTGATGATGTTGATCCTGTCGGCGCCTTTGCAGCGGTAGATCAGCTGCAGAATGGCAGGGTGCAGATGCGTATGGTCGCAGATCATTTCGCAGGTAACTGCGGGGTCGGTCAGTACAGCGCCCAGAATGCCGGGCTCCCGATGGCTAAGGGCACGCATGGCATTGAAGGTGTGGGTGGATTGCGTGGCGCCGGCAGCAATGGCGGCTCTGGCCTGCTCAAACGTTGCGTCGGTATGGCCCATGGAGACGGTCAGACCTTTGGAAACGGCATAGGTGATCACTTCTTCGCTGCCTTCCATTTCGGGCGCGAGCGTAATGAGGCGCAAAAGCCCCTGGGCGTGTTCTATCAGCTGATCAAGTACCTCGCGGGCAGGAGAGAGGATAAACTTTTCGTCCATCGCGCCTTTTTTCTTGGGATTGATAAAAGGGCCTTCGGCATGCAGGGCAGCAATTTTGGCGCCGCAGGGATTTTTGGAGGCTTCGACGGCCATATCAAACTGGCGCAGCAGGTGTTCAAAATCCGAGCACGTGGAGCCAAGCGCGATGGATGTTACGCCTTGCGTCGCCTCATACTGCGTGATTTTGTGCAGGTCAGGCAGGGGATTGGTATCGCTGAGCTTGCACCCCATCGCGCCGTGCATGTGGCTGTCGATAAAACCGGGCAGGATGAAGCAGCCGCGCAGATCCAGCATATCCTCGCCTTCAAGGTGATCGGCGATTTTGGTGATCGCGCCGTTTTTGATTTCAAGGTCGCAGTCGCGTAATGTAAAGTGTTCGTCGACGACGTGGGCGTTTTTCAATATCATTTCGTTTTGTCCTTTGCGGCGGATGCAACCTTTTCGGTCATCATCTGCTGATATTTCTTGGGCGTCACATTGTAGTGGGCTTTGAATGCCTTGCAGAAAGACGACACATCGGCAAACTGCAGTTTTTCGCTGACGGCGGAGATGGGGATATCCGCTGTTAGCATGTCGGCCGCCTTTTCCAAACGCCGCTGCGCGTAGTAATCGCGGATGGGCACGCCCATGGTCTGCGAGAAAATGCGGGAAAGATAAGCGTAGCTGTAGTCAAAGGCGTTTGCAATATCCGACAACTTTTTGATGTGCGTGAGGTTGGAGTCGATATAGTGCGCAATCTCGTAGATCAGGGGATTGGTATCGTTGATATCTACGAGGTTGATTTTTTGCTTGTTGACGCTTGTAAAGTCGCGGAAGGTCTGGATAATGATTTGCCGCACGTAGGCCTCGAGCATTTCTTCGGCCAGCGCGTCGGTGTTGGATACTTCGCTCAGCGCCAGCGTGAAGAGATTGAACAGGTTGTTCTTATCCATGATCAGCGGCGTTTGCAGATGGTCAAAGAAGCTGCAAATATGCGCGTATTTGGGAAAGTCTGGGTGATCCTTATGAAAACCGAAGCCCAGGCACATGAAGCGCAGCGGCGAATCCTTGGAGGATTTGATAGAATGCACATCCTGGTCGTTCACCAGAAAAACCATATTCGGGTAGACGTCGTAGGCTTTTCCGTTGCGGTAAAAGACGCCTTCGCCGGAGACAATGTAAGTGATTTCATGGCAAATCTGCGTATGCTGACGAACCGTGTGATCGGATGCGCAGGCAAGATCGCAAATCTGATACACGGAAAACAGATTGAGCGTGATGGGGGAAGCTTCGTAATTGGCATCCCTGTGATAACGCTTTTTATATGTAGTTTTTTCAGGAAGACTGGGCATGGAGATTGTCTTGGTTTGATCAGTCATTATGTCCTCCTTTTTGCGTTGCGCAGATAAAACGCGAGCGATGTTTTCATATAAATGATAGCGTACAATGAACTAAAATGCAAGATGACAAATGACGGCACAAACATGCGCTTTGTACAAAAAGAAAACAAATAGTGGTAAAATTTTGTTAGATGCTACACAAAAAATAGGAGAAACGTGGTAAAAGAAGTATAAAAATGACAATTGAGAAGTAAAGAATACACATTGAATTGGACGGTTTTGCGGTGGTATCATAGTCGCACAAAATCACAGATGGCCATTTATCTGGCTATCGCGAAGTAATTACGAAGGAGACGAAACCATAATGAAAAAGCTGCTTGCGATCGTCCTGCTGCTGACCATGGTTCTTTCCATGACTGCGGCTGCCGAGACCCTGAAGGACTTCGAACGCGTTGATAGCTTCAACGCCATGGTTACCAACGGCGGTGTTGCGGACGATGTGTTCAACACCCAGACGCTGGCCGACACCATCCGTCAGGCCACCGGCTACAACGTGCAGTTCACTCAGCTGCCCAAGTCTGACGTGGACACCACCGTTTCCAACATCTTCATGCTGAAGGAAAACTACCAGTACGTGTTCGTAACCAAGGCCCAGTTCAACATGCTGGTGGCCGAAGGCGTTCTGGCTCCCCTGACCAAGTACGTCAACGCCTCTGCGAACCTGAAGGAAGTCATCTCTGAGATCGGCTGGGGCTCTGCCACCTTCGACGGCGAGATCTACGCCATTCCTAACTCCGATCCCCGTGAGTGCACCTCCAAGGGCTTCTACTTCCGCAAGGACTGGCTGAACGAGTACAACCAGCAGAATCCCGACGCTCAGATCGCCATGCCCTCTGAAGAAAACGGCTACTCCATGTCCGTTTCCAACTTCACCAAGATGCTGGAGTTCTTCCAGACCAAGGTGAATGCCGGCGGCAAGGCCCTGTGCATCGAAGTGGACCCCGCTTCCTCCAACTACACCGAAGACAAGCCCGTTTTCCTGCAGACCATCCTGCCCGCCTTCGGCATCAACAGCGAATGGGCTGATGTGAACGGCGAACTGACTTACATCCTGGAGCAGGAAGGCTTCGAAGCCTATGCCAAGTACATGGAAGGCTTGTTCGACAAGGGCCTGATCTACTACCAGGCCACCAAGAACGACACCAACGCTGTCAACTCCCTGATGAACGACATGGCCGGTGTTGCGCTGGTAAGCCACACCAAGCCCTACTCTCTGGAAACCAACCGCGCTCCCGAAGGCACCACCGATCTGGACAACTTCGTTGACGAAGTGTTCGCTGGTTATATCTCCGCTCTGGTTGCTGACGAGCATGAAGGCGATGCCTCTGCCGTTCGCGTATGGTCCAAGAAGACCTACAACCAGTACATCGTTTGCCCCGTATACAACACCGAAGCTCAGACCGCTGCTGTGGTTGACTACTGCGATTCCAAGCTGGATAAGGATCTGTTCCTGCGCCTGACCATCGGTACCGAGGGCGAAACCTTCTATGTGAAGGACGGCGGCTACTATCCCATCCTGCCCAAGTTCAACGACGAAATGAACCTGGCCGACAAGTTCCTGTCCGGTACCCGCGAAGCTGACTACGCCGAATACTGGCTGGCCCGCACCCGCAAGACCGCCGCTCAGGGCCGTATGTTCGGCATGATCAACTACAACATCGACGGCACCGGTATCATGGATCCCATCCACATGATTCCCTCCATCGACACCGTTGAAGAAAACCTGGCGACTGCCCGCAACGCTGTTGTAGAAAGCCTGATTCTGACCATCTTCAATACCGAAAAGGAATTCAACCTGGAAGAAGTTCAGAAGCTGTGGAACTCCAAGAAGGGCGAGAAGATCGAAGAAGCCGTCAACGAGTGGTACGCCACTTGGGAATACAAGGACACCTACAACAACGTAAAGCCCCTGTAATCCGCAACCAAGATACATAAAGAAAATGTTGCCCTCCTCACTCCCCGGAGTGGGAGGGCAACATTGTGAAGAGGTGACCGGCTTGAAGCGAGATGCAATTGCGAAGAAGGAATTCAGATACAACCTCAAGAAGCATGCTCCTTTGTATTTCTTCTTTATTCCTTCTATTCTTTTCGTTCTGATCTTTAAATACGTGCCGATGGCGGGCTTGGTCATGGCGTTCAAGGAAAATCCCAGAATGCTGGCCGCTGCTACCCCTGTGCAGGCCATCCTGAAGGCTGACTGGGTAGGCCTGGAAAACTTCCAGGAAATGTTCTCCAATCCTGAAATCATGCAGGCGATGCGCAACACGATCATCATCAGTATTCAGAAGCTCGTGTTCGTTTTCCCCATTCCGATTGCCCTGGCGATTCTGATCAGCGAGCTGCGTAAGGGCGCTGTCAGAAAGACGCTGGAAATTACAATGTATGTTCCCCACTTCCTTTCGTGGGTTACCGTTGGCGGCATCTTTGGTGCGATACTGAGTGAAAACACCGGTCTTGTCAACAATGTTCTGGAAACGCTGGGTTTTGCAAGAACTGCTTTTGTCAGTAACAAGGATACCGTCCGCGGCGTGTTGGTCACCTCGCATGCATGGAAGAATATCGGTTACAGCAGTATCGTGTATATGTCCGCGATTCTGGCGCTGGATCACAACCAGTTTGAAGCCGCCCGTATCGACGGCGCTACCAAGTGGCAGCAGATCCTCTACGTAACGCTGCCCGGCATTCTGCCTACCATCGCTGTTATGTTCGTCATGCGCGTGGGCAGCCTGATGGACGCCGGCTTTGAGCAGATCTATGTGATGTACTCTGCTTACACCAAGGAAACCATTGATATTCTGGGTACCTACACCTACCGTTTGATTCGTGACGCCGGCTTGCGTCCGCAGTATGCGATGTCTACGGCCGTCGGCTTCTTCAACGGCGTCATCGCGATGGTGCTGGTGCTCAGCAGTAACTATTTGTCCAAGAAGTTCCTCAAGAACGGTCTGTGGTAAGAGGTGAATGAAATGAAAATGCATACAGTTTCTACGCCCAAGACCAAAGAGGAAAAGATCTTTGGCTGGAAAAGAAGAGTGCTGCTGATCGCGCTGCTCATGAGCGTGGTGTTCCTGTTCCTCGAAGCGATTGATCGTAAACAGACGGTACAGCTTCACAAATCGTTCGATGTGATTTTCTTTGGCCTGTGGGCTGTGCTGGAAGCGGATGCGCTGCTGCATCTGCTTGACAGCATCAAAAAGGATGGCTTTGTTCAGTATTTCAAGTTCAACAAGGCCGAAATTCTCTACGTTGTACTTTCTCCCATTGCACAGCTGCTGTCTTTGATCAATCCCGCGCTTGCTCCGCTTCGCTGGGTGATCATCTTCAGAATGCCTAACGTGCTGCGCAAATATAATGATGAAAATGTGTTCCAGGTGCTTGCCAAGGGCGTTGCGCTCCTGCTGATTGCCTTCTTCCTGGTGCCTATGTGCAACGTGCTGGCGATGGCGCTGTCCGCTCCCGGCCAGATTATCAACGTTCTGCCCAAGAACATTGACCTGTTCTCCATGAAATACGCGCTGCAGGACAAGATGTTCCTGTCTTCGTTTGCCAACTCGCTGTTCATTGTTCTGGCCGGCACCAGCATCTTCGTGGTGATCACCACGCTGGCCGCCTACCCGCTGTCCAAGCCTGATATGCCCGGCAGAAAATGGTTTATGATCTTCTATATGATCACCATGTTCTTCAACGGCGGCATGGCGACCGACATCGTGCTGGTGGACTCTCTGGGCCTGATGAACACCATCTGGGCGCTGATTCTGCCCAACGTCATCTCCGTTTATTACATGTTCCTGATCAAGAGCTACTACGAAGGCCTGCCGGTTGAGCTGGAAGAGGCGGCCAAGATTGACGGCGCGAGCTCGATCGGTATTTTCATCCGCATCATCGTCCCCCTGTCCAAGCCCATCATCGCTACCACCGCTTCCTTCGTTGTGGTAAACCTGTGGAACAACTACATGTCTTCGGTCATGTTCATCACTTCCAACAAGCTGATCTACCCTGTGCAGATGTATATCCGCAACTTCCTGGCGATGGACCCGATGGACATTGCGCTGGACAATCCGCAGCTTCTGTCCTACTGGGATAACATTGAAATGGCCTATCTTTTCCTGGCGATCCTGCCCATCATCTGCGCGTACCCGATCCTGTTCAAGTTCTTCAAGGGCGGCGCTACGGCTGGCGCTGTAAAGGGCTAAGAAAGGAAATAGCGACATGAAATTTGATGTTGCAGTGATCGGTGGCAGCTTGGGCGGCGTGCAGGCCGCGCTGAGTGCAGCCAAAGAAAACAAAAAGGTTTATCTGTGCGAGCAGAGTGACTGGGTTGGCGGCCAGCTGACTAGCCAGGGAGTTCCGCCGGATGAAAACAAGTGGATTGAGGAGCAGGGTGGCACTAAGACCTACCGCGAATTCCGCGAGGCTGTGCGTGATTACTACCGCGCGCTGCCCGAGATTCACCCCGAAGCGAAGGAACGCTGGAATCTCAATCCCGGCAACGCCTGGGTATCGCGCGTAGCGCATGAGCCCAGGGTGGCGGTGAAGATCCTGTGCGACATGCTGGCGCCTTACATTGCCGAGGGCAAAATCGTGCTGGATTACGATACTGTGGCGGTAAGCAGCACTGTGGAAAACGATGTAATTAAGGCTGTTACCGTCAAGAATCTCAAATCCGCCGAGGAAAAGGTTATCGAGGCGGAATATTTCCTGGACGCTACAGACTGCGGCGATCTGCTGCCCGTTGTGGGCGCGGAGTTCCGTACCGGCGCTGAAAGCAAGGATATGACCGGCGAGCCTGAGGCTGCGGACGTGGCGGATCCCACCGACATGCAGGCTATCACTTGGGTGGCGGCGCTGGAACTTCTGCCTGAAGACAGCGATTACGTGCCCGAAAAGCCTGAAATGTACGATTACTATGCCTCTTTTGATGTGCCGCACTGCGATTGCAAGCTGCTGAGCTGGTATACCAACAAGCTTCAGGGGATGGGCGTTCGCAAGCTGGGCATGAACGACGGCGAAGGCAATGATCCTGCCAGCAAGGGCCTGTGGAATTACCGCCGCATCATCGATACGCCCAACTTCACCGATGGCCGTAACGAGGTTTCTCTCCTCAACTGGCCGCAGAACGACTACTGGATGGGCAACATCTTTGATGATCCCGACGCCGAAACGCACCTGCAGCGTGCCCGCGATCTGACGAAGTGCTGTGTGTACTGGCTGCAGACCGAAGCGCTGCGCGCCGACGGCGGCAAGGGCTACAAGGTTCGCCTGCGTCCCGATATCATGGGCACGGAAGACGGCCTGGCCAAGATGCCCTACATCCGCGAGTCCCGCCGCATCATCGCCAAGCGCCTGATCTGCGAGCAGGAAATCGTGCGTGATTTCACGGACAAGCCTCTCATGGTGGAAGACAGCGTGGGCGTAGGCCATTACTCCATGGACCTGCACATGACTACCAAGTCTCATAATCACTTTATGAGAAAGACCTGGCCCTTTGAAATCCCGCTGTCTGCGATGATTCCTGTTCGCATGAAGAATCTGATTCCTGCCTGCAAGAACATCGGCTGCACGCATCTGACCGGCGGCTGCTATCGCCTGCATCCCATCGAATGGAATATCGGCGAAGTCGCGGGCTATATTGCGGCCTATTGCATGGATCATGGTATTTCGATGGAAGAGCTGCTGGAGAAGGAGATTGCTTCTTTCCAGGCCTTCCTCACCAAGCGCGGTATTCAGTTGCACTGGGATTTTTCCCGGATGGAACTGATCGAGAACAATCCACCTGCGGGACAATTCAAAGTCGCGCATGAGTGATAGAAACGAAGGGAGATATAACAATGTTTGATTTTCCTGTAGGCGCAATGCTGGAATCGTTCAAATTGCCTTTCCAGGAAGCGGTCGAAAGGGCTGCGACTGTGGGTGCGCAGGGTCTGCAGATCTACATGTCCAAGCCTACCGTTACCTATTATGAAGACCTGAACGAGAAGAAGATCAAGGAACTGCTGGACATGATCAAGTCCAACGGTCTGGTCGTTTCCGCCATCTGCGGCGACTTCAAACTGGGCTTCAGCAACCCCGAAACCAACCCCATGCAGATTGAGCGCTCCAAGCGCGTGCTGGATCTGGCCAAGTATTTTGAAACCAATATCGTGACCACGCACATCGGCACCGTGCCCACCGATAAAAACGATCCTACCTACAAGATCATGCAGGATGCTTGTGCTGAGCTGGGCGAGTATGCTGACAGCATCGGCTCTTCTTTCGCCATCGAAACCGGCCCCGAAACGGCGCTGGTGCTGCGCGAGTTCCTGGATTCCCTGCCCTCCAAGAAGGGTATGGCTGTCAATATGGACCCCGCCAACCTGGTCATGGTTATGAACGATGATCCTGTGCAGGCTGTGTATACCCTCAAGGATTACATCGTGCATACCCATGCCAAGGACGGCGTGCACTTTGACGATCCCACCATGGAAAAGCCCTTCAAGGAAATGGCGCTGGGCCAGGGCTCTGTGGATTTCCCCAAGTATCTCAAGGCACTGGAAGACATCGGCTATCGTGGCTTCCTGACCATCGAGCGCGAAGTGGGCGGCAACCCCGCTGCCGACATCGGCGAAGCTGTTAAGTTCCTGAACAAGGTGAAGAAGGAGTATTAATCATGAACAACAAGGTAAAGATTGCTATCATCGGTTGCGGTATGATCGCCAACCGCCATCACATTCCCTGCTATCTGGTCAACGAAGACGTTGAGATCAAGTACTTCTGCGACATTATCCCCGAGCGCGCCGAGAAGGCCGTTGCCGACTATGGCTGCGGCATTGCCGTTGTGGATTACAAGGATGTTCTGGCTGATCCCGAAGTGGATGCTGTTGACATCTGCACGCCCAACCTCATGCACTCCCGCATCGCCATCGACGCCATGCGCGCCGGCAAGCACGTGCTGTGCGAAAAGCCTGCCGCCATCAATTATGCCGAAGCCCGTGAAATGCAGAAGGTCTGCCACGAGACCGGAAAGGTGCTCAACATCGGCGTTGTGAACCGCTTTGAAGGTCATATCAATATGATCAAAAAGTACATTCAGGAAGGCCGTCTGGGCGAAGTATATCATGTATATGCTTCCTTCCGCGCGCATCGTTCCATCCCCGGCATCGGCGGCGCCTTCACCACCAAGGCCATTGCCGGTGGCGGCAGCCTGATCGACTGGGGAGTGCATTACATTGACCTGATCATGTACTGCATGGGCGATCCCAAGCCCCTGACCGTGTCCGGCGAAACCTTCTGCAAGCTGGGCAAGGATATTCCCAAGTACGCCTACCGCGACATGTGGTCTGAAAACACCAAGGACGTCAACGGCACCTACGACGTGGATGACTCCTGCGTGGGAGTGATCCGCACCACCGGCCCCGTTATCTCCATCAACGGCGCCTGGGCGCAGAACGTGGATCGCCGCGAAGAGTTTGTTGACTTCATGGGCACCAAGGGCGGCTGCCGCCTGCGCTTCAACGCCGACTGCACCTTCTTCATTGAAGAAGACGGCAACTTCATTGAATATGTTCCCGAAGTGCATCATAAGGATCGCTGGAACGGCGAAATCGACGAGTTTGTCAAGTGCGTACGCACGGGCGAGAAGATCCGCAGCCACATCGACTACGCGATCCTCACCTCCGAAATCATGCAGGGCATGTATGATTCCGCCGAGGCGCATCGCGAAGTAGTTTTTGAAAAGTAAGTAAATGAATGCGGCGCCGCTGAGGATTTCAGACGGCGCCGCTATCTTGAAAGAACGAAAGGAAATGACAATGAACGTAGGTATTGTTATCCGTCACCGCGCGGAAGGCATGCGTGAGCGCTTTGCCAGTGCCGCTGCGCAGGGATTTTTTCACTGCCAGCTGGTCAGCTGGAATCCTGAGCTGTGGACGGTAGAAAACGCGGAAGAAATCAAGGCGCTGTCTGCCGAATACAGCGTTGAGATCACGGCTTTCTGGTGCGGCTGGGCGGGCCCGCGCTTCTGGAATTTTACGGAAGGCCCCGAAACGCTGGGCATTGTTCCTGTTACGTTCCGTGCTATGCGTGTGCAGAACCTGCTGGACGGCGCGGCTTATGCCCGTCTGCTGAACATCCAGAATGTGATCACGCACATGGGCTATATTCCTGAAAACATGACGGATCCCAACTATCCCGGCGTTGTGGCTGCGGTGAAGGCTGTTGCGATGGATCTCAAGCAATACGGCCAGAATCTTCTGTTTGAAACCGGTCAGGAAACGCCTGTTGTGCTGCTGCGCTTGTTTGAAGAAGTGAATACCGGCAATCTTTTTGTGAATCTGGATCCGGCTAACCTCATTCAGTACGGCAAGGCGAATCCCATTGATACGCTGGATGTGATTGGCGATTACGTGCGCGGCGTGCACGCGAAAGATGGCTTCTATCCCACGAACGGCCGTGAGCTGGGCCGTGAGGTGAAGGTGGGCGAGGGAAAGGTGAATTTCCCTGAGTTCCTGAAAGCCTTGAAGGCTCATGGTTATGACGGCAGCCTGACCATTGAGCGCGAAATCTCCGGCGAACAGCAGTTGATTGATATTCGCGAAACGCAGGCATATCTGCAGAATTTGCTCAAGCAGATATAAGATATTGAAAAAATAGAGATTGCATACAAAAGAAAAGGCGATAGACAAAAATATCTATCGCCTTTTTTCATTTGCAGAGAAATTTTTGCAATAAGCATATGGCGTGCAATACCTCACGGTTGAAAAGAAAATGAAAAGATAATAAGAATAATATAATAGTATTGCGGCCTCAGGCAAAAAGCCCGTTGGCATTACAACCAACGGGCTCGTTTTTTTGAAAGGTTTGAAAAGAAAGGCTGTGTAGTGTGCGGCAGCAAGCCGCTGTTTTCACGGAAGAAATCGGGGGTGAATAAATGTGTCGTCGATGACCTGGGCTTCGCAGATGAAAAATCTTACTTTACCGGTGAAAAGGCTTCCGCCGTGCGTGGGGAAAACTTCTTCCTCTGTGGTTGGAGAAATACATAAATAAATAATAATAGATAAGGATACATAAGGCACGCTTCGCGTGCGAAAAGGAAGAAGTTTGCGTTAGGGCTCCCAACTGTAAGATGAAGAATAGTGGCTGATATATTTTTCTTCCTCAAAAGAAAGGGGCTCAGGGTCAGTATCTTCACAGGGAACGGGCGCCGCGCCGCCGTCGCTGACTTTCTTCTTGTACTCTTTTTTTACATAGGAAGTCGGCTGCGGCGAAGTGTAAAAGTCCATCGTGTTCTTTTTGCCATTCCGCATCATCAGATAGCCCGCATCCAGCAAATCTTCCACGGCGCGGCGATAGCTGCTGTCAGAGACGCCGAGCGCATGCTGAAAATCAACGGAGCTGAGGGCAAGATGGAAGTTATCCATATTGCCGCACAGATAAAGATACAGACCGAAAGAAATGCGGGGCAGGGCCGCGAAGGCCTCTTGCCATTCGTCGATGGATACCTGAACAAAGTTGCCTTCATATTCAGGTTTGTGGATGGTGATGACACTCTAATTGGGATACGTAATGATTTCTTTTGCCATAAGGATTAATCCTCCATTTGATATTTTTTGTCAGAAAGAACACGCTGCCGCCTGTCTCCGGCGGCAACAGCAAATAATGGCATATTTACTCTTTGCCTTTTCTGTACCTATATTATAACCTGAATTTTGGGATAAATCAAATTTTGGCAGCGATGAAAAAAGTTGGCGGTCGATCTGCTGCAATAGCCACATAACAAAAACCGCCAGCATTTTGCTGGCGGGTATAGTCGGTCAGTCTATTATGAATAGTTCTGTTGAGTGTTACTTTTTGAGTAGCTGCTTACCAAGATGGTACGTTATAGCTGCATTCCATACTGCCCATCGTTCTTCGGGCGTCAACTGTTCCGCTTGATCATACAGTTCGAATGCTTTTTGACAGGCTTTAGCGACAACATTTATTCTTATACTCTCACCTCCTTTCCTTTTTTCGGGCAGATTATACTATATCTATTGGGAAATTGCAAGGGTAAAAATGTTTTTTTCGGAACTTTTTCCACCATTTACTCTGCGCCGTGTGAGATCTCAGGCGTTGGGCAACTGCCTGTCCCCAGTTTTTATCGATCCACCTATCAGTTTTTGCCGCAATGCTCAAATATGCTATTGCAACACAGAAGATAACAATCCGCTTACAACTTATACGAGACTTACGGGGAATAGAGTATTCTAGATAAGTCAGAAGAATGAAGAAAGAATTCTATCAATGCTGTAGTTGTATTTTCCGTATGTTACGAGTATAATATACAATACTCTTATATATAGGAGATGGGAGAATGTCACGCTATAAAGAAATAGAGTATCCAAGAACTCAAGTAAAAAAAGCAGGACGGCTTTTTTCATCAGGAAAGGGTACGAAGGAAGAAAGAGAGACTGCGTTAAGGATTATCAACAATTGGCGTGCAGCCCACGCATATCCTTTACAGGTGTTCTATGTTAATATGCGTAGAAGAGCTCCAGAAACTGCGATCATAGCTCAGCGGCTAAAGCGATTAGAATCAATAACCGCCAAATTAAGTCGCTTTCCCAACATGAGCATGAGTACCATGCAAGACATTGGCGGTTGTCGGATTATTGTTGATAGCATAGAAGAAGTCTATGCTATGGTAGAGAAAATCAAGAAATCCAAGTGGAAGCATAAGTTTAAAGAATCATATGACTATATTGCTGATCCCAAAGAAGATGGATACCGCTGCTATCATTTAGTATATTCTTATCGAAGCAACAAGACAAACAAATATAATGGCTTGTATATTGAAATTCAGATACGGACTAGATTCCAGCATCTTTGGGCAACAGCAGTTGAAACTTTAGATGAGATAGACGGAGATTTTTTGAAAATCGGTAGAGGAAAGGAAGAAAGTAAGCGCTTCTTTGTTCTCGCGTCAGCACTTTTACAGTTGTATGAAGAAAGTGGGTATAGTGTAGATGCCGTCAGAGCAAACCCCATAGTTAAGGAAATGCAGGAGTTTGAATCTCAGCACAAGATTCTCAATCGTTTGTCTGCTATCAAAGCGACTGAAGGGATTGAGTTTTCTGTTGAAGATGGGGCTCAGGGATATTTTCTGCTTATATCAAATGCCAGAGATCAACAGACCGAAATTCGTTTCTATCCACAGGCTGATATCGAAAAAGCAACCAATGATTATGATACAAAAGAAAGTTCCCGGCAGTCTTACGAAGATGTTGTATTGGTATCGACAACATCCATTGATACTCTGAAAAAGGCATATCCCAATTATTTTTCAAATATTGATGAATTTGTTAATCTAATGAATCAGTTTATCAAATAACAAAGAGCCCCTATCTATCCATGAAGTGGAGGACAGGGGCTTCTTTCATTCCATCATTTTCAAATACTTATATACCGTTGGTCTTGATAATCCGCACACGCGCGCCAGTTCGCTCACATTCATTTTTCCATCCATGAATGCAGCATAATGTTTCATGAATGCTGCCGGGATGTCCTCTTTCTTTGTCTGCGGCCGGCCGATTTTCTTTCCCTTGGCCTTGGCGTTCGCCATCCCTGACTTCACCCGTGCCCGGATGATGGAAAGCTCCAGTTCGGCGAACACCGCACTCATTTGAATAAAGGCCTGGCTCATCGGGTCTATCTCACCGTTGCGGCAATCTACCGTGATGGAGCCTACAATCACCAGCCGCAGGCGTTTACGTTTGATTATATCAATGAGTTCGCACAGCTGCTGTGTGCTTCGAGATAGGCGACTGACTTCCGGTGTGATGATGGTGTCGCCGGGCTGGGCCACGTCCAGTAGCATGGAAAGCTGCTTCTTCGTCTGCGCGTCACCGTGCTCGTATTCGACAATAATTTCGTCCGCGCCCGCGTCTTTCAGTTCGCGGATTTGTCTGTTTATATCCTGCTTGCTCTCGTTTGTGGAGCAGCGTCCGTAACCGTATATCATCATGTCCTCCTGTAAACGAAAGGGCCAAAGGGCTGTTTTACAGTTTTTCCGTGCCGCAAAGCCTTATTTTGCGTGGTTTTTCACGGCACGGAAACTGTAAAGGCTAACAACTGTTTTTGCGACAGGCGGCGGGGATTGCTCCCCGCCGTTTTGCGTTATTGATTCAGTATCAGGTTGATGGCCTTTTCTGCCTTGCCTGCCGCCGATACGATGAACCGTTTGTCGTTTTTCAGCACGGACAGCCAGTTTTGTATATAGGCTGTTGAGTTCCGGAAGCTGCTGGAGGTTTCGATACCGCAGTGATTGACCAGCGTTGCCGCGCCGATCTCGGCGATGAGTTCTTCCTTGCTGTAGCTCTCTGTGCCGAAGAAGGCGGTTTTCTCAAGGCGGTTCAGGCGGCTTTCGTGTCCGGTGCTGTGGGTCAGTTCGTGGAAGATGGTGCTGTAAAACTCTGCTGTTTCTGCGAACTGCCTGCGGTCGGGGATGACAACGGTATCTGTCATCGGCTGGTAGTAAGCCCTGTCGCCGCTTTCATGTCTCATGACTACGCTGGAGCGGCCAAGGTAGTCATAGATGATTTCATTGGCAGTGTCATTGCTGGCGGCACCGTTGGGCATCACAATTTCTGTGATGTGCTTGTGCCGCAGCCCTTCACATTGGTCGATGTGGAATACATTGTAGTAGCGGAGGAAGGGAACTTCCTTTTCTTCCTTGGTTTCCTCATCTTCTACGGTCATCCATTTCCAGAAGACAACCATTTGCGCTTTTTCGCCCTTCTTCACTTTTCCGCCTTCGGCCTGACATTGCTTGAAGGTGAGATACTCACCGGGCTTTCCCAGCATCATCTGGTTCAGCAGGCTATACGGTTTCCCGGTAGTATGGCTGATGGCTTTACCGAATGCTATCCAAGGCTTGTGCCAAGGAATAATGCCATTTTCCATCTGGGTCATGATGCGTTCGGTTATTTCTTTGTAAAGGTCCATTTTTGCTCCTTTGCTTGTGGGGAGCAAGGAAGTGTGGTAGAATATCCTTGCTCCCCGGTTCGTGGAAGTTCTGGGGGCTGCCGGAATGCTGTGGTAGGTGTTCCGGCTTTTAGTTTATAGAGAAGCGACGGGCTGTGGTCTGCTTGGTGTAAGCTGCGGCGACATCAGGCAGAGCCTTTTTCAATGCGGTGGTATCGATGCGGCTGCTGGTGAAGGTTTTCCAACTGACCTTGTAAGCTCCCGCAGTCAGCAGTTCTTCGTCGCCCATGACGGCTTTGATATCGTCTTCTGCAGCAGTGATTTCGGCTTCGATTTCCTCTTTCATCCGCTTGAGTTCCATCAGTTCGTGGACTTTGGCTTCCATGGTGGGGTTTGACATGGGGTAGTCTCCTTTCTTTTTTTGAGTTGTTTATCAACTCTTCTCTTATATTATAAAGGAAAAACTTTAGTTTGTCAATACAAATATCAAACTTTTTCTTTACAAAATCATTTTTCATTTGACGTTTGAAAGATGTTTCTGTATAATAACTGTGGAGGGATGACTATGACTATACCGCAGAAAATCAAAATGGCTCTTGCTTATAAGGGCATGAGCGAAGCAGAACTGGCCCGCGCCGTGGGTTCCAGTCCGCAGGCATTCAATCAGCGCATGAAAACGGGCAAATTTTCGACCGAAGAAATGGAAAAGATTTCGGCAGCGTTGGAAGCTGAGTTCTATTTTGGTTTTGAGTTCAAAGACGGCGTAAAAATCTGATATAAGCATAAACGCAAAAAAGCGGGACAGCATGGCTTTTGTGTGCCATTCTGTCCCGTTTGCTATGCCCGGGGATAGGTTTGAGGTAGCGCAGGAAAAGGCTTTTCCAAATGGGGTGACGCGCAGCAGATTCAGCGAGAACTATTCTTTAGTATGTATACTTTCGTCGGCGATTCAGACGCTCTTTTATGCTGATATGTATTCCCGTCAACTCAACAGGAAGTTGTGTCGAAACTAAATATTATAGCAACAATATGTAGTGGTTGTGTTGAAAGGTGGTGGAATATGTAGTATAATGAATAATGTGGAAGGTGAAATACTATGTATGAATATAAAAGATCTAAAGAAACTGTGGAGGCAATACTAAAATCTCCAACAAAAATTGTTGAAAAAGATAATATCCCATCATCAGATACTGAGTTTACTTATGAAAACGGAATTAAAGCGTGGGTTGGAGCATTATTTGTTGACATTGTCGACTCCAGCAAACTATTTCAAGCTCCAAATGAAGACACCGCACGTATTATAAGAAGTTTTTGTTCGGAGATTATTTCAATCCTAAAAGATAATAGCAACTATCGAGAAATCGGTATCAGAGGAGATTGTGTGTACTGTATTTATAATGCCCCTTACCAAACTGATTTAGTAGATATATTTCGTCACGCATATCGAATCAATTCCTTTATGGTGATGTTGAACAAGTTGCTCAAGAAGAATGGTTACTCCCTCGTTAGCGCTGGTATAGGTTTGGGGTGCAGCCAGGACTTAATTATTAAGGCGGGCCAAAATGGTAGTGGTATCAATGATAAAATATGGATTGGAAAAGCGGTTGTAGACGCAGCACACCTATCGGATGTTGCAAACAGAAATGGAATTTCTCCTATTGCAATGAGTCCTGTGTTCTATGATAATGTTATAGAGCATTTATGCAAGGAAAATGAGAACTATAAATCGTGGATCAGTGCTCATGCTTCCGATTATTACGGTAGTGTTGATTATTACCACTGTAGTATAATAGAAACTGGTTTTAATAAATGGATTGAGGAGAATATCTGATATGTCAGAGATTACAAAAGAAACAGAGAATGGCAAAGTACCGGAAGATCTTGAATATAAAATCGAAATTGCAACTCAAACCCTTGATCGCAATATTGGTTTCGTTACAAATTGCGATAACAAAACGTCTATTGTCTTAGCTGCATTCGGGGCGCTTCTTGCAATCATTCTCACGAATGAAGGATTGAACGAGATATTTAATATTGTAAAAGCATGTATTACAATAAAGACTTTCTGTAGCATACTTTATTTGCTTTGCTTTGCGAGTGCTATTTTTATTATGATATTGGGAATGTTCAATCTTGGAAGTGTGTTGATTGCAAAAACCTCAGAAGAAGCGATTGGAAGAAAAGATGAAACCTCTCGCATCTTCTTTGCTGGAATAAGAAAAAATAGTAATTACAATACTTATCATAAGAACTTCTGTGAGATGAGCAAGGAATATCTCCTAAACGATTTGATTGAGCAGATATACATAAATGCTGATATTGCATCTGTCAAATATGAAACGTATAATCGTGGGCTTAGACGCATAATCGTAGGATTTGTTTTCTTCGTTGTGCTCCTGTTTATTGGTATTTATATTTATTGAGGAGGCTGCTGTGGCAACATATGATTACAGGAAAGGTAAGGAACGAATAGAAGCAATATTAGACAATGAATTAACCGTCATAGAACAAGATGAATTGCCGACTGATGATGCGTTTACTTTTTCTAATGGTTATTACAGCTGGGTGACTGGGATCTTTGTAGACATTAGAGATTCTTCTGAATTGTTCGCAGATGAAGGCAAGGAAACGGTGTCTAAAGTTATTCGTAGTTTTACATCCGAAGCTATTGAAATTCTGCGTAAAGATGAAAATCTAAGAGAAATTGGAATTAGAGGAGACTGTGTGTATGCAATATACACCACCCCGTCCAAAGACGATATTTATGAGTTAGCGGATAAAACAATCTATATAAATACATATATGAAAATGCTGAACAAGCTTTTATCCAATCGTTCACTTCCTGAAATAAACGTTGGAATTGGAATGTCAACAGCGAAGGAACTCGTTGTAAAAGCCGGAAGAAAAGATGTCGGAATAAACAGTAAAGTGTGGATTGGAAAAGCTGTAACACGAGCATCAAACTTTTCCTCGCTGGGAAACAAAAAAGGTAATTCTGCATTGGTTTATTCGAATTGCAGCTATGTTAATTTCATCGACAAGTTAAAGAAAGTTGATGGGGAAGACGCAGAAGGTTGGTTCGTGTACCATTCAGATGAAGGGGATGGTGCATATTACACGGCCAGTATTGTAAAATCCGATTTTAATAAATGGATTTCTAATGGGATGAAAGATTAGCGGAACTATACACCATACACCTGAATAATTGTCTTGCGTTCATTATAGCCCTGCCCTCATGTGAAGTCTGCTTTCGGGGTTACCGTTCATCTGGAATGTAAAAATCGACGATTCGGCACTGGAAACGCATAATTGAAATGCTATTCTATCGACATCTTCATGAGAATGTGATGGATTGATATCGCCATTAAGAGAGAGGAGGATATTCGTGAAAAGCGACTGGAATGGTGACGGCAAGCACAGTTAGCAGGACTCCTATATAGATGAAAAGCTTTCGTCTGGCGATGGTACATCGTCCGGCAGTGGCGGTGGCTGCATGACGTTGGGCTGCTCGACATTTCTCCTCATTGCTCTCTTCTCCGGCATTGTGAATGGTACGATGGACATTGAAAATCCTTATGCGTTTGTGTTTGCAGGAATATTGCTCCTGATTATCTGGTATTGCATTTCAAAGAAAGAGTAAAACCCGGAAGAAATATCTTCCGGGCCGTTTTTATTTGCGGAAAGCACCCATGATGGTGTTTCGTAGTTTTTTCAAACTGTCTTTTGTAATCATCATCTCCAATTGAAATGGTGTAGTAGATAACTTTTGCTCCAATGCCGTCACGCGCTCCATCAGCAGTTCAATCTGCTCCTGCTGCTGGAGGATGATGCTGTCATAGTGTGCTTGTAATTCATACAGAGAATTATCCACGCAATCTGCAAATTCATTGATATGCTGATTGTGATAGGGATTTGCACTCATGCTGGCGCGCAGTTGCTATGTAGCGCGCAAGTCTGTAAGTTTGGTTACGATCATTTGTTATTCACCCTTGAACGGCTTACGTTCCTGATTTATACTATAATTATAACCTAAATTTTTGGATTTTTCAAATTTTGAGAGCCGTTGAATTTTGACTGCGATTAGACTGCAATTAGACCCCATTAGACGAAAAAAGACCCTGATTAGACCCCATAAGACCATATATGACCAGGAGATGACCCTATGAAGGCCTATGGACGCAAGCTGAAACTGCTGTATCTCAAGGATTTCTTTGAGAAAAAGACCGATGAAACCCATGGCGTGACGATCAAGGACATGCAGAAATACCTGCAGGAATGCGGCATTGATGCGGAGCGAAAAGCTCTGTATGAGGATGTGGACGCGCTGCAGTCCTTTGGTATGGATATCGATCATGAGGAGTATCAGAAAAGCTATCGTCTGCTGAGCCGGGACTTTGAAACGTATGAACTGAAACTGATGATCGACGCCATTTCCTCATCACGCTTTCTGTCGGAGGCCCGGTCGCGCACGCTGATCAATAAGCTGAAGGGCCTGTGCAGTGAGCATGAGGCGCAAACGCTGCAACGTCAGGTGATGCTGGCCAACCGTGTGAAGAATACCGGCAGGAACATGCATATCAATGTGGATCGCATCTGTCAGGCGGTGGCTGCCAACAAACAAATCCAGTTCCGGTATTTTGACTATAACCTGAAAAAGGAAAAGGAACTGTATAAGCGCGTGTATGTGATGAGTCCCTGGACACTGTTGTATGCTGATGACAATTATTATCTGCTGGCATACGACGCGGCGGAAAAGAAGGATGACAAGAAATTCAAGTATTTCCGCGTGGACAAAATGGAACAGGTGGAACTGCTGGAGGATGACCGCCTGGGCGGGGAAGCATACGCACAGATCGATATGAAAACGCGCACAAAGTCGACCTTCAATATGTTTGGCGGGGAGATTGTCAATGTCACGCTGCGCTTTCCCAATTTCCGAATTGGCCTGGCGCTGGATCGGTTTGGTCACGAAATCACGCCGCGCAAGGACGGCGACAGTCACTTTACCATCACGGTTCCGGTGGCGGTAGGGCCGCAATTTTACGGCTGGGTGTTTGGCCTGAAGAATTACGTGACGATTGTTAGCCCGGAGCATGTGCGCAAAGGCATGCAGGATATGCTGGAGGTCGTGGGAAAACGCTACGAAAATGTAAATGAAAGGTGATTGACGGAAAATTTTGCGACGGGTATGCTGAAGGCAGAACCTTGAAAACTCCATAGCATGTGCAAAAGCATGAAAGGAGATTTCATGCCATCAAAGTTTAAAGAGAGAGTGTGCATCGGGTTTGATGCGCAAGGCAATCCTGTGTATAAATGGGTGTGCGGCGTGACTCGGCAGGAAATCATACGAGAAGCCGCCAGGGTGCTGCTGCAATATGGACTGATTGAAGGTCAGCAAACACAAAAGCCGCCCGATTCCCCTTTTTTCAAAACATACATCGCAGAATGGTTTCGCCTTTATAAGGAAAACAAGCTGCGGCATACAACCAAAACGGGGTATCTGAATCTGATCCAGAAGTACATCATTCCCTACTTTGGCGATATGCGGCTGGAGGATATCAATACGTCTGTTCTTCAGGGATTCTATAACGCGCACAGCGATATGGCGCAGTCTACGGTGCGGCAGATGGGGATCATTCTGCACCAGGTGTTTGACTTGGCCGTGGAAGACGACTATATGAAAAAGAACCCCGCCAACAGCAAGCGCATATTCATTTCTGCCAAGAAGGCAGCGAAACGCGAGGCGCTGGGGGAGGAGCATATTGTGCAGATTATGGCGGCACTTCCCCGGCTGCAGGAAACAGACCGGCTGGTAATGGCGCTGCTTTTGTTCACGGGGCTGCGCAGAGGCGAAGTGCTGGGATTGCGCTGGGAGGATATCGACTGGGCGCGCGGGATGATCCGTGTGGAACGGGCAGTTACGTTCAAGGATAACAGGCCGCACCTTGGCCCGCCGAAGAGCGAAGCGGGAAATCGCATAGTCCCCATGACTAAAGAACTGATGCAAATATTAAAACCGCTCAGACATCTGGGCGGTTTTATCATCGGCGGCAGCGAACCCATCAGCGAAATGACCTTCAAGCGT
>JAFYVB010000024.1 GCA_017549335.1 Clostridia bacterium | reverse complement strand
GCTCGGTCACGCGTTCTTCGTATTTGTGAATATCGACACCGATCAGACCAACGTTTTGTACCTGCGCAAAGATGGCAACCTCGGCCTTTTGGAACCCGAATATTAAAAACTATTTTGAGCCGCCGTTTGGCGGCTCTTTTTTTATAAATGCACCAACCAATCAAAATCAAATATTTCGTAATTCTCCTTTATATATTCTGCCATCTTTTTACTTGCTGCATTGTAATAGTTGATTAAACTTCTTTTGCTTTTCTGATTTTCATTGCCCCAAATCTGCGCGAATTCAGCTCCGATGCACGACCAATCGAGTCCATCCACCACATGACGCTGCACCACCATTTTTTCATTTTCACTCAATACACTCATCAGCGCGTCCGTTGCCAGTTGCATCTTATTCACACGGTCAATGCGCTCTTGCAAAGCCGGCGTTATTGCCGCACCTGTGCCCAGCGTCATCTCTATCGCATGGCGATCCGCCTGTAACGGCAGTTTCAGCAATTTGCGAATCTGCGCCTCCAATTGTACGTTTCTTTCTTCCATGTTGTGCAAAAGCACACCCCCTTTGTTTGTGTTTACGCTCCTATTATATACGAACATTTGTTCGTTAGCAAGCCCTTTCAGCAAACTTGTATCTTTCGCCAAATTATTGAATATCCCCCACCTTTTCCCTATTATTTCACCAAATTGGCATAGTTTTTTCACTCCCTCTTTTTCCATTTTTCCTTTACACTATATTTGCGATCCGAAATGCTGGCCAGCGAACGAACGCAAATACATTTTTTTGAAAAACGAAAGGAAAAATTGAAACAATGGCAACATTCAACGGCAAAGTCATCGATGGCGGTCTGAACCTGCGCAAAACCGCATCCAGTTCCGGCACCATCCTTGTCCAGATTCCCGAGAACACCAACCTCACCCTCATCGAGGAATCAGGCAAGACCGCGTGGTTCAAAACCACCTACAACAACAAAACCGGCTATGTGATGGCCGAGTTCATCGCCATCACCAATGACGGCGGTACCTGTACCAACACTTCCTCCGGCAAACTCAATATCCGCAAAACGCCTTCTTCCAGCGCCAATGTACTGTATCAGGCAGCTGTGGGCGGTACCCTGCGCCTGCTGGACTATACCAGCACTTCGGGTTGGTACCGCGTCAGCAGCAGCAAGGGCACCGGTTGGGCTATGTCCAACTATCTGACCATCAATACCTATCCCGGTGCTGCAGAAGAGGACGACGAAGAAGAAGTAACGCCGACTCCCGGCGAGGCTGTCGGTACCATCCGATTTAACGCTGTTACCTGCTACAAGACTTCCTCTCTGGATGAAGACAATACCTGGGGCACCTTCCCCAAGAATGCAACCGTCCCTGTATGGTTTATGAATGAGAATAATACTTACTATAAAACTACTTGGACAGTAAACGGCGTTGAGCAAATCGGCTATATTTATAGCAGCGACGTTATGCTGAACGAAGATCTCACCGGTACCATTGAGGAAGGTGCTGAAGGCAACACCGTCATCAATTGCAAGCAGCTTCTCAGCGAACTCGGCTATCATCCTTACCGTTACACCAAGGTCTTCGACAGCATTCTCGAAGCGTCTGTCCGCGTATTTCAGGTAAAGAACGGACTCACTGAAACCGGAAAGATCGACAGCGCTACCCGTGCTGCTATTAATTCCACCAACACTTTCTGCTGGATTGATAATTTCGAGTGGACTCCCCTTTCCGCTCCGCATCAGTGGTTTATGAGCGAACATGGTTGGGGCACCCATCCTTTCCCTGCCGATGCAAACCCCACCGGTACGATCGGCATGGACGGCAATTCCGTCACTGCTATGGCCATGCTGCTGACCGCATTCTCCGACCGCGCCGTCACTCCTGTAGAAATGGCAGAATTTGCTCTCGAGCGTGATTATCGCGATCATAATGGTCAAACCGGCGTAAGACCCGCTTTCTATACTGAAATCGGCACCTACTACGACAAGGTCGACTACAATGGCACAGCCAATTCTCTTGCAGAAGTAGCCGCGCATCTGGATGGCTCGTATCACCTGGCTATCATCGAAGTAAACAACAACAACGGCACCTTCACCGGCGGTCACTCTCAGCTTGTTTGCTACAGAATCGGCGATAAGGTTTATGTAAGAAGTCCGCTCAACACAAAGAATCCCGATCCCTTTACCCCTGAAGAATGGGCTAATGCCGGTTGGTTTGTAACCGCTTATCTCTATTCCAAGGTTCACGGTTAATCCTCGCACCCCTGCCGGCGACAATGTCGCCGGCTTTTCATTGTTTTATGGCACAGTATGTGTTATAATTTTTCCATAGGAGGGATTCGTTATGTCAAAAAAAGTAATCTTTAGAATCGTAATATCCCTATTGTTGCTTGCAGTCTTGGCTTCATCTGCTCAAGCAACTTCCGCCGATGAATGGATCCGCAAATACGGTCGTTCCAAGCTTTCAAAAACTACAGATGTATATAATCAAATGGGCAGATATGTTACAACCCTTCCCGCTGGTACATTTGTATGTAGATGGGCAACATATGGGGATATAGTCATAATTGATTTTCTGTACAGTGACGGCACCGAAGGATCCGGACGTGTTCCTGTCAGCGCCGTCCGTTCCGCCGTTGTCGCCTTTATTGATGACAAAGGCATCAGCAACGGTTTTCAGGAACTGGATTTCTTCGATAAAGTCCGCAGCGGTGAAATTGATCCCTCCGGCTATAAGTTTACGCAGGAATACTCCTACCTGAACGACGTCTACAACACGCCTTGGGCATCCGGAGCATCCACGCCCACCCAGTCTCCCGCCACAGAAAAACCATCGTCCCCCACCGCAACGAAAAAGCCCTCCACCACGAAAAAACCTTCCACTTCCTCCACCAAGAAGCCCTCTTCCTCTGCCACGAAAAAGCCTTCCGCTTCGTCGTCTTCTTCCTCCGCTTCCCGCCCCACAGCTACGCCCAAGCCCGTCAAATCCACCGTGATGTATCAAAGCATGGCTGCACAGATCGACGTTCTCAGCTCCTATGAATCCCAAATCACGGTGAACGGCAAAAAGCTCACCGTGCTGACAAGCGAACTGGAATTTGAATCCTCCGCCAAAGAAACAGAGCGCCTTGCCGTCATTTATACGCCTAAAACGGGCGAAGCCACCATGCGCGAGAAAGCCAATCAGAATGCCAAAATGGTGAAAAAGTGCAAGGGCGGCCGTTATGCGCTGGTATTGGAAAAGAAAAGCGGCTTCACCAAAATTTATTACAACAACGCCGTGGGCTATATCCGTACCAGCAGCCTGAAATTCTATCCCATCGCCAAGGAACCCTATGCCGAAGGACTGCTCAGCCTCAACGGGTACACAAACGGTCATGCGGAAATCAACGTCCGCAACAAAGCCGAGCACGGCACCCATATCTGCGGCGCGTACAGAACAGGCACCGCCGTGCGGGTGATCGAAATCGGGAAAACGTGGACCGAAGTGGAGATCGACCGCATCCGCGGCTTTATTCAAACCAAATTCCTAACCATGCCCGAATAACATGAAAAACCGCCTTTCGGCGGTCTTTTTTTAGTCTATTTCAATCACGCCCGGATAATAGCTCATCACTTCGGACGCCAGGTTCGCATAGGTCGTCTGCAAGCTCTCAGGCAGCGTCACACCCTGCCCCTCCACCAGAATTTTCACTTCCTTTACGCCCGGGAACTGACGGATGGTAAACAGAATGCAGCGCAGCGTCTGGGTTTCATCTTCGTCCAGTTCGCTTGCCTCGCTGAAAAACTCCCGCGTCAGATCCACCGTCACCACGCCATCCTTCATGGTAACGCTCTTGACGCCGCAGCCCTTGGGCAAAGCGCGTTCCAGCCCGCTGTCCGCTCTGGGGCCTTGACACAACTCCACCATGGCTGTCATAGCATCGGCGTCGGAATACACAATACGCGTCACAGGCACCAGCATCCGTCCTGTCTGCGAGGGAAAATACAGCTTTACCGCAGAAGCTGCGTGATCGCTGCCGTCAAAGGTTTCTACCGACTCGGGGTTGAGATAATCCCCCGAGAACACGCCGGAAACGTCGGTGCCGTATTTCAGTTTGGATCTCGCTTTGCCGTCAAACAGGAACGATACTTCATCCACCGTTGCAAACTCGCTGAGCGTCTGCACCACCGCCGATACCATCAGCGTTTCCGCCTCGGCGCTTGCGCAGTTAAGAGCCTGACTGCTCATATCCACGCGGGCACGCCCCTTTGTGATATCAAGATCAAAGGCGGTGCCTTCGGGAACCACCGTTTTCAATCCCATTTTTGCCGCCAGCAGGTCGTTTTCTCCGCTCTCCACCAGCAGATTCAGCGCCGCCTTGGCAATGCCGTCCGTTTTGTTTACCTGCGTGGTCACAGGGATCAGATACCCCTCGCCGTCCTGATAATACACCGTCACATTCTGCATCGAAGCAGGATTGACCGTTGCCGTCGGCTGGGATGCGGCACTTGTCTCAAGCCGGGCTGCGCTCATCAGCGAGTCCTCATACTTTACCCTGTCGCTTTCCCCGCCGCGCAGCGCCAGCGCCACCACCAGCGCCGCAGACGTCATGATCAGCATCCGCTCAATCTGCGCGCTGCTGATTTTCCATTTCAGTTTCACCGGTTTCACCCCTTGCATATTGCTGTGTGCCATTGTATGCGGGAGCTTTTTGTGCTATGATTGCTTGGGGTGATACTTTATGCCGCTTGACGGAATAACACTGGGATTTATTGCCCGGGAGCTGAACGAGCAGCTTTCCGGCGCCCGCATTGAACGCGTTACGCAGCCCGAAAAGGATATGCTGCTTTTACTGGTGCGCAACAACGGAAAAAATCATAAACTGCTCATCTCCGCCGGACCGGGCTTTGCACGCATGCACCTCACCGCCGGTCAGTTTATCAACCCCATGGAAGCGCCCATGTTCTGTATGCTGATGCGCAAGCACATTTCGGGCGGTCGTATCATGGGGGTCAAACAGCTGAGCGGCGACCGGGTGCTGATGCTCTCCATCGAAGCTCAGGATGAGCTTGGAATCATGCATCCTTACGAAATGTATCTTGAAGCCATGGGCAGGCACAGCAATCTGACGCTGGTACGGGACGGGCGCATCATTGACGCTATCCGTCACGTCACAGACGATATGAGCCGCGTACGCCAGGCGCTGCCGGGACTTCCTTTTGTTCCGCCGCCCGCGCAGGATAAAATCGCCCCCCAAGACGCTGACGCCGCCACGCTCAAAGATAAACTCACCACGCTGACCGGCCGCCTTGACAAAGCACTTCAGCGGTGTATTTCCGGCCTTTCCGTCATTGCCGCAAAAGAGCTTTGCTACCGCATGACGGGCAACGAACAGACAAGCCTTGAAAATATCGATATAAATGCGCTGTGCGAAAAGCTTTCCGTATTCCTGAAAAAGCTTCCTTCCATGCAGCCGGCCATGCTGTTGACCGACGAAACGGGACTTCCCGCCGACGTATTCCCCTTCCTTTATCTTTCCTATCCCGCAGACAGTCAGCGCCCCATGCCCTCGCTTTCGGAGGCGCTGGACGCCTTCTATGACGGACGCGACCGCCGCAACCGCATCCAGCAGCGCTCGGCAAGCCTGCGCAAACTGATCAAGACCCACGTCGAACGCAGTGAAAAGAAGCTGGCCTTACAGGAAGAAGAATTGCTGAACGCCGAAAAGATGGAAGATTATCGGATCATGGGCGAGCTTTTGACTTCTCAGCTGCATCTGGTGCCCAAGGGTGCGGAAAATGTGCAGCTGTTCAATTACTACGACGGACAGCAGCTTCTCATTCCCCTTGACGTGCGCCTTTCCCCTTCCCAGAATGCCCAGCGTTACTTCAAGCGCTATCAGAAAGCACGCGCCGCCGTGCGTCTGGCTGCCGAACAGAAAGAAAAAACGCTGCGCGAACTTGAGATCCTGGAAAACGCGCTGTGCGATCTGGAGATCAGCGAAACGGAGGACGATCTGACCGACGTTCGCCGCGTTCTGCAGGAAGCGGGGCTGATCAAAAAGGATGCCGAAGGCAAAAAGAAGCAGCCCAAGAACCAGCGTCAGTCTGCGCCGATGCACTTTGAATCCGAAGACGGCGTGATGATCTCCGTGGGCAAGAATGCCCTGCAGAATGAGCGTCTCACCCAAGGCGCCCGCGGCGATGAGATCTGGCTGCACGCCAAGGATATGCCGGGCTCTCACGTGATCATCCACAGCGAAGGCAAGCCCGTTTCCGATGCAACGCTGCTCACCGCAGCCAACCTTGCCGCCTGGTTCTCCAAAGGCAAAGGGCTTTCCGTTCCCGTTGACTGTACGCTCAAAAAGTATGTAAAAAAGCCTTCCGGCACGCCCACGGGCTTTGTCACCTACACCAATCAGAAAAACTACCTGATCACCGTCAGCGAGGCGGATATCCGCGCAATAAAACAATTAAAGAACAAATAAATTTCATCATTTTCTTTCTCTTCTCTCTACTTTTGGCGATTCTTGTAGTAAAATAGGAATACAATCCTTTTGAAAGGACGTGAAGTATGAAAACGGAAGATTTTCTGCGAGAGGTCGTAGCCCTTCCCGGCGTTACCGGCAATGAAGGCGCTGTGGCTCAGTATATCGCAAAAGCCTTTGAGCCGTTCTGCGACGAAGTGACCGTCGACGGTTTAAACAGCGTCATCGGTCATATCAAAGGCGACGGCCCCAAGGTCATGCTTTGTGCGCATCTGGACGAGATCGGCCTGATGGTTGCCAAAATCGAAAAGGACGGCGCACTGCGTATGCGCAACGTGGGCGGCGTGGATCCCCGGATCCTCCCCGGTATGCGCGTCACCGTGCACGGCAAGGAAACGCTGATGGGCGTCATCGGCGCCAAGCCCCCGCATCTGCTCACCGCCGCCGACCGCGCCAAGAATTATAACCGCGAGGATCTGTATATCGATCTGGGCATGTCCCCCGAACGCGTGAACGAATTGGTGCAGGTGGGTGATTTCGTAACGCTTGAATATGCGTTCACGCCTCTGCTCAACAACCGTTATTCCACCAAATCGGTGGACGACCGCGGCTGTGTTGCCATTCTTCTGCGGGCCATGGAGCTGCTTCAGAAAACGGCGCATACCGCCGACCTTTATTTCGTCGCCACCTGTCAGGAGGAGATTGGCTCCTACGGCGCTGCAACCGCAGGCTTTGGCGTGGATCCCGAAATCGGCATCGCCCTGGATGTTTGCCATGCCGCCACGCCGGGCGCTCCCGCCCTTGCCACCCACGAGCTTGGCAGCGTTGTGGCCACCAAGGGGCCCTTCATCAACCGCTATCTCCGCAAAAAGCTGGATGAGATCGCCCACGAAATCAACGTAGAAGTGCAGTCCGGCGTAGCCGCCCGCGGCACGTCCACCGACGCCGATTCCCTTGGCATCGTTCGCGGCGGCGTACCCACCGTGCTTCTCGAACTGCCCCTCAAATATATGCACACCTCCGTAGAGCTGTTTGATATGCATGCCGTCACCGAATGCGCACGGCTGCTGGCCGCTTACTGCTCTGCCATTGACGAAAGCTGGAGGGATGAATTATGGACCTGAAACAGCTGTGTGAATTCCACGCCCCTTCGGGTGACGAATACAAGCTCCGCGCTGCCCTGCTGGAAGAAGCAAAAAAGCTTTGCGGCGATGAAAACGTGAGAATCGACCGCATGGGCAATGTGCTTTGCTTTAAAAAGGGCACGGAGATCGGCAAGCCCCACGTTTGCGTATCGGCGCACATGGACGAAGTGGGCTTCATTATCGTGGGCGCCACCGAAGACGGTTTGCTGAAGTTCCGCTGCGTGGGCGGCATCGATCCTCGCGTGATCGTAAGCAAGCGTGTGCTTGTGGGCGAGGATCTGATCCCCGGCGTTATCGGCGCCATGGCCATTCATCTGCAGTCGGCTGCCGACCGTCAGCGCGTGCTGGATTACGACGGGCTGTATATCGACATCGGTGCAAAGGATAAGGCCGAAGCCACCGCCAAGTGCCCGCCGGCCACCTATGCATACTTTGATACTCCTTACACGCCCTTTGGCGATAACTTCGTCTGCGCCAAGGCGCTGGATGACCGCGTGGGCTGCTATGCCATGCTGCGTCTGATGGAAGAATCCTTCCCCTGTGACGTGACCTTCGCCTTTGTTACGGGCGAAGAGATCGGTCTTCGCGGCGCGACGGGCGCAGGCTACACCGTGCGTCCCGACATCGCCGTCATTCTTGAAGGCACTTCCGCCAACGATATGGGCGACGTTCCCCCGCAGTTCCGTGTATGCGAAGCGGGCAAGGGCATTTGCGTCAGCTTTATGGACGGCGCCAGCATTGCCAACCGCACGCTTTACCGCGATATGCTGAAGATCGCAGAGGAAAACGGCGTGCCCCATCAGGTAAAGCGCGCTACCACAGGCGGCAATGACGCAGGCGCATACCAGCGCGCCGCCGCAGGCTGCCGCACCATCGCTCTTTCCGTGCCCTGCCGCTATATCCACTCGGGCGTTTCCGTCGCTCACTTTGACGATATCGAAGCTCAGTATGCGCTCACCCGCGCATTCCTTAAAAACGTGTAATCGAAGGAGGCTATTATCATGCTTCGTGATACGCTGAAAACCCTGCTGGCGGCCTATGGCCCCTCCGGCAAAGAAAATACCGTGGCCGAAACGGTCAAAAATCTCATTTCTGCCCACGTTGACAGCATGCGCGTGGATGCGCTGGGCAACCTGATCGTGGAAAAGCTGGGCTCGGACGAGAACGGCAAACGCATCATGTTTTCCGCGCACATGGATCATATCGGCTTTGTTGTAACCCATATTGAGGACAACGGCTACCTGCGCGTTAACAACGTGGGCGGCATCAACCCTCAGATCTCCAATGCCCGTCACGTGGTGTTTGAAAACGGCACCGAGGGCGTGCTGTACTGCCAGCCCCTCAAGGGTGAGGCCATGATGATGAAGCATCTGTTCATCGATATCGGCGCCGAAAGCCGTGAAGAGGCTGAAAAGCTGGTGCAGTTGGGCGATATGGCGGTGTACGCTCCCGATTATTTCGAGCTTGGCGAGCATCGTGTGGCTTCTCCTGCCATGGATGACCGCTGCGCCTGTGCACTTTTGTGCGAGCTGCTGATGTATCTGGATGATCCGCGCAACACTGTGGTGGGCGTTTTCTCCACCCAGGAGGAAGTGGGCATCCGCGGCGCAAAGGTGGCCGCTTACTCCGTACAGCCCGATATCGGCATTGCGATCGACGTGACCGCATGGGGCGATACCCCCGACGTCACGCTGCCCTCCGTGCAGCTGGGCAAGGGCCCTGCCGTTAAGTTCATGGATGCTTCCATGGTGGCTACCCCCGCCGTACGCGACGCCATGCTGAAAGCCGCCGAAGAAGCCGGCGTTCCCGCCCAGCGCGAAGTGCTGCCCTTTGGCGGTACCGACGGCGCTGCGATCCAGCATTCCCGCGCCGGCGTACCCACCGGCACCCTGTCCATCCCCTGCCGCTATGTCCACTCCCCCGCGGAAGTGATCGATATGCGCGATATGGAAGGCGGCCTGAAACTGCTGCTGAAGTTTGTTGAAAACGCTTGATAGGAAGACGTTAGGGAGGCGGCTTTGGAGCCCAAAGCCCCTCCCTATAACCCTCCCGAAAAGCACGTTTTTGTCTGCGTAAATGTACGGCAGGCTATACGAAAAAGAGAGCGAATCCCGTGGATACAAGCAAGCTTGATCCAGCGGTCTTCCCTCTCTTTTTCTTGTCCGTTTCACGGACGCGATGGCTGCGCCATCGGCCTGCCGTGTGGTTGGATGGTATCGCCCGCGGGGGAAGAGTTACGTCCTCTGCGGAGGACTACACCTGCACCCAAGCCTGTCCCCGTGGGACGGACAATGCTTGCACACAACATGATCGGCACAGGGTGCGGGCACTGCCCGCTTTCTCTTTTGACTCAAAAGAGAAACGTCCCTCCCCGTCCTCTATCCTTTACAGCTCCGCGTAAAAGTTCTTCTGCTTTTTCTTGTCAGGATCGATGTACTGCAGCTCCATCCTGTCAAATTCAACGCTTTCCATGAAATGCTCGGGCAAAAACTGGGTCAGGCCAAAGCTGTCCCAATCGCGTTCATGACGCGGCATGATCACCGGTCGGCTCATATCCAGCGCACGGCAAATCTCATCCAAAGCCTCCTGCCATGTTTCATACGAGCAGGGGGCGGTTTTGCTTTCAATAATCTTATTGCGCCTGATCACGCGCACCCAAAGTTGTCCGGCCATAGTTTCCTCCCAAACAATATGCTTTATTATGGCACAAAGCGCGCGGGATAGCAAGGAGAAAAATCAATTTCCGCGCAGGCGGTCAAGCAGCGTGCGCATCTGCTCGCGGCTCAAATGCCCCGACAACGCCTCCAGCACGTCTTCATCATCGATATCCGCCTTTTCAATGATCAGATCCAGCGTTTCAGAGGATGCATAATCCACAATCGTCTCAACAATCTCCGTTGAAAGCACGCCCTCAAAG
Source organism: Clostridia bacterium (assembly GCA_017549335.1). Taxonomy (GTDB): domain Bacteria; phylum Bacillota; class Clostridia; order Christensenellales; family Aristaeellaceae; genus SFMI01. The sequence continues at coordinate 31,644 of JAFYVB010000024.1, read as the reverse complement.
GCCGAAAGCGCCTCTTGCATCCCCTCATTGCTGATATGCACCGCGCAGGCCTCAGCCATTTCTTCATCTTCTTCGTTAAAGGCGTTGAGCAGGTAAGCCGAAAGCGTCTGATCGCTCATGACCATGGCCAGCTCTTCCACCATTTCGGTACTCATCGCTCCCTCAACGCGCAGAAGCGCACTGTCAATGGTTTCAGGCTCCAGATAGCAGGCGATCTCCTCAACGACTTCCTCATCGTCGTCATTGATCGCATCCACCAGCACGTCCTCCAGCATTTCCTGATCCATACCGGACGCCAGTGCTTCCACCGCTTCCGCACTGAGTCTGTGTTTTGTGCCCTGCTCATTTTCACTGTCGGAGATTTCCATTCTGTAACAGTTCCATCCCACCCTTTTGACGGGCTTGCCGTTTACGATCACGTTTCCGCTCAGTTTATCGGTAAACGTCTCTACCTTTTGCGCCACACCTGATATCAGGCGTTTAACGGCATCCGCCAAGTCAATTTCATCCGTCTTCGCCGTTTCGGAGGTGCATTCCATGTCCTCCACCACCATCGGTTCAGCCTCTTCCGTTTCCCCGTCCAGCAATGCATCCACCGTTGTGCCCAGTGCACGGGAAAGCTCTTTGAGCTTGCTGATGTCAGGCATGGTAGCGCCGCGCTCCCAGGAGGACACCGCCTGATAGCTGATGCCCAATCTTTCGGCCAGTTCAGCCTGCGTCAATCCTGCCTTTCGGCGCAGCGAAGCAATGGACGCGCCAATCTTCTGCATATCAAACATTTCGTTCTCCTTATTGAAAAAAGTGCTGTTTTCGGTTTCCATGAGGATCCCTCCTTTGCTGTGATGGGCACAGTATAGAGGATTTCCACGGTAAAAACCAGCAAGCAGCACTTGAATGGGGCAACTCAAGCAGTGCTTTAGTCGTTCAGCCCCAGAATGGCGTTGGCTTCATCCAGCTGACGGCGGCTGATGGCGATATTACTGCTGTTCGCCGCCACGGAATCAAAGATGCCTTTGATGATCGATTCGATCTCGCTTCCCTCCGAGTAATCGGTGGGCGCAATAAACTGTACGCGACCGTGCACCAGCATATCGCACACTTCGCGGTTCTTTTCTCCCGTATACACCGCAACGGCATGACCGCCGCGGGAAAGAACCAGCTTCATGCAGGGAACGTCGGTGGTACCGTCGCCGATGTAAACCATGTTGGTGAAGGGCACACGGCGCTTGTCATGGGGCGTATGCTCGTTGAGGCGCTTATTGTCTGTGACGTCCATAACGCCCTTGTTGATACGGTAAATGAACTGGGTTTTGCTGGTATAGTTCACCGCCTGCGCCGCCCATTCGGGCTCGCCGGTCTCTTCGTTGTAAACATATTCCGCCGCATACACGCGCTCAAAGCAATCGGCAATGGAAGTGCCTTCGATGATCTCCTTCTGACCGGAGGAAAGCACGTAATGCTCCACCTTGAAGCCCAACTTTTCGCCGTAAGCGTTGATGCGCTCAAACCACGTATCCACGCCGGGGAAAAGCTCCACCTTGGCGCCCTGATCGGTGAAGGTCTGTCGGCTCAGCTTCATGCCGCGATGCTTGGCTTCGCGGAGCATCACGTACATATAGGCCAGAATGGAGTCCATCTGGTGTTTGGCCGCCGCTTCCTGACACAGATTCCAAAAGTCCCCCGCTTCCATCCCCAGTTCGGGAATGAAGGCGTATTCCTGCATATCACGGGGCGAGAGCGTATGGTCAAAGTCATACATCAGAGCGAGAATGGGTTTGTTTTCCGTCATCGTGATCACCTTTCCAAATCAGTTTTCGCAAAGCCAGGCATACGCTTCACGGAGACGCTCTTCACACACAAAGCTTCCTCCGTTTGTCAAAACGTCGCGCATCATGGCCTGTCCTTCATCCTGCGTATCGGCAGATAAAATCTTTTTGACCAGTATTTTGGTAATAAGCTTCATGATCAGCTTTTGCATTCCCGCCAGTTTATCGGGATGATAAGCACCCATCATGGTAAACAGCGGGATTTCATCGGGGATATCGCAAGCATTCTTCGTCATATCCGCCTGCTGCGGCATGGGATTGAGGCACGATGCGCAGCATCCCTGCACATTCAGCTTGCCGAAAGCCTTTTTACAGTCAACCAGTTTCCCCGCCATCAGCCAGCTCATAAACAAAACAGGAGTTTCTTTGTCCACTTTATTCAGAGCGTCCTTGAGTTCATAGGCAGGAATCCCCGCTTTGGCGGACAGCATCCGGGCGTACTGCGCAGTACTGCCCGTCTGTGAGGAATAAACGATAACATCTGCTTTCATTCGCTCCTCCGATCAATCCGCCCGCGGCAGATTCCACTTGAAGATCGCCGCCAGAATGCGAATGGTAAATACCAGCGAAGCTCCTGTGATCATCGCCGGAACGCTGCCTGTGACCGGCCAGAGAAGCGCACAGGCCACGGCGCCGATCAGCGATGCGCAGGCATACACATGCTTTACAAAGATAAACGGCGTCTGTCCTGCCAGCACGTCGCGCAGCATACCGCCGCCAACGCCCGTCAGCACGGATACGAATACCGTCAGAAACACTCCCGCCTGCGGCTCGTATTGCTTCACAATGCTCACGCCGATCACCGTAAACAGGCCAAGGCCGATGGAATCCGCCACCAGCATGGTACGGTCATACACCGCGTGCGTTCCCGTAAGATAGCGTCTGACCGGCTTTATGAAAATAATGACGGATACGATCACCGAAGCCAGCGCATAAATGGGATTGCGGAAGGTCAGCGGCGGCGTGACGCCAAGCAAAAGATCTCTGGTGATACCGCCGCCCACCGCCGTGACAAGACCCAGTACGCACACGCCGAAAATATCCATTTTTTTGCGGATGGCAATAATTGAGCCCGAAGCGGAGAACGCTGCCGTTCCTATCAATTCAAGCAGCAGTATAAAAATATCCACGGTGTCCATCGGTTACATCCCTTCCGTTGCACGGAAATCTTCTTACAGTTCGGCTTCCAGCCGGATGCCACGGCCTACGATTTTCAGTTCGTCCACCTGCATGATCTCACTTTCGCAGGAAGCGTCATAACGCTGCAGCAGCACCTTAAAGTTATCCAGTTTTTTGACCATACGCAGCATACGGCCGGCAGGCGTCTGGATCAGCATGATGGCGCCGTCCACCGGGGCCGCGGCGGGAACGATCAGCACCAGATCTCCGCGCATGATGCGGAAACCGCGCATATCGTTATCGGGCGCCATGAAATAAAACACCTTATCGGGTGCAGCGCCTTCCACCTTTCCCTTTTCAACCGGCAGCAGGCGATGACCCACTTCCTTCATCACGGCATTGTACACAGGCACCCGCTTGAGAACGTCCGCCAGTGCATCCAGCCAAATGGAGCCGGCCACGCCCTTTTCCTCGGTGGAAGCCACTTTTTCGGCTTCGGGGCGCTGACGGATCGTTTCATTTCTGCGGCGTACAGTCTGCTGCGCACGCTGCATTTCATCGGTGGCGCTCTGCAGATCAACGGTTACGGCAATATCTTCCAGGCTGAAATCAGCCTCGGTCTGCTGCTGCATACCCATGGAGCGCAGAATGCGGCGTGCCTGATCGTCGGCAATGATTTTGGTACCCAGTTCGACTTCCAGCAAATATTTCTCGCTCACACCGTTCTTCTTGGCTACCTGCTTGGCAGAAAGGCCGCGGCGCGTGCGTTCCAGTTTGATCAGATCTCCCAGACGGCTCATATCCAAATCCTCCGAAAGCAGAATTTCACATATAATAGTATAAACCTTTTTTTACAAATATCAAGCGTTAACTGTTTGACACGGGTTTATATTGTTGATAAAATAAATATGAAAACCGAAAGGAGTGCTCTATGCATAGATTTTTCGCAGCCCTGTTTGCTGTTTTGATCCTCTTATCCCTTCTTGGCGCCTTTGCGGAAGACGCACCCGTTCAGCGCGTATTCATGAAAGAGGACGCCAAACCTTTTGAAGAAGGCGAAGAGCTGCTGCATTTTTATGTATGCCCCCTGCTGGGCGCAGACAGCATGATCCTTGTGCAGGGCGATGACGTTCTGCTTGTGGACATGGGCAAGGCCAATCAGTATGAAACCATCAAGGGCGTGCTGGGTGATCTTGGCATTACTCACATCAAGTACGCTTTCAACACCCATCCCCATGACGATCATCTGGGGTCCATGAAGTATCTGATCAACGATTTCACCTTCGACACCTTCATGACTGCCTTCCCGGATAACTACACGGGCGATTCCGTCATTCAGCGTTCCACCCTCAAGCTGATCAATGAAAAAAACATTCCCGTTGAACGGGTGGACGACGGTTCCACGTTCACTCTCGGCAACGCCAAACTGACCGTCATCCGGCAGACCAAGTATAAATCGCCTAATCCCCTCTCCTGTATGCTGATGGTGGAATACGGCGATTGCAAAATGCTGCTGACCGCCGACGTTATCGGCAGCGCGCAGCAGCTGCTTGCCGATACAAAGGATCTGGACGCAGACGTGCTCAAATTCCCCCATCACGGGCTTAACAAGGTGATCGCCGATTTCCTCAGCGATATTTCCCCCGAATACACCGTCTTCACCCACGGCTATTCCAATACCAAGGACGCCCAAAAGCAGCTCCAGAAAGCAGGCATCCCCTATGATTTTGCCACGTGGGGACTCATCCACCTGTCCACCAACGGCGAATACTGGATCGTGGAACAGCACCTGACCGAAGACGGACTGCGCTACGAAGAAAAGTATATGAAATAATTTTATCCGGCACTGTTCGGACACAAAAACGCTGCCGCATCACTGCGACAGCGTTTTATTTGCAATCAGCAAAGAAAGCGATCAGGCTTCCTTGGCCAGCTGAGCCAGCTGAGCGAACGCTTCGGCGTCGTTCACAGCCAGGTCGGCCAGCATCTTGCGGTTCACTTCAACGCCCTTCTTCTTCAGGCCGTTGATCAGGGTGGAATAGTTCATGCCGTTCAGACGAGCGGCAGCGTTGATGCGGGCGATCCACAGGGTGCGGAACTCGCGCTTACGCAGCTTGCGGCCGGTGTAAGCATAGCGCAGGGAGCGGCGAACCTGCTCGCTGGCAGTGCGATACTGCTTGGACTTCGCGCCAAAGTAGCCCTTCGCCAGCTTGAACACCTTACGACGCTTCTTATGGGCGGTGACAGCCCTCTTAATACGTGCCATGGAAAATCCTCCTTGCCGGAATCAGGCTTATTTGTACGGAATCAGCGTGCGGATGGTAGCGGCTTCGGCCTTGTTCTGCAGAATGCCGCCCTTACGCATATGACGGATGCGCTTGGTAGTCTTCTTGTTGAGGATGTGGTTGCAGTTCATGCTCTTGTGCTTAACCTTGCCGGTCTTGGTCAGGGAGAAGCGCTTGGCTGCACCGCGGTGAGTCTTTTGCTTAGGCATGGTGTGTCCTCCTTCCGGAATGATATCTGGCTTAAGCAGGCCTTATTTCGTGGCCTTCTCTGCCTTAGCGGTTTTGTCCGCCTTGGGTCCGAGGATCATGATCATGTGACGGCCGTCCAGCGAGGGACGCTTCTCAACGGTAGCCACGTCCTTGGTGCGCTCAATGAAGTCCTGCATGACTTTCAGACCGATCTCACTGTGAGTGATCTGACGGCCACGGAAACGGATGGAAACCTTCACCTTATCGCCCGCCTGAAGGAACTTCACGGCGTTCTTGGCTTTGGTCTGCACGTCGTTTTCTTCGATCGTGGCAGAAAGCTGCACTTCCTTGACGGAAATCACTTTCTGATTCTTGCGCATTTCGCGCTCACGCTTGGCCTGCTCGTAGCGATGCTTGTCATAATCCATCAGCTTGCATACGGGGGGCTGGGCGTTGGGTACGATCTTGACCAGATCCAGCTGCGCTTCTTCGGCCAGTTCCAGCGCTTTGGCGGTGGGCAGTACGCCCAGCTGCGCGCCGTCGGCGCCGATCACACGCACCTCGCGGTCGCGGATCTCTTCATTGATCATCAATTCGGCGGCTATGTCGATGCACCTCCATCATGTTTCCGAACACAAAAAATCGGCGGATGAAACCACCCGCCGACAGCAATACATCTAATCGGTTTGCCAGCACCAGGCGAAACGGAATTCGCAAGGTGAGGAGCGGGCGGCTCCTGCTTTACGCAACGAGTATTATAGCAGAAGCCCGCCCTCCTGTCAATACTTTTGACAGCCGATTTTCCCATTTTTTGAATAAATTTTCCCGTTTTATTCGGCAGTCGCGGCAGCAGCCTCGGCAATGACCTGATTCAGGACGTTTTCATCCACAACCAGTTCCATGCCTTCGCCCCACACCTTCATGCCCGCTTCGTAGGCCGTCTGCATATACATGCTTTCAAGATAGCCGGTGATCTCGGCGCGGATCTCTTCCGTCATGATCAGGCCGCTTTCCACATCGGACTTATAATAAATGATGTGCACGCCATAGTCGCTGACCACGGGAGTGGAATAGGTACCGGGCTGGGTCATGTGCTCCTGGAACGAGCCGGCAACGAAATCGGGCACGTAAACGATACTGTTCTTATGAACCTCGTAACCCTTTTCCAGCGTATCGGGATTCTGCATACCGGGATCGGTATTATACTCGGCGATCAGGCTGATGAAATCCTCGCCCTTGTCAATGCGGGCATAGATTTCGTCGGTCACGGTCTTCTTGGAATCAAGGATCGCCTGACGGGCAGCTTCCACATCGGCCTTCGCAGCCGCTACAGCAGCATCATCCACAGTCTCGCCGCTGGCAGCTTCATCCAGCGCAGCCTGAGCAGCCGCCAGGTTATCCAGCAGTTCCTGATCGGCGTCCAGCAGGATATGCAGCACGCTGCGGTAACCGGCGGGCTTATACCAGCTTTCATAGCCGTAGTAGTTGACGCTGTATTCGTAGCTTTCGATGTTGTTTTCATACATCTGCTGATACTGAGCGCCAAACTCATTGAACACCGCCATGATATCATCCTCAGTGACGGTATAATCCGCCATCAGCGCTTCTTCCAGACGCGCATAGGCTTCGGTCATCAGCAGCTCCTCCAGCAGATCGGCCTTGCTCAGCCCCTGGGAAGAATAATAAGCTTCCGCCTGGATACGCATCTGAACACGGGCGTCTTCGGTATCTTCGGTCAGATAATACTGCACATACTGATCAATCAGCGCATCCCACTCGACATCGGCCTCGTTTTCAAACGCAGTCAGTTCGTCTGCCGTATACTGATCGTAGCCCGCTTCCACAATATGCTTTTCGATAATAGCGGTCTCGCTCAGATAATCGATGGCGGCAAGGTAATCGTTTTCATTTTCCACGTAGCCGTAGTAAAGCAGCAGATCGGCGATCTCCTGCGCTTCGGCCAGAGTGATCTCACGCTCGCCCATGGTGGCGATCACGGGATTGGTTTCAGCCAGCGTCTTGGTTTCGCCTTCCGCAAACGCGCAGGCAACAAGCATCAGCAGCGCAAGAACCAACGCCAGGGTACGGTTCAGGTTTTTCATGGTAAAAAGCATCCCCTTTTCTTTATCCTGATCGGACATTGTACGTTTATTATGACACATCAGGCCGTTTCCCGCAAGTATTTCATGCATTTCGTGTAAAAAGTTACATTCCGTACATATTTTCCCGCGATTCTGCAATTTACAAACCCTGTTGTCATCCCTTATAATAAGGTATGTATCTTTACCGTTTTTCCGAGAAAAACGTTTTGAGAATCGCCGCGCACTCTTTTTCCAGAACGCCGCCCAGGCATTCGGTCCTGTGATAGAATGCAGGATCGTGAGGCAGATCGTACACGCTGCCGCAGCAGCCCTGCTTTTCGTCGTAGGCGCCGAACACACACCTGTCCAGCTGCGCCATCACCATGGCGCCTGCGCACATGGGGCACGGCTCCAGGGTGACATACAGGGTGCAGCCTGAAAGTCTGCGTGTCTGCATTTGCTCGCAGGCCCGCTGCATACACAGCATTTCGGCATGGGCAAAGGGATAATCCCCTGTTTCCCGTTCATTGTGCGCCCGGGCGATAATCTCTCCACGATACACCATCACAGCGCCCACCGGCACGTCTTTTCCGCTCTTTTGCGCTTCCAGCAGCGCTTCGCGCATAAATGCTTCGTGCATAATCTTCTCCCCTGATAACGATTCTTTTCCTATATTAACATGATCGCCCCAAAAGGGCAAGGAGGTACCCCATGTCCAATTCTGTTCTTGATACCATTTCCGCCCGCCGCAGCCATCGCGCCTACCGGGATACGCCTGTAAGCCCGGAGCATATTGATCTTTTGCTCAAAGCCTTTCTTGAATCTCCCAGCGCTGTCAACAAGCAGCCCTGGCATATCTCGGTGGTTCGCAGCCAAAAGCTGCTTGACGACATGAACGAAGCGATCCGCGGCGAAGTGATGAAACGGGAAGCCGCAGTCCGCAGCCCTCGCTTTGCCGATTCTGCCTTCCACGTGTTCTATCACGCGCCGCTGGTCTTCTTCCTTTCCGCCGATCCCGCATGGCGCTATTCGGCGCTGGACAGCGGCATCGCCGTTGAGAACATCGCCCTTGCCGCCGAAAGTCTCGGTCTGGGAAGCGTTATTCTGGGCATGCCCCGGGATGCATTCATTTCCGAGCGCGGGGAAGAATTCAAAAAAGCCCTTGATTTCAAGGACGGCGAGGAATTCATGATCGCCATCGCCGTGGGTCATCCCGCCGATGACAAGCCCGCCCATCCCATTCAGGAAGGCCATATCTCTTACATCGACTGATCCGGAGGTTAGCAAAAAAGGTGTACCGCAAGTTTCTTATTTATTTCCTGCTTATTGTCTGTGCACTTTCCGCAGCAGGCTGCGCAGCGGATACTCCCGCCACGCCTTCCGTGGAAGGCAGTCAAACGCACCTTGCCGTGCTCAACGTGGGCAAGGCCGACTGCATGCTGCTGTTTGTGCAGGACAAAACCTATCTGATCGACGCCGGATGGGAGCGCACCTACGGAACGCTCCGCGAGGCATTGAATCAGTACGGTGTCAAAAAGCTGGACGGCGTCTTTCTCACCCATTGCCATAAAGATCACGAAGGCGGCCTGATGCGTCTGGCGCAGAGCGACCTGCCGGTGGACGCGTGGTATGCATCAAGCATTTATTATGATGTAAAAGACGGCCAGCACCCCATGATTCTTGCTGCAGCCAAACGCAATGAAGAGGTTACGTGGCTGAACGCCGGCGACGTGATCAGGGCATCCGATACCGCCTTTATCCGCGTTCTCGGCCCGCTTTCTGTCAATACCGAAAACGAAAACAACAACTCCATGGTTTTGTATGTGGAAACGCCCGACGGCACCCTGCTTTTGGCGGCCGATATGAAGGCCGAGGAGGAAAACGAATTACTCACCGCAGGCGTTATTCCCGCTGCCAACGTACTGAAAGTGGGGCATCACGGCGACAGCGCCGCCTCCGGCGATTGGCTGATCCGTACGGTCAAACCCGAGCTTGCCGTCATTTCCACTTCCACCAAAGAAGAACGGGATACCCCCGCCGCCTCCGTTCTCAAGCGTTTCGGTCTCTACAGCACAACGGTAGCCGTCACTCAGGACTTCACCTACGGCATTTACGTTACACTGCACGAAGGCCGCGCTTACTATCAGGATATCGTCTGGAAAATTCCCGATTATTCCCAGGGGATCCGCGTTTCTCTGAATACAGCGGAGGATCTGCTGACGCTGCGCAACGCTTCTTCCCAGCCCATCCCCCTGAAAGGCTGGACCCTTTATTCCTCCCGCGGCGATACCACGGTCGTCCTTCCCGATGACGCCGTCATCCCCGCCAACGGCGTTTACAAGATCGGCACCCATTCCACCGGCACAAGTGCATCGGTTATTCTGTCTATCAACCGTCTGTGGCACAAATCAAAGTTTGACCAGTGCACGCTGTATGACGCCGCCGGCAACATCGTTCTTGTCACCGACAACGGAATGCCCGAATAGGATACACGGGGAAGGCTTTTGTCTTCCACTCCGAAGGGAGCGTGATATTCTTGAAGCATTTTGACCATTGCCAATGCGCGCAGTGCCGTAAAAGCCCTCTGCCTGTGCCCCAGGCGCCCTGCGGTTTTCTCATGCAGCAGATTGTATCCCAGGGCGAAGCGCATCCTTCCTGTCAAAGCTACTGTCTGTCGCTTTCGCCGCTGCCGCGCATTCTCGTGCCCCCTTATACCGTAAGAAACGTTTCGGTTTGCGGCGATATCGCCCTTTCCGAAGATCAAAACGCCTGCTGCCGTCCTGCGCTTTCCGCCACACTCCCTCTTTCGGTGACGCTCTGCGATCAAAGCGGCAATACCCATACCGCACAGGCTTTCATTACCGTTTCCGTTCCGATGCAAACGCCTTATAACTGCAACTGCACCCGGTATGTTGCAGAGGCCGCCGTCAGGCTCTGCCGCGGTCCCGTATGCTTTACCGATCCCATGCAGGTGGATATATGCCTTGACGTATGCGTTAAGGTATACGGTGTAAAGCCTCAGGTTGTATACACCCATACCGCCTGTGCCTCCGCCTGCCCGCAGCTCCCGCTTTATCCGCCGCCCGGCTGCCGATAAACCATTTGACAATACGCCCCCGATACAATATGATGAATTCATTCCGCCCACGGAGGTTCACCTATGCGACACGCACGAATGCTGATTCTGCTTTTCCTGATCACACTGCTGATTTTGCCCGCCGCCGCGCTTGCGGGAAGCGGGCAGATCAGCGGTCTTGCCTGGTTTGACAACGACCGTGATCTGATCTACAACGAAGGCGACCGTAAGCTCAGCAAGGTAACGGTTGTGCTTTATAAGGTCGAAAACGGAAAAGAAACAAGGATCGCCAAGAAAACCACCGATCTTGACGGCGTTTTTTCCTTTACCAAACTGGATGCCGGCGATTACCGTATGAACGTGACGCTTCCCGAGGATTTCCAGTTTGTCACCCCCCGGGACGGCGGCAGCATGATCCTGCCCGCCTGCGGACGCATAAGCACTTCGCAGGTATTCACCCTCGGCGAGGGGCAGCAGCTCACCGATTTGTATATCGGCGCCTCCAAAGCCTCCTCCTATATTGAATTTTATGCTTTCCACGACGAAAACAGCAACGGCGGCCGCGGCACCCATGAAACGCTGCTGCGCTCCATCGAAGTGGATCTGCTCTTTGAGTATAAGGGCAAGTGGATCGTGATCGATACCATGAAGACCACCAAGGACGGCTACTGCACCTTCTGGGATCTCACGCCGGGCATGTACCGCTGCGCCGTAAGATTGCCCGAACCCTATATCGTCGGCCCCCTGGGTGCAAAGGTCTCCAGCTGGTACAATACCGTCAACCCCGCCGACAGTAATTACGGTGTTACCGACACCTTTGAAGCTCCCCGTTCAGGCAGCATCGGTCTTGCCGTGGGCGCCATCAAAACAGGCGACGCCAAAGGAACGGTTTGGTTTGACGCCAACTGCAACGGCAAACAGGATAAAGGCGAGAGCGGCTATGCCGGCGCCAAGCTTCAGCTTGTCAACGAAACGCTGGGCGTCAACCGCACTTTTACCACCACCGCAACCGGCGCGTATCATTTTGAGCGGCTGACCGAAGGCACTTACACCATGACCGTCACGCTGCCCGAAAGCGCCATGTACACCCTGCCCGGCGGCGAATCGCTGATCACCAACGGTTATACACGCACGCAATCCACGGAAATCTCCGTTGAAACAAATAAAACAACCTCCGTAAAGAAAATCGGCGTCATCCCCGTCACCAGCCTTGGCATCAAAGCCTACAACGATCTGAATGCCAACGGCGTAATGGACGAAGGCGAACCGCCCTTTGCCGGCGCCGTGCTGGATATTCAGGCAGGCAAAACCCACATCACCGCCACCACGGACGTCGAAGGCAATCTCCGCATTCCCATTCTGCGCGGCGGCGCGCAAACGCTGCAGCTTTCCCTGCCCGACGGACAGGTATTTACGGTAAGCGGGATTAACAACCACTTTATCGCCGACACCGCCAAGGACTCCATCTCCCTGAAAACCACGCTTCCCCACGGTGCGCACACACAGCTGTATGCCGGCGTTACGCTTCCTGCATCCGTCAGCGGCATGGCCTTCAATGACAAGGACATGGACGGCGTGGGCGGCAACGGCATCCATCCCGATAACGAACCCGGCGTTCCGGGCATCACCGTGCAGGCCGTCAATGCCGATGGCGTCGTAGTTGCCGAAACAATCACAGGCGAAAACGGCACGTATCATTTTGACGGTCTTCTGCCTGCCGCGCATACGGTTCGATTCATTCTGCCCGAACTGTATGTATTTACCGAATACAGCGACATGATGGTGATGCATCGCAACAGCATCGTTTCAAGCGACGGCAATACGGGCACCACCGGCGAGTTTGTGCTCACTCCCGGTCAGCAGCTGCAGTATGGCGCTGACGCCGGCGTATATCAAAGCGCCGCCATCGCCGGCAAGGTGCTCATCAGCGCAGGCAAGGCCGCCCAGAAGCTGACCGGCGGGCTTGAAAATGTGTATGTGGAACTGCTGACGGAAGAGGGCATTCCCGTTTCCGACGCCGCCTCTGCCTACACCGCAGCCGACGGCTCCTTCTATATCCTGGCGCCCATCTTCCCCGGCATGTACCGCCTTGAATACACGCTGCCCGCCGGATGCCTCTTTACCGCGCCTCAGATCGAAGGCAGCACCTTTACCTCCGAACCCTTTATGCTGGATTGCGGCGCCGTGCAGCAGATGCCCGATACCTCTGCCGTACAGTCCGCCTCCCTGAGCGGTGCAGCCTATTATGACAAAAATCTTTCGGGCGGATTCGAAGAAACCGAAGGCTTCCCCGTTTCCGGCTTTACCGTTACGCTGGTCAATACCGATTACGATATGACCTATGAAACGCGTACGACAGAAAACGGCAGCTACAGCTTCTATGATCTGCGTCCCGGAGCGTATACGGTAACCGTTTCGCTGGATGAAAGCCTGTGTTTGGGCTACGATGCTTCCAATTTCATCCTGCCCACCACGTCGCAGACGGCGTCTTCCGCTTTCACACTGCTGGCGGGACAGGCTGCTGAAAACCAGAACGTCGCCGTCCTTTCCCCCTCTTCGCTGACGGGCACGCTGTACTTTGACAAGCTCAACAACAATCTGCCCGACGCCGATGACACGGGCGCCGAAGGCATCACGCTGGTGCTCCAGTCCAAGGACGCTCCCCACGCCTATACCGCCATCACCGATGCAGAAGGACATTTCGCCCTTTCCTCCATCGTTCCCGGCAATTACAGCCTGATGGTCTCCCTTGCCGGCGATTGCATTCCTGCCGACGGCAATCCCGCCGTTCTCACAGACGGCTATTACGTATCCGACCTTCTCATTCCCGACGGCTCACAGGAGGATGTTTCCTACGCCGTGATTCGCTACAGCACCATGAGCGGCCGCGTATACAGCGTGGACGGCACGCTCAACGGCGTTGCCGGACGCACCGTTACCCTTTACGATGCCAACGGCAAAAAGCTGAAGGAAACCAAAACGGACGCCAACGGCACATACAGCTTTGCAAAGCTGAAGCCCGCGGAGTATACCGTTGCCTGCACCCTGCCCAATGCCACTTTCAAATTTGCCCGTACCCAGGACGCCGGGGAAACCGGCACCGTCATCGCCCGCGATACCTGCGTTATCAAAGGGTTGACCGGCACTTCCGCCCCCCTGTATGTTCCCATGGGCGAAAACAAAAACGACTGCCATATCGGCATCGGTTCTTTGGGCACCATCGGCGATACCGCATGGCTGGATGAAAACAAAAACGGCCTGCAGGATGGCGGCGAAAAGGGCATCCCCGGCATCAAAATCGAACTGTACCAGTACGGTGAAAAGGCCGCCGAAACGGTAACCGACAGCTTCGGTCGCTACCGCATCAACGATCTCTTCCCCGGCGTCTATACCATGAAAGTCACCCTGCCCGCGGAGGTGAAAACCGCCAAGCACCGCACCGACTTCCCCAAGGTCGCCAGCGTGCTGCCGGAAGGCCAGTCGGGCACCGCTGAGACAGACAGCATTACCGTGTTCAGCGGCAAAATGATTCTGGATTACGATCTGGGCTTTGTCCTCAAAAAAGACGGGAAATACCCCGCCTCCATGAAAGACATTCCCCAGACCAACTGGAATTATAAAAAGAGCAAATAACGTGAAAAGGGACTTTGGAAAATCAAAGTCCCTTTCATTTTGCGCTAAAACAGCGCTGTATCCTTTATCTTACCAGTGCCTTGAGGCACGCACCGATGGCGCCGCTTTGCAAGTCATTCAAATCGATCACGTCAATGCCCAGTTCCTGTGCGCGGCGGCGCATGGAAGCACTGCCGGAGCCCCGTTCGCAGGTCACGATGGCTGCGCGGGCTACCTTGCTGCCAAAGCGATCCCGCAGAATGGCCAATTCGTTCAGCGCTTCGGTCTGCACCGCCCCCGTCTTGCAGCTGATGAAGAACGGCCGCACGCCGCGGGTGGTCATCACGTCCAGCTCGTTGGTCACGCTGTCCTTCTGCGGCTTTTCGCCGTTCCAGTCCACAATGGCGCTGACGCGCACGTCATCAAACAATCCCGAATCCACACACGCCTTGTAGGTGTACATTTCAAGCAGGCTGCCCACGTCGCGAAGCCACTTGCGGATCACCTCATCGCGGAAGGTAAATGCCACCCGCTCGCCCCGAAGGATCCGAAGATCATATATAGCACCCACCTTTTCAAGGGCCGTCAGAACATCTTCATTCGCCGATACTCTGCGCCCGTAATCCCCCTTGACGGTATATGCACCCTCTGCGTACACGGAAGTCGCGGTATCCGCTTTGTTTTGGGAAATGCGCTGAATGTAACCCACGATTTTCGGCCAATCGCGGCGGAAACGGAGATAAACCGAAAACATGGGATCAATCAGATCCATGTACGCGCCGATATCCACGTCATCACTCACGCGGCCTGTGCGCATGGATCCCCCTGCCATCAAAAAGCAATCCTCCACCGAAAGCTTCACCTCACAGGGCAAATTGCGGGCAAAGGGCGCGTTTTTGATATCGTAGAAAGTATTGTTCCTGCGGCTGTAGGTAAAGGCAGGCACAGGAAAAGACGCACAAAGCGATCCGCCGGCGAAAAGTGCGGCATCCGTGCCGCCGGCTACATCCAGTGCACAGTCGGGATAGCGTTTCACCGTTTCAAGCAGCCGCTTTTCCACCTGCGTGGCATCCAGCAGACTGGCCGTAACAAACTCAAGCTCGCTTTTTACGCCGCGATGGACAAAGTACTCCCTGAGTTTTCTTTGCAGGTGCTTGTTATTCCCCACTTCGGGCGGGCAAATAAACACCGTACGCTCCGGCCTGAACATCTCGCTGGCCAAAACATTTTTCAGCGGACTCTCGTCGTATAATTCAATCAGCGTTTTCATCTATCATCTTCTCCATCAGACAGAATCATTTGCCTGTATTGTACCCCGAGGACCGCTTTTCCGTCAAGCACAATCCCGGCTTTTCTTTACCCTCCCGTTGGTGCAAATGCCACGATTGGCTGCGGTGCAGGCATGAACTATCTTTGTATGCAAGTTCTGTAGAGATACGGGGCTTTTCGTTGATAAAAATGAGATGTTGCGCTATACTATTTTTTGATAGATAATGCCAAAGAAAAAGTTACATTGTTATGTTGACGCTGCCGCAATTATATGCTAAATTGGTATTAGTTATCCCAGTTCTTTCCATATATTTCTGCTGCTATATGAAAGGAGCCTATAATAATGAAAAAGCTCGTTTTAGTAGTCATTCTTCTTTTCACTGCTTTGGTATCCACCGGATTGGCAGCTGCCCCCGTCTCCATCGGAATCGGGGTTTCGGATCAGCTTTATTCCAAATTGCCTGAGGGGCTATATGTGTGCGAGATAGATCCGTCTTCACCTGCCGAAAAAGCAGGTCTAAAAGTAAATGACATTATTCTTTCAATCAATGGGAAGAAAGCTTCTTATACTGTCTTGAATGAAATTAAGAAAACAGCAGTTAAAGGATTGGAAACCGAACTTGTTGTTGCCCGTGCAAAGCTTTCTGTAAATTCCGACTATAAAGTAACAAGTGTCGCCTCTTGGGATATCCTGAAAATAATTGTTGTATGGGATGAATATAAATACGAACCGGTTATGAATGCAAAAGTAGACAGTTACAACGAATCCTCTGCAACACTTCGCGACGGAAGCGGAAAAATACTCTGTTCCATTCCAGATGGTGCTACTGTACAATTTATCAGGTATAGTACGTCAAACAACAATTTTGCATACGTATCATATAAAGGGAAAAAAGGATATGTAGACACGTGTATTTTAGATCCCATCGCTGTCACTTCTGCTCAGACGAGCATTAACAAATTGAACGCTATGACGGGAAAGAATTTTGATAGTTATTTGATTGGATTCCTTGACAATTGCGTTATAGCGGAAAAGTCGAACGAGTATACGATACAGATACGTAGTCATCATTCAAAAAATGCCTGGTGGAACCTTTCTTCAGCGAAAGCGGCAAAAATGTTAAACTATATTTTCCGAAATATGAATCAGTTACAAATATATGATTATTATTGGTACAGTTATGACAACGAAGAATTCACACCCTATCCTTCCATCGGTTTCGCCAATGCAGTAGTTGATTCAAAGAAGCAGCTTCAAATCGAATACGTAAATATACCGAAGCTTGGTTTAGATACAACATCGTCCAAAATAAAAATTAACAAACAGCCGGTCAATGCCACAGCGAAAGCAGGCGAGGTTGTAAAAACCACCGTTGAAGCAACCGGTAAGGATTTGACCTATACTTGGTACATTAAGAATTCCTCTTCTGCAAAGTTTAGCAAGTCCTCCGTCACCGGCAGCACGTATTCTTTTAGGCTGACCGAAGAAAACTCCGGCCGCAAGGTATATTGTCTTATTACCGATGCAAACGGAAACAAAGCTCTTACCGATACCGTCACATTGAGCATCACCGGTCAGGAAGCAAAGGAAACCGTACCCGTAACCAACAATAACGTTAGCAACACTCCTGTTGTTGATAAAAAACTGACAACGCCTACGCCTAAGGCCACAGCAAAAAAACCGACAGCCACTCCCAAGCCAACACCATGCGCAAAATGCGGCGGAGATGGTAAAATCACAAGCAAGTGCAGCACTTGCGGCGGTGACGGTAAAAAAGACAGAACCTGCGGTATGTGTGATAAATACGGCAAACGCGATTGCAGAAGTTGTTCTGCAAAGGGATACGTACGTTGCTGGACCTGTAGTGGCAAAGGCAGACTCCAATGTTTCTACTGCGACGGCACAGGAAAAATCGGGCGTGACACTTGTTGGCGCTGTAATGGCGCGGGGGTATACCAAAAATGTAACGCCTGTAAACAAAGCGGCTATAGAGCCTGCAGCAGTTGCGACGGTTACGGATACTTTATCTGCGGTACGTGTAAAGGCTTGAAAACGTATACAATTAATTGTTCCGACTGCAACGGAAAAGGAAAGATCACAAAATACTGCAGCAAGTGTAAAATAGACCTTAAAATCATCAAGCAGCCCACAAACGCTACTGCCAAAGTTGGGGAAGTTGTAGAAACAACTGTAGAAGCTACAGGAAATAACTTGACTTACACTTGGTATGTGAAAAATCCGTCTTCTACGAAGTTTGGTAAATCTTCTGTAACCGGTAGTACTTACTCTTGCAGGATGACAAAAGAAAACTCCGGGCGTCAGGTATACTGCGTCATTACCGATGTGCGCGGTAATAGTATCACTACAAAGACTGTTACACTGAAAACTCCCTAATCTCTATAATCTCACAGCCTGTGTTTCCACGGGCTTTTTCTTTTTCTCCTATCACAAATTGTTTTATCCCCAAAGCGTTTGCAGGGGCTTATATTCTTGCTTAAACATAAGCAGAGGGCGGCGATATGCATTCCCCATATAAACTCACAACGGCATCTGCTTTGCCTGATTATCCGGTCAGAAAGAGCGCTTTTTCTTGACAAAACTACGCTTTTTTAATACAATATTGTTCCCTCTTAAACCGTTTTATTCTCCCTCCGGGCCGTTACAAGCAATACCAAAAGGAGAAAAAACATGCGTCTTGACAAGTTTCTCAAAGTATCGCGCATCATCAAGCGCCGTACAGTCGCCAAGGAAGCCTGCGACGGCGGTCGCGTATCCATCAACGGTAAGGTCTGCAAGCCCGGAGCCGAGGTGAAAGCCGGCGACGTGCTGGAGATCCGCTTTGGCTCGCGGGTGGGACGGTATCAGATCACCGACGTGCGTGAAGTGGTACGCAAGGAAAACGCTGCCGAAATGTACAGAGTGCTCGAGGAGGACGAGGAAATCCTCCGGACAAGGAGCTGAGCATGGCGTACATACAAGTGAATAACCTCGTAAAGGAGTTCACCGTCCGCAAAAAGAAGGACGGTAAAGAATATAAGTTCCGTCTGAGGAACATTGGTAAGTAAGGAAGGTATTGTATCATGAAGACAATCGTTGCTCTGATAACGGCACTACTCCTCATCGTTTCTACTTCCTTTGCATTTGCAGAGGAATACGAGACTCTTTCCATTGACGAGTTAAAACAAATACGTGATGAAATGATCGTTAAACTTAATGCCGTTAATACAGCATTGGGTCAAAAGATTCGCACTAATGAATTGACTGATAGTACTCATGATGGGAGTTTGGGAAAAATCAAAGACCTATTCCCGGATATTGCCTTTGCAAAATTCATCCGTGAAAAGACTGGAAAAATAAGCATCGAACAAACAGTAACGCAAGCTGAATTGGATGAAATTAGCAGTTTTAGTATAATGTATAAAACCGATTACGGTTCTATTGCTGACTTAACCGGTATTGGATATTTAAGAAATTTGAGGAGCTTCACGCTGAACAATACGAACATATATATAGGAACAGAATTTCCTGAAGAATTTTACACACTAACACAATTGGTTTATCTAAAAGTATGCGGCTGGAATATAACTTCGTTATCTGATTCACTTGGTAATTTGGTAAAATTGGAAACACTGATTATTAATTGGACAAATATCGATTCACTTCCCGAATCAATAGGTAATCTTTCAAACTTGAACTACATTGATATTAGCAATACTGAAATAGAAGCACTTCCTGAATCAATAGGTAATCTTTCAGACTTGCGCACCCTTGATATTAGCAATACTAAGATAAAAGAACTTCCTGATAGCATCTGGAATCTTAAATTAGACACTTTGGGTATGAAAGGTTTGCCCATCGAGTAAAATATAATCAGCATAAAGGCTGCCCAATCCGCATTGACGGCTACTCATTATGAGTACGCCGTCTTTTTATTTCAAGGAGGAAATGAACATGACAGAAAAAATCAAGCGTCTGTCGCAGACGGACGAAACGCTGAAAGACCTGTTTGACCTGGCAGTGCAATGTGAGGATAAAGCGAAAAAGATAGCTACCAGCCAGTGGATACGCCGTGAGTGCATGAAGCTGAAAACAGCTGCTTCGCCGGAATTGGTATGCCCCCAGCAGAGGATGAATCGGTCAGCCCTTCCCCTTCGCGGTCTCATCCTTGCGTTCTATCCTGTTATCTGCTCGGAAACCGCCCTTTTCCTTGACAAATCCCGACTTATTTAATACAATATTGTTCCCTCTTAAACCGTTTTATTCTCCCTCCGGGCCGTTACAAACAATACCAAAAGGAGAAAAAACATGCGTCTTGACAAGTTTCTTAAAGTATCGCGCATCATCAAGCGCCGTACAGTCGCCAAGGAAGCGTGCGACGGCGGCCGCGTATCCATCAACGGAAAGGTCTGCAAGCCCGGAGCCGAGGTGAAAGCCGGCGACGTGCTGGAGATCCGCTTTGGCGCGCGGGTGGGACGGTATCAGATCACCGACGTACGCGAAGTGGTACGCAAGGAAAACGCCGCCGAAATGTACAGAGTGCTCGAGGAGGACGAGGAAATCCTCCGGACAAGGAGCTGAGCATGGCGTACATACAAGTGAATAACCTCACCAAAGAGTTCACCGTCCGCAAAAAGAAGGACGGTAAGCTGCTGCGCGAAAAAAGCGTTGTCCATGCCCTCGATCACGTTTCTTTCGAGATTGAGAAGGGCGAGCTGGTGGGCTATATCGGCCCCAACGGCGCGGGCAAATCCACCACGGTTAAGCTGCTTTGCGGCATTTTAACAGCCAGCGAAGGCGAAGCAACCGTGGGCGGCGTCACCCCTTGGAAGAATCGCAAGGAACACGCAAAGCATATCGGCGTCGTGTTCGGTCAGCGTTCCCAGCTATGGTGGGACGTGCCGGTGATCGACAGTTACCGGCTGCTGCGGGATATTTACCGCCTGCCCGAAAATCAGTATAAAAAGCGTCTTGAGGAACTGACCGAAGCGCTTTCGCTGGGCGATTTTCTGCATACGCCTCTGCGTCAGTTGAGCCTTGGCATGCGCATGCGCGCTGAGCTTGGCGGCAGCCTGCTGCACAGCCCTGAGCTTTTGTTCCTGGATGAACCTACCATCGGGCTTGATGCTGTCAGCAAATTGAAGCTTCGAGAATTCCTCTTGCAGGAAAACAAAGCCCACGGCACCACCGTCATGCTCACCACCCATGATATGGAAGATATTTCCGCCCTGTGTTCGCGGGTGATGGTATTGGGCCGCGGCAAGCTTTTGTTTGACGGCAGCCTGCAAAACCTTTTGTACAAATATGATACGCTGCGAACCGTGCGCGTGCGCTATCACTCAGGCGGCGCACTTCCTGCCCTTCCCCAATGTACGCACACAGCGCAGGAAGGCGAAGTGTACGTCATCACCTATCCCCCCAAGGAACTGCCCACCGACCGGATGCTTGCGCTTTTGCAATCGGGCGGCGCCATCGCCGAAATGACGCTGCACGAACGCAACATTGATCACATGATCGCCGATATGTACAGGGAGATGGCGCTATGAGAGTGTATTTAAGCACCTTTCTGATGCGCCTGAAACTGGAAACGCAGTACCGGGCCGCAGCCATCGGCGGCGTCATCTGCCAGATGTTTTTCGGGCTGATTCTCATTTATCTCTATCGCACCATCCAGATGCCCACGCAGACAGCCGAGGTCATCGCCGCCACCGCCACCTACGTATGGTTCCAACAGGCATGCTTCCGTATGCTGGTATCAAACGATATGGAGCTTAACGCAATCATCCTCAAGGGCGATATCGTCTATCAGCTGGTGCGGCCCGTGGATCAGTACTGGTATTGGTTTTCCCGTGCGCTTGCGCAAAAAGTGATGGGCTGCGCGCTGCGTGCCGCGCCCATGCTGGTCTTTGCGCTGCTGCTCCCCAAGGGCATCGGACTTTCACTGCCTCATAGTTTTGCCCATCTGCTTTTATGCCTTGTATCGCTGTCCCTTGGCTTTATCGTTGTTGCAGCGCTTGAAGCGATCAGCAGCGGGCTGAGTATTCGCACGCTGGACAACCGCGGCATCACCGCCGCTCTCGGGCTTGTAAGGATCTTTCTGGCGGGCAATATCATTCCGCTGAATATGTTCCCCGATTCATGGCAGCGGTTCAATGCATTCAACCCTTTCGCGCAGATCATCGATACGCCCATTCGCCTGTATACCGGTGAATTCGCGTTTTCCGACGTGCCTGCCCAGCTTCTCCTCCAGCTTGCCTGGACAGTTGCGCTGATCCTTATGGGCAGATATATCTGGTCGCGCAATTTGAAGCGCGTCATCGTGCAGGGAGGCTGAGTATGGATCCGATCAAGCTCTACCTCAAATCCTGCCGCATGCTGATGCGCTCGCAGTGGCAGTACCGCCTGTCTTTCTTCATGCAGACCGTAACCCAGCTGATCATGATGGGCACGGAACTGCTGGCGGTGATCTTCCTGATCAACCGCTTCACAAACCTCGGGCAGTGGAGCGGCGGCGAGATCCTGTTTTTCTTCGGCGTGATCATCACGTCTTTCTACATCACCGAAACTTTTGGGCGCGGAATCACGCACTTTTCGCCGCTGATCGAAAAGGGCAGTCTGGATACCATGCTGATCCGTCCAAGGAATGTACTGTTTCAGGTTTTGTGCTCACAGGCCGATCCACGCCGGCTGGGCGCCATTCTCGTGGGTCTTGCATCGCTTGCAATGGGCTGCATGGAGGCCAAGGTATCCCTTGATTTTGTCAAGGTGCTTTTACTGATCTGGTCGATCATCGGCGGCAGCGCGCTGGTGCTGGGACTGTTCATGATCGAAGCCACGCTGTGCTTTTTCTCCGTCAAAAGCATCGAAATGATCAATGTACTCACCTACGGCGGACGCAGTACCTGTCAGTATCCCATCGATATTTACCCTGACTGGCTTCGGCTGCTCTTCAGCGTGGTAGCGCCCTTTGCGCTCACCACCCACATCCCTGCCGCCTACATTCTCGGAAAGCCCCTGTGGAATACAGGTCTTGCCGTTGCATTCCTGGCGCCGCTTTCGGGCTTTGCTTTCCTGTTTATCATGGTGCTTCTTTTCTACCAGGGACTTAAACACTATCGTTCTACCGGGAGCTGATCAAATGGGCGCATTCTCTGCAGAAGGCATTGTGCTGCGGCATGCGGATTACCGTGAAAACGACCGCATGCTTACTTTGCTGACCCCGCAGGGACGGGTGGATGCACTGGCAAGAGGCTGCAAGCGCTCCAAATCTCCGCTGCTGCCTGCAAGTGAGGTATTCACCTTGGGAAGCTTCGAGCTGTTCTCCGGCAAAGACAGGTGCGTTGTGGTCAACTGCATGATCACCGATTCTTTTTATCCTTTGCGGGAGGATTTTGACAAGCTGGCCTGCGCCGCATACATGGCCAATGTATGCGAAGCCGCCGTGCAGCCGGGCGACAACGCCCAAAAACCTTTCCTCCTTTTGGCGCGGGCACTGGGATATCTGAGTTATCACGACTATGCTCCGCGTCAGGTGCTCAGCGCGTTTCTGCTGCACTTTGCCGTATCGCTGGGCTACCGCCCCCGCCTCAGGCACTGCGTCCACTGCGGATTGCGCATCGATACAGAGCGCGGCGCACTCTTTGACATTGAGGAAGGCGGCGTTGTATGCCCCGATTGCCTTGAGTACGTCCGCCGCAGCAGCGTACTAAAGCCCATGGAACTGACGTGGCTGGAAGAATCCCTGCAAGCCGGCGTCAAGGGCGAAACCGCCCCCGAACACGCGCCGCTGCCGCTTTTGCAGGCCTACATTGAAGAGCGGATGGAAAAGCGTATCCCCAAGCTGATGGCCGAAATATAATCTGATAATCTTCACATTTTTCTTTCACAATCCCCCCGTTTTGTGATAGAATAAAAGCCGGATCAACCGATCCGGCTATCATTTTAAGGTAAGGAAACAGTATGAACAGCAGAGAGATCAACGAGCTTCGCCGCCGTTTTAACGTCGATAACACCAATATCACCTGCATCCACGGCTGCTATGTGAACACGAAAAAGGAGATCATCTCCCTTTTCAAGCTGCCGCCCATCAATCTTCCCCAGGAAGAGAGCGAAAAGTACCTGTCCCTGTTTAAAAAGGTGCTTTCCGGCATTCCCGGCAAAAACCTGATGGACATCGCCTTTGCCAATGAGGACGTGGGCGCAAGCGACGAGCACAAGCTGCTGATGGCGCTGCGCGATACACATTTGAAGGATGACGACATGGTGCAGGTATTCTTCCAGCGGATCATCGATGCGCTGCCGCTTACCGACAACTGCCTGATCCTTCTCACTCACGACGCTTATGACATTCCGTTCCGCGCCAAGGACGAAAGCCGCGGGGATTCCACGGAGATGTTCTCCTATATCGTTTGCTCCGTATGCCCCGTCAAGCTCAGCCGCGCCGCGCTGAGCTATTGCGCGCAGGATAACGAATTCCATCCCAACGATCCCGACTGGGTGGTGGGTGCGCCCGATCTGGGCTTCCTTTTCCCCTGCTTTGACGAGCGCTCCGCCAACATTTACAACGCTCTTTGCTACACCAAGGATACCGCCGACAACCACATGGAGTTCTCCGCTGCTGTGTTTGGAGCCAATCCTCCGCGGCCTGCCGCCGAGCAGAAAGAAACCTTCCAGTGCATTCTGCAGGACACCTTGGCCGAAGAATGCAGCCTTGAAGTGGTGCAGGCCGTGCATGATCAGATGCGCGAACGCATCGCCGAGCAAAAGCTGGACAAAGAAGCGGGCCCGCTGAAGATCTCTTCCACCGAAGTGCGCAAAGCCCTTGAAACCTGCGGCGTTCCTCAGGAAAAGGTAACCGCCTTTGAAGAAAAATACCACGAAGAATTCGGCAAGGGCATGGACGTGAACGCCGTCAACATCGTGGATACCAAGCAGTTTGAAGTGCGCACGCCCAACGTGGTCATCAAAGTGGATCCTGCCCGCAGCGATCTGGTGGAAACCCGCATCATCAACGGCTCTAAATATATCCTCATCCGCGCCGACGAAGGCGTTTTGGTCAACGGCGTAAACATCAGCATCCAGCACAACAGTTAAGGGAGAGGAATTTATGAATTACATTCCTGTTTTTGAGCAGATCGAATCCCTTTTGCCCCGGTACCTGAGCGTATGGCAGGAATGCTGCGAGCTCGAAAGCCCTACGGTGGATAAAGCCGCCGTAGACCGCTGCGGTCAGTATTTCATTGATTTTGCAAAGCAGCATGGCTGGAAAACCGAAGTTCTCGAGCAGCCTGTATCCGGCAACGCCGTGTGCATCACCATGAATCCCGAAATCGATGCAAAGCCTCTGGCGCTGTCGGGACACATTGATACCGTGCACCCCATCGGGCTGTTCGGCAAAACGCCCGTACGCATTGAGGGCGATACCATCTACGGCCCCGGCGTATGCGACTGCAAGGGCGGCATCGTGGCTGCGCTGCTTGCCATGGATGCACTGGAAAAGTGCGGTTACAAACAGCGCCCCGTACAGCTGCTTTTGCAAAGCGATGAGGAAGTAGGCAGCAAGCTGAGCAAGAAGGCCACGATCAACTGGATGTGCGAAAAAGCCAAGGACGCCATTGCATTTCTTAATCTCGAAGGCGCCACGCCCGGGAATGCCTGTTTACAGCGCAAGGGCATCATCACCTATCGTCTGATCGTCACCGGCAAGGAAGCCCATGCCAGCCGCTGCGCCACCGAGGGCGCCAGCGCCATTCTGGACGCTGCCCACAAGATCATCGAACTGGAAAAGCTCAAGGATGCCGAAGGCCTTACCTGTAACGTGGGCACCATCGAAGGCGGAAACGCCGCCAATACCGTTCCCGGAAAATGCGAGATCCTCGCCAACATCCGTTTTGCCACGCAGGATCAGTTGGAATGGGTCAAGGGCTATGTGAAAGCCATTGCCCAAACCGTGCACGTAAAGGGCTGCACCTGCGAATTGAAGCAGGAAAGCTTCCGTGTAGCCATGGAATATCATGAGCGCAATGTGCAGCTGCTTGAGCATCTGAACAGCTGCTTCACCTCCTGCGGTATGGATCCGCTGGCCGCCAGCAAGAGCACGGGCGGTTCGGACGCAGCCGACGTAACAGTATACGGCATCCCCTGCATTGATAACCTGGGTGTTTTGGGCAGCGGCATTCATTCCGTTCGCGAGTGTGCGCCGATCCCCTCGCTTCTCCAGTCTGCCAAGTGGCTGGCCGCTGCGGCGCTGGGGCTTTAAGCTTGACGAAATCACACTTTGCTATATAATTAGTAGTATCCCACTTAAAGGAGTTATTCTTATGAAGATCAATCCCCTCAAGGGCATGAAAGATTATCTGCCGGATGAAATGCGTCTGCGCGACTACGTGCAGCAGAGCATTCTTTCCGTATATCGCGCCAACGGCTTTGAGCGCATTTCCACCCCCATGCTGGAAGACGCCGAAAATCTGGACAAGAGTGAAGGCGGCGACAACCTGAACCTGATTTTCAAAGTGCTCAAGCGCGGCGAAAAGCTGGAAGCAGCCCTTGCCAAAGGCGATGAAAAGTCCCTGTCCGACATGGGTCTGCGCTACGATCTGACGCTGCCCCTGTCCCGCTTTTACGCCGCCAACCGCGCCGTTCTGCCCACGCCCTTCAAGGTCATCCAGACCGACCGCGTGTTCCGTGCCGAGCGTCCGCAAAAAGGCCGTCTGCGCGAGTTCATCCAGTGCGATATCGACATTCTGGGCGATGACAGCATCAACGCTGAAATCGAGCTGATCGACGTAACGGCGCGTGCGCTGCTCTCCATCGGCTTTAAGGATTTTACCGTCAACATCAACGACCGCCGTTTGCTCCACGGCATGCTGGAAAGCATGGGCTTTGAAAAGGATACGCTGCAGAGCGTGTGCATTTCCTTTGACAAGCTGGACAAGATCGGCGCAGATGGTGTATGCGCCGAGCTGACAAGCAAGGAATGCCCCGCCGAGGCCGTTGAAAAGCTGCGCGATTTCCTGAATAGCGGCGAATGCTCTCTGGAGCGCATCGCCCTTTGCATGGAAGACAAAACCTATGTCGAAAATCTGCAGCGCATCATCGACACCGTAAACAAGCTCTCCTCCGGCGCATACGGCATCTCCTACTGCCCCTCCCTTGTACGCGGTCAGGGCTATTACACCGGCGTTGTATTTGAAATTGCCTGCAAGGATTTCCCCGGCGCCATCGGCGGCGGTGGACGCTACGACGGCATGATCGGCAAATTCCTCGGTCAGAACGTCAGCGCCGTGGGCTTCTCCATCGGCTTTGAGCGCATCTGCGCCATCCTGATGGATCAGAATTATCAGCCCCCTGTCGCAAAGAAAATGGCGCTTCTGTACCGCGATGACGCGGACTTTGCCGAAGTACTCATGAAAGCCCGCCGTCTGCAGGGCGAATATGCCGTGACCGTTATGCCTCAGGCCAGGAAGCTGGGCAAGCAGCTGGGTGCGCTGGAAACAGCCGGCTATGCCGCAGTTGCGTTCTTTGATAACGAAGACATTAAGTATTTGGGCCAGAAGGGCTGATAAAACCATCAAAAAAGCGTCGGAAACCAAGTTTCCGGCGCTTTTCTTATTCTTCTGTCTGATTGAGAACTTTCTCCGCCTCTGCATACAACACAGGCGAAACATGGGGATAGGTCAGATTCTCAGGCAGCTTGTCAAACAGCCGCACTTCCTTCATTTCGCTTTCGGGAAGCGTTCCCCTGTGCCGAATCACCGCCAGAAACACCATGCCGTTGGCATGACCGTGGGCATCATAACCGTAGTAATCGCACACGGGATAAAAATCGGCTTCATCCGCGCCGCTTTCCTCGTAAAGCTCGCGGCGGGCGGCGTCAAGAGGCGTTTCACCCTGCTCGATATGACCGCCCTGGGTCTCCCATGTCTCCCGCTTTTTATGCCGGCTGAGCAGCCACCGATCACCGCACCTTGCGCAAACCACCACATACTTATAAGGCGACAGCGTATTGAGCGGATAGATCTTGCATTGCAGCGACTGCCGCTTCTCAAGCGTCTTTTCCATCGTTGTCCTCACAAAAGCGTTGCAAAATAATCTTCAGGCGTTTCGGCGCGACGGATCATCCTCAGTTCGCCGTTTTCTTTCAGCATGATCTCGGCACACCGCAATCGCCCGTTGTAATTATGCCCCATGGCATAGCAATGGGCGCCCGCGTCGTGGATGAGCAGGATATCCCCCATTTCGACTTTGGGGAGCTGCCGCTGAACGGCGAATTTATCGCTGTTTTCACACAAAGAGCCCACTACGTCATAAACTTCCGTATGCGTCGCATCCCGCTTGCCCACAACCGAAATATGATGATATGCCCCGTAGATGGAGGGGCGCGGCAGCTGCGCAGAGCACCCGTCCACGCCGATATAATTGCGGTAAATATCCTTGCGGTGGATCGCCTTTGTCACAAGCCACCCGTGGGGGCCTGTCATATAGCGGCCAAGCTCCGCGCAGATGGCTACATTTCCCTTTGTGGGCTCGCCAAACACTTTCCGATAGGCTTTTTCCACAGCTTTTCCGACGGCGGAGAAATCAACGGGCTTTTCCTCGGGCAGATACGGGATGCCCACGCCGCCCGAAAGATTGACAAACGCCACTTCAACGCCGCTTTCGGCAGAAAGATCATGAGCCGTCTGCATCAAAAGCTCAGCCAGCATGGGATAATACGCACTTTCAAGGGCATTGCTGGACAGCAGCGCATGAATACCGAATTTCTTTACGCCAAGCCCTTTAAGCCGCTTCAAGCCTTCCCGCATCTGCGCAAGCGTCCAGCCGTATTTGCTTTCTTCAGGGCTGCCGATGATATCGTTGTCAGCAATGAACCCGCCTCCGGGATTAAAACGAATGCTGATGACTTCGGGCATTCTTCCGCATTCGGAAAGGATCTGCTCGATATCGGTGATATCATCCAGATTGAGGATCGCGCCCAGTTGATTCGCATAGGCAAATTCTCCCGAAGGCACGTCGTTGGCACTGAACATGATCTTCCCCTGTGCCCCCGCGCGCCGGGCCAGCATCAGTTCGCACTCCGATGCGCAATCAAGGCCGAAGCCTTCCTCCACAAAAATGCGCAGAACTTCGGGATTGGGCAGCGCCTTGACTGCAAAATACTCCATAAAATGCGGCGCCCACGAAAAGGCCGCTTTAACACTGCGGATCGTTTGACGGATGCCCGCTTCGTCATAAAGAAAAAAAGGCGTGGGAAACGCTTTCGCGGCGTTTTCAAACACGCTGTCGGGCAAATTAAAATTCGGCACAAAAATCATCCTCCCCAAAGGTGATGATATTATTATAGGCTTCTTTTACATTCACGCAAGCGGTTTTATCTGGCAAATACAAAAAAAGTGCGGCGCGGAGCATTTGCCCCTGCCGCATTTTTTGTTTTATCAGCGTTCAAAAGATCCCGCGCCCATCGCTTCCAAACCTGCTTTGACGGCGGCGAAATTGTTGGTCAGCACGCAGTCAATACCGATATCCATATACGCTTTGGCTTCCTCGGCGCTGTCCGCCCAGAAGAGATTGCAGATCAGTCCGTGTTTCCTGGCCTTGTCAATCATGGCCTGCGTGGTCAGATTCTTGCAGAACTGCAGCTTTTTGCAGCCGTATTCAATGGCATGATCCACGATGGTGAAATTCATGTGCCCTTCCAGACAGCAGCGGGCGATATCGGGCGCCATCTCACGGGCGGTGTGCAGCACGTCCTTTTCGCCGGCGATGTAGGCATGCTCGCGGCACTTGAACGCATCCAGCGTATCGAGGATCTTTTGGAAATCCTTTTCGGGATAGGGCAGCAGCGGACGGTTCTCGTACTCGGGAACAATCTCCTCAATCCCCACCGGCAGCGGCGGGAAGGTTTCGATACGATTGTTATAGAAATGGCTCCACTCGCGGCTGCGCTGGCTCATTCTTTCGGCTTTTACCTTGGTGCGGACAGGCGATTTGATATGAATATTAAAAATCACCTTGCCGCCGAAGAGATCCAGCACTTCTTCAAACAAAGGCAGTTTCGTTCCCTTGAAGGCAGGGGAAAACTTTTCGCCCGCATCCAGCATCCGGATCTCCTTGGTGGTCAAATCGCTGATGCTGCCCGTGCCGTTGGTGGTGCGATCCACCTTGGGGTCGTGGCAGACGATCAGATCGCCGTCCCTGCTGGGCCACAGATCCAGTTCGATCTCCTGAGCGCCCATGGATACCGCCAGCGCAAAGGCAGGCAGCGTGTTTTCGGGAGCGATAAAATTGTATCCGCGATGGGCGCAAAGCCGCGGGAAAGCGGCATTCTTATCATTGGCAAGCTTCATATTCTCTTCCTCCAGCATATGCAGATTGGAATTTACCCTGCAGGCGTCCTCAAATACTTCCTGAAGCGCCGGGGTATAGTTTCCCATTCTTTCTGGGAGATGCAAAATGATGCCCGTCTCCTCCCAAGTATCGGTCAGGCAATCATACAATGCATCCAGATTCCTGCCGTAATAGGCAGGTAAACCCAGTTTTTCCTGCAGATAAGCGTGCAGCTGTTCGCGGTCATCAAAGGCTCGAAGATCAAGGACAACGCGCCGCATCATGATCCCTCCCCGTACAGAAGCGTAAAGCTTTCGTAGTGATCGTGGGTATAGTAGATCAGCCCGTCATTGGAAAAGACGATGCGCTTTGCCCCGCGGCTGCTTTTGCCCAGGGTATCGATATCGCATTCGGTATAGGTTCTTCCGCTTTTCTTGGGCAGGAGCCCTTCATAATTGCCGAAGCGGTCGCCGCCGATGCACTTTCCGGGAGCGATCGATTCCAATCCGCCGCCGTTCCATCCCAGCTTTTCCGCTTCGCTTTTTGTAATAAAGTTGGATGGCAGCTTGCCGTAGGTATGCAGATACAGCGCCACGTCCTCCTTGGATGTATAAGCGCCGTCCTCGTCGATTTTCTGTACCTGCGCAGGTGCTTGAGTGGGCGTTATAACCTTGGGCAGATCCGCCCCGTCACCGCCGCCGATAAAGAAATAAACAATCAGCAATAGCGCTGCCAGAACCGTCGTGAAAAGGCCGCCTTTTTTCACTTGTTTCTTTTTATTCATGTCAATTCCCTCCGAAAAGGATATTCTTTTGATATATTACCACATTCTCCCCCTTCCTTTCAAGAACACAAGCGTATTTCCCTTGCGAAGAAAAGAAAATCATGTTAGAATAAGAAAGCTGCGCCCGCAGCATCAAAGCATGAAAGGGATGAACGGATGCGCCACGAAATCAAAACCCGTGTGACGGCAGCGGAAGCCGCCGCGCTGCGCACCCGTTTGGCCGCCGTTATGCAGCGGGATAAGCACGCCCGTCCTGACGGCACCTATGAGATCCACAGCATTTACTTTGATACCCCCACCGACCGCGCGCTGATGGAAAAGCAGGTGGGCGTTCCCGTCCGGCATAAGTACCGCATCCGGTATTACAATGACAATCTGGAGCATTTCCGTCTGGAATGCAAAAGCAAGGTGGTAAAGCTTTGCCACAAGCGGGGAACCAGCCTGACGCGCAGTGAGGTGGAACGCATCTGCCAAGGCGATATCGACTGGATGCTCAGCGATTCCCGCGAACTGGTGCGCGAGCTCTGCCTGCAGATGAAGCGGGAGCTGCTTCGCCCCCGCGTACAGGTGCATTATCTGCGGGAAGCCTTCGTATACGGCCCTGCCAATGTACGCGTGACGCTGGACAGCGACATCCGCACCGGCGTGTACAGCCCCGATTTTCTTAAAGTCGATCAGCCCCGTCCGCGGACACAATCGCCGGATTTTGTGCTGATCGAAGTCAAATACGACGAATACCTGCCCGAGATCATCCGGCTCATCACCAACTGTCAAAGCAGGCCCATGTCCTTTTCCAAGTTCGAAGCCTGCCACACCTATGATTAAGCGAGGGATTATCGATGAACACGCAAGTTCTCAGCACGCTTTTCTCCAGCGCCTTCTTTGAAAAGGCTGTAGCCTTCTCTCTGCCGGACGCTCTTCTTACCATGGCGCTCGCCTTCGTCATCGGTCTGGTGATCGCCCTTTTGTACCGCGCCACCTATCAGGGCGTAATGTACACCATGACCTACGGCGTATCCCTCGTGGCCATGACCATGCTCTCCGCCATGATCCTGCTGGTGGTCACCAGCAACGTGGTGC
>JAFYVB010000023.1 GCA_017549335.1 Clostridia bacterium | reverse complement strand
TAAGTATGCGGTTAAATCCTTATCGTCGCTCATTGGAGTGAGTTTGGTGTTTCCGCTACGAATCAACCCCATTTTAAGGTGGTCGATTGAGAGATATGGGTATTTATATTTTTCGAGCAACTTTTGAGCAAGTGCAGTTTTGCCTGTGTGCGATGCTCCCGTTATTAAAACAATCATACTTTCTATCCTTACAAATTCAAGTTTATTGCTCTTATTCTATCACAGCAATGCATAGCACCGCAAGCCGGCAAAGGCCTGCGGTGCTATTGTTTGTATGATGGAATGTGAGGGATAACCTTTTCCTTTCCACCACCCTCACTGCAGAGGGGTTTTTTGTGCGTAATCAGAAATCGGTATCTTGCTTTTCACGGTAGAACACGCCGACCAGCGCGCCCGTAGTGGAGGGCGTGGCGATCTGCTGCAGCGTCCAGCCGTCAGCAACCCACTGATTGATTTCTTCCTCGGCCTGGGCGATGTCGGCCTCGGTGGTCCACTTGATGCCCTTGTTGAGATGAACCAGTTTGTATTCTTTCATTTGAGGATGCCTCCTGCAATCCATTTTTTTAGAAGCTGCGTCCGCCACCTCCGCCGCCGTGGCTGCGTCCGCTGGAGCCGGAGAAGGAGCTGCTGCCGCCGCCACCGTTATTGGTTTGCACCTTTACGCGGGAGGTGGTGGTATACAGGTAAATGTCGTTGGAACGGCGCAGATCCATGTGGGTGAGATAATTTTCCGCGCTGCGCTGGGGCACAGAGGACTTCATGCGCTTTTTCTGTCCGAAGGCGATGACCCAGCCGATGATCACGCCGGGGATGAGCGCCAATACCGCGCGCAGACCCCAAATCTCCTGAGGGGAGCGGGTGTCCAAAGGATTGTTGGTATCGTAGGGGTTGCCTTCCCTCGCCTGCGTGATCACGCGGTCGGAAATGTTCAGATAGGTCATGAAGGCGTCAAAGTAATTGCCGTCGATCATGTCGCTTTCCATGGCGTCGTAGATCTTTTCCAGCGTGTAATCGGTGAAGGCGTAAATGCCGTAGCCCGTGGTGACGCACACATACTTGCGCTGATCCATGGCGACCACGAGGATGATGTTGTCCGTGCGGAAATCGTTGTAATCCACCAGATCGGCGGCGTAGTAACCAAGGGTCATGCCCTTGGAATCGTTGGTGGTGGCGATGATGATATCCAGCCCGTGCTTTGCGGACAGTTCGTCGGCGCGCTTGAGGAGCGTATCGGTTTCGGCATCGGTGAGAAGAGAGGCGTTATCCGCCACACGCAGGGGAGCGGCATAGGCCGAAGTGCACAAAAGAAGGAGAAGAAGGAAGCAGCAAAGCAGTTTTTTCATGGTTTCTACCTCCTTACACGCCCAGCAGCGAGAGGATCGCAAAGATCGCCGCTGCCGCGCCTGCGCACAGCTTGAGCTTGAGCAGGCGGTATTTCTTTTTATCCACAGGCAGCTCGCCCACCAGCTTGCCCGTTTGTCCGTTGACGGCAAAGGGGAAACTGTTTTCGCCGTAGCGCACGGTGAAAAGCCACACGGGCAAAAGCACATAGCGGGTGTCGCCCTGGGTCATGTTCAGCTGCGCGCCGTCGTTCACCACGGTGGCATAGCCCGCGACGGTATCACGGAAGGCGTCGCGGGTGCTTTCTTCCACGCGCTGATTGATGCGGGGCACGCAGGAATCAATGCTTTCGTTGCGCTTGTCCGCCTGGAAGCCCGACATATAAGGCATTTGGAAATCGCACAGCGCGTTGTAATCAAAGGGCTCGATGGCTTCGGTGAGCACATTGTCCACGCGGGAGGAGGCATCCACCGGAATGCGGCTGAATTCCACCGCGCCCTCGCGCACAATGTAATAATGACGGGTGTAGGTGTACATATATTCGCCGCGGCGGCGGGTGCTGACGCGGGTCGCCCGATAGGTCATGCGGGCATCGGCCTTGCAGTCAAACAGGTAGTAGGGCACATACAGTCCCGTGACTTCCTCCACATGGCAGTTGCGGATGAAATCATCGGGCAAAAGCTTCTTGCCGTGGAAGTGGGCGCGAAGCTTTTGTTCGGCCTCCTCGCGGGACACCACAAAGGGGATCACCGCATCGGGACGCAGGTCGCCCTCAAAGCGCTCGGGGATGAGCGCGGGGCTGCCGCAGTACACGCACCGGGTGGCGGCGGTGTTCTGATCGGTCATGAGCTCTGCGCCGCAGGTGGTGCAGTTGAACATACGC
Source organism: Clostridia bacterium (assembly GCA_017549335.1). Lineage (GTDB taxonomy): Bacteria > Bacillota > Clostridia > Christensenellales > Aristaeellaceae > SFMI01. The sequence continues at coordinate 31,979 of JAFYVB010000023.1, read as the reverse complement.
ATGCTTTCCGCTTCTTCCCCGGAGAAAACCGGATGGTTTTCAAAGCCGCCCCATTCCATACGGGAAGGCTGCTCGTTTTTTTCCAGCGCCTCGGCGTACTGCTGAATATCCTCGGCTTTGTATTCGTTATCGCAGCCGGGGCATTTGACCCCGTCCGATCCCCACAAAAGCGGAGAGCCGCAGGCAGGGCATTTATATGTAGTGGTGGACATATTTACATTCCTCCGTTTCTATAAAAAAAGTATCATAAAAAGGAAAGAATGTCAACGATTCGGAACAGCAGGATAACGGTTGGGTTCATTGGTTTCACCCAATAAATAATCAATACTTACGTTATACAGCCGTGAAAGACGGATCAAAATAATGGTGGGAACGTCATTTTCACCCGTTTCATATTTGGAATAGCCGGTCTGAGACATTCCAAGTTTTATCGAGAGTTCTTTTTGTGTCATATCGTGATCTTCCCGCAGATCGCGCAAACGCTGATACATATTTTCGCCTCCTTCTTTTGGCAAAAATCATACGATAACCTGTTTCAGATTATTGACATTTAACCTGAATCAGGTTAAAATAAGAAAAAAGGAGAGGCATACCCTCCGGGAAAGGAATATGAACGATGAAAAAATGGATCAGTATCATAATGCTGGTTGTGCTGATGGGCTCGATGAGCTTTTCGGCGACGGCAGATCAGATGTCCACACAGTATATGGATTGTCTTGACAGACTGAACAATTATCTGTTGAATACACAAAGCATATACATTGATCTGAATCAACTGCAAAGAGATTTCGAAGCGTTGGGGAATTACAGCAACGGAGAATGCTCCGCGCTGTCCATGTATACGCAGGTTTTGATCAACCTGCGGGATTCCCGTTATACGGATTGTGAAATGTATCTGCAGTTATTACAGAACTACGAGCAGAAGATCAACGCGGTGATTTACACTTATCCGCAGTATTCTGCCATCGGTAGTGTTTCCATGCTGAAGACTTATTATGATGCACGTGTATACGAGCTGCAGGGAAACTATAATGCGGCATTTGATCTGTACAGTACCGTTTCAATGTTTTATGACAGCCTTGCCCGTGCGCAGTACAGTTATAATCATCGCGACGACTCAACAACTTCCGCAGAGCAGAACGTTATCGGAAAGCGGGTAAAAATCGTCAAATCGGCAAACGTGCGTACGGGCCCTGGAACAAGCTATGACCGGATAGACGGCGTAGGAGTTGGCAGTTCTTTTAAAATTCTGGATTGTAAAAAGGCCACCAACGGCTATGCGTGGTATCAGATTGAAGTCAGCGGTATGCTTGGCTGGATCTGTGAAACACAAACTAATTTGGGGGGAGGATCCGGCAGCAGCAACAGCAAAGACAAAGATACGGATAAAAAAAGCGATAAAACTGACACAGAAAATGACACCGACATAAAAAACGATATCGACAATTCGAGCGGCAGCGAATCTAACAGCGGAGCCAGCAGCACATCCGGCAGCATTTCCGGCAGTGCATCCAGCAGCGAGGCCGGCAGCATTTCCGGCAGCAGCAGTACTGCTATCAATAATAACAGTGTGATTATCAATATTATACCCAAAGAAGATAAATGGTCTGCGTGGTCTGCATGGAGCACTACGCCGGTTTCTTCGTCGTCTACGCGTGATGTAGATACGAAAATCGAATATGAACCGATTTATGTAACAAAGTATCATTACAGACATTGGAAATACTACAATACTTCCGCAAAAGCATATTGGTACTCTTATTCCGAATACAAGGGAGCTAATTATAAAAAGGATAGCGGAAAATGGGAATACAAAACCACGACTTCTCCTTTGAAGAAAAAAACGGTCATTGACGGACGCCAACAGTATGAGGGCTATTGGTATTTGTATGATACAACTACTGAGCAGAACGGAACGAAGGCGATCACATATTACCGTTATCGCGATAAGCTGAATTAAACAGTCAATTTTTCCGACAAAAGCCCGTGGGTAATCCACGGGCTTTTTCCATGTACCGGGAGCACGATTGTGATATGGAAACAGATGTACAAAGGATGTGCGTTCACAAGGGACTCTCTCTTTACATCTTCTGCTTTTTTGCTTATAATATACGGGTTAAATCTCTTTGCTTTTGATGAGGAGGATTTTTTATGTCCGAGAATAAATCTCGCTGCGGCGGCGTTTTGCTTCATATCACCTCGCTTCCCGGCGAAGAATATGTGGGTACGCTGGGCAAGGAAGCCCGCCGTTTTGTTGATTTTCTGTAGGACGCCGGCATGGGCGTGTGGCAGGTGCTGCCCGTAGGCCCCACGGGCTACAGCGAATCGCCCTACCAGAGCGCCTGTGCGCTGGCGGGCAATCCCAATATGATCGATCTGGAAACGCTGAAGGAAGAGGGGCTTTTGCCCGATTATGTTTCGCCCAAGGCGGAGCAGACGGGCTATGCCGATTTCGAGCGGCTGACGGCCTTCAAAAACGAAAACCTGCGCAAGGCCTATGCCGCGGCGCGGGAAAATCTGATCCGCGAAAATGCCTTTGAAAAATGGCAGGCGCAGTGGCCGTGGCTCCACGATTATGCCCTGTTTGTAGCCGTCAAGCTGCATTTCGGCAACATTTCGTGGATGGAGTGGCCCGATCAGGACATCCGTCTGCGCAAGGCCGACGCCATGGCGAAGTATGAAAAGGAGCTGCTGGAGGAAGTGCGTTACCAGATGTTCCTGCAGTATCTGTTCCGCCGTCAGTGGGATGCGCTGCGGGAATACGCCCACAGCAAAAACGTGATCATTCTGGGCGATATGCCCATTTATGTGGCGGAGGACTCCTCCGACGTCTGGGCGAATGCGGAGTTCTTCCAGCTGGATGAGGAGCGTCATCCCCGCCGTGTGGCGGGCGTGCCGCCGGATTACTTCTCCGAGGACGGTCAGCTGTGGGGCAATCCCCTGTATCGCTGGACGCATCTGAAGCGCCACGGCTACGGCTTCTGGATGGATCGTCTGCGGGGCATGGCGCAGCTGTTTGACCGGGTGCGCATCGACCATTTCATCGGCTTTGCCAATTACTATTCCGTGGCTGCCGGCGCTCCCAATGCCCGCAAGGGCCGCTGGATCGTGGGCCCCGGTCTGGATTTCTTCAAGAAGGTCAAAAAGGACATTCCCGAACTGGACGTTGTGGCTGAGGACCTGGGTGCGGTGAACGATCGCGTGCGCGCGCTTCTCAAGGGCTGCGGTTATCCCGGTATGCGGGTGATGCAGTTTGGCTTTGATAAGGACGAGACCAATCCGCATATTCTGAAAAACCACGTGGAAAACGCCGTGGCCTACACCGGCACCCACGATAACGATACCACCCTGGGCTGGTGGCAGGCGGCGGATGCTGATCTGAAATGGGGCGTGGGCGAAGAACTGGGCGAAGTGAACGACGAAAACATCTGCGACAAGATGATGGAGGTCGTTTTCATGGGCCCTGCCGCCACTGCCGTTGTGCCCATGTGGGACGTGCTCAAGCTGGGCAGCGAGCGCCGCATGAACACCCCCGGCACCGTGGGCGGCAACAACTGGCGCTTCCGCATCAAGCCGGAGGATATCAGCGCCGAAAACGCGAAAAAGCTTTACGCCCTCAATGAAAAATCCGAAAGGCTGTGACATTTTTCTCTATGAAATATGAACTGAACTGCCCGCAGATCGTTTCCGACACCGAACGTCTTCTGCGCGCCCATTATCATGTAGCCCTGAAGGAAGCCAAGGGTTTCCAGATCCACGCCGCCCTCGGTCAGGCCGTGCAGATGGCCATTGCCGAAAAGTGGGATAACGATGAGCATGAGCTGCGCTCCAAGCGCCGCGCGGCCTACATCAGCGCCGAATTCCTGCTGGGCCGCCTGTGGCATAACAACCTGGTGTGCCTTGGCATTTACGATGAGATCGAAAAGCTGATGGCTGAGCGGGGAGCCTGCCTTGCCGATATGGAGGATATCGAGGACGCCGCGCTGGGCAACGGCGGTTTGGGACGTCTGGCGGCCTGCTACATGGACGCCGCCGCCACCCATGAGATCCCGCTGACGGGCTACGGATTGTATTACCGCTTCGGCCTGTTCAAGCAGGCCTTCAAGGACAGCCGTCAGCAGGAAAAGCCCGATGACTGGACGGGTCACGGCGATCCGTGGAGCGTCCGCCGCGAGGACGAATCGGTGATCGTGGATTTCCCGCCTTTCTCCGTACGCGCCGTGCCCTACGATATGCCCGTGATCGGCTACGAGGGCGCTGTCCGCACCCTCAGACTGTGGCGTGCCGAGTCCATCGAGCCCATTGATATGCCTGCCTTCAACGCGCAGAAGTACGACGTGGCCAATTTTGAGGCCAACCGTGCTGCCGATCTCACCACGCTGCTTTATCCCGGCGACAGCGAGCGCGCGGGCAAGGTGCTGCGCCTGCGTCAGCAGTATCTCATGTGCTCGGCCACCATGCAGGATCTTCTGCGCCAGTGCCCCGATTTTGAGCGTTTTGCCGAGTTCAACGCCATCCAGCTCAACGATACCCACCCCGTCATGGCCATCCCCGAGCTGATCCGTCTGCTCATGGGCCGCGGCATGGGCTGGGATGCTGCCGTGCGCGTGGCATACGATACCTTCTCCTATACCAATCACACCGTCATGCCCGAAGCGCTGGAGTGCTGGACGGAGGATCTGATGAGCGAGGTCGCTCCTGCGCTGATCCCCATCATCCGCCGTCTGGACGAACGCTGCCGCGCCCACGGCGAAGAGGGCCTGTTCATTGTGCATGACGGCAACATCCACATGGCGAATCTGGCGGTGTACGCCACCCACTGCACCAACGGCGTGGCGGAGATCCACTCCGGTATTCTCAAGGAGCAGCTGTTCAAGCACTGGCACCGGGTGTATCCCTACCGCCTGACCAATGTGACCAACGGCGTCACCCAACGCCGCTGGCTGAAGGTGTGCAACCGCGAGCTTACCGATCTGATCAGCGAAAAGTTGGGATCGGAGGCTTTCCTGAAGGATCTGAGCCTGATCGGCGGGCTGCGGGATAAGATCGATGAAGATACCATCCGCCGCTTCCGTCAGATCAAGCAGCTGAAAAAGCAGCAGCTGGCCAAGTACGTTCTGCGCCGTGAGGGAGTGGAGCTGCCCTGTCATTTCCTGTTTGATGTGCAGGTGAAGCGCTTGCATGAGTACAAGCGCCAGCTGATGAACGCGCTGTCGCTGGTGGATATTTATTATCAGCTGAAGGAAGACGAGCAGTTCCGCAGCAATTTCACCCCCACCTGCGTGATCTTCGGCGCCAAGGCCGCGGCAGGCTATGCCAGAGCCAAGTCCGTCATTTATTTCTGCAACGAGCTGGCCCGCAAGATCAATAACGATCCCATCGTGCGGCAGTACCTGCGGGTGGTCTTCGTGCAGAATTACAACTGCTCCTATGCCGAGCGCATCATCCCCGCCGCCGACATCAGCCAGCAGATCTCTCCTGCCGGCACCGAAGCCAGCGGCACGGGCAACATGAAGCTGATGCTCAACGGTGCGGTAACGCTGGGCACCATGGACGGCGCGAATATCGAGATCGTGGAGCAGGCGGGCATCGAAAATGAGTATATTTTCGGCGCCACCAAGCAGGAGATCCTCGCGATCCGCGATCATCACGACCCCATGGCGATCTACAACGAAAATCCCCGCATCAAGCGTGCCGTGGACAGCCTGATCGACGGGTTCGTTACGGACAACACCGGCGGTCTGAAGGAGCTGCACGAATCCCTGCTCAAGGGCGCCAGCTGGCATAAGCCCGATCATCACTTCCTGCTGCTGGACTTTGCCGGCTATCAGGAGGCAAGGCTGCGCGCCTATGCCGATTACAAGCATGATCCCGACGGCTTTGCGAAAAAGTGCCTGCTGAATGTGGCGGGCGCGGGCAAATTCAGCGCCGACCGTTCGGTGAAGGAATACGCCGGGAACATCTGGAAAGTATAAAAAAATAACGCCGCCGTCAGGCGGCGTATTTATCTGTCAAAATCCGTCCGTTTTGACCATTTGCAAGGCGGAGAAATTTATGTTACAATAGCATTTGCGGAGAATTCCGCCTAAAACCGATCAAAGGAGCGATGATCCCATGAAAATATTGTTCACTGCCAGCGAGTGCGAACCGTTTATCAAAACGGGTGGTTTGGCTGACGTTGTGGGCGCGCTGGCGCCTGTTCTGGCTGAAAAAGGCCACGATGTTCGCGTGATCCTGCCCAAGTACGGTCAGATCGCCGAAAAGTATCAGGCCGAAATGAAGCATGCTGTGGACTTTGAGGTGCAGCTGGGCTGGCGTCATCAGTACTGCGGCATCGAAGAAGTGAAGATGCTGGGCGTAACCTGGTATTTCGTGGACAACGAATACTACTTCAAGCGCAATTACATTTACGGCGCCGGCGGCGACGAGTTTGAGCGCTATGCCTTCTTCTGCCGTGCCTGCCTGAATGCGCTGCCCCTTCTGTCCTTCCAGCCCGATATCATTCATGCCCATGACTGGCAGAGCGGCATGGTGCCCGCGCTGCTGCGCATCCAGTACGGTCATCTGGATTTCTACAAGGATATCCGCACGGTCTACACCATCCACAATCTGCAGTATCAGGGCGTGTTCGGCATGGAGGAAGTCCGCGACGTGCTGAGCCTGCCGGAGGAAGTATTCACCGATGACAAGCTGGAGTGCTTCGGCGCTGCCAACTTCATGAAGGCTGCCATTGTGTATGCCGATGAGATCACCACCGTCAGCCCCAGCTATGCCGAGGAAATTCAGACCGCCTACTACGGCGAGCGTCTGGACGGCCTGCTCCGTGCCCGCCGCAACTCTCTCTCCGGCGTGCTCAACGGCATTGATATCAAGACCTACGATCCCGCCAACGATCCTATGATCGCCGCCACTTACACCGCCGAGGATATGTCCGGCCGCGCCCGCTGCAAGGAGTTCCTGCAGCAGAAGCTGGGTCTGGAAGTCCGCGAGGATATCCCCGTTGTCGCCATGGTCACCCGCCTGAGCGGTCAGAAGGGCCTGGATCTGGTGGATCACGTCATCGGTCAGCTGCTGGAGGAGGATATCCAGCTGGTGGTGCTGGGCATGGGCGAAAGCCGCTATGTGAACCTGTTCAGCTGGGCTGAGCAGCAGTATCCCGGCCGCGTGGCTGCCCGCTTCTCCATGGACCATCAGCTGGCTCATGAGATCTACGCCGGCTCCGATATGTTCCTGATGCCCAGCAAGTTCGAGCCCTGCGGTCTCAGCCAGATGATCGCGCTGCGCTACGGCTGCGTGCCCATCGTCCGCGAGACCGGCGGTCTGCGCGACACCGTGCTGTCCTACAACCACTACAACAACGCCGGCAACGGCTTCACCTTCTTCAACTACAACGCCCACGACATGCTCTTCACCCTGCGCCGTGCCGTGCGTTATTACTACACCAAGCCCGAAGTATGGCGTATGCTGCAGAAGCGCGGCATGGAGGGCAACTACTCCTGGGATGCCTCTGCTCAGACCTATATGGAGCTGTACCGCAGCATCCTGCCCAAGGAAGAAGCCCCCGCTCCCGCGGAAGAAGCTCCCGCAGAGAAGAAGCCTGCCGTAAAGCGCACCCGCAAGCCCGCCGCCAAGAAGGCTGAAAAGCCTGCCGAGGAAGCGCCTGCCGCCGAAGAAAAGCCCAAGCGCACCCGCAAGACCCCTGCCAAGAAGGCAGAAACTGCCGAAGCGGAAGCGCCCGTCGAAAAGAAGCCCGCCGCCAAGCGTACCCGCAAGGCGCCCGCCAAGAAAACCGAAGAATAAGCAATGAAAAACGACCTGCCTCGGCAGGTCGTTTTTGACGGAAAAAACAATGAAAGCCCGGGGGTTATTCCTCGGGCTTGCCTTTTTCTTTTTGCGAAATGTACTTTTTGAGCACCAGATTGATATACTGCGAAAAGGAACGATCGCTTTCCTCAGCCATCTCCTTCAGCTTGATGATCAAATCTTCGTCCAGTGTGATGCTGACTTTCTGCTTGAGCGGTTTCATTCGATATCACCTTCCAAGCAAACAATACTATAAGATATGATAAAATATTGACAAATATCATAAAGTAGTATAAAGTAGCATGAACAGAAGCGGAATCGTTTATGCTTTTAAAAAGGATTGATGTGAGCGGGAGGCTTGCCATGATCGTTGCGTTTTGCGGGCATCGGGAAGTGGAAGAGGGGGAAGCAGTACGCCGTTGGCTGGAAAACGTGATCGATGTGCTGGCGCGTGAGGGTGCAGACGAGTGCTGGTTTGGCGGCAAGGGGCATTTTTCCCGCTACGCTGCGGAAGCCGCAGGGGCATTGAAAACCAAATATCCGCAGCTGCGCCGTGTGCTGGTGCAGGCGTATATGAATTAGGAGGGCGATCCGCTGCTGCATGACGAAAAAATGTATCCGCCCATTGAGGATGCGCCGCTTCGCTTTGCCATGCAGCGGCGGGATCGGTACATGGCGCTGAATGCCGACGTGGTGGTGACCTATGCCAAGTACGGCTGGGGCAATTCCACGGCGACAAAGGAACTGGCGCAGCGCAAGGGCAAACGGGTGATTAACTATCCGGATGTGCCGCGCCATCTTTCCTTTGAAGAAAACGCTTAAAGAACAATTCATCGACAAACGAGCATCCGGCATATTTGCCAGATGCTCGTTTTTTTGACAGATCGGAAGAAGTCATGCCGGCAAGATTACAATATTACTTCATATTTGTAATCTTTCATGATCAGATCGGTTCCTCTTTTTTTGTAGGTGCTTTCGCTGACAATTTTTCCGCCGCATTTCTGAGCAACACGGTTGGAAGCCGCATTCTCCTGACTCACAACAATTGTCACTTTCTCTGCGCCCTGACTGCGGGCGTAATCGATCATTCCTTGAGCGATTTCGGTTGCATAGCCCTGACGCCAGTATTTTTTGTGTACGCAATAAGCGATATCATATACCTTTTGATCGTCGCTTATCATGAAGCTGCAGGTCCCGACGCGTTCTAATGAATCCTTAAAGACGGGGATCAAATAACAGCATTCGTCATCTTCGCCCAAACCCTCAAGCATTTTCAGATATTCATCATCTATTTCTTCTTTTGCTTCGTCAGGCAAATACTGTCCCATCTCCGGATCATTCCAGATACTGTATGCCCACAAAGCATCTTCTTTTGTGAAACCTCTTAATGTAAGTCTGGGCGTTTCAATATTGTTTATTCTCATAAGTCCTCTGTCAAACGCTGATTTGCGCTTTTATTCTGTCACGGAAATACACGAAATGGTGAGGGATAACTACATCCTTTTCATCATTCCCGATGGCAGGACGTTTTTTTGTGAGAGCTTTATACTTCAAAGAGATGAAGGCTATTCACAAATTCATCGAAAGAATCAGCGATTTCCATGCCCCTTCTCCTTTTTACAGCTCTTTCCACGCGCTGATGGATGCATCGCGGTCGGCGCCTTCCAGATAGCTGAAGGACATCAGGTCAAACACGCGGTCGGCGGCGGTTTCGGTATCAAACAGCCCCGCGCCCACCGCCATGGCTACGGTCTTTTTGCGCTTGCGGTCGGCATAGAGCACGGAGCTGCGAACCGCTTTTTCAAAGGCATTGAAGGTGCCTGTGCCCATGGCGTCACGGCGGCAGACGATCACATGGCCTGCGGGGGCGGCGGACAAAAAGGAGGTGCGCCACTGGGGGGAGAGGCGGAACCCGGCGATAAGCGAGGGATCCTTGCCCAGCACATGTTCCAGATCGTCAAGGGGCAAAAGCATCACGCTGCCCGGATTTTTTGCATAGGCGGCGGCAGGATCTTTGGCATATTCAAGGGTGTAGCCTGCGCCGTCCGTTTCGGTAAGCAGCGCCTGAAGCATGGCGTCGGCTTTGCCGTCCTTCAGATCGGCGGGCAAAATCAGCGTGCGTCCCGAAAGGCTGCCCATGCCCGTGACGGTGGGATCGTGGCTGACAGCCGCCAGATCGGTGACGGAGAACACGCCGTGGATCATGTACTGATCCTCAGGCAGTGTCAGCGCGCTTTCGATGCTGATCAGCGCGGCGTCCAGCAGGCGGTTGTCCAGGGCGCGGAGGATCACTTCCTCATCGGTATAGGCTGCACAGGTGTACTGCGGCGAAACGGATTGCATCAGATGGGCGGCGCCGAAGGCATGAGCCCCGGGGATCAGCCCGAAACGCACCTTTTCGCCGTGGTGCAGCGCGGCAAAGACCATGCCGAAAAACAAAACGATCAGCAGCGCAAAGGCAATAACGATCGTCAGCGGGCGAACGCGGCGGGTTTTCTGCATATTGCAAACTCCTTTTGCAGGGGGAAATATCATATTTATTATACCCGCAGGAAGCAGAATCGTCAACGCGCCTTGAACAATGAAAAAATCCATGCTATAATAGGGGCGCGAAAGCGTTTATTCTATTTTATTTACGATAAGGAGTGCAATCATCATGGCGAAAGTATTGGTAGAAACCTCCGCGCGTCACGTTCACGTTTCTCAGAAGGATCTGGAAACCCTCTTCGGCGCCGGTTACGAACTGACTGTGAAGAAGATGCTGTCCCAGCCCGGCCAGTATGCCTGCGCTGAGCGCGTGGACGTTGTGGGCGAAAAGAAGACCCTCACCGGCGTGAGCATCCTCGGCCCCTGCCGCAAGGAGACTCAGGTGGAGATCTCCCTGACCGACGCCCGCGCCATCGGCGTGAAGGCTCCCATCCGCGAGAGCGGCGACCTCGAAGGTTCCGGCGCCTGCAAGCTGGTGGGCCCCGCGGGTGAAGTTGTCCTCGAAAAGGGCGTCATCGCCGCCAAGCGTCACATCCACATGACCTGCGCCGACGCCGAAGTCTTCGGCTGCAAGGACAAGGACGTTGTTTCCGTGAAGGTGGAAAGCGAAGACCGCTCCATCATCTTCGGCGACGTGGTGGTCCGCGTGAACGATTCCTACGCGCTGGCTATGCACATTGATACCGACGAGAGCAACGCCGGCTGCGTGGCTCCCGGCACCATGGGCGAAGTGATCAAGTAAAACACGAATAAAAGACGAACATTTCGAAAGGAATGTTCGTCTTTTTATGTGATTTTTTCGATATTTTGAAATTTAACACAAATAAACGGCATTTTTTCCGAAAAATGCCATTGACGCCTTGGAAATGAATGGATATAATAGTAACTGTTTTTCCAAAGAAAAACAAACCATTTATCTACCAAAGGGAGGGCGTTTTTTATGCAGCTGCTCGAAAAGGCATTCAAGCTGAAGGAAAACAACACCAACATCCGCAAGGAAGTCATCGGCGGTATCACCACCTTCTTCGCCATGGCGTACATCATCTTCGTCAATCCCAATTACCTGTCTGCTACGGGTATGGACTTCTACGCCGTTATGCTGGCCACCTGCATCTCTGCTGCCATCGGCTGCTTCCTGACTGCGTTCCTGGCCAACGTTCCCTTCGCGCAGGCTCCCGGCATGGGTCTGAACGCCTTCTTCACCTACACGCTGTGCTTCGGCATGGGTTACAACTGGCAGCAGGGTCTGGCCATCGTGTTTGTGAGCGGTCTGGTCTTCCTGGCCATCACCCTCTCTCCCATCCGTTCCAAGATCATCTCTTCCATTCCCGCGCCTCTCAAGGCTGCCATCAGCGCCGGTATCGGCCTGTTCATCTGCTTCATCGGCCTGCTGAACGCTGACATCGTCAAGCTCATCGGCGATACCGTCGTGGACGGCGCTGTTGTGGCTACCGACTACAGCGATATGGGCGCCATCACCTCCGGCGGCCCCCTGCTTGCCATCATCGGCGTGCTGCTCACTGGCATCCTCATGGCCTGGAAGGTCAAGGGCGCGCTGTTCCTGGGCATCATCGCCACCACCGTCATCGGCATCCCCATGGGTCTGACCCATATGCCCGAATCTCTGACTCTGAGCAACGTTTCCCTCGCTCCTACCTTCTTCAAGCTGTCCTTCAGCGGCATTTTCGCCATGGGCGTTCTGCCTTTCATCACGGCTGTTGTCACCTTCGCCATGTGCGACTGCTTTGACACCGTGGGCACCCTCATCGGCACCGCCGGCGGCGCCGGTATGCTGGATAAGGACGGCAACCTGCCCCGCGGCGACAAGGCCCTGATCGCCGACGCCGTGGCCACCTGCTCCGGCGCTCTGCTGGGCACCTCCACCGTGACCACCTTCGTTGAATCCTCCACCGGTATCTCCGAAGGCGCCCGCACGGGTCTGAGCACTGTGGTTACCGGTATCCTGTTCCTGCTGGCCTGCGTGCTGGCTCCCGTAGCCGGCATCATCCCCAGCCAGGCGACTGCTCCCGCCCTGATCATCGTGGGTATGCTGATGATCGGCAACGTCTCCAAGATCGACTGGCATGATGTTGAGGTGGCGCTGCCCTGCTTCCTGACCATCATTGCCATGCCCTTTGCGTACTCCATCGCCGACGGTATCGGCTTTGGCGTGATCAGCTACACCATCATCAAGCTGTGCCGCGGCAAGGCCAAGGAAGTGCCCGTGCTGATGTACGTGCTCTCCGTGCTGTTCATCCTGATGTACGTGCTCACCCTGTAATCTGTTGCTCCTTCACCGCAGGATTTACGTCCTGCGGTTTTTATATTTGACGAAAAGCAAAATAGTTGCTACAATAAACAAAAATCTTTCGGAGGATCAAATGGCATATTTTCAGGGAGCGTTCCGTTCTGCCGTGTTGGGCATGGATACCAACGTCAATGTGATTTTGCCCTACGACCGCTATGACGGCAACGGCAATCCGGGAAGGTATGACAAGGTGCTGTATATGCTTCACGGCCTGAAGCAGAATGCAGATGCATGGCCGCGGATGAGCGGCATTGAACGCTATGCCAATTATTACGGCTATGCGGTGGTCGTGCCCGAAGTACAGCGTTCCTTCTATACGGATATGGCCAGGGGCATGAATTACTTTACCTATCTGACAGAAGAGCTTCCCCGCGCCGTGCAGGAGATGTTCCATCTGCCTGCGGGACGGGAGAACACCTATGTGGGCGGCTTGTCCATGGGCGGCTACGGTGCGCTCAAGTGCGCGCTGACGCGGCCTGATCTGTATGCCGGCGCCATGTGTTTTTCGGGCGGATACCATTCGCTGCAGCACCCCGAAGCGCTGATGAAAAATTATTATTCCAGAGGCGAGATCGAGGGTATCCTGGGCGAGGAACTCAAGGTGCGCCCCGAGGATGATCTGGAGCATCTGGTGCGTGCGTTCCCCAAGGATGGGAAAAAGCCCGGGCTGTATCTTGCCTGCGGCACGGAGGATTTTCTGTATCAAAGCAATCTTTGTATGCGCGATACCCTGCGGGAAAACGGCTTTGACTTGACGTGGGAAGCATGGGAGGGCGCGCACGATTGGCGCTTCTGGGACGTTGCGGCGGATCGCGCAATGAAGCTTTTCGCTGAACAGCGGTAACACGGTTCTGTTTAACGGCTGCATTTGCAGCCGTTTTTTGTATGAAAAAATTTGCCCTGTGTCACAATAAGGCTGAAATCCATTTTCAGTCCGGAGGCGTACATGACGCATAAAAAGATGTCAGCGGTGCTTTTTGCCCTTCGCCGCATTGAAAAACTGTGCTGCAGCACAGATCGGGAGGATCTGCCGCCTGCCGCGGGATGGCTGCGGGACAACGCCCGTATGCTCTACACCGCAGCCATGGAGGCAAAGGGAAACAAGGATTGCCGTAAAAAAGAGTATGCCCGTCTGCACGCTTTCTGCACGGGGCTTTTGCAGGAAAACGAAGGACGCTTGAATGAAAGAATGCTGTATCACGGGGCACTTGATGCGCAGGGAAGCGCTCCGTTTACCATCAGCGAACTAAAGTGCATGGAACATATGCTGCGCACCGTGCTCCTTGAAATGCTGCTGCCGCTGCTGCCCGTCATCGAAAACGAATGCCATGCCTATGAAGGGGGCAAGGCGCTGGCGGCATCGATGGCACGGGGGGAGGAAGGGCAGATCGGCGACCATCCTGTGCAGCTGTACCGCGCTCTTGAGATCCTCACCGAGAGCGGCGACGTTCGCGGCGCGAAGCGCCTTGAAATGCTGATGCAGGAAAGAGAATGGCAGCCCCGGGCCATCATGCATCTGGCGCAGGAAACCTGTATGCGCACGGCGGAGCAGATCGGCAATCTGATCGGCAGCGTGCGATTGCTGCCGCGGATGGATTTTGCGCGTATGACGGAAAAGCTGAGCGTCAGCTGCCATATCCTTTTGCAGGAAAGCACCTTCCGCCGCATGGATCGGAGCAGCCGCGGGCTGTATCTCACGGCGGTGGAGCGCATTTCCCGCCGCACGGGCGAAGCGCAGGAGCGCATCTGCGAAACGGCGCTGAATCTGGCAAAGGATAAAGAGGGGGCTGAGGGAGAAAGCGGATATTATCTGCTGGTGGCCCCCGGCCTCATCCTGAAGCAGCTGGGGCACGGTACGGGAATGACGGAGTTTCTTCGTGCCCATGCCCTGAAAATACACATCGGACTCTTGCTTCTTTCCGCGCTGATCTTCGGAGCAGCGGGTATTTTTCTGCTGCCGTGGTGGGGCGTTTTGCCCTTTGCTTTGGTGGGCGTCTCTCTTGCCCGGCAGCTGCTGCAGCTCCTTTCTCTTCGCATCACGCCCGATCGCCGCCTTCCAAGGCTGCAGGAAAGGGAGCTGAAACGCAGCGGGCGCACGCTGGTGGTGGTGCCCACGATTTTGCCGGACGCCCATCATGCGCTGCGGATGGTGCGCCAGCTCTCCGTTATTTATCTTGCCAACCGCGCAGCGCCCCTTGATTTTATGCTCCTGGGGGATTTTACCGACGCTGACAGCCCTGTGACCGTGCAGGATGAGGACGTGCTGCAATCCCTTGAAATGGGCATCCGGGCCCTCAATGATACCTACGGTCTGCGTTTTTATGCGATGCACCGCAAGCGGGTATGGGATGAGGGCGAGGGAAAGTACGTGGGCAGCGAGCGCAAACGGGGCGCGCTTCTGACGCTGTGCAGGCTGCTTTGCGGTGAAAAATGCTATGACGATATGGCGCTGTGCACGCTGCCTCCGGAAGCGCTTCATGATCGGTATCGCTATGTGATCACCCTGGACAGCGATACCTTCCTGCCCGCGGGCGCTGCCGAAAAGATGATATTGACCATAATGCACCCCTTGCAAAGGGGCAGGCATCATGTGCTGCAGCCGCGGATGATGACGCTGCCCATGCACGTGCACACGCGGGCGCAGCGGTATCTGGGCGGCATGAGCGGTATGGACAGCTATGAAAGCGGGGCAAGCGATTTTTATCAGGACGTTTTCGGACGCGGCTCCTACATGGGCAAAGGCATCTTTGAACCCCGTGCTTTTTTGCGTGCCACTGAAAATCTGCCGGCAGGGCGCATTCTCAGCCATGATCTTATCGAGGGCGAAAAGGCTCACAGTGCCCAGGTGAACGATATCGTGTGCTTTGACGGTCATCCCAGAACCCTTGCGGGCTTTCTCAAGCGCATCCACCGCTGGACGCGGGGCGACTGGCAGCTTTTGCCCTTCCTGCGGGATCAGGAACTGAGTGCGCTGTCCAGATTCAAAATATTCGATAATCTGCTGCGGTCGCTGCTGCCGCTTGTGCGCATTTGCGCTTTGACGGCAGCAGCGGTGCGGGGCTCGTGGATTGCTTTTATCATCGCCCTTTGGCCCATAGGCCGTGTGTGCGCGTGGGCGTTTTTGCCTGCCTTTGCCGCAGCGCAGACCGACGCCGCTGTGCGGGCGCTGTACAGATTGTTTGTCAGCCGCAAAAAGCTTTTGCAGTGGACCACGGCGGAGCAGGCGGACAGGAGCGATCTGAAAACGCTGTGGGATCTGGTTTTCCCCATGATTCCGGGAGCGGCGATGGTATTTGCATCGGCCTTTGGGGTGTTTATCCCCGGGTTTGCGCTGGGTGCGCTGTGGCTGACCTATCCGCTGTGGAAAGGGCTTTTTGACAGGCCGTGGAAGCAAAAAAAGGAGATACAGGGCGAAGACCGGGCGTTTCTGATGCAGACGGCGGCGGATACGCTGCGTTTTTTCCGGGAGTACGTGAATGAAAAAACCCATTTTCTCCCGCCCGACAACGTGCAGTTTTCGCCGCCGGGCGGCGTTGCCATGCGCACTTCGCCCACCAATATCGGTATGTATCTTTTGTCGCTGTGCGCGGCGAGGAAGCTGGAGCTTATGGACAGCGACGAGATGCTCACTTCCATGCTGCGCACGGTGGAAACCCTTGAAAAACTGGAAAAATGGCACGGGAATTTTTATAACTGGTATGACCTTGAAGGGCTTGCGCCGCTGCATCCCCGGTTTGTATCTTCGGTGGATGCGGGCAACTGCCATGTTTGCCTTCTGGCTGCGGCGCAGTGCGCGCGGCGGTATATGCACGAGGGGGACAAGAGCGTCCGCGACGTTCCCAGACGCCTGGACAGGCTGTGCCGGGATATGCAGCTTCATCGGATGTACGACCGCCGCGAGGAACTGTTCCATATCGGTTATGAGGACGAACAGGATAAAATGACCGAGGGGCATTACGATCTGATGGCCAGCGAAGCGCTGCTTTTATCCTATACGGCCATCGCAGCCGGTCAGGTGAGCGAAAAGCACTGGTGGCGCCTTGACCGCACGTTTACGAAAATAAAAGGCGGAAAAGCGCTTTTATCATGGAGCGGCACCATGTTTGAATATATGCTGCCGGCGCTGCTGCTGCCCGGCTTTTCGGGAAGTCTTATGGATGCTGCCCGCCGGGGCTGCGTAAAGGCGCAGATCAGGCACGTATCGGACGGGCCTTTCGGCATATCGGAATCGGGTTATGCAAGGTTTGATGAGAATCTGCATTACGCGTACAAAGCCTTCGGCGTGCCCGAGCTGTCCTTGAGCGGAGGATGCAGCGACGCCGTGCGCGCACCCTATGCCGCGGCGCTGGCGCTTTTGACCCATCCCGGGGAGGCTGCCGCCGCCCTGAAAGCCTGGAAGGCCCGCGGTGTGTACGGGCCCTGCGGCTTTTTTGAGGCGGAGGATTTTTCCTCGGGGGAGATTCCCCATATCGTGTGCAGCCACATGGCCCATCATCAGGGGATGATTTTGTGCGCCGTATGCAACGCGCTGTGCGAAGAAGGACTGCCCTCCCTGTTGTTTGCGCTGCCGCGGCTGCGAGCCCATCTGCCGCTGCTCAACGAGCGTGCTCCGGACAGGGTGCTTTCGCTGCCCAAGCCCTTGCGTGCAAGGCGGGATGAAGTGCCAAAGGAGCCGCTGCAGCTCAAGGCCAGGGACGGCCTGCCGCCTGATATGCACGTGCTTTCGGGCAAAAACGTTACTTTTTTGCAATCCGCCCGCGGTCAGGGCTATATTGCCGAGGGGGACATTCTGCTCACACGGTTTGATCCGCGGCCGGCTGCGCTTTCGGGACCGCAGTTTTATTTGCATGACGTAAAAGAAAATGCGTCGGTGCGGCTCACGGGCGGCGAATATCTTTTCCGCGACGGCGAATGGCGGGTGACGCAGAGCCTTGGGAACCTCAAAAGCACGGTGTCGGGCTGTGTCGATCCCATGACGGGGGCGGTGATCTATCGGGTCAGGGTGCGCAATCTCACGGAGAACGCTGTGCGCACGGAATTGACTTCCTATATGGAGCCTGCGCTGGAGAGTGCTAAAAAGGATAGCGCGCATCTTGCCTTTTCCAATTTGTTTTTGTCGGCAGAGGCTTCGGGCGTGCGGGAATTTACCCTGCGACGCAGGCTGCGGGAGGGCGGCGAGCGAATCATGCGCTTCCGTGCGCTGACGGCAGGCAGCGGACAGACGCTTATGATGAACGACCGGTCGCTGTTTATCGGGCGGACGGGCAATCTTGAGGAGCCTCGCGGGCTGACGCTGCCGGAGGAGCAGTTCGTGCTGTCGGATACCGTGGAACCCTGTGCCACCCTGCGTATGCCTCTGGTGATCCCCGGCGGACGGGAGGAAACGCTGTATTTTGCCTTGGGTACGGGAGAATTGCCTGAAAACGGTGAACAGGCGCAGCGGGCGAGCTTGCTGTGCGCCTCCAGATCCGCGGTGATGGCGGATATGCTCAAAACCGATGCACGCCAAAGGGCGCTGCTGTGCCGCGCGGCGGGGCATTTTCTCTTTTCGGGCTTGCCGGGAGAAAGGGAAGCGGCAAGCGTGAGCACGCTGTGGACAAAGGGCGTGAGCGGCGATAGGCCCTTTGCGCTGATCAAAGTCAGCGAGATGGGTTGCGAGGCTGTGCTTCGGCAGACGCTGCGGTTGCTGGCATCCCTGTTTGAACACGGCGTGCAAGGAGAAGCGATCCTGCTTTTACCCGAGGAAGGCGGCTACGAGCAGCCGCTGCGCAGCCTGTGTGAAACGCTGCTTTTGCGGCCGGCGTTCCGTGCGCTGCGCGGACGGGCGCGGATCTTTTACGAAACGGAGGAAGAATTCCTGCGTGCGGCAAGGGCGCTGTGTGCCCTTGAGATCGATTGCGGAACGGAACTGAAAGCACAGCTGGAAGGCAAAGAAGCGCCTGTGGGCACTGTGATCAGCGGCGAGGGGGGCACTTTGCCGTCCATTGCGCGGCTGAAGGATTTCAACGGCTGGGGCGGCTTTACTTCGGAGGATGGGTACAGCATATTGCCTGCGGCAAACGGGGGAACGCCTGCGCCGTGGAGCTATATGATCTGCTCCGACCGCTTCGGAACGCTGCTTTGCGAGCAGGGCATCCTCTACACCCACGCGGGAAACAGCCGCCTGAGACGCATCACGGCGGCTTATCAGGACAGCGTGAGCATCGCGCCGTCGGAGGAGTATTTCATCACCGAAAACGGATGCACAGCCTCCGTTACCAAGGCGGATGCGCCGGGAGAAAGCTACCGCGTGACCTTTGAAACGGGCACGGCGGTCTATGAACGCGCCTTCGGCGGGCTGCATATTTCCCTGCACTGCTTTACCGATTTGACGGAAAACGCAGGCTACCGCATCCTGACGGTAAAGAATACGGGAAGCGAAACACATCACGTCGCGCTGCACGCCGCCGTGCGTTTTGCCATGGGGGAGGACGGGCGCGGAACGGAATGCGCCGCGCAGGGAGCGTGCATCATGGCCCGCGGCGGAAATATGGAGGGCTGCGGGCTGTTTGCAGCGGCAGAGGGAAAAGCCCATACCGCAGCGGAAAGCGTGTATGCGCCTGCTTTGGGCGTGCGCGTGCTGGATCAGGAAGAAAACGGCACGGTGGGCGTAATCAGGCAGGAGCTCAAAGTAAAGAGCGGAGAGACAAAGGAAACGGTGTATATGATCGGCTGGTGCGCCCGGGAACAGGATGCGCCGCGGATCAGGTCGCTTTTGCTGTTTGCCAAGGAAAAGCTGCGGCAGGTGCGGGGATACTGGGATGAACGGCTGCGAAAGCTCTCCTTCTATCTGCCGGACGAAGGGCTGTCCCGGTATCTCAATTCCTTTTTGCCCTATCAGATCCGTGCATCGCGGCTGATGATGCGCGCCGGCTTTTATCAAAGCGGCGGCGCATACGGCTTCCGCGATCAATTGCAGGATATGCTGCCTTTGCTTTATACCGAGCCCGAACGGGTGCGGGAGCATTTGCTTTTGTGCGCATCGCGGCAGTATGTGGAGGGCGACGTGCAGCACTGGTGGCATCCGGGAGGCGCAGGCGTGCGCACCCGCATCAGCGATGATCTGCTGTTTTTGCCCTACGTCACGGCGCGGTATGTGCAGGTGACGGGGGATGGGGAGATCCTGAAGGCTCATGCGGCCTATCTTGAATCGCAGGAGCTGACCGAAGAGGAGCACGACCGCTACGAAATGGCATTGTCTACGCGGGAAACGGGAACGCTCATGGAGCATTGCCTGAAAGCGATCAACCGTGTAAAGACGGGCGAAAAGGGCATTCCCCTCATGGGCGGGGGCGACTGGAACGACGGCATGGATCGCGTGAAAGGCGAAAGCGCATGGCTGGGGTTCTTTTATCGGATGGTTTTACGGGATTTTGCGCCCTTGTGCGGCGAAAAGGAGAAAAAGGAACTGCTTGACCGCGCCGCAAGGCTGGAGGCGGCGCTGCGCACTTCTTTCCGCGATAAGTGGTTCATCCGCGCATGGTACGAGGATGGCCGCAGCATTGGCGCGTGGGACAGCGAGGTGCCGCGCATCGATCTGATCAGCCAATGCTTTGCCGCCTTTGCGGGAATGCCGAGAAGTCAGGTGACCAGCGGGCTGGATCAGGCCTACGCGCTGCTGCATAAAGAGGAAAAGGGCATTACCTGCCTGATGGCTCCGCCCTTTACGACGGAAGAAGAAGCGGGATACATCGGCGCCTATCTGCCGGGCGTGCGGGAAAACGGCGGACAGTATACCCATGCGGTGCCCTGGTTCATGCGCGCACTTTTGCAAAATGGAAGAAAAGACCGCGCCTGGCAGCTTTTGCAGGAGATCTTGCCCTATAACCATGCCCATGACGTATCTTCCGTCCGTCATTACCGCACCGAGCCCTACGCTCTGCCTGCCGACGTGTATCGCTGGGGGCGCGGCGGATGGACGTGGTATACCGGCAGCGCGGCGTGGCTGTACGAAGTATTCCTCAGGGATTTTCTGGGCTTTGACAAGCGGGGGAACGAGGTGAAAATCGCTCCGTGCCTGCCCGATGCATGGGACGAGGTGACGGTGGTATACCGGTTCGGCGCGTCGGTATATTATCTGACGGCGACCGGAGAGGCAAAACAGGTGACGCTGGACGGCGCCTTTGTCCGGGGTGAATACATCCTCCTTACTGACGACGGGCGTACCCACGAAGCGAAATTCCCCTGCAAAGAGTAAAGTGTTTACTTTTTGTTCACGCTTGCTTAAAATATGTTTGGTATGATACACTTGCACAGGAGAAAATGTGCGTATATATACGAATAAACAGGTGAAAAACCCGAAAGGAGATTTGAAAATATGAACAAGAACCGCATTTTCGGCTTTGCAGCGCTTTTGATGAGCCTGATCATGCTCTGCGCTGCCATCACCGCCAGCGCCGGCTCTCTTTCCAAGGCGGATATCGAAGCCATCGTCAATACCACCACCGATGCTTCTCAGGTGACCAGCCCCTTTATTCAGGCGGTCAATATTGCCCGTCCCGGCGTGGTGGGCGTGAATAACTACACCATCACCTATTCCTACGGTTACACCGATCCTTACGATTTCTTTGGCTTTGGCGGAGGCAGCAGAGGCTATCAGCAGCCCACCCAGAAGGAACGGTTGGCGGGCACGGGCTCGGGCGTTGTGATCAGCAGCTACGGCCACATTCTGACCAACTTCCATGTGGTGGAGGACGCCTCCCGCGTAACGGTATTTGACGGTGAAAAGGAACTGGATGCGCAGGTCGTGGTGTTCAGCGAGGAAAAAGACCTGGCTGTGCTGCTTTGCCCCGAGATCAAGCTGCCTGCCGTGCAGCTGGGCGACAGCGATCAATTGCAGGTGGGTGAATGGGCCATCGTCATCGGCAACCCCCTGGGCGAGGATTTCTTCCGTTCCGTCACGGTGGGCACCGTTTCCTCTCTGGAGCGCAGCGTGGAGCAGAGCGTGCAGGATAAGTACGGCCGCAAGACCACGGTGAAAAACTCCATGATTCAGGTGGACGCTGCCATCAATTCCGGCAACTCCGGCGGCGGTATGTTCAATACTTTGGGTCAGCTGATGGGCATTCCCTCCCTGAAGTACTCCGCCAACTATTACTCCTCCGCCAGCATCGATAACATCGGCATGTGCATTCCCATCAACGTAGCCAAGCCCCTGATCGCCGAGGCGCTTGAAAAGTATGACGCCGACGCCGTGCGCGAGCAGCTGGAGAAGAAGGCCAAGGACGAAAAGATCGAGATTCTGGATGAAGACCAGCGTCCCCGCATGGGCGTGACGGTGGCTACCCTCAACAGCTACGTGGTATCCCAGGGCATCCTGCCCAACGGCGCTTACGTTACCGCTGTTGAGGAAGGCTCTCCCGCTCAGGAAGCCGGTATTCAGGTGGGCGATATCATCGTGGATATCGACGGTGAAGTGATCACCAATTCCAATATGATGGTGACCTTCATTCAGGATAACTATAAAGCCGGCGACGTTATTCAGGTGAAGGTGTACCGCGCCGAGAACATCCAGAATGCCCAGACCGTGGGCGAGATCGGCGACGGCGAGTATATCGATCTTACCGTTACGCTGAAGATCATCGGCGAGCAGCCTGCGGCGTAATAAAATAAATAAATGAAACAAACAGCGGCCTGAGGGAATCCTCAGGCCGCTGTTTTCTGCTTTTCCAGATAATTTTGTGAGTTTATTCTTATGAAGAAAGCCATTTGGGGTATCGTCATGCAAGGAGCATCAAAGAGGATGCTTCTTTTGTTATATATGTGGGTATTTGTTGACGGATTATGTAATGATCGGTATACTTAATGTAGTCTGCAGTTATTAAGTTAGGACGTCATTTGATACTATCTGATGGGTACGCCCTGTTCGCGAAAAAACAAGGTATGCTATGACCAATAAAACCGATGGAGGTATTCTATGCCTAACATGATCCCCGTTGAAGGCAATAATATGCCTGTTGAAATCGAACAGGATTCAATACCCGTTCCTGCAGAAGGAAAGTGTCTTTACATTACGCAGGATAGCCAGCACTTCGATTTTCATGCACTTTTGGGCCAGATCGTGCAATGTGTGAATATGGGCGAAATCCTTGATGAGATTAAGGCCGGAACCCAGTATGTCGTTCAAATTCCTGCTGAATTCCAAGCAGCTTATGAATCTGGCGAAATGTTTATCATGGAGAACATGAAGACAGGCAAGATGTGGCCCAGCTTGATGAAAATCGCTGAAAACGGAAAACAGCAGGTAATTACACCACTTCCGATTGCGGAGCAAGCAATTGTTCAAGGAAACCCAGTTCAGCAGCTTGCAAATGGACACTACAATATGCTCATGCAGCAGCAAGTGGCACAGCTAACCGAGCTATTGGAGCGTACCTATAGAGCTGTAGAGCGTATTGAACATGGACAGATGGATGACCGCATTGGACTTCTTGAAGCAGGAAAGACCGGGTTGATTCTAGCAATGTCCATGCCTGAAGGGGACGATCGCAGTCGTCAAATTGATTCCAGCAGACAAAACCTTCTCGTCGCACAGGCACAAATTGAAAAGGCACTGGAGCGTCGTGCCCATGAATTTGATCCATTACCTAAGGCCGCTCCCATTCGCTTTCTGCGCGAGGTTGCTCATAACGGTTACTTGGCCGAAAAACGAAGAGCTGTACAAGAAATGCAGGAGTATTATGATTTGTATCTGCAAGCGACGAAGCTACTTGCGGCATCCTATGTCATGTGCGGTAATCTGCAGACCGCAGAGGAAACCTTCCGTTTGAGTGAAGCAACCATTCGCACTATTGATTTTAGCAAAGTAGCAACCATTCGCTACCAACATAAGGAATTAGCAGATATGTTCTATTCTACTCCTGCTGAATACATCGCCACTGAGCGGGTTGTGTGTTTGGAAGAAGCAAAACATTATGACTATGTAGCCCTTGAAGTCAGCGGAGAAGAATTGTTGGAGGTGATAGAGAATGAATAAGGAAAAACGGTTCAAGAAGCAAACTGTCAATAGTAATGCTGACAAAGGGATGGAACAAGGCGCAAAGGCGCTGAAGGGTGGACTAGGCTTGGCTGCTGCCATTGCTATTGTTGTTAAGAATAAGAAAAATCTAAAAACCCTTGGAAAAAGTGTGGGCAAAATCGCGCTCAAGCTAATCACGAGATCATAATAAGAGAGCAGATTCTAAAAATGGCCGTGCCTGAGGATGTCAGTATCCTCAGGAGCACGGCATTTTTGTTATCATCGTTCATTAAGTGTTTGCTGCGACCTTTTGGTCCCGAAATGTATGCGTCACGCCCTCGGCGACAGGGTGATCTCCCAGTCGATCACGTCGGGCACGCGGTATTTTTCATCCAGCCGGGGGCCGCAGCTATTGGAGCCGCAGCCGGCGTTGTGGGCGTCGATGCAAAGCACGGTGTCGCCGCAGGGGGTCAGTTCAAAGTTGTGCGCCTTTTGGGTGAGCTCTTCCTGCGTGTAGGGGCTGACGGAGAAGGAGAAGCTTTCGCCGTGGCAGAGCAGGCTGCCCTCGGGGGCGGAAAGCTGCATCCAGCGGCAGCCGAAGTGACTGCCGTTTTCCTGCGGGCGCAGGTAATCTTCGTGCTGATGGGCAACGTCGCCGGTGTATACGTCCTGCACGGAGGCCTGATGCTTGTCGATGTAGCTTTCGTAGGGGCCGTAGCCGAAATAGCTGACGTGATCGAACTTGCGGGGCAGGAACAGGCGCAGACCCAGCCTGGGCAGCGCGGGGGCGTCGGGATTTTTCTCCATGCGGCAGGAGAAGGTGATATCGCCCGTGCCGTCGATCACCCACTGCGCCCGTCCTGTGATGATGGGCGGCAGATAGGGCGCAGTCATGGATACGATGGCTTCCAGCGTTACGCAGTTGTTATCCACCGTGATTTTTGTGCCGTAGGTGCGTGCGGCGGCTTCGTGATACAGGAAGGCCTCCCATTCCTTGCGGATGTTGCGGTCGTTGTCCATGGGGGCGCGCCAGATGTTCAGCTGTACGGGCTTTGTGAGAAGGGGCACGTTGTTATATACCGCCATGGTCAGTGCGAAGGTGTTTTTATCAAAGACGTAGCGGAAATGATCGCCCGATACCGTGATGAAGCGTACGCTTTCGTCATAGCTGACCAAGGATTCATCAGCGGGTAGAAGCTGCGCGGGGCAGGACTGCAGACCGTGCTGCTCGTAGCCCAGCACATGACCGGCGGGCACCAGCGGCGTATCGCAGGCAAGCAGCGCTTCAAAGAAGACGGCGAAGGGTCCCGTAAGCCCCTCGGGATAGGAGAGCGTTACCGTGCCCTCTTCGTGGGGAGGAATGGCAAGCTGCTCTGCGGGCACAAAGGCGGTATAGACGGCCTCGCCGTTTTGCTTTACGGTGTACGCCAGCTGAACACGGTGGTTCAGGCAGGTGAAATCGTAGTAGTTATGCACGGTGAAAATGCCCTTTTCCAAATCCACGGGCGTTACGCGCACAGGGCGGCAGACGTTTTTATATTCCAGCAGGCCGGTGTGGGGCTTGCGGTCGGGGGACACCAGACCGTCCATACAGAAATTGCCGTCGTGCAAAAGCTCACCGTGATCGCCGCCGTAGAGGAATTTCTTCTTTCCGTTTTTGGCGCAGCCGGCATAAACGGCATGATCGCACCACTCCCACACGAAGCCGCCCGCAAAGCCGGGGTGACGTTCGATGCACCGGAAGTAATCCTCGGCGTCTCCCGGGCCGTTGCCCATGGCGTGGATGTACTCGCACAGCACGTAGGGCTTGCGCATCACGTGGGAGGCGGCATAATCGCTGCGGCCGGGGACTTCTTTTTCCACCCGTCCGTTCTTTATCTGACGGAAATAGCGGTCAATGGTTTCAATGGAGGGGTACATGCGGCTGTAAGTATCCAGATCCTCAGGGAAATCCATGCCCTCGGGCGGGAAGGAGGCCCGCTCGTAGTGGGTGAGGCGGTCAGGATCGGTTTCCTTGCACCAGCGCAGGGGCGCAAGGAAGTTCACGCCGTAGCCAGCTTCGTTGCCCATGGACCACATGAGCACGCAGGGCCTGTTTTTATCGCGCTGTACCATCAGCTGCACGCGGTCAAGAATGGGCGCGGCAAAGGCGGGATCGTTGGCCAGCAGATTGTAGCATTTGTCCTTGTCGGGGGAAGAGCGGTTGGGGCCGCCTGCATATACCACGCCGTGGCATTCCACGTCGGCTTCGTCAATGACGTAAAAGCCGTATTGGTCGCACAGGCGGGTGAACAGCGGCGAATTGGGGTAATGACTGGTGCGAATGGCGTTGATATTGTGCTGCTTCATCAGGATCAGATCACGGAGCATGTGCGCTTCATCCACGGCGGCGCCCACGAACGGATCGGAATCGTGGCGGTTGACGCCGCGGAACTTGATGGGCTTGCCGTTGAGCAGGATCACGCCTTTTTTCACGGTGATCTGACGGATGCCCACAGGCTCGACGATGTATTCGCCGTTGCAATGCAGAATCAGCTGATACAGCGCGGGGGATTCGGCGTTCCACAGCTGGGGCTTTTTCACGGTGCATTCGATCCTGTCCGCAGCCGTGCCGGAGGTGATGCGCTTGCCCGCAGGGTCAAGCAGCTCCCACTGGGTTTCGCAGGAACCTTCATAGGTAAGATCCACCGTGATCAGCGCCGAGCCGCCCCGGGGAGAGAGACGGGTGTGGACAAAGTAATCCTCCAGACGGCTTTCGGGACGGGTGAGCAGATACACGTCGCGGAAAATGCCCGACTGACGGAATTTATCCTGATCCTCAAAGTAGGTGCCGTCGCACCACTTGAGCACCAGCACGGTCAGATCGTTATCGCCGTCGGTCACCAGATCGGTGATATCGTATTCGCCCGTGCAATGGGATACCTGATGATAGCCGGCAAAAGAGCCGTTCACATACACATAGCAGCAGGAATCCACGCCTTCGAAGTTCACCAGATAGCGCATGCCCTCCTGCTTTTCCACCTCAAAGGAGCGGTGATACAGCCCGCAGGGATTGTCGTGGGGCACAAAAGGCGGATCAAAGGGGATGGGGAAACGCACGTTGGTGTACTGATGAGCGTCAAATCCCTGCATCTGCCAGACGGAGGGCACGTCGATCCTGTCAATATACAGCGCAGGGTCGAAAAGATCCTCGGGCACGTCCTGCAGCGAGGAGAAATAACGGAAGCGCCATTTGCCCGACAGCATTTTCAGCCGTTCGGACGTTGTGCGGATGCCGAACAGGGCGTTTTCGCGATCGGCAAAGGGAATATAGTAAGCTCTGGACGGACGGGCGCCCACGCGGGAAATGTGAACATCCTGATGATAGGGAAAACGCAGCATATAGGACTCTTCCTTTCGTTATGAAAGTTTGAAACAAAATCGATACGTTCATACTATCACAAATTCAAGAAAAAAGCCATGGAGAAAGGTTCTCCATGGCTTAATTTTTATCCCTGATGTCTGTCGCTGCGGCGGCGGCGCACGGGCGAGGAGTCACCCTCGGGATTGGCGGCGCTGGGCGGAGCGGCGGGCGTTCTGGGTGCAGGCGGGGTGAAGGCGGAGCGGTATTGCTGCGTCTGCTGTGCCTGCGGGGGATACTGCGTCTGCGGACGCTGATAGGCGGCGTTGTGGGCTGCCTGCTGCTGCGCAGCTCTGCGCTGTGCGGCGCGCTGGGCGGCACGGCGCTGATTCTGACGGTGGATGGAATAGGCGTACACGCCGCCGGCCGTTACGATGCCGGCTGCTGCCAGCCCCAGCCACAGTATGCCGTTGCCCGAACCGCCCTTGGCATTGGGAACAGGCGTTTCATAGGGCTCAAAGTTGGTGGTGGGCAGCACGGAAACGGTGGGTGTGGGCGAAGGCGTTGTGATGGCTTCCACGTTCACGGTAGCTGTGGGTACCGGCGTCCAGAAGACGGAAGGATTAAAGGTGGGTACGTCGCCTGTGGCGGGATTCTGCCAGATGTTCTGGTTGAAATCCTCGGGAGAGGTCAGCGTACCGCTGCCGCTGCCGGAGGGCGTATCCTGGGACTGGAGGTATTCATCACTGGTGAGGAAGTGCTGCAGCTCGCCCAGAGACAGTACCTTGAAGTAATCGCCCATGACGTAGCCTTCGGCGCCTGCCTGATTGATGTGATACCAGGTTTTGCCGTTCACTTCCTCGGTGCCCAGCACCAGAGCAAAAGCATAGCGGTTCATCATGCGGATGTATTCGGTCTCGGTGCCTGCGCCGCTGCGGAGACGTACGTTGTTGGTGGTTACGTAGCCGTAGCTGGAGAGGCTTTCCTGGGTGAGGGGCGCTACGGTAGGCGTGGGCGCGGGCGCGGGCGTGGCCGTGCGCAGGGATTCTTCGTACATGATGGAGTCCTCATAGGACATCATGCGCAGCTGGTCGCCGCGGATATAGCCGTAGATCTGACCGTAGCGGACGACCTGCCACATTTCCCCTGCGGTGTATTCCTGGGCAAGCACCCATACCACTTCATTGGCAGGAAGCACCTTGATGATCTCTGCGCTGGTATTGGCGTATGCACGCAGCAGCACGTTATTGCCGTTGGTAACGGCGTAGCCGGAGAAGGGATCGGGCTGTCTGGTGGGCTCGGGCGTAGGCGTGGCCTGCGGCTGCAGCGCGCTCAGATAGGGCGCGGCGTCCTCGGCGGAGATGCGCTGGAGCACGCTGTCGGGCAGATATCCGCTGATGCCCAGCTGCAGCGCTTCGGCGCTGTGCCAGCAAACGCCGTCGATGTAGGCCTGCCCCCACAGATATACCAGCGTATGCGCCGGAAGCGTGGAAAGGGTGGTATCCTCGGGCTTGACGCCGGTGCGCAGATCAACGGCGCGCAGGGTCAGCGCATAGCCGGTGTAGGGCGCGGGTGTTGCGGTGATTACAGGGGAGGGAACAGCGGTCGCGGTGACAACGGGGGAGGGAGCGACAGTGGGCGCGGGGGTTGCGGGGATCGGCGTAGCCGTGGGCGGCACGGTGGGCGTGGGCTCGGGCGTGCGCACGGGCATGGGAGTGGGCAGCGACTGCTGATATTTGAGGGATTCGGCGGGAGAGAGCAAGGTGACGTACTTAGCCATGATGGCGCCGTCTTCATAGCCCTTGCTGTTGCCGTAGCGGGCGTGATACCAGGTTTCCCCCTTCACGGTTTCGGACTGGTATACGAAAACGTAGGAATCCTTTTTGAGCAGATACAGTCTTTCGCCGCCGATGCTGTCACGGAAGTTGACGCTGGCAGTGTTGACGTAACCCCAGCGGTCGATGACGGCGCCGTCGGGGATGGGCGTGGGCGCGGGCGTGGGGGTATAGCCGAACAGCGCGTTGATCTCTTCCTGGGTGAGGATGCGGACAACGGTGTCCTTCAGGAAGCCTGTCTGTTTGCCGATAGTCACCATATACCAGCGCTCGTTGGCGTCGTTGATCACATAGCCGTCGATGCGTCCCAGATCCTTTCTGGTAACGGTACGCAGCACGTTGCCGCCGGAGGCGGTGGAAGGCGAAGAACGGAAATTGATGGTATCCTTGGTGGGATAGCACCAGCCGCTGGCTGCATGCACCTTGTAAGGGATGGGCGTGGGCGGCGGCGTGGGGGTAGGCGGCGCTTCAAACAGGAAGGTGACGCCGTCGGTGATCACCTGATCACCCAGCATCAGCGTGCCGAAGCTGTCCATGGTCACCTGCACGGTATCCATGCTGATCAGCTTGTAGCCTGCGCGCAGGTCAAAGGGCTCGCAGGACAGCAGGTTCAGACCCACATAGCAGGTCTTGATCTGGGGAGAAGCCACGTCGTTGCCGTTTTTGTCGCGGTAATAGACCACGATGTCGCGGGTAACTTCAAGGACGCCGTAGGTGAAGGTGACGGAACCGGGAGCGGCGACGCCGTTTTCATCCACGAATACGGTGACGCTCTGGGGGCCCTGGGGCAGATAGTCCGCGGGCACGTACTGCGGGTTGGGCGTGACGGTGTTCTCGCCCTCGGTGCAGGTGTAGGTGTTGTCGGTATAGAAGATTTCGCCGTTGGTCAGCTTGTAGTATACGGGCACCAGCGCGATCTTGGGCGCGGGCACCGCAGTGGGCGTGGGCGTGACGGGCGGCTGATAGGCATAGCGGAAAACCACGGAGGCGGGCATGGCGCCTGTTTCATCCACCACCACGAACTGCTTTTCATCGCCGGTCAGCACATAATTTTCCCTCAGATCGACGGGCTGGGGATAAACATGGTTGATGCCGGTGAAGCAGGTAACGGTGGTGGGAGAAGCCACGGGGGCGTCATTTTCATCCAGATAGTAGACGATTACTTCCACAGGCGCGGGGGTGGCTTCGGGTTCGCCGCCAAGGCAGCGGAATACCACCTCAAAGGGGGTAACGGTACCCAGCGCATCCACGGTGACGGTGACGGGAATGTCATTCTCCAGCGTATAGCCGTCGGGCAGGATATCTTCCTTGGGAGAAACGGTGTTGCTGCCCTGCTGCACGGTGAGCTGCTCGGAGTAGATGGTTTCATCGGCGGTATTGACGTAGCGGACGATCACAGAGGCGATTACAGGCGCGGCGGTCACTTCGGGGGCGGGCGTTTCTTCGGGAGCGGGGAGTGCGCAGTAGAAGGAAACGGCCTCCGGCGTGCAGGCGCCAAAGTGATCCACGGTGACAGCCACGGGGTTTTCGCTGATGAGCAGGTAGCCGGGCACCAGCGTCAGGTCGGCCTGCACGCTGTTTGCGCCGGTGGCTACGGAATGAGCGCTTTCGGCGATCAGCGCGCCCTCGGCGTCGAAATAGTAAACGGGGATGCTCACCGTAACATGGGCGGGCACGCAGGAGAAAATCACCTGCGCGGGCTCGCATTGGCCGTAGCCGTCCACGCGGACATACACAGGCTTCGAGGCAGCAAGGCTGTAGCCCTCGGGCGCGGTATCGGGGGTAATGTAGTTATCGCCCGTGGTGACGGAAGCCTCGGTACGGGCAAGCTCTGCGCCGTTTTCATCCAGATAGATCACGTCGATCTGCGTGGTCACAGAGGCGGGGATGCAGTAGAAGACAACGGTATCGGGGGTGCAGGCGCCGTAGCCGTCCACGGCAACGTGTACCGATTCGGTGCTCACCGCCTGATAGCCCGCCGGCACTTCAACGGGAGATACATAGTTATCGCCGGTGTACACAGTGACGGAGGAGCGATGCAGCTCGGCATCACTGTCCTGCAGGAGATACACAACGGGAACGTTGGTGGATGCAGTCAGCGGCGTGCAGTAGAAGGTGACGGAAGCGGGAGCGCAGAAGCCCTCATGATCCACCAGAACATACACGGGATCGGAAGAAATGAAGCGATAGCCCTCGGGCGCTTCACCGGGGGTAATGTAGTTGTCGCCGGTGGTGACGGAAGCGGCGGTGCGGGAAAGCTCCGCGCCGGTGCCGTGATCCACGTAAACCACGTCAATGTTCGTGGTCACAATGATGCGTTCACAGGGGATGGTCACCGCCGCGGGCGTGCAGTTGCCGTACCCATCCACGGTGACGGACACGGGATCGGCGGAAACGATATAGCCCTCGGGCGTGTAATCGGGGGTGATGGTGTTATCGCCGGTGGATACGCTGGCGGCGGTGCGGTAAAGCTCCGCGCCGTTTTCGTCAACATAAATCACGTCAATGCTGACGGTGACAAAGAGCTTTTCACAGGTGAACGTGACGAAAGCGGGGCTACAGGTGCCGTAGGCATCCACGGATACGTACACAGGCTCAGCGGAAACGAGGGAGTAGCCCGCAGGGGCTTCACCGGGGGTAATGTAGTTGTCGCCGGTGGTGACGGAAGCGGCGGTGCGGGTGAGTTCCGCGCCGCTTTCATCCAGATAGATCACGTCGACGGAAGTGGTCACGGACAGGGGCGCGCAGTAGAAAGCAACAAAGGAAGGATTGCAGTTGCCGTAGGCATCCACGGACACATACACAGCCTCGGAGGAAACGAGGGAGTAGCCCGCGGGCGCTTCACCGGGGGTGATGTAGTTGTCGCCGGTGGACACGGAAGCGGCGGTGCGGGAAAGTTCCGCGCCGTTTTCATCCAGATAGATCACGTCGATGGAAGTGGTCACGGACAACGGAGCGCAGTAGAAAGTCACGCTGCCGGGGTTGCAGTTGCCGTAGGCATCCACGGACACATACACAGCCTCGGAGGATACGAGGGAGTAGCCCGCAGGGGCTTCGCCGGGGGTAATGTAGTTGTCGCCGGTGGACACGGTGGTGGCAGTGCGGGTGAGTTCTGCGCCGTTTTCATCCAGATAGATCACGTCGATGGTCGTGGTCTCGGACAGGGGCGCACAGTAGAATGTGACGCGGGAAGGATTGCAGTTGCCGGAG
>JAFYVB010000022.1 GCA_017549335.1 Clostridia bacterium | reverse complement strand
TCCGGCAACTTCGGCACCATCATGGGCTGGGCTGACAAGTTCCGCACCCTGAAGGTCCGCACCAACGCCGATACTCCCACCGACGCCAAGAAGGCCCGCGAGCTGGGCGCTGAAGGCATCGGCCTGTGCCGCACCGAGCATATGTTCTTCGAAGCCGACCGCATCGCCGCTTTCCGCGAGATGATCTGCTCCGACACCGCCGAAGAGCGTGAAGCTGCTCTGGAAAAGATCCTGCCCTATCAGCAGTCTGACTTCGAGAAGCTCTACGAAGCTCTGGAAGGCATGCCCGTTTGCATCCGCTTCCTGGATCCCCCGCTGCATGAGTTCGTGCCCACCACCGAGGAAGATATCGCTCTGCTGGCCAAGACCCAGGGCAAGACCGTTGAGAAGATCAAGGCTATCATCTCCTCCCTGCACGAGTTCAACCCCATGATGGGTCACCGCGGCTGCCGTCTGGCCGTCACCTATCCCGAAATCGCCGCCATGCAGACCAAGGCCGTCATTCGCGCTGCTCTGAACGTGAAGAAGGCTCATGCTGACTGGAAGATCGTGCCCGAAATCATGATCCCCCTCGTAGGCGACGTGAAGGAACTGAAGTACGTCAAGGAAGTCGTGATCAAGACCGCTGATGCCGAAATCGCTGCCGCCGGCGCTGAGCTGGAATACGAAGTTGGCACCATGATCGAGATCCCCCGTGCCTGCCTGACCGCTGATGACATCGCTCAGAACGCTGACTTCTTCTGCTTCGGCACCAACGACCTGACTCAGATGACCTATGGTTTCTCCCGTGACGACGCCGGCAAGTTCCTGTCTGCGTACTACGACACCAAGATCTTTGAGAACGATCCCTTCGCCAAGCTGGACCAGACCGGCGTTGGCAAGCTGATGAACATGGCTTGCAAGCTGGGCCGCGAGAACAACAAGAAGCTGCACATCGGTATCTGCGGCGAGCACGGCGGCGATCCCACGTCCGTGGAATTCTGCCACCAGATCGGCCTGGACTACGTGTCCTGCTCTCCCTTCCGCGTACCGATCGCTCGTCTGGCCGCTGCTCAGGCTGCCATCAAGGGCTAATCTAAGCAATTAGATTTAACAATCAAAATGACCCCCGCCGAGAAATCGGTGGGGGTTTTCTATTAAATATTCTTTTTATCGGACAGATGATGTGATATAATACATTCCGGAGGTGAGAAAATGAATATATCAGAAAATTTCGATAAGCATGATTTAATCCATATGATGTTTGAAGACGAAAGCATAGATACGTTTAAATCTTTATGGAATAAAAATAAGGGGTCGACAAAATGGAGCGATCTTTTGCATATGTGTTATTGGGAGGCAAGTTATGAACGCGTAGGTGGTGACTACGGATATCTCGAAAACCCGCCTATAAATGTAAAGAGAATAAAATACTTGGAAGAGTTGATAGCTTTTTTAGAGGGAGCAGGAGTACAAGCAGTCAACGATGCTCCGAAGGTAAAATAATCCCCTTTTTTGCGCACTGCACTGCAGGCTGCCATCAAGGACATGAAGTAATATCTTCGGTTATTTGATAGCCAAGCTGTAAAATTCAAACAGCGGCAGTCCACGAAGCTTGCTTCGTGGGTTTGCGAAGCAAACGAAAAAGGGCGGAGAAGATCAGCGGATCGAGCTTGCTCGAATCCCTGAGATTCTCCGTCCTTTTTCAATAGACTGCCGCGCATTCACGCGCCTCACTTCCAACAAACGCAGGTTTTCTGTTTCTCTTTTGACTCAAAAGAGAAACGTATCCTCTCCTCACGCCCCCCTTGCCATACACCCGCAAAAATGCTAATATAAACCGTAATCCATCACCAAGGAGCTGCCTATGCCGCTGTATTTCGCGCCCATGGAAGGGCTGACCGACGATATTTTCCGCCGCACGCACCATGCGTGTTTTGGCGGCTGCGACAAGTATTTCATTCCCTTCGTTGCGCCCACGCAGCATTGCGTGTTCACGCCCAAGGAGCAGCGCGCACTGCTGCCTGAAAACAATCTGGGGCTGTGCGCCGTGCCGCAGATTCTCACCAAAAACAGCGAGTATTTCCTGTGGGCAGCCCGGGAGATCGCAAACATGGGCTATACCGAGGTCAATCTCAACATCGGCTGTCCCTCGCCCACCGTCACCGCCAAGGGCAAGGGCTCGGGCATGCTGCGGGATCTCCAAGCTCTCCGGGCATTTCTGGATGATATTTTCGCCGCGTCCCCCATCCCCGTATCTGTAAAGACCCGCATCGGCTATGATTCCCCCGAGGAGTGGCCGCAGCTTCTCTCCGTGCTTCGGGACTATCCCATGCACGAATTGATCATCCATCCCCGTACCCGGGCAGAGCAGTACGGCGGCGAGCCCCACGAGGATGCTTTCTCTGCGGCTGCGCAGAAGATCACCTGTCCGCTGGTGTATAACGGCAACCTCTTTACCACAGAGGATTGCAAGCGTATTCTGACCGCGTATCCCCATGTATCCCTGATGGCAGGCCGCGGATTGATGACCAATCCCGCGCTGATGCGTCAGGTGAAGGGCGGGGACGGGCTGCATACAGCGGAGCTTTCCCGATTCATCGATATGCTTTATGCCGGCTATGCCGCGCGGTTTGACACAAGCGTGGTCATCGGCAGAATGCGCGATATTCTCAAAATGCTTGCTCTGGGCTTTGAGGACAGTAAAAAGCCCCTCAAGGCCATCTGTAAAGCCCGCACTTTGGAAGCCCAGACTCAGGCTGCCGAGCTGCTGCTTTCCCATCCGCTGCGCAATCCGCCCTCTTTTCAGAGTGAGTAATAAAAAACCGACCTTTTCAGGTCGGTTTTATTTTAGTCCAGCTTTTCCACCATGTTGGTCAGTGTTTGCAGACCCACCGCAAAGCCGTGGGAATTATCCAGCCGGTAATCGGCGCAGGCGCGGTAATGACCGATGCGCTCGTTGTACTGGTCGATCACGTTTTCGTGGGTGCCTCCCGCCAATGTGGGACGGCGATCCAGCTTGATATCGGACAAAATCTGATCAAGCGGTCTGTCGATATGTACGATCACGCCGTGATTCTGCATCAAAAGCACGTTTTCCTTGACGGTGGGCAAACCGCCGCCGGTGGAAACAATACAGGGCGGCTGACCGATCAGCTCCATCAGCACGCCGGCTTCGGCATTACGGAAAAAGTCCGCACCGTAGGTTTTGAAAATATCGATCACGGACATCCCCATGATCTCGCTCACCCGCTGGTCGGTATCAATAAAGCGCATATTCAAATTAGCCGCCAAACGGCGACCGAGGCTGGTCTTGCCGGCGCCTGCCATGCCCACCAAAAATATATGCATTTTCAGCATACCTTTTTGCGACTCCTTTTGTAGATGATACCGTTATGATACCACATCCCGATGCGCATTGCAACCGTTTCCCTTGGCATAATCCCATCTTACCCACGGCATACTGAATCAAAAGGAGGTGATCAAATGCAGCATCCCGAAAACGTACCCACGCTGTTTCATAAAAACAAACGCCGCGGCCGCATGAAAAAATCCTTGCGCATCCTGCATTAAAGCATTGCCCTGCGTGTCCTGCTTTGCTATAATGGAAGCATCCGCAAGAAAGGACAGTTAAACCTATGATTCAGATACACAACAGCGCGCTGCGCGTTACCATCAATCCCTTTGGCGCCGAGCTTCAGTCCATCGTGGACAAAAACGGCACCGAGCTTCTCTGGCAGGGTGATCCCGCCTATTGGTCGGGCCGCGCTCCCATCCTTTTCCCTGTAGCGGGCAGCTTCCTGCACAACGAGTACCGCTATAACGGCGTCACCTATCACATGACTTCCCACGGCTTCGCCAGCGAGCGTATGTACACCGTGACCGCCCAAAGCGAAAATGCCGTTTCCCTTATGCTTTGCGGCAAGGAAGAAAATTATCCCTTCGATTACTGCCTGACGGTGCATTTTGAGCTGATCGCCGATCTGCCCTCTCTGCGCGTCACCTTCACGGTGGAAAACAAGGGCGAAAGCGATATGTACTTTGGCGCCGGCTCCCACGAAGCCTATGCCTGCCCCGAAGGCGTGGAAGCCTATCATCTGGAATTCCCCGAGGATACCGGCCTTACCAATTACCTGCTCAAGGGCCCGCAGCTCAATCATCTGACCGAGGAGATCGCCCTTGACAACGGCTGTCTTGCCCTCACCACCGAAATGCTTTACAAGGCGGGCACGCTGGTGTTTGCCGATCTGAAGAGCCGCTCGGTGATCCTGCGCAAAAACGATAACAGCCGCTTTGTAAAGGTGGACTTTGACGGCATGGACAACCTGCTGTTCTGGCAGGTAAAGGGCGCGGGCTATCTGTGCATCGAGCCCTGGACCCATTCTCCCGAGTACATTGACCACGACGGCGAGCTGGTGAACAAGCCCGGCATCCGCAAGCTCACCCCCGGCGAAAAGCAGGATATCACCCATACCATCACTTTCGGCTAACACGCAGCAAGAAAAAACGAGCATCCGGCGAATATGCCGGATGCTCGTTTGCTTATGCAGTTGCACAAATGCAATGCAAAGGATTTTTTCTGCTCGACAAATTGGAATTTGCTAATTCACAGACTTATCGAATAATACTGACTGATTCTATCTTCATTATAGTTATCATTTTCAACAACTAATACTCCACCATTCTTTTTTATAGTAGCTGCAGATGCAAGGTTGTCCTTATAGCAACCAAGTAAGACCTTATCCAATCCTTTTTCTTTACAAACAGACAAGGCATAGCGGAGCATGGTGGTAGCGTAACCTTTATTTCTTTCAGACGGTCTTACCCCATATCCAATGTCACCGTATTTTTCAGTAAGATTTTCTGGCAATTCGTACCGAATACTTAATAATCCGACAAGTTTGTTATTATCAAAGCAAAGGTATAACAGAGATTTTCCCCATTGTTCATCTCCGATAGTAGCATTTTTCTGTATCTTCTCTACCCAATCAGAATACTCCGAAGATGATAAACCTAAGCTCGCACTAATACTGTTTTCTTCATTCTCATAATGCTCTTGAATATATGCTTGCAATATAACCTTATCATTAATCTCAGGAAGTCTATATATCATTTTATTCACCTCGCCAAATTCAAGTTTGTCGCTTTCCCTTTACAGCTTTACAGCGTATTTTTCGGGATGCGCGCCGTCCACATACACGCAGATCACCTGACCCACGGCAGGCGGCACGTCCCTGTAAGAGATCCAGCGCTTTCCCTCAAATGCTTTTCCATCCACCTCATAGGTAAAATGGGCAATGTGGGGAAACTTGGCCCCGTCCCACATATCGCGGCGCACAGGCTTGGTATTGACCTTCAGCCACCAGCACTTTTTCACCAACGTGATTTTCCCCTGCACAGCGTGGTTTTGGGCAAATATCTTTTCTTCGCCTATGCCCATCACTTGCCAAACCGACACATGCCCTCCTTACAGCGCTTCAATGGCGGCAACCAGTTTTTCCACATGCTCATCCTTTGTCGCCCAGCTGGTGCAAAAGCGCACGGCATGGCGGTTTTCATCCACCTTCTGCCAATAGGTAAAGGAAAAGTCCTCCTTCAGCGCATCCATCTGCTGTCCCGTCAGCACGGGAAACTGCTGATTGGTGGTGGAATCAAAAAACATTTCAATGCCCTTTTTCTCAAAGGCGGCACGGATACGCAGCGCCTGACGCGAAGCGTTGCCCGTAATCTTTTCATAGAGCCCGTCGGTAAACAGCGTATCAAACTGCACGCCCAGCAGCCTGCCCTTGGCCAGCATACCGCCGTTTTGCTTGATGTGATAGCGGAAATCCTTTTGCAGCGCAGGGGACGAAATCACCACCGCTTCGCCAAACAGCGCGCCGCACTTGGTGCCGCCAATGTAAAAAACGTCGCACAGCTTCGCCATATCCCTGAGCGTTACCTCGCCCGCCGCAAGACCGTAGCCCAGTCTTGCGCCGTCTGCAAACAGGGGCAGCCCCAGTTCGCGGCATACCCGGCTCAGCTCCGTCATCTCCTCCAGTGTGTAAAGCGTACCCATTTCGGTAGGATGGGAAATATACACCATCCCTGGCTGCACGGTGTGTTCAAAAGCAGAATCGGCATAGTGCGCCAAAGTGTATTCCCGCACCTGCTGCGCGGTGATCTTGCCGTCCTTTTGCGGCAGCGCAAGCACCTTATGCCCCAGCGCTTCAATGGCGCCCGTTTCATGCACGTTGATGTGTCCGCTCTGGGCGCACAAAACGCCCTGATGCGGCCGCAGCACGGAGGATATCACCGTGGCGTTGGTCTGCGTGCCGCCCACCAGAAAATGCACGGCGGCTTCCGGACAATCACAGGCGGCTCTGATCTTTTCGCGGGCAGATTCGCAATAGGGATCTTCGCTGTACCCCACGGTCTGTTCCATGTTGGTGGCAATCAGGCGCTGCAAAATCGCCTCATGCGCGCCCTCGCTGTAGTCGCATTCAAAACGAATCATACAAATTGTTCCTTTCGGAAAGAAATTTCTCTTCCATTATACGCAAACCCGCTTTTGTGTGCAAGCCGCGGTTTACATTTTTTCTTTCAGATGATATAATACCAAAAAATGCGAAGGAATGTGATCGATTTTGCGACGTTTTTTGTCCTTTCTTCTGATCCTGATGCTTATCATCCCCACGGCCTGCGCCGCGGATAAATACTCCACCATGCCCAAGGCGCTGAAGGTCAAGTATAAGAATACCCGCACCGATACTTCAAGCACCTGCTTTATCATGCGTTATTACGTGGATACCTGCCTTGATTCTGTGGACGCGGAGGTCAGGAAGGTCATCGACCGGCTGGCGGAGGAGAACCGTTCCTACCTGCCCAAGAAATCGGCCATGAAGGACGAAAGCGCCATGCTGGAAGCGGGCTCCACCATTTACCGCACCGGCACCAAGTGGATGTCCTTCCTGATGACCGCCTCCGTCATGAACGGTACCAAGCAGCTGTCCATGTCCTTTGACACGCTGGCTTACGACATGGAAACGGGCAAGAAGCTGACGCTTGACAGCGTGCTGCTTTCCGACGAAAAGGGCTGGGAATACGTCCGTCAGGAAACCGCCCGTCAGCTCAGCGAATATTTCCCCCAGTACAAGGTCAATCAGGATAAACTCAACGCGCTGTGCGGCTCCAACGATGCCCTGCGCAAGGCCGATTTCACCCTGAGTCCCGCCTTTTTGCAGCTGCATTTTGCTTCGGAATCGCTGTATAAAAAATCCGGCGTCATCATGCACGTGCGTATTCCCTATACCGATCTTGCCCCCTACCTGACCAAGGCCGCCAAAACGCAAACCGATAACAGCCGCTTCAAGCTGGTGGCCCTCACCTACGATGACGGTCCCACCCGCAAACACACCAATACCATCATCCGCGCCCTGCGTTCCGGCGGTCTGAACGCCACCTTCTTCCTGGTAGGCGAGCGCATCGCAGGCGCAAACGATCTGGTCATGCTGGAGCACAATGCAGGCTTTACCGTAGCCAGCCATAACTATGTGCACGTTTACACCAGCCAAATGCGAGGCAAGGTGCACGAGTACAGAAAAAAGATGGACAATGAGCTGATCGCGCTCATCGGCAAAGGCGTGCCTTTCATGCGCGCCCCCGGCGGTAAGGAAGAAGTGTATCTGGATGAAAAGGTGGGGCTCCCGCTGATCCACTGGTCGCTGCACTCCAAGGACGGCACCTCCTCTGACTTTGATATCTCCAAGGAAGCCGTGCGTCTTGCCTATGCCGCAGATGACGGCAGCATCCTGCTGATGCACGATCTGCGCTCCATCAGCGCCAAGTACACCCAGCTTCTGCCCCAGCTTTTCAACGATGAGGGGTTCCTGTGCGTAACCATCGAGGAGCTTTTCCATCTAAAGGGCATTCCCCTCAAGGCCAATACCGTATACAACAGCGCCCGCTGATCAAATCATTGCCATTCTGCCCGCCGCAGACGCCGGCGGGCATTCTTTGTCTTGATTCGGGAAAGCATATATGCTATAATACCTGTACCTTAAGGGAACAAATGTTTCCCATTCCGGAGGATCTCATGCACGATTCCATTGTTATCAAAGGTGCGCGCCAGCACAATCTGAAAAACGTATCCATCGAGCTGCCCCGCGATCGCCTGATCGTGTTTACCGGGCTTTCGGGCTCGGGCAAAAGTTCTCTGGCCTTTGACACGCTGTATGCCGAGGGCCAGCGTCGCTATGTGGAAAGCATGTCCTCCTATGCCCGTCAGTTTTTGGGACAGATGGAAAAACCCGACGTGGATTCCATCGACGGCCTTTCCCCCGCCATTTCCATCGACCAGAAAACCACCGCCCGCAACCCGCGTTCCACCGTGGGTACGGTGACCGAGATCCACGATTATCTGCGCCTGATGTACGCGCGCATCGGCATTCCCCACTGTCCCGAATGCGGCAGAGAGATCCGTCAGCAGTCTGTGGATGAAATGGTGGCATCCGTCCTCGCGCTGCCCGAAGGCACCCGCATCCAGCTGCTCTCTCCCATCGTCCGCGCCCGCAAAGGCGAGCATACAAAGCTCCTTGAGCAGGCGCTGAAAGACGGTTTTTTGCGCGTTCGCATCGACGGGGAAATGTATTCGCTGGACGAAACGCCCGCGCTGGATAAGAAAAAGAAGCATACCATCGAAATCGTGGTGGATCGTCTTGTCATGCGCGGCGAAAGCATCCGTCAGCGTCTGACCGACAGCCTTGAAACCGCTATGAAGCAATCGGGCGGCCTTGTCACCGTGCAGCTGGTGGATTCGGGGGAGGAAATGCCCTTCTCCCAGAATTATGCCTGCCCCGAATGCGGCATCAACATCGAAGAACTGGCGCCCAGAATGTTCTCTTTCAACAATCCC
Source organism: Clostridia bacterium (assembly GCA_017549335.1). Taxonomy (GTDB): domain Bacteria; phylum Bacillota; class Clostridia; order Christensenellales; family Aristaeellaceae; genus SFMI01. Next base: position 21,716 of record JAFYVB010000022.1, on the reverse strand, counting down.
TACGGCGCCTGTCCCGAGTGCGGCGGTTTGGGCACGCTGATGAAGATCAGCCCCGATCTGTGTGTACCCGACCGCAGCAAAACGCTGCGCGAGGGCGCGGTCAGCTGCATGGGCTGGAATTCGGGCGACGAAGCTTCCTTTGCCGCCAGCATTTTTTCCGCGCTGGCAGATCATTACGACTTCTCGGTGGATACGCCTTTCAAAGAGCTGCCCAAGGAAGCCACCGACGTGATCCTCTACGGTACAGGCGGCAAGAAAATTCCCGTGTATTATCAATCCGTTGCAGGCTCCGGCGAATATATGACAGCCTTTGAGGGCGTGATTCCCTCATTGGAGCGCCGCTACCGTGAAACAGCCAGCGAGAATATGCGCGCCGCCTACGAGCAGTATATGGCCCACGAAACCTGTGCCTGCTGCCAGGGAAAACGCCTGAAAAAGGAGGCGCTTGCCGTCACGGTAGGCGATAAAAATATCGCCGACGTAACGGATATGAACATCCGCTCCGCCCGCGATTTTCTGCGTTCGCTCACGCTGTCTGCCACCCATAGCATGATCGCCTCTCCCATCCTGCGGGAGATCGATGCAAGGCTGAATTTCTTAAACGACGTAGGACTTGACTACCTTACCCTCTCCCGCGCCGCCGCCACGCTTTCGGGCGGCGAAGCCCAGCGCATCCGTCTGGCTACGCAGATCGGCTCGGGGCTTGTGGGCGTGCTTTACATTCTGGATGAGCCCAGCATCGGCTTGCATCAGCGGGACAACGCTCGGCTTTTGCAAACGCTGCGTCATCTGCGGGATCTGGGCAACACCCTGATCGTGGTGGAGCATGACGAAGACACGCTGCGCGCCGCCGATTATCTGGTGGATATCGGCCCGGGTGCCGGCGAGCACGGCGGACGCATCGTCGCCCACGGTACCATGGAAGATCTCATGGCTGCGCCCGAGTCCATCACCGGCGATTATCTGGCGGGGCGCAAAAAGATCGCCATTCCGAAAAAACGCCGCACGCCCACGGGCTATCTTACCGTGCGCGGCGCGCGGGAACATAACCTGAAAAACATTGACGTAAATATCCCGCTGGGCGTATTCTGCTGCGTCAGCGGCGTGTCCGGCAGCGGAAAATCCAGTCTGGTCAATTCCATTGTGCATCAGACGCTGGCCCGCGATCTGAACCGCGCCCACACCCATCCCGGCGAGTGCGACGGCATCGAGGGCATCGAGCAGCTGGATAAGATCATCTGCATCGACCAAAGCCCCATCGGCCGTACCCCCCGCAGCAATCCCGCCACCTATACGGGGCTGTTTGATCTGATCCGCCGCGTGTTTGCCCAGTGCCCCGAAGCCAAGGTACGCGGCTATAAGGAAAACCGCTTCTCCTTCAACGTCAAGGGCGGACGGTGCGAAGCCTGCTCCGGCGACGGTCTTCTGAAGATCGAAATGCATTTCATGCCCGATCTGTACGTTCCCTGCGAGGTATGCGGCGGCAAGCGCTACAACCACGAAACCCTGCAGGTGAAATACCGCGGCTACAGCATTGCGGACGTATTGAACATGACGGTGGAGGAAGCGCTAACGGTATTTGAAAACCATCCGCCCATCGTCAATAAGCTCCGCACGCTTTACGACGTGGGCCTGAGCTATATGCGCCTCGGACAGCCCTCCACCACCCTTTCAGGCGGCGAAGCCCAGCGCGTGAAGCTGGCAACCGAGCTGAGCCGCCGCGCCACCGGCCGCACCATGATATTGCTGGACGAGCCCACCACCGGCCTCCATGTGGATGACGTAAGCCGTCTGGTGCGCGTATTGCAGCAGCTGACAGACGCCGGCAACAGCGTATTGGTCATTGAACACAATCTGGACGTACTCAAAACGGCGGATTACCTCATCGACCTTGGCCCCGAAGGCGGCGACAAAGGCGGCGAGGTGGTGGCCTGCGGCACACCCGAAGAAGTGGCCGGCTGCGAAAAGAGCTATACCGGTCAATTCCTGCGGGGCTGCGGCGTACAGCCCGAATAATAAAAAAACTGCGCGGAGACCCATCTGATCTCCGCGCAGTTTTTCATTCAGTTATTGGACGCTGCTCAGATAAGCGTCGGTATCAAACGCCTCCACCTTCGTCTTGCCGTAATCAAACGCCTTGCCGTCAAATTCCACATTCAGCGTATGCTCTTTGGCAAAAATATCGGTGATGACGAAGGACGCCTCACCCTCCACGGAGGAAATGCGGCCCTGTCCATCCAGCACAACCGTCACGTCCGCCTGATCGGCTTTGATCTCGCTGAGGGTGGAAAGAATGCGATACGTGGGCGTGGCGTTGTTCAGGACGATCTGAATTTCCGCATCGGCGACCTTTTTGTATCCCGTTATCGTGCCGTCCGCATGGACGATACCGCAGGGATAGCCTTCCGCACGCAGCTGCTTTGCAAAGTCTTCGTTCATCTTGTCAAACAGACCGTCCTCTTCATACAGTGCGTTATAGGCATCGCCATCCGGCTTCTCACCCGTGGTTTTTTCATACCATTTTTCAAAAACGGTGCCCAAATCCGTCTCGTAATACACTTCTTCCTTGCCGGTATCGATCAGATAATCTTCATAGCTTTCATAAGAGGCCACAGAGCCGTCAGCCATGATCACGCCCAGTCCGCCGTCTGCATACCGGTTGGCCGTTTCAGCGTAGAGGATCCCCATCAGGTTTTCAATGTTCTGGCAGCGGTAGAACAGATTGGTTTCTTTGCCTTTGCTGTCAAAGACCAGATCATTGTAGTTTTCGGGCAGGTCTTCCCCGTAGATTTTTTTATACTGATAAGCCATCAGTGCTTCGTAATCATGATAAAAGGCCGAAACTTTCTCCGCTTCGTTCGTATCGGAATAGGAGGGAATCTGCAGGTACTCTTCCGCACACGTTTTAGCCAGCTGTGTTAGCAGCTTGTTGGCTTCCGCGGGGATCTCCTCTTTTTTCGCCGTTACACGGTACTTAACGCCCTCATTCAGTTTTTCTTCGGCAACGTCAAAGGGCAGCGTCTCCGCAAGCAGACCCAGCGGATGGATCAGTGCCATCACACCGCCGTTTGTCAGGATAGTCTTATCCCAGCCCACGTGCGTCATACCCACCTGATAGGGCCATGCCGTTTCCACGCTGTAGGCCACGCCGTCATTCACCGTTACGGTGTATCCGCCGGTGTAGACAGAGCCGTCCTCCTTGGGCGTATCCAGCGTCACCTGCATACGGGAATCGTATGTATCCTGCTGATAGCTGCCGTTGAAGGTTTTGAACACTTCGCCGTCCAGCGTAAATACCGCATGGCCGCTGAGCGTTACGTTTTCGGTTTTCAGCAGAAGATCGCAGCCCGCGCTCCAAATCTTAAACAGTTTCCCTTCCGCCAGCGCGGAAAAGGCAAAAGCGATGCACAGCACACCGGCTGTTATCAGGCAAAGTACACGGTTTTTCCTGGTCATGGGACAATCTCCTTTTTCATATCTTTTGAAATGTTTTGGGAATAATTCCCTCTTCATCCATAGAACGCCCTGCCCGACCGTTTTCTTCCCGAAGTATCAAATTTTTTACAAAATTATTACAGCACACAAAAAGGAGCCTGAAATTCAGGCTCCTTTGCTCCGCTTGATCAATCGTTGCTGACCTTCACGGTGTATTCTTTGCCGAAGAAAGTGATCTTTTCGGGCAGCTCAATTTCCGGAGCAGACTGCCAATCGTCCGCGTCATTGATGCTGTAATCGCCGCTGTAGTATTCCGATGCACTGACTACGCCGTACTCCTGAGGATCAAACGCCTTCAGGACAGTGGCGCCGTAATCAGAGGCCATGCCGCTGAAATCCACCGACAGACTATGCTTTTCGCCGAAAACATCGGTCAAAACAAATTCTATTTTCCCCGCAACAGACGCGATGCGTCCATCCTTATCCAGCTCCACCGCAGCATCCACGCCGTCGATCTTCATTTCTTCCGTAGTTCTGAAAATGCGCTCGGTTACTGTGCAGTTCGTCAGATAAGACAGCCTGCTCAGTTCCGCAGTGCTCTTCATGCCAACCAGCGTGCCGTCCTTGCGTACCAAACCGCAGGAATATCCGTCTTCACGCAGCTTGATAAGGTATTCTTCCTCCATCGCCGTAAGCTTGTCAAAATATACTTCGTTCAGTTCCTCGTTATTGCTCTGCTGCAGCGCAATGAACTCCTCGTGGGAAAGCGGCTGCCCCGTGGTCTTTTCATACCATGTGCGGAAGGGCTTTTCAACGTCATCCTCAAAATTCACATATTCGCGGCCCATCGCGATCAGATAATCGTCGTTTGTGTCAAACAGCTGTACCGAGCCGTCCGCCATGATCACAGCAACGCACTTGCCATAGTAGGCGTCTTCCGTTTCATTGTACAGCAGCGTACACAAGTCGCTTACCAGATCATAGCGCCGCATCATATCCGTGGAGTTGCCCTTCTCGTCATAGAGCAGCTCATAGATATTTTCGGGCATGGGCTCGCCGAAGCTTTTTTCGTACATGTGATTCAGCAGCCCTTCGTAATCTTCATAGTAGGCGCCCGTCGTCGCTTCCATCGTAAAATCCAATCCCGAATCCAGATAGAGATACTCTCTGCCGCACAGTTCCATCACCATGCTGAGCGCATCGCTGAACGCACCGGGCAGATCGTTTCCGTTGGCTTTGAGATGATACTGCACGCCCTCGCCCACAGCCTTCTCCGTTACAAAGGGGACGAAACGCTCCTCTGCCAGTTCGGCGATCATGGTGCCAAAGGGGAGCAGCGCACGAAGCGCATGATTGGTCAGGATGGTGTTTTCATACGCCGCGCTCTGCTCGTGATAGATCCGGGGCGTCACGGTTTCCATGCTGTATGCACTGCCTCCTTCCCCGATCACGGTATAGCCGCCGGTATAGGTTGTGCCGTCCGCTTTGGGCGTATCCAGCATTACTTGCATGTAGGATTTATAGCCGTCCTGCTTATAGCGTCCGTCAAAGATTTTGAACACTTCGCCGTCGTAGGTAAAGGTGGCATGGCCGGTAAGCGACACGTTTTCGGTGTCGGTCAGCAAAGAAACAGCCGCATTCCAGATCTTAACCAGTCTTCCCTCGCCCAAGCCTGTGCATACCATGCTGAGCAGCAGCACAACCGCCGTCAGCGTGCAGAACAATTTCTTTGTGTTTTTCATATGAAATCCTCCTTTTAACCGTTTGCGGTTTCATCATCCTGATCATTTTCGTCCATCCCGTAATCCTTGGGATCAAACAGCTTGACTTCGCTTATGCCGATTTTTTCCGTTTGGATTTTGAAGGAAACGGCAAGCACATGCTCGCGGCCGACAAAATCGGTGATCGCAAAGGACACTTCTCCCTCTGCGCAAATGTGACCCGCGAAATTCCTTATGATATCAAAATCGGCATTTTGAAGCTTTACATCCTGCATTTGTGTGCAGATTTCCTGCGTGAGCGATTGCGTATACGGCGCCAACCGGCTCAGTTCGTCATCATTATAACACAAAATGTAATCGCCGTCACTCTCGATCAGCATACCGGCGCATTGATTGTCCGAAAGGATCTTCTCATACCATGCGTTCATCTCCGCACCCGGGGTTTGGCTGTCCGGATGCTCCTGCGCATAGCGGTTCATCGCGAGAGTATAATCCTCATAATGCAGGATCTTGTGTCCCTTTTCCAGCAGGAAAGCATTGAAGGAATCATAGACCGTTTGACTCTTGTCTTCGCCGCGGATCACAACCACACTGTGCTCTGTGGTTTTCGCCACTTCCTCCAAGTACGCGTTCGTTGCCTGTACCGCCGCTTCATAGCGCGCATATTCCTCAGGCTGCCGCAGTTCGGGCACGATGCCGATCTCCTCCAGCGGCTCGCCATACATTTCCTCATAAACAGTGGCGATGAGCCGGCTGCGGTCATCCACCGTAACAAAGGGAAGCGGGCGGCTATAAGAATAAAAGTATTCGCCGATGATCTTTTTTGCTGCCATCGTCAGCGCTTTATTCAGCAGCTCCGGCGTTTTTTCCGCCGTCAACGAAATACGATAATCCGTCCGGCTTTTGCCCTTCATTACCATGACGGCGTCATTCGTGCCAAAGTCCGCCAATTGTACCGCAATGCCGCCCAAATCTGCCAGCAGCGCGGTCATACCGTCATTGGAAAGTACGGTGTTTGCAGCAGGCTTTGTCAGGGGAAAATACTCTCCCGGCGCATCCGAGCGCATTTCATACACCTGCTCGCCGTTGGCTACCACGCAATAGCTGCCGGTATACTCACCGCCGTTTCTCAGGGGCGTGGTGAGCGCTACGTCCATTTTCGAATTGTATCCGTCCTGAACATAGCTGCCCTGAAAGGTTTTGAACGGCTGCCCGTCATAGGTGAAAGCGGCGGAAGCAGTGATCGTAACGTTGTCCGTGTTCAGCAGCAGATCATAGCCCATGCCGTACAGTTCGGTCAATGCGCCTTCCGCCAGCGCTGAACAGGCCATTACAGCAATCAGGCACAGCGCTATCCATGCATAACAGTTCCTTTTCATCGGCAAAGCCTTCCCTTCAAAAAAAATACCGTCTCCATTGATATAACGCCCCAGGCATCCATTTTCTTCCGTTTACAATTGTAAACAAATTCCGTTTATATACAATTCACAATTATCTGCTATAATGGAGTTATCAAAGGAGGAACGCCTTATGTTCAGAATCATGGTGGTAGAGGATGATCCCAACGCCCGCAAGCTGATGGAAACGGTTTTGCGTCAGCATGGCTATGATCCCATCCCCGCCCGCGACGGCATCGAAGCTCTGGAACAGATGGAAAAATATCACATTGATCTGATCGTGCTGGATATTATGATGCCGCGCATGGACGGTTATGAATTCACCCGTACCCTGCGGGAAAGCGGAAATGAAACGCCCATCCTGATGGTCACCGCCAAGGAAGGCATGCAGGACAAGAAAATGGGCTTTATCATCGGCACGGACGATTACATGGTAAAGCCCGTGGATGAAGAGGAAATGCTGCTGCGCATCACCGCGCTTTTGCGCCGCTCGCGCATTGCAGCGGACAGAAAGCTTGTGATCGGCGGAACCGATCTCAACTTCAATTCCATGACCGTCACAGTAAACGGAGAGGGCGATTCCCTGCCCAAAAAGGAATTTCTGCTTTTGTTTAAGCTTTTGTCCAACCCTTCCCACATCTTCACCCGCCGTCAGCTGATGGACGAAATCTGGGATATGGATTCGGAATCGGACGAGCGCACGGTGGACGTGCATATCAACCGCCTGCGTGACCGTTTCCGCGACAACAAGGATTTTGAAATCGTCACCGTCCGCGGGCTGGGTTATAAGGCGGTGCTGAAGGCATGAAAAACAGACTCTCCACCCTGCGCTGGCGGCTGGTCATGTATGTCTTTCTCATCATGTGCATGGCCAATATCGTCACGGGACTTCTCTATTTTGTGCTGATCCATTTCGGGCTTTTGCGCCCCCTGTTTTTGTCGCACATGATGGGGCCCATCTGGCTGATGATCTTCAGCGGCGTAGTCAGCACGGTGCTCAGCGCATGGGTAGGCAAATACTATTTAAGCCCGCTCAAAGCCCTTGTGCGCGCCACCGAACAGGTAGCCAAGGGCGATTTTTCGGTGCGTCTGCCGGTGGAAAAAAGCGGTGAAATGAGTAATCTTATGCGTTCCTTCAACCGCATGACCCGGGATCTTGGCAGCATCGAAATGTTCCGCAATGACTTTATCAATGATTTTTCCCACGAATTCAAAACGCCCATCGTATCCATCCGCGGCTTTGCGCGGCAGCTGCAGCGGGACGACATCACCGATGAGGAACGCAAGGAATACGCCACCATCATCGCCAACGAAGCCCAGCGGCTGAGCAATCTCTCGGCCAACATCCTGCTGCTCAGCAAGCTGGAAAACCAGCAGATCCTCACCGAAAAAACGGACTTTTCGCTGGACGAACAGCTTCGCACCTGCATTCTGCTGTTTGAAAAAGAATGGACGGAAAAGGAGCTGGAGCTGGATATCGATCTGGACGAGATCACGGTTCACGGCAATGCGGAATTGCTCTCGCAGGTGTGGATGAATCTGTTGGGCAACGCCGTGAAGTTTACCGACCGCGGAGGGAAAATTGCCGTAACGCTCCGCCGCGAAAAGCAGTGCGCCGTGGTACAGGTAAGCGACAACGGCATCGGCATGGATCCTTTGACCAGGTCCCACATCTTTGAAAAGTTCTATCAGGGCGAAAACTCCCACCACGCCCACGGCAACGGCTTGGGTCTGGCCATGGTCAAGCGCATCATCGAACTGTCCAACGGCAGAATCCACGTAAAAAGCGAAAAAGGAATGGGCAGCACCTTCACCGTCACCCTCCCTATTGGCGGATAAAAAAATCTTTTCCGCCGCGCATGAAACGCGCCCGGACGGCTATAATAATACCGACAGCACCGAGAGATAAGAAGTGCTGTTAAAGGATGAAAGGCTTTTTTCTTTCTTCCTTTCATCCGCCCCGCAGGCAGGTGTCTGCGGGGATTTTTTTGCATACAGCGCAAAGTGTTTACAATTCATTCACGCCTTATATACCGCAAAATACTTGCATTTTCGGATGCTAAATGGTATGATAATGCCACGAATTACTGCAAAGGAGCAATTTACTGCATGAAGAAACTGCTTGCCGCGCTGCTTACGCTGGCGCTTATGCTTTCCGCCTCGGCCATGGCCGCCACCTACACCGACATCTTTACCAATTTCGACCAGCGCGCTACCTGGACGGACGCCACCACCATCGATTTTACCGATGACGGCGTGACTATCTCCGGCAACGGCGCTGCCGCCGACGGCACGGTGGTATACATCACCGGCGACGGCACCTATGTGATCTCCGGCACCTGCAAAAACGGTCAGATCGTTGTGGAGCTGAACAAGGCCGACAAAGCCCAGCTGGTGCTCATGGGCCTAAACCTCACCTGCCTTGATTCCGCTCCTCTGTACGTTGCTTCTGCCGACAAGGTCAGCCTGACGCTGGCCGAAGGCACCGTCAACACCTTCAGCGACGGCAAGGCCTACACCGCCGCCTTTGACAAAAAGCCCACCGCCTGCCTCTACTCCCGCGATGACCTGACCATCAACGGCAAGGGCGAACTGGTCGTCAACGCCAACGTAAACAACGGCATCGGCACCAGCAACGATCTGAAGATCGTCTCCGGCACCGTCACCGTCACCGCCACCAACAACGGTCTGAAGGGCAACGATTCCATCGCCATCATGGGCGGCAAGATCAGCGTCACCAGCAAGGATGACGGCATCAAGACCGAAAACGAAACCGATCCCGGCAAGGGCTACATCTACATCGAGGGCGGCGAGATCGCCGTCACCTGTGCCGATGACGCTCTGCAGGCCACTCAGGATATCACCGTGGCCGGCGGCCACCTGACCGTCAATGCCAACGGCAAGACCATCAACTGCGACGGCTCCCAGGATATCCTCAGCGGTTCGATCAACTGACATATGTCACATAAAAACGGGGCTTAACTCAAAAGCCCCGTTTTTTTATTGCTCTGCAAAGGAAATATATTGCAGCAAAATAATTTTTCGTTATTTTTTGTACATATTATGTTTTTTGGTCTTTTTTATGCTATAATAACAGCCGTGTACCTATCACCTAACTGGAATGAGGAGGAGAGATACCAATGAAGAAGTTCCTTGCCCTGCTGGTTTCCCTGATGCTGATGCTCAGCCTTGTGCCCGGCGCTTTTGCCGAAGGCGAAGCCCTCACCCGCGCTCAGGCTGCTGTGCTGCTGGACGACCTGTTCGCTCTGGCTGACATGCATCCCCTGAACATCCCCGAGTACGAAACCACTCCCCGCAACCTCGGCTATACCGCTTCCAACGGCGCTATCCTGTCCGAGAACGTAATTGCCGCTGCCAAAGACTGCGTTTCCTACGAAACCCAGCCCCAGATCGAAGCTGTGATCAACGCCGGTCTGATGGATCTGGACAGCGACAATCTGTCCTTCCGTCCCAGCAAGACCGTGACCGCCAACGAGTTCGCTCTGGCCATTGCCAAGGGTCTCTTCGGCGCCAATCTGGATGTGGATCACATGGCTCTGGCCGCCGAAGCCAACGTATTTGCCGCCGAGCAGCTCACCGATGATGTGATCACCGTGGAAGCCGCTCAGGCCATGGTAAACGCTGTGGCTGAAAAGCTGCAGATCGTGGCCATCTTCGCCACCTCCGACATTCACGGCAACTACATTCCCTACACCTCTGCCGACGGCAACTTCCAGATCGGTTCTGTGGCCCGCGTCCAGACCATCATGAACGAAGTGCGTGCCGAACTGGGTGAAGAGAACGTGCTGTACGTAGACGGCGGCGACTCTCCCTACAACACCACGCTGGCCAACATCACTCTGGGTGACGTGAGCGTAGCCGCTCTGAACGCTCTGGGTCTGGATGCCACCGTACTGGGCAACCACGACTTCGACTACTCCTTTGAAAACCTGCTGCGTCTGGCCGAAAGCGCCGATTACGCCATGCTGTCTGCCACCACCAAGTATCAGGATGGCCATCAGCCCGAAGGCGCTGCCAGCCTGTATCCCGAGCAGTTCGGCGATTACATCATCCGCGAGGCCGCCGGTCTGAAGATCGGTATCTTCGGCACCACCGATGATGAATCCGCTCTGACAACTCTGTACACCAACACCGCCGACATCACCTGGGATGACGATCTGGTCAAGTCCGGCGAGGTGGTTGCCACCCTGCGCGACACCGAAAAGTGCGACCTGATCATCGTTCTGAGCCATCTGCACTCCAAGAACGGTCCTCTGCTTCTGCAGGAAAAGGACATTGACATCTCCATCGGCGGCGGCAACGATATCGCCGGCCGTCCCACCATTCTGGGCGACAATCAGTATCTGGTCAACCCCGGCAAGCACGGCGAAGCTGTGACCCAGATCAACGTAAACGTTTATAACGGCGAAACCACCGGCTACATTTACAACCAGCTGTTCCTGACCGAAGCCTACGAAGAAGACGCTGCTGTCAAGGCCATCGTGGACGGTTACAACGCTCAGGTCGACGCCGCTCTGGAAAAGACCATCGGCTATCTGGCCGTGGAACTGCCCTGGTCCACCGAACTGGTTCGCTGCCAGAACTCTCCCATTGCCAATCTGGCTGCCGATGCCCTTCTGGACTTCTTCAAGGCTGACGGCGCTCAGATCTGTCTGGTAAACGGCGGCGGCATGCGCGCCAAGCTGGATGCCGGCGAAGTGTCCATCCGCGAAGTGACCTCCGTGCTGCCTTTCGACAACAACATGATGCTGGTGGAAGCTTCCGGTCAGGCCATCTGGGCCGCTCTGGAAAACGGCATTTCTTCCTGGCCCACCGGCGCCGGCAAGTTCCTGCAGCCCTCCGGCCTGTCCTACTCCTTCAAGGCCTCCGAGAATGGCAACACCCTCACCTCCGTCACTCTGGCTGATGGCACCGCTCTGGACCTGAACGCCCGTTACAAGGTGGTTATCAACAGCTTCCTGGCTGGCGGCGGCGACGGCTACAGCATGTTCAACCTGCTGGACACCACCAAGGAAATCGCCACCGACGTTACCCAGCTGGTTTATGTGAACAAGACTTACATGCGCGACGCTCTGCAGAAGTACTTCGAAGCCAACACCTCTGCTGAGAATCCGCTGGTGGTCGACCTCACCGAAAACCGCATCATCATCGAGCAGTAAGCGTTTCTCCGCTTCTCTCTGCCGTCCCCGGTCAAACCGGGGACGGTTTTTTGCATCAACAAACAAGCTGCGCGCGAAGGTCTGTCGATCTCCTTTTTCAACTTTCCGGAATGTGTGAAGCTCTGCATCACTTTTTATATCTGTAAGGGAAAACCTCTTGACAGACTGCCCCAACAATGCTATAATACCCGTCGACAACTGAAAACCCTTATCAAGAGTGGCGGAGGGAACGGCCCGATGATGCCCGGCAACCGGCGCGAAAGCGTGCGGTGCTAAATCCGACGGTGCATGACACCGACAGATAAGGCTGAAAGAAAAGATACTTCTGCGCCTGTCTGAACAGGCGCTTTTCTTTTGCCGAAGATTGAAAGGAGACACAAAAAATGAGAAAACTGTTCACTTCCGAAAGCGTGACCGAGGGACATCCCGATAAAGTCTGCGACCAGATCTCCGACGCCGTTCTGGATGATATCCTTTCTCAGGATCCCGCTGCCCGCGTTGCCTGCGAAACCTGCACCACCACCGGCATGGTGCTTCTGATGGGCGAAGTGACCACCGAGGGCTACACCCGCATGGACGAGATCGCCCGTCAGGTGATCCTTGACATCGGCTACAACGACAGCGAAATGGGCTTTGACGGCAAGTCCTGCAGCGTAATGGTGGCTGTGCATGAGCAGTCCCCCGACATCTCCATGGGCGTTACCGCCACCGATACCCATGAGCAGGGTGCGGGCGACCAGGGCATGATGTTCGGCTACGCCTGCAACGAGACCCCTGAACTGATGCCCATGGCCATTGCGCTGTCCCATCGCCTGACCCGCCGCATGGCCAAGGTGCGCAAGGACGGCACCTTCCCCTGGATGCGTCCCGACGGCAAGGCCCAGGTCACCGTGGCTTATGAAGACGGCAAGCCCGTTGCTGTTGACGCCGTGGTCATTTCCACCCAGCACGCCGAATCCGTCAGCCACGAAGAGATCGAAAAGGCCATGATCGAAGGCGTTATCAAGCAGGAGATCCCCGCTGAACTGCTGCATGAAGGCACCAAGTACTTTATCAACCCCACCGGTCGCTTTGTTGTGGGCGGCCCCATGGGCGACAGCGGTCTGACCGGCCGTAAGATCATTGTGGATACCTACGGCGGCTATGCCCCCCACGGCGGCGGCACCTTCTCCGGCAAGGATCCCAGCAAGGTGGACCGCAGCGCTGCCTACGCTGCCCGCCACATCGCCAAGAACCTGGTGGCCGCCGGTCTGTGCGATCAGTGCCAGATCGCCGTGGCCTACGCCATCGGCGTTGCCCGTCCCGTCAGCCTGACGGTGGACACCTTCGGCACCGGCAAGTACTCCGACGAAGTGCTTTCCAAGCTGGTGGATGAAGTATTCGATATGCGCCCCGCCGCCATCATCGACCGCCTGCAGCTGCGCCGTCCCATCTACCGCGCCACCGCCGCTTACGGTCATTTCGGCCGCACGGACTGCAACTTCCCCTGGGAGCAGACCGATTTTGTGGATGTCCTCCGCGAAAAGGCCGCCAAACTGTAAACAAACCACGCCGCAAAGAAATTTGCGGCTTTTTCATGCAATAAAGCAGTTTTCATCATCGTTCTATTGGCAGAGAATGCCAAAGGAGGCCACAAAATGAAACGGCTTTTCTTCCTGCTGCTGATGCTTTTATCCCTTTGTTTCACTGCCTTTGCCGCAGATTCCGCAGAGGACGCCGCCATCGACGCGATCCTTGCGGCCCATCCCGATTTTACCGTCATGGACAGCGATCAGTGGGGAACAACCGCCGCAGCCGTGCTGGAAAAGGGCGACGAGCGCATTCTGTGTATCGCGGAGTATTCTCAAAAGGGCTGGGAATTGACGATCGATAATCCCCAAGCCCTGCCCCAAGGCGAAAAAATCAACATTTATACTGATACCGATACGGCGGTTTTCTGGTCATATGAAACTAATTGGTATCATTACGGTTACTGCACCATGAAGACAAACGGCGTATGGGGCGTGCCCGACTGCATTCAATCCGACATCGACGCAGGCATGCCGCCTCAGTATACCGAATATGGGCACCGATATAAAGACGGCATCCTCACCTTCACCGCCGAGATCCGGGATTTGAATGAAAACCTGCTGAGCAGCCATATCATCGGCCGTTATCCTGCTGCATGGGTTTCGGTCTATGACAGTCTCGCCGTTTATGATGAAAGCATCTACCCCAACGCCGCCAAATCAGACGACCGCAGCAATCTCAATTCTGATGCCCTGAAGCACTGTGCTGCGGAGCTTGTGCCGCAGTATACCTTCATAGACGGCGCTGCCACCGAGAACGGCCTGGAAATGCTGATGCAGGATGAGAAAGGCACGCTGCGGCTCGTCACCTGCGCTGTGATAAACGGCGAGCCCATCGTCAACCTTTCCTCGCCGCTGCCTGCAGGCTCCCACTACGGCTATGAAAATTACTGCAACAGTCTGTGGACGCCCCATGGCAAGGTGGCAACGCCGGGCGTTTTCGCAGACGGCGCATGGCATATTTCCTATGTTTTTAAAGACAGCAGCGACGCCGAAACAATCTTTATGGGGCGCAACTGGATCGCTGCCTCGTCCCTGCATGGAGAACAGCTGTATGTGGGCGATCATCCGTGGAAGGATCTTTCCATCGATTGGAATAAGCTCCCCGGTACCATGGAAGAAGCGCTTTCGCAACTGGATGCAAGCCGCTGGGCGGTGGTCAACAATCCCAATCCCGCCGACCGGCTGCACCTGCGGGAACGCGCCAGCAAAAATTCCGATTCCATGGGCAAGTTCTACAACGGCACGCCCCTTGAAGTGCTTCAAAAGGGCGATACGTGGACGCGGGTGCGCACTCCCTCGGGCTTTACGGGCTGGATGATGACAAAATACCTCGCCTTTGGCGAGGACGCATGGAAGGTTGTCCACGCCTTCCCGCAGATGCTTTCCGTTGACGACAAAACCGTTTTCCCTGTCTGGAAATGCGAAACCGTGCTTCTGGATCACAAAGCTCCGAAAAACGGCGATTTCTCCGTTTACGAAGGCGACCGCTACTATATCACCGGCGTTTACGGCGATGAATGGTTCCACGTTTGGTTCCCCGACCTTGACGAAGGCGGCATGATGCGCCAAAGCGATTTCTGGCTTGGGAACGGCTGAAAAAAGCCCTGCGGAATATTCCGCAGGGCGTTTTTTATTTTATCACAGCTTCACAATGCCGTAGCCGCGGTCATCGATCTCGATCTCGCAGCCGTAGGCTTTGGACATCTCCGCCAAACGCTCTATGATCCCGTGATCTTTGGAGAAGCGGGGATTGCCGCTTTGCCACGTCTTCTCGCTGAAATTCAGCTCGATGGGCATCAGTTCAAGGTACGTGAGTTTGCCGTCTTCCATTTCAAAATAGGGAATCACACTTTCCATCATCCGCCGGTCGCGCACCAGACCGCGGGTAAAATCTGCCGAGCGAATGCGGAAAAGCTCGCGCATAGTGCTGTCGCTGGTCAGCCCTTGCTTGGCATACATTTCCTCAGGAGCAAAGGGCACGTTTTCAAGGTGGAGTACGAAATCCCCCAGCGAATAGAAAATGGGGCGATCTTTATAAATCTCAATGGGCCGCAGCAGATGCGGGCCGTGTCCGATCACTGCGTGAGCGCCGGCGTCGATGCATTTGCGGGCAAATTCCTGCAGAAATTCTGCGGGATTTTCTTTTTTGTCGCCTGCTATCTGATGGGAATGAATGGAAACCACGATCAGATCCGCCTGCATTTCAGCCTCGTAAATCGCCTTTTCAACGCGCTGCATATCCTCGGCGTGGGGATGGGTCACGTACTTCGTTTCCTCGCCAAGGCTGAATTTCAGGTTTTTCAGCACGGCTACGCCCTCGGGCAGCGGCGGATGATAGCCTTCTGCGCGCTCAATATCGGTCTGTGCATTGATACGGCTTGCCTCCGCGATCTCACGGATGACCGCCAGCTGCTCTGCCGTAACTTGCAATTTTTCCTCCACGCGAAGCCCGTTCACGCCCGGCCTGCCCTTTACCCGACGGGACTGCTTACCGGCCATGGCGGCCTCATTATTGCCCATGGAGGAGGTGGCAGCGATCAGTGCGATCCGCCCTGCAGCCGTATCCAGATACACAGGCGCCTCCGCTTCATCCAGATTCATGCCCACCCCGGCGTTGATAAAGCCGGCTTCATCCACTGCCTGTTTGGTCGCGACGAGTCCGTCCCGATCGTAATCCATGGAGTGATTGTTGGCAAAGCTCAGCATATTAAAGCCGTAGGCTTTCGCATCCTCCAGCACCTTAGGATCGGCCCGCAGATAACTGCCGCCCGAAAACTGATTGCCCCAAAACTGCCCGTGATGCAGCGTCGTTTCCAGATTGACAAACCGCGCATCCCCACGGCAAATATACATTGAAACTGCCTCAAACACTTTATCATCGTGGGGGATCCTGCGCTGAATGATCATATCCCCCGCTGCCGTCATGCTGATTTTCATTTTCTTCCCTTCCCTGTTGGCACGAATATGTAAATCCCCGTCATTTTTCTTTATCTTACCATGGTTTTCATTCCATGTCGAGAGGGTTCGCATTTCAGCAAAGCCGCCTGCAGGATATCCCCGCAGGCGCTGAAACAATCAATTCCTTTGTTTTTCTTTTTCCTTGTTTTGCAGATACTCACAGATTCGCATCTGTGCAATCACACGGTTGGCACGATCCTCATTCAAGCGGTTGAAATACTCAATATCCTTCAGGACTCTCCGCTGCCGTTCCTCCGCGTCCTTGTTCTGTTGCTCTATTTTGCGCTGCTTTTCCATGAGTGCATCAAAGTGCGCCTTCAAACCAAGCACTCGAAGTATAAATGCACTGATCCGTTTAATGCTGTATTTCAGCGTATACTTCAGCCCATGCTCCGAAATGCACCGGAAAAAGCCATGGAAAATCCCCATCTTGGGCGCAGGCTGATTATTAACCGACGCCTTCTTTTTGAAGTTTTTGTTGTAATAGCCCTGCGGATCATCCATGACCGCCGTCAGTCGGTCCCATTCAGCCTGATTATACAGTTCGCGAGCCAATTCTTTCCGATGTGCCTTAAACACAGTATAGAAGTGCATCAGGAATTCTTTTTTATGCTCATCCCCGACCCGGTTCAGATTGAACATATAGTTCCTCATTCTGGCATACCAGTAATAAGGCATTGCAAAGGCGTACCGCCGGGGATCCTCCCTGAGCTGATCGAGAATGAATTCGTATTCATCCCTGATACAGTACACTTTTCCCTTGCTGAAAACAGAAGAATTGGGGTTATCCCGGCGCAGTTTATACATCGGCTTATCGTAGAAATACACCGTTTCTGCGTTGGTCATCGTCATAAACCAGTAGCCGTTATCCTGATAGGATGCGCCCGGCGTTTCATTATGCAAAATGCCGTTCATGGCCAGGAACTCTCGGCGGTATATGCCGCTCCATGTATAAAGCTTTGCGCCTTGGATCACTTTGCCGTAATGATATTTAACCTCAATGGGGTAGTTATACATTCCGCCCATTGCGATTTTGTCCGGCGTTTCGATGATATTGCCGTTTTTCACCTCAAAACGCACAAAGTCCGCCTTTACAACGTCCACATGGAAGCAATCAGCGATGGGCACAAGCTCGGCATACATATCCCGATCGATAATATCATCCGTTTCAACAATCGCAAAATAGGTACCGATCGCCGCATAATAGCCCATATTGACCTGGAAGCCATAGCTGCGGTGAATGGACCTGATCAGCTTGATTCGCGGATCCTTCGCTGCATATTCCTGCAAAATCTCCCACGTGCCATCCGTCGATCCTGCATCCACGCAAATAATCTCGATGTCTTTAAGCGTTTGATTCAAAACGCTTTCGATGCATTCCCGAATGTAGGGAGCCACGTTCAGGGAGGGCATCACAACGGAAACCTGCGGTCTTTCCGCAAGCTGCCGTGGCGTAACGGCACGGAGCGCGCAGAACAGATCGTATTCCGACAGGTTATAAAAATAAGTTTCCGGATGCTTCAAAAGATCAAATTCTTCAAACCACTGCGTACACATTTTCTCCAGCATCAAAGAGCGCGCAGGCTCTTTCAGCCAGCGATAATGCCACAGCAGAAAATGAACGCAGTAGTTCTTGAAATCCTGCTCAAAGCGTTCATAGCATCCTTTTTTTCGGAGGAACTCGCCCATAGTGCACAGCGCTTCGTATACGCACTGCCAGGATTTTTCTCTGGTATGGGAAAGCGTATTTGCTTTCTGGCAATAGTGCACCATGATTTTCCTGAGAACGGTAATGCGTTCCGCAGAAAAGAGCGCACTGTAGGTAAATGCCAAATCATTGGTGGAGCGGATTTCCTGAAATTGCAGTTCATTCCGGCGAATCAATTCGCTTCTGATCAGCTTATCCCACGTCCAGCCAACAAAGGTCTTGAAGGCGTCCTTTTTCACATCCGCCATGGAGAATACGTCTTTTTTCGGAATCAAATCTTCGCGCAGTGAATATCTGCAGGGCGAATGCGTCTTGCGCACTTCGTGATAAAAATCACACCCGAACACTACGATATCGGCATCCGTTTCCTTTGCGCGGGCATAGCTTTCTTCCAGCATCTCCGCCTCAAAGAAATCGTCGCTGTCAAGAATGGAGAAATACTCGCCGCAGGCCTTGAGCATACCGTGGTTTCTTGCTGCGCCGGCACCGGCATTCTCCTGATGGATCACCTTGATGCGTGCATCCTTAGCCGCATACTCCTGCAAAATCGCCGGTGAATGATCCTTCGATCCATCATCCACACAGATGATTTCAATATCCTTCAGCGTTTGATTGATCACACTGTCCATGCAGCGACGAAGCGTATCCTGCGCATTATAAACCGTTATGATAACCGATATCTTTGGCATAATTCCTCCGTATAACTGCATTTTTTTGTGAACAAATTTATTATAGCGTATAAATATACCAAAATCAAGGCTATGCGAGCATCTTCGCATATTGTCTTTTTCTGCCACACAAAATGCCCCTCTGTCAAAACAGAGGGGCATCATCATTTGGGGAATTTTTCCGTCAGGCTCTGCGACGCCTGCTGAGAATAACAAGGCACAGGGTGCTCACGCTCATCAGGGCGCACCACAGGGCGATGCTGCCGCTGTCACCGGTCTGGGGAATCGGCTTGGTGGCGATATGGGTGTTGACAAAGACGATTCGCTCCGCATCCTGCCCGTCGGGATTTACAATCTTTTCATCTTCAAAGATGTAACTCCAGTAATACTTATGCCGCGGCGCATCGGAATTTTGATCTGTAACCTCAGCTGTTCCGTCGTACTTCCAGCCCATGGCGTACAGTTCCTCCATGGTCAGGCTTTCATCAAGACTGGTCAATTCGTAAACGTTTGCACCGATCATCGCTACCGATTCCGGATAGGTGATCCTGATTTCTGCGTCAGCCGTGCCCACACCGTTCAGCGTAACGGCAAACGTGCCGTTTTGATAATCAGTAACGGTATTACCGACAACTTCCACCACAGCCCACTTGTTTTCGCTCTCGATCTCGGCGAAGTTATTTTCTTCATCCTTGTAGAGAGGCTTCACGGCAAAGTAGAAGGTTTTGACTCCGGGGAAGATATCCCCTTCATTTACAACCTGCTTGGTGATGGGGAAGGATTTGGTGATATAGCCTTCGTTGTATTTGTTCACGACCACAGCGCCCAAAGCAAGATTATCCTGTGTAACGGTTTGAGGAGCGTTGTCGTAAGACCAGAATCTGGGGGCATCGCCGGTTTCAACCACTTCAAACGTAACGCCCTGGGCGTCTTCTTCATTGATCCAGAAGGCGATCTCTTGAGTGGCGGACCATACGGCGCCGTCATGGGTCACCTCAACGTCAATGGAGAAGCTTACGGGTTCACCAAAGGCAACCGTCTTTTCCTCTCCGCTGCCGATCTGAAGGGTCACGCTGTTATTGGGTACAACCTTGCGGCTTCTCAATAAGCCGAACGTCGCAGCAGGCTTTCTGGCTGTTACTGTGAAATCGAAGGTGTAGGTGCCTGCCGCAGGCGCAACGCTGCCCACCATTTCGATCTTCTTGGTTACAGGGAAGCTCTTTCCATCCACTTCCTTGCGGGTGTTAATTACGTCGTAGCCATTGACCTCGGTCTGATAGTAGCTGATGGCGTCTTCCGTGATGGTGTAGATGATTTCCTGGCCGGCCTTGTACTTATCAAGCTCAGCGAAGGTCCACTTCCAGCCATCCGCAGCGTTTACGCGCTTGCTCTCCAGCACAACGCCATCCGCCAGCAGGTTGATGGTAATGCTTTCAGGACGCA
Source organism: Clostridia bacterium (assembly GCA_017549335.1). GTDB lineage: Bacteria > Bacillota > Clostridia > Christensenellales > Aristaeellaceae > SFMI01. The sequence goes on along the minus strand of JAFYVB010000022.1, from coordinate 1,635 downwards.
TATCCTCGGTATCGCCAACCCAGGTCTTGCTGCCGCTCACGCTGGTCTTTTCCACCTTACGGGTGTTGGTCAGCGTGGTGACAGTACCGGTCTTGGAAGTATCGGTCAGCTCATAGCCCTCGGGCATGGCGCCTTCCGTCCAAGTATAGACAATTTCCTGTCCGTTGGCGTACTTGGGCATATCGTTGACCGTGGCAGACCAGTTATTGGTCGCGTTCAGCGCTACTTCCGTGCCGTTGCTCAGGGTGACTTTCAGTTCAGCAGGGCGCTTGCCATCCTGATTGTCAGCATCGTCCCACACCTTTTTCACGGTGGCGGAGGTCTTTTCGGGAGCGTAGCTGTTAGTCAGGGTGGTAACAGTGCCATCCTTGGAAGTATCGGTCAGCTCATAACCCTCAGGCATAGTGCCTTCCGTCCAAGTATAGGTAATCTCCGTACCATTGGCGTACTTGGGCAGGTTTTCAACGGTAGCCGTCCAGCCGTTGGCTGCGCTCAGCGCTACTTCCGTGCCGTTGCTCAGGGTGACTTTCAATTCAGCAGGACGCTTGCCATCCTGATTATTGGCATCGTCCCATACCTTCTTCACGGTGGCGGAAGTCTTTTCGGGAGCGTAGCTATTGGTTAGGGTGGTAACAGTGCCATTCTTGGAAGTATCGGTCAGCTCATAGCCCTCGGGCATAGCACCTTCCGTCCACGTATAGGCAATTTCCTGTCCGTCGGCGTACTTGGGCAGATTATTGATCGTCGCTGTCCATCCGTTTTCCTCATTCAAGATGCACGGTGCTGCCACAGGCTCCTCTCCGTTGCCCAAAGTGACTTTTAACGTATCAGGACGCTTGCCGTCCTGATTATTGGCGTCGTCCCAGACCTTTTTCACTGTGGTGGAAGTCTTTTCGGGAGCGTAGCTGTTGGTCAGGGTGGTGACAGTGCCATCCTTGGAAGTATCGGTCAGCTCATAGCCTTCGGGCATGGTGCCTTCCGTCCACGTATAGGTAATCTCCGTACCATTGGCGTACTTGGGAAGATCGTTGACCGTGGCAGACCAGTTATTGGTCGCGTTCAGCGCCACTTCCGTGCCGTTGCTCAGGGTGACTTTCAGTTCAGCAGGGCGCTTGCCATCCTGATTGTTGGCGTCGTCCCAAACCTTTTTCACGGTGGCAGAAGTGGTCTCGGGAGCGTAGCTGTTAGTCAGGGTGGTGACAGTGCCGTTCTTGGAAGTATCGGTCAGCTCATAGCCCTCAGGCATAGTGCCTTCCGTCCATGTATAGGTAATTTCCTGTCCGTTGGCGTATTTGGGCAGATTATTAACCGTAGCAGACCAGTTATTGGCTGCGTTCAGCGTTACTTCCGTGCCGTTGCTCAGAGTGACTTTCAATTCAGCGGGGCGCTTGCCGTCCTGATTATTGGCATCGTCCCACACCTTCTTCACGGTGGCAGAAGTGGTTTCGGGAGCATAGCTGTTGGTCAGGGTGGTGACAGTGCCATCCTTGGAAGTATTAGTCAGCTCATAGCCTTCGGGCATGGCGCCTTCCGTCCAAGTATAGACGATTTCCTGTCCGTTGGCGTACTTGGGCAGATCGTTGACCGTGGCAGACCAGCCGTTGGCTGCATTCAGTGCCACTTCCGTACCGTTGC
>JAFYVB010000021.1 GCA_017549335.1 Clostridia bacterium | reverse complement strand
CAGCGTGATGTATGCGTTGCCGCCTTCGGAATACACGTCCGCGCCGGCGTCGTTTTCGCCGGTGGAGGTGTTGCCGTTTTCACCGGCAATATTCCGGCAGATCGCGCCGTCCACCATCTGCAAAACGCCGCCTTTGTCACCCGTATCGCAGGCGCCTACGTACACGCCGCCGCCCATATCCTTGGCGGTGTTTTCCGCGATGAGGCCGCCGGTCATTGCCAGCTCGCCGCCGGTATAGATATACTGCTCACCCTCAACGACCACTTCATTTTCGCCGTTGATATACACACCGCCGCCGTTGCGGCCCGCAGTGTTACCGGTAATGATGCCGTCCTTCAATGTGAACTTGCCGCCCGTGGCAAAGCTGTTGTCGGGATTGGGGCGCATATTATTGGAATGATCATATCCGTTGTATGCGCCTGTGCCGTCCAGATACACCGCGCCGCCGTCCAGCGCAGCTTCATTGCCGTAGATCTCCGCACCGTCGCAGATCAGGCGGCCGCCAAAGCCCACATACACAGCGCCACCGCAGTAGGCAGCAAAATTGTCGCGGATGATCGTGCCGCTGTTCAGATAAGTCTCGCAATGCTCATGCAGGAAGATCGCACCGCCGCCGGGGGAATCGGGTGCATTGACCTGATCCATCTGATTCTCCGTACCGTAGGCAATGTTGCCTTCCAGCAGACAGTTATTCAGATATACGGCAGAGCCATCCTCTTCATTTTGGGAAAATGCACCGGCTACGGAGATAGCGCCGCCATGATCTTCCGCCGTGTTGCCGATCATATTGCAATTATTGAAGGTAACTTCGGCATTGACGAAAGCCAGCAAAACGCCGCCCACGCAGTCTGTGGTATTATCGTTGAAATCACAATTCGTGATCGTGACGACCGCGCCATCCTGAAACTGAAGCGCACCGCCGCCGTTGCCGCCCACCGGATCCAGATCACTGTAAGCGCGGTTATTTTTGAATTGGCAGTTTTCGATGGTAACTTCCGCACCAATGGCAAACACGGCGCCTGCGGCATCGGCGGTATTACCAATAAAGCTACTGTCTGTGATGCTCATCTTGGCACTGGAATGGATCACGCCGCCAAAACCGCGTTCGGTGGTATTATTTTCAAAGGTACAGTTATCGATGATCACTTCACCGTCCACGGCGCTGACCATAATAGCGCCTTGGCTGAATTCAATGCACTTGTTATTGCGCATCGTCACGCCTTCCATTTTCAGCGTGGGAACGCCGCCCATCTGCATGAGCCACATGCCGGGAACCAGCGGAGAACTGATTTTGAAGTTTTCGATCACCACGCCGCTTCCCATCGAAATGTTGCCGCCAAGGCAATAGGATATCACACTGCCATTTTGGCAGCCGTCAAGAATCACATTGGTGATCTCTACCGTCGATTTCTCATACAAATACAGATAAGGCACCACTTTGTTGGCAGAGGTGATTCTGTACTGCTTTCCCTCTTCGCTGCGCAGACGCACCTTGGTGCCGGTTTCAAACAGCATGCCTGCAGAAAGATGCGAATTTCCGCGCAGTGCAAAGTTATTGGTGATCTGAATATCATTGGTAAGAATAATATTCATCCAATCCATTTCAGCATTCTGCGCCTCCGCAGATGCCGCCATGCTGTTGGCTTCCGCGACAGCCGCCTTCAGTTCCTCGTTATCGGATACGTAGCGGGTAACCTCGGCAGCATCCGCCAAAGCAGGCAAGCAGCAAGCCAGCACCGCCAGACACAGCAAAACAACAATACGTTTCATGCAGATCTCTCCCTGAATGATATCTGTTTGATGTTTCATTATACGCCAATTTATATGTTTTTTCAACACGGATTTATCGTCTAAAAACAAAACAGCCGCCGGAAACCGGCGGCTGTTTTGTTAAGAGTTTTGCAAATTACTGATTGTAAATGCAGGTGTTGGCGATGGTCATCAGGGTCATCAGGAGGGCGTTGAAGAACGCAGGAGTCCAGATGTTGCCGGTGCGCTTATACAGAGCCTTGCTGAAGCAGCCGGCGATGGCCAGAGTGGGAACCATGGCAACCAGCAGGATGCCGGGCAGCGCCATGCCGGGGAACACGGCAGTGCCGGTGGCAAAGAGGATGCCATACTGGAAGGCCAGCAGAACGGTGATGCCGCCGGCGTTGAGGATCATGGCCAGAGCGTAGCCCTTCCAGCCCTGCAGCTTCTCGGTGTTGGTGTTGATAGCGATAGCAGAGGTGGAGGCAATGTAGTACAGCAGGAAGGTGGGCAGGTAGTAGAACAGCTTGGGCAGGATGGAGAATTCGAAGGTCTTGAAGGCGAATACCCACAGACGGAAGTCGGTCTTGAAGATCGCATCGATCACGAAGACGACGGCGTACACGGCGATCACGCCGACAACGGCGGTAGCCAGAGAGGCAACGATCGCAATGGGGCTGGCCTTCAGGCCGTAGTGCTCAGCCTTGGCGCCTTCCTTGGACTTGATGAAGGCGAAGACCAGGGACAGGATCGCGATGGCAATGCAAGCGCAAACGAGGGTCCAGAAAGCGATGTCGTTGACAGAGGGAGCATCACCCGCATAGGCAACCAGCTTGGCAACCAGAGCCAGGCCGGCACCGCCGATGATGGCGCCGATGCCGCCAGCCAGCTTCTTCATGACCAGCGCAGCCACGCCGGCAGCAGCAAAGACCAGACCCAGACCGAACAGCCAATCCTTGGTCAGGAAAGAGCCAACGCATACGGGGAAGGCCAGAGCGGGCAGGAAGATGGCAACCAGCAGGATGATGGTGGAAACAGCAGAGGTCTTGCCGCCCTTGAGGGGAGCAACCTTGCCGGTAACGGCCTTGGAGAAGAAGGGCAGCTTAACGATCAGCATGATGGCGGGAACGACCAGCAGCATCAGACCGATCAGAGCCACGCAGGAGAAGATTTCCTTCCACATCCAGATCTGCTCGTTGGCAGGAATAGCCTTGATGCCGGTGTTGTAATCGGCGAAGGCTTCGGTGTAGAATTCAACCACGTAAGCGGTGGAAGTGGTGGAGAAGTGGTTCCAGGGATGGGTTTCGTAGGGCTGGTAGATGATACGCTTGCCGCCGTCAGCAGTTTCGTACCAAACACCGGCTTCGGGAGCTTCCTGCTCGAGGAAGGCCTTACCTTCGGCAGTGCCAACGTAGTTCTTCTTCACGACGGTGCCGGGAGCATTTTCTTCGGCATTGTTGAAGAAGAATTCGTCAAACTGACCGGCGATCTTACCCATGGTGCGGCCACCGGCGGCAGCAACAGCGCCGTCAACGGTCAGGCCCAGCCAAGCGGTGTAGGAGAAGTCAGAACCCATGGAAACGCCAGCGGCGATCTTGCGGATGCCGGTGGTGGCGAAATCCTGTTCGTCATACCACATAGCCATGGAGGAGGAGAAGCCGCCCATGGAGTGACCCGTCACACCGATGATACCGTTGCCGGCTTCATCCTTGAGTACGTAGTCCTGAGCGTACATATACTGAGCAGCATCGTACAGGGAGCGGGGCCAGAAGGTCAGGAAGTTGCCGGTGTTGGTAGCAGCGCCCTTGGAATGGCCGTGATCGTACATATCCAGCGCCAGAACGACGTAGCCGCGGCGGGACAGTTCGATGGCATTGGTATCCTGCATTTCACCGGAGTTGAGGTAACCGTGGGTTACAACAACGGCGGGACGGGGATTGGCGGCGGAAACGCCCTTGGGCATATACAGCAGACCGCTGAGTTCGCCGCGTTCGGTTTCGAAGGAAATGCGCTTCACGCTCGTCGTGTAAAGGCCGGTGTTAAAGGCCTGGGCGGCGATGCTGCCAACAATGACCAGCACCAGCGCAACGATGAGCAGAAGTTGAGGGATCTTCTTTTTCATGATCAGTCAAACTCCTTTTCTTTTGCCCGAGTCGAAAGGGAGGCGCTCTGCGCTTTCCCTTTTTTTCGACTCTATGTGACATTTCTTGTAACGATTTTATCACAGTTGCTTTCCGCTGTCAAACATTCTGTTGAACTACGACGAAATTCGCAGCTGTATTCGTTCAGATGGAATCACTTCGCAGCGGGGAAGCGGGTCTGGATCACGTTTTCGGGCAGGTACGCATCGCTCATCTGACCGTTCATGGTCTTGGCGTAGTAGTACATGGCCGTCCAGCTCTTCAGTTCCAGCTCGGTGCCTTCCAGCACGCCCACGCCCTTGGCGTAGGGAGCCCAGAATGCGTAGTATTCGTCGGAAGTGTTGTCGGCGGGCACAGCGCCGTAGGTGCCGGTGGCTTCGTCATAGGGAGCGAAGGGCACCTTGACCAGCATGGGCATGTAGGAAACCAGATTCTGGGTGGATTCGAAGGTGAAGGAGCACAGATAAGCCTTGGCGGGGTTGAGAGCTTCCCAGGTCTGCGTTTCCTTATTGAAGATCTCGATGGAGCCGGTATCGCAGCCCAGCTTGCCGTCGGTCAGGGTGTAGTTGTAGCGCATACCGGCAGAATGCAGGGTACCGGCGCCGCCGTAAAGGATGGTGCCGTCGGCAGCAGTGCCGGAGCACATGGCGTCAAAGGCACAGATGCCCATCAGCTGCAGACCGGACAGAGGAGCCACGATCAGGCTGGAGCCGGCGCTGCGGTCAATGGCGGATTCACCGGTGGACTGGATGTTGAACGCATCGGTGACGGTGAATTCACCGGCGAAAACGGAGGAACGGACGTAACCGCCGAAGAAGAAGGATACGTCGGAACCGGAAGCGTAGTTGAAGGAATCGCCGATGAAGGCCGTCAGGGGAGACTGCACGTAGGTGTAGCCATATTCCTTGCCGTCCACAACCTGAATGTAGGGCATGGCCTGATCCACCTTGAGCAGCACGTCATTGGCGCCCTCGGTGATACCCAGCTTGGCAAAGTAGCCGTCGCCGGAGACCAGCTCGGCGTCGAACTGGCTGACCAGCGCAGCCAGCTTGTTGTAAGCCTTGGCTTCGGCGGTATCGGCGGAAGCGTCAAACACATAAGCATCGGTCAGGTCCAGATTGCGGGTTTCGCCCTTGATCCATTCCCAGCCGGACTCGGTCTTTTTCAGGCTCAGCACACCCAGATGCTGGGCATAGCAGCCGGTGGAGGTAACGATAACGCCGTTGACGGTGATGGGTTCGGCATAGAGGGTATGGCTATGGGCACTCTGGATGACGTCCAGATAGCCTTCGCTGCCCTCAGCGATGGCAACGTCTTCGCTGTCGCGCAGTGGCTGATGCAGATAACGATGTCGCAGCCCTTTTCTTCCTTGAGGAACTTGGCATAGACGTTGGCCACGGGCACGCACTCAAGACGGGTCAGGTCGGAGTTCTTGCAGTAGCCGTAGGAGTTGGCGCCTTCCAGGCCGAACATACCCACCTTGTAGCCGTTCACTTCGGTCACAACGTAGTTGACAGCACCGGTCTCGGCGTATTCGCCGGCTCCGAAAGCGTTGGTAGTGATGTCATCGGGAACGATGTCGGCTTCGGTGTATTCGATCACGTTGCCGTTCTCATCGTACTTGATGTACATATTGGAGGTCACCAGCTGGGGCAGCGGATCGCTCACGCCGTACTTTTCGGCATTGGCACGGGCATTCACATAGGAATTTTCGATGGCCTGATCGCCCACGTCAAATTCGTGGTTGCCCAGCGTGGTGTAATCAACACCCAGCGCAGCCAGGCTCAGCAGCTCCCAGCCCTTCTGGTAGCCATCCTGATAGGGGGTGCCCTGAGAATAGTCACCGCCGTCCAGGGTGAGCAGCTTGCCTTCCGCCTTGGCACGCTCGGCGGTCAGGGCAGCAGCCAGGCGGGCAACGCCGCCGATGACCACGGTTTCACCGTTCTCGTCCATGATTTTGGACGGGCCCAGGTTGGAGTGGATATCGTTGGTCAGGAACAGTACGAGGTCGCCGGTGTAAGCGGTCACTTCGTTTTCCGCCATAGCGGGAACGAAGGACATCATCATGGCAAGCACCAGCAGGATCGAAAGAATTCTGCGCTTCATACTTGATACTCTCCTTCTTTTGTCCATCAGAACCGCTTGGGCACAAATGGTATTTGTTCACCTATATTCCCATTTTTGCGCCAACATGATAAGCTGTTCTGTGTTTTATTTGTTTCATTGATAACACATTTTGTTTCCATATTCAATATTTATGTTTCATTTAGCAGTAAAGAATACTGTATACAAAACTTTCGATCCAAAACGCAAAAAAAGCGCCCATCTTGCGATGGGCGCTGCAACTGCTGAAATTAGCGGTTGAGGATGGTTTCTTCGGTTTCCTTGTCGAAGAAGTGCAGGCGGGAAGTATCCAGAGCAACCTTGGTGTCGTCGCCGGCGCGGGTAACGGTGCGGGGATCAACACGGGCGATCACGTTTTCTTCCTTGCCGGAAGTGGTGAAGTACAGGTAGGTTTCGGAACCCATCAGTTCGGTAACTTCAACGTGAACGTTCATGGTGCTTTCGGGATGGGCAGCCACGAAGTCGGGAGCGTCATCCATGTTTTCGGGACGGATACCCATGATGACTTCCTTGCCGATGTAGGACTCGTCCTTGAACTTGGCGATCTTTTCGGCGGGAACGAGGATCTTGTTTTCGCCGAAGCAGGCATAAACCTTGCCGTCAGCCTTTTCGAGGGTAACGTCGAAGAAGTTCATCTGGGGAGAACCGATGAAGCCGGCAACGAACTTGTTGACGGGATAGTCATAGTTGTTCTGGGGAGTATCGACCTGCTGGATGAAGCCATCCTTCATGATAACGATACGGGAACCCATGGTCATGGCCTCGGTCTGGTCATGGGTAACGTAGATGAAGGTGGTCTGCAGCTTCTGATGCAGCTTGGTGATTTCGGTACGCATCTGCACGCGCAGCTTGGCGTCCAGGTTGGACAGAGGTTCGTCCATCAGGAAGACCTTGGGCTCACGAACGATAGCACGGCCCAGGGCAACGCGCTGACGCTGACCGCCGGACAGAGCCTTGGGCTTACGGTTGAGCAGGAACTCGATGCCCAGGATGCGGGCAGCTTCTTCCACGCGGCGCTTGATCTCATCCTTGGGGGTCTTGCGCAGCTTCAGACCGAAGGCCATGTTGTCATACACGGTCATATGGGGATACAGAGCGTAGTTCTGGAATACCATGGCGATGTCGCGATCCTTGGGAGCGACGTCATTGACCAGCTTGTCACCGATGAACAGTTCGCCGTCGGAGATTTCTTCCAGACCGGCGACCATGCGCAGGGTGGTGGACTTACCGCAGCCGGAAGGACCGACCAGAACGATAAATTCCTTGTCTTCGATATCCAGGCAGAAATCGCTTACCGCGGTTACGCCGCCGGTGTATACCTTGTAAATGTGCTTGAGGGTTACGCTTGCCATTGAGACATCCTCCTTTGAATTTTAGGAACTATTATGGAAACGGCTCGGAATGCACAAACAGGCCGTTTCTTTTCGGTGCTATCATTATATATAATATTTCAAAAAAAAGCCATCCTCAAAACCTCACAAATATTTGCATGAAAGAACCGACGTTTCTTGTATCGTTTGGCCAAATGTATACCAAATTTATCGATCCCGGTCATAAAATGCAGGAGTCAGCGCATATTTTCCCTTTTTTCCTCCCGATTTGTGCAGGAATTTATGCAATTATGGCGTTGTGCATTATTACCAAAGAAACCCGGCGACGTATTTTTATACGTCAGCCGGGAAATACGTTGTATTATTTTGCAATCGCATCGGCGCCACCGGGGAGGATCACTCCCGTTTCAACAAACCTTTGACCGCGCTCAACCCGATATTCGGTCAGCAGCGGCAGCGTGCCGCCGTTCTCCTTGGTGGTGGGATAATACAAATAACGGCGGGGGCGGTTTTCGTTTTCGTCCAGATCAAACACGCTATCTTCCTCGCAGGGCAGAGAGCACAGTTTCAGGATGGTGGCGTGCAGATCGCTGACCGACGCCATGGCATGATTGTCCCTGATCTCTCCTCGGCTGCCGGCAGGCTTGATCATCAGAATGGGCGAGGAGGGGCCTTCGTCAAAGCGGCCGTGGTCGGCGGTGACGATGATATTGGCGCTGTCATACACGCCTGCTTCCTTCATATCGTTGAAAACGCGGCCGAGGAAGCGGAATACGCCCCGGGTCTGCTCCACCGCCGTAGCATTCCAGCTGCCCACATGATTGCCGTAGGCATCCATATCGCAGGGCAGATGCGAGCCGTTGAGGTGATAGACGGAGAAGGACTTATCATATTCGTCCGTCACCGTCAGGCCCTTCTCGTCATAGCTGCGGATGATGGCAAAATTGTGCTTGAGGAAGGGCTTTGCCTCGCCGTCGGAGGATTTAAAATCACCGAACTCACCCGAATAGAAGGTAAAGGCAGGCTTGAACACGTGCGGCATATAGCGGAAAGAAACAAATTCCAGCATCTTGCCCCATACGCCCACGGGGGAGCCGACGGTCAGATTGGCGTTGATCACATTGCTTGCGCGGCCCACAAGGCTCCTGGAAGCATAGGTTTCGGAGGTGTAGATCCGCATATTCCAGCCGTTTTCCAGCAGCGCATCGTACAGCGGCACATCGGTATAGGCCGTATCGATATAGTCAACGATGCGCTGATCGTTTTCATACCATTTCTGTGTCAGCAGGTACACAAGCCCCATCTTGGTCTTGGAATAGGAGCCTGCATAGTCGGCAAAATAGGTAAAGCCGTCAAAATCCTTGATGGCCTCCGGATCGGTTTCACGGATTTCGGGCAGATAGGTCAGATCGCAGGCGTCCACAACAAACACAACCGTGTTCTCCTCGCCCGCCATCTTGAAAACGTCCTTTTCGGATACGATCCAGTCAAGGGACTTATCCTCTACGGGACGGGTAAGAAAAACAGATGAGAGCGCCACGATCTGCATCACCGCCATGAGGAAAGCCGCATACCGGGTGCACTTGTGGAAAAGCTTGCGTTTTTTCAGTGCAAACACGATCACGCCCACAGGCAGCGCCAGCCAGAAAAGGGTATTCAGCACAGCGTATACCGTATAGCTGCCCCAATCGATGGCGCGGCCGTCCAGTTCGCCGTAATCGGCATTGATGAAATTGCCCTGCAGGTAAAATCCCAGCGTCAGCGCAATGAGCAAGGCGCTGAAAACACGCCGCGCCTTAACGGGCAGAAGCCGTCCGATCAGGATCAGAAGCAGCGCGCATATAATAAAGGAAAGAAGTGCCTGCGGAAGAATCTCCCACAGCGAAAACCACATTTCGCTCTGATTGAGCATGTACTGCTCGGCGGGCGCAAAAATGAAATAGGTAAAGCACAGCGAAAGCGCCGCAGTGATCACCGTTTTCATGCCGCCGGCTTTCTTTTTCTTCTTCATATCAGCCATCGTAAACCTCCGTTTTGAAAACAGAATTCTTTTTATTATAACACGATATGCTCCGTTATGCCAATCCTTTGTTTGCGGATTGTGAAAGAGTGTGCATCAAAAATCGGAAATCGCGAAAAATTGTTTCCAACTGACAGCGTTTGTATTGAAAAGTGCAAACAACATGTGCTATAATGAATCCGTCTGTAAAAATACCCGCTTGTCCTCGGACGGCGGCAGTACTTGAAAGGGATGAAATCATGTACGACGCAATTATCATCGGCGCGGGCGTGATCGGCTGTGCCGTTGCGCAGCAGCTGGCCAAGTACAGCGGCAAGATCGCTGTGATCGACCGCATGGAAGACGTGGCGGACGGCGCCAGCAAGGCCAACAGCGGTATCGTGCACGCCGGCTTCGACGCGCATCCTGGCACTGAGAAAGCTCGCCTGAACGTAAAGGGCAGCAAAATGTACGGCAAGCTCGCCAAGGAACTGGGCGTTCCCTACGGCCAGCCCGGCGCTCTGGTTCTGGGCTTCTCCGAAGAAGACCGTCCCACCCTCGAAAACCTGCTCAAGCAGGCCATCGCCAATGAGGTGGAAGGCTGCCGCATCGTCGAGCGCGACGAGATCCTCAAAATGGAACCCAACACCAATCCCGATGTTGTGTGCGCTCTGTACGCGCCCACCAGCGGTCTGGTATCTCCTTACGAAATGACCTGCGCGCTGGCTGACAGCGCTGCCGAGAACGGCGCTGAGTTCATCCTCAACAACCCCGTTCTGGAAGTCAAGCCCACCATGGACGGCAACTGGCTGGTCATCACCGAGCGCAACGAATACAAGACCCGCGCTGTCGTCAACTGCGCCGGCATGGGTTCCGGTGTTATCCACAACATGATTTCTTCCCGCAAGGTGAAGATGATCGCCCGCCGCGGCGAATACTACCTGCTGGACCACATGGCCGAGATCCCCTTCACCATGACCATGTTCCAGTGCCCCACCAAGATGGGCAAGGGCGTTCTGGTATCCCCCACCACCCACGGCAACACCCTGCTGGGCCCCACCGCGGATGACATTGACAACGGCTATGACGTTGCCACCACCCGCAAGGCGCTGGATACCGTTCTGGAAAAGGTAAAGCTCACCTGGAAGAACGTCAACCTCCGTCCCGTCATCACCACCTTCTCCGGCATCCGTGCCCATGAAGAAAACGGTGACTTCATCATCGGCGAAGTTGAAGGCGCCCCCGCCGGTGCTTTCGAAGCCGTTGGCGTTGAGAGCCCCGGTCTGTCCGCCGCTCCCGCTATCGGTCAGGAACTGGGCGATCAGGTCGCCGCTTTCCTGAAGGCCGAACTGAAGACCGACTGGGTCAAGCCCACTCCCGTTCCCAAGTCCTTCCGCAACATGACCGACGAAGAGCGTCAGGCTGCGTATGAGCAGGATAAGGAATACGGCGTGCTGGTCTGCCGCTGCGAACAGGTCACAGAGGCCGAGATCCGCGCTGCGATCCGCCGTCCCGTAGGCGCCCGCTCCATCGACGCCGTCAAGCGCCGCACCCGCGCCGGCATGGGTCGCTGCCAGGGCGGCTTCTGCAGCCCCCGCGTGCTGGAGATCCTGTGCGAAGAACTGGGCGTGAGCCCGCTGGAAATCACCAAGTGCGGCGGCGACAGCAAGCTGCTGGTCGGCACGCTCACGCAGATCGCAAAGGAGGCGCGCCCCGATGAAAACTGAAAACATGATCAATGTTGATATTCTGATCGTCGGCGCCGGCCCTGCGGGCCTGGCTGCCGCCATCGCTGCCAAGGAAGCCGGCATCAATAACATGATCGTCCTCGAACGCGAAGACAACGCCGGCGGCATCCTGCGTCAGTGCATCCACAACGGTTTCGGTCTGCATCGCTTCAAGGAAGAGCTCACCGGCCCCGAATACGCCCAGCGCGATATCGACAAGGCCGCCGAAATGGGCATTGACGTGCGCACCGGCGTAACCGTTCTGAACGTGACCGAAGACAAGGTCGTTACCGCCATCTCCCGCGAGTGGGGCCTGCAGGTCTTCAAGGCCAAGGCCGTCGTTCTCGCCATGGGCTGCCGTGAGCGTCCCCGCGGCGCGCTGGCCATCCCCGGCACCCGCTGCGCCGGCATCTACAGCGCCGGTACCGCTCAGAAGTTCGTTAACCTGGAAGGCTTCATGCCCGGCCGCAAGTGCGTCATCCTGGGCTCCGGCGACATCGGCCTGATCATGGCCCGCCGCATGACCCTGCAGGGCGCCAAGGTTCTGGCCTGCGTGGAACTGATGCCCTACTCCTCCGGTCTGAACCGTAACATCGTTCAGTGCCTGCAGGACTACAACATCCCCCTGTACCTGAGCCACACCGTGGTTGACATTCAGGGTAAAGAGCGCGTGACCGGCGTGACCGTTGCCAAGGTGGACGAGAACCGCCGTCCCATCCCCGGCAGCGAAATCCAGTTCGAGTGCGACACCCTGCTGCTGTCCGTTGGTCTGCTGCCTGAAAACGAGCTGACCATCGGTGCCGGCGTTGAAATGAGCAACGTCACCTCCGGTGCTGTCGTTGACGACTGCCTGCAGACCTCCATCCCCGGCATCTTCGCCTGCGGCAACGTGCTGCACGTACATGACCTGGTTGACCACGTGTCCAACGAGTCCTTCAAGGCCGGTAAGGCTGCGGCGGACTATGTGAACGGCATCGTGCATACCGGTCGCGAAGTGCCCGTGAAGGACGGCGTCGGCGTACGCGGCTGCGTGCCCCAGACCATCAAGCTGGAAAAGGGCGCCGAGCATGCTCCCGTTTCCGTGATGTTCCGTTCCGACCGCGTGTACCAGAACCACTACATCGTGGTCAAGGCTGACGGCAAGGCCATCTTCGCTCAGAAGAAGATGATCTGCACCCCCGGTGAAATGGCCGATATCTCCCTCAACGCCAAGGCGCTGGCCGCCTGCGAAGAGGCTGCTGAAATCGTCGTTTCCATCGAAGCCGAAAAGCCTGCGATGTAATCGCTTCGCAAACATAATTCACGCCCTGCGGCAATCAAGCCGCAGGGCTTTTCTTGTATTTTGTCCCGCAATCTGCTACAATAAAGCCAACGATCTTTCAAAGGAGCCTTCCCATGAAACTGATGCTGTGTCTGGCGCTTATTTCCAACCTTACGCTGTGCGCCTGCGAGATTTATATTTTAGGCAAGCTCAAAAGAAAAACCGACGTTTTCAAATACTATACTTATTTGCAGAATTTCCTGTCCCTTGCGGCAGGAGCAGTGTTTGTGTTCTGTCTGGCTGCCTCTTTCTTCACGGGACGTGCGGTGCCTGAGTTTGCACGCGGGCTGCGCTATATCTCCACCTGCGGCCTGCTTGCCGCCATGCTGACCTATACCGTATTTCTCTCCAACGGCAAAAACCAGCTGACGGAGGAGGATTTCAGCGACGTCAGCCCGCAAAAGGCGAACTTCATTTTGCATTATTTTTGCCCGCTTCTCTCCCTTTTGAGCTTTTCCGTCTTTGAAAGAAGCCTGCTGCTGGATCACCCCGTTTGGACCAGCCTGGCTGCCGTGCCCTCCATCCTGTACTGGATCGTTTATTTTATTCTCTCGGCTTTTAAGCTTTGGAAAGAGCCTTATGATTTTTCCTCCGACAAAAAAGGCGCCGTGCCCGAAGCGCTGATCTTCACGCTGATCCCGGTTTCTTTCATCGCGCTTTCCTTTCTTTTGTGGCAAATCAAATGATCGAAATATGGCATTCCTGTGGCTGAACGACTCAGGGACTTGCGAATATAAACATTTTGTAATATAATGACATCAGAAACCTTTTCCGGAGGGACTTTCATATGAAACAGAATTACGTCATTATGACGGACAGCGACAGCGATCTGCTGTACAGCATTGCCGATGAGCTTAACATCCCCGTTGTAAAAATGCCCTACATCCTTGACGGTGTAGAGTATTACGATGATAACGGCCGCGCCGGCAACGAAAAGGAATTTTTCGATAAAATGCGCGCCGGCGCCACCCCCAGCACTTCGCTTCTGAGCAAGGATGCGTATCTGGAATACTTTGAGCCCGTGCTCAAGGAGCAGGATCTGCTCTTCATTGCTTTCTCTTCCCAGATGTCCTCCACCATCAACAACATCTACGCCGCCCGCGAGGAACTGCTTGAAAAGTACCCCGAGCGCAAGATGATCGTGTGCGACACCCTCACCATCTCCGCCCCCATGGCGCTGCTGGTAATGGGCGCCATGAAAGAATACGAAAAGGGCGCCACCATGGAAGAGATCGAGCAGTGGATCCGCGACAACCGTCTGCACGCGCAGGCATGGTTCACCGTGGATGATCTCAAATATCTCAAGCGCGGCGGCCGCATTTCCTCCACCAGTGCGTTCGTCGGCTCGCTGCTTGACATCAAGCCCATCCTCACCGAAGGCCGCGGCGGCAAGATCGACCCCGCCGAAAAGGTGCAGGGCCGCAAGAAGGCGCTGCGCACCATCGCCGACCGCGTAGCCGAGAACATTGAAAACGCTGCCGATCAGGAGTTGATCCTGCTGCATGCCGACGCTTTGGAAGAAGCCGAGCAGCTGGCCGGCTTCATCCGCCGCAAGGTGCCCGAGCTGGGCGGCATCCGTTTCCAGATGATCGGTCCGGTCATCGGCGCTCACTGCGGCCCCGGCACGCTGGCTGCCTGCTTCATGGGCCGTGAGAGAACGATCTGATAAAATTTTACCGCCCCGGTTCTGCCGGGGCTTTTTTTGAAACGGAGGTTCTTTATGTTCGATTTGGGGTTTATCGGCTGCGGAAACATGGGCGGTGCACTGGTAAAGGCTGCTGCCCGCAGCGGTGCGCGCATTGCGCTGTATGACATCGATGAAGAAAAGGTGAACACCCTGTGCGCATCCACCGGCGCCATGGCGGTTTCCCTCGATTTTTTGATGCAGGAAAGCCAATATATCGTGCTGGGCGTAAAGCCTTATCAAATCGCCGACCTTTGTTTAACGCTCAAGCCTCTTGCCCGCCCCGGTCAAGTGTTTGTTTCCATGGCCGCCGGCATTGCCGTTGAGAAGATCGAATCCGCCCTGGAAGACGCGGCAGTGATCCGCATCATGCCCAATACCCCTTGCGCAGTGGGCGAGGGACTGATCACTTACTGTGTGGGGAAAAATTGTCCGCAGGCAGCTACCGCACATTTCCTGTCGCTGATGGAAAACGCCGGTACCTTTGACGAAATCGACGAGCATCTGATCGACGCTGCCAGCGCTGTGGCAGGCTGCGGCCCTGCCTTTGCCGCCATGTTCATGGAGGCGCTGGCTGACGGCGGCATACAGTGCGGTTTGCCCCGTGCCAAGGCGCTGCGCTACGCACAGCAGATGCTCATCGGCACCGCCCGCCTGGCCATGGAAGAAAATCTGCATCCCGGGCAGCTGAAGGACAACGTCTGCTCCCCCGGCGGCAGCACCATCGCAGGCGTTGCCAAGCTGGAAGAAATGGGCTTCCGCGGCGCGGTGATGCAGGCTGTGTGCGCGGCAGACGCGCGGAATAAGGAAATGGGAAAGTAACGGGAACGGAGAGAGGACGGAGGGGGGACGTTACTTTCTTGAGTCAAGAAAGTAACAAAGAACCTGCGTTGATTTTTTAATTGGCTGCGTAATTGACGCGGCAGTATAAGAAAAAGGGATTGAACCCGAATGTGCGAGCAAGCTCGCCCCTCGGTTTCTCTCCCTTTTTCGTTTGCTTCGCAAACACTGCGGAACAAGTTCCGCAGACTGCCGCTGCGGGCAGTGCCCGCTGCCATGCCGATCATGTTGTGTGCGGACACAGGCCGTCCCACGTGAACAGGCTTGGATGCAAAGAGATAACGCGCTCTGCGGAGCGCTACCCCTCATCCGTCAGCCATAGGCTGACACCTTCCCCTCAAGGGGAAGGCGAGGTCAACTTATCCCAACACACCTTGATTGGAAGTACACAACCGGAAGGCTTCCCCTTGAGGGGAAGCTCCGCCGCAGGCGGTGATGAGGTGTAGCTGCCCGCAGGCAGCGTTATCTCCCCCCGCGGGCGATACCACATACCCACACAGCAGGCCGATGGCGCAGCCATCGCGTCCGTGAAACGGACAAGAAAAAGAGAGTGAATATCATCGGGGCGAGCTTGCTCGCAGCCGTGATAGTCGCTCTCT
>JAFYVB010000020.1 GCA_017549335.1 Clostridia bacterium | reverse complement strand
CGGGCACTGCCCGCAGCGGCAGTCTGCGGAACTTGTTCCGCAGGGTTTGCGAAGCAAACGAAAAAGGACGGAGAAGATCAGTGGATCGAGTTTACTCGAATCCATGAGATTCTCTGTCCTTTTTCATAGACTGCCGCGTCATCTACGCAGCCAATTATCGGTACAACGCAGGTTTTCTGTTTCTCTTTTGACTCAAAAGAGAAACGTTCCCCCCTCCGTCCTCCCCTCGTCTCCCCCATCCTCTTACAGCTTGTTATGCTGAATCTTGCCGCTGATGGTCTTGGGCAGGGAGTCGCGGAACACCACGATGCGCGGATACTTGTAGGGCGCGGTGCGGTGCTTGACGTATTCCTGAATCTCTTTTTTGAGTTCCTCGCTGGGCTCTTTTCCCTTGAGCACGATGCTGGCCTTGACCACCTGGCCTCGCACGGGATCGGGGGCAGCGGAAACGCCGCACTCCAGCACATAGGGAAGCTCCATGATGACCGATTCGATCTCGAACGGTCCGATGCGGTAGCCCGAGGATTTGATCACGTCATCCGTGCGGCCCACGTACCAGAAATAGCCGTCCTCGTCGCGCCACGCCGTATCGCCGGTATGGTACAGATCGTCATGCCAGCTTTCCCGGGTATGCTCTCTGTCGCGGAAGTATTCCTTGAACAGACCGCAAGGGATGCGCTCGTCGGTATGCACCACGATCTCGCCCACTTCACCGGCCTTGCAGGGATTGCCCTCGGGATCGACGATATCCACCTTCCAGCCGGGCACAGGCTTGCCCATAGAGCCGGGCTTGGGCGTCATGCCGCGCAGGTTGGCAATGGTCAGCGTGGTTTCGGTCTGACCGAAGCCCTCCGCCAGCTGCAGCCCCGTGGCCTTCTGGAACAGGTTGAACACCTCGGGGTTCAGCGCCTCGCCGGCGATGGTGGCGCGCTGCAGCGAAGACAGATCGTACTTTTCCAGATCCTCGCGGATCATGAAGCGGTACATGGTGGGCGGCGCGCAGAACGTGGTGATCTGATGCCGGGCAAACAGCGTGAGGATTTCCCTGGCGTCAAACCTGTCAAAGTCGTACACCAGAATTGCCGCCTCGCACAGCCACTGTCCGTAAAGCTTGCCCCACAGTGCCTTGCCCCAGCCGGTATCGGAAATGGTAAAGTGCAGGCCGTCGGGATCGACGCAGTGCCAGTACTTGGCCGTGACGTAATGCCCCAGCGGATAGGTGTGATTGTGCACCGTCATCTTGGGCTCGCCCGTGGTGCCCGAGGTAAAGAACATCAGCAGATCGTCCTTGCCGCAGGCCGCATCGTAGGGACGGCGGAAATGGCTGGAATACAGCGCGGATTCCTCGTCAAAGTCATGCCAGCCCTCGCGCTTGCCGCCAACCAGCAGCTTGAACTCCAGCGACGGGCACTTGGCATGGGCCAGATCCACCTGCTGGGCAGCGTCGCCGTCCGCCGTACAGATGATGGCGCGGATCTCGCCGGCATTGAAGCGGTATTCGTAGTCCTTCTGCTGCAGCATATTGGTGGCAGGCACCACCACGGCGCCCAGCTTATGCAGCGCCAGAATGGCAAACCAGAACTGATAATGGCGCTTGAGCACCAGCATCACGCGATCGCCCTTTTTAATGCCCAGCGCTTTGAGGTAATTCGCCACGCGGGAGGACTCGCGGGAAATATCTTTAAAGGTAAAGCGGGTCTCCTTCTTGTCGCGGGTGAGGTGCAGCATGGCCATCTTGTCGGGCGCAGCCTTGGCCAGCTCGTCCACCACGTCAAAGGCGAAGTTAAATTTATCGGCGTTCTTAAAGGAAATATCCTTCAGCGACCCGTCGGCATACTCCGTGGTTTCGATGAAGTTGCGGCTGATCTCGCTGACGGCGTGATGACGGGCAGGGGCTACCGTCTTGCGCAGCTGCGTTTCCTTTACTTCCTCGCCGGGGAGAACGACGGCAACGAACACGCAGTCGTGACCGCCCACAGCGATCATGCCGTGGGGCGTGGCGGAATCGTAATAAATGCTGTCGCCTTCGGTGAGCACTTCGATATGATCACCCACGCGCACCTTCAGCGTACCGCTGACAATGTAGTCAAACTCCTGACCGGAGTGGGTCATCACGGGAATTTCTTCGTTCTGCGCCTTTTCATCATAGGCGTAACGCACAAAGTAAGGTTCGGCGATCTTTTTATTAAAAAGAGGCGCCAGGTTGCGGATATCATGACCGCCCTCATCCGCCGTGACCTGACCCATGCCCTTGCGGGTCACGGTGTAGCTGGTCAGACGGGCGCTGCGGCCCTCCATCAGGTCGGTGATACCTACGTTGAAAGCCAGCGAGCATTTATGAATAAAGGTAAAGGGAAAGTCCGTTTCGCCGTTTTCATAGGCCAGATATTCCTTGACGGAAACGTCGGTCTTTGCCGCCATTTCCTCCACGGTATAGCCCGCGATCTCACGCATTTCGCGGATACGCAGCGCGACCTCCAGCAATTTGTTCATCTGTGTGCTTTCCATTGGCTACCTCCTTGTCCTGAGGCACAAAAAAACGCCTCAAAGAACTTTTCTTTGAGACGAGCATTGCCCGCGGTACCACTCAAATTGCGCATATACTGCGCCACTCAGGCTCTGTCAAGCCGTGGGCCTTCACGCGGCCAAACGGAAGCGCTTACTTGCGGCAACCCGCTTTCTGGCTTCAACTCGGAAGGGATGGGCTTTGCAGTTCCCCGATCATCGGCTTACACCAGCCGCCGATTCTCTTTGCACCGGGCAACGCGCCGTCTTCGTCATCGTCGTTGGAAAAAGAATAGCACCATCCCCCCTGATTTGTCAAGCGTTTTGTGAAAACACGCATAAAAAAGCCGGCAGCGCCGGCTCTTATTTTTTAATAAAACGCTTCACCAAGGCATATACGCGTTTGGGCAGCGCCAGCACCGCGTTTCCGAAGCGGTACGTCCGGCTGTCATATACCGCCTTTACTTCCCGCTTCGCCTGCCTTGCCTCCCGCTGTGCTTCGGTCGTTTGCAAAGCCCTTTCCGCCAGCAACCGCAGCTGCCAGAACCAATAGCTTTCGCCCTCTTCCAGCCCCATCCATTCGCCGACCACGGTCTTTGATGCATCCACCAATGCCGCCAGCAAAGCCATATCCCCCTGCATGATATTCTGCATGAAAGGAGCGTAGCCGTTGGCCTCCAGTCTTGCAACCGTCGTACGGTGAAGCCTGTCAAGCCCGTGGGCCTTTGACGTTTCCAGCAGATCGCGCATTCCGCGCAGCATATCCATCGCCCGGCGCGGCGTCCAGTCGTAGGCTTTATAGCCGTAGCGATAGCAATACGTCAGCCGTTTGAGGGCGTAAAACTCCCCGGCGGCGATCATGGCCGCAGCAAAGAACGGCGGATCCTCATAATAGGTATACAGCGGAAAGCGGATGCCCTTTTCGCGGAGCAGCTGCGTGTGATAAATGAACCGGTGATACCCGAAATCAAACTGATATTCCCGATAGGTCATCATCCCGTCCCGGTCAAAGGTGTAGCCTCCGATGGATTCCTCAAACTCGGTTACGATCTCTTCCCCGCGGATCTCGGCAAACGAGCCGCCTGCGATCAGCGCACCGTTTTTCTTCGCCGCCGTATAAAGATCGGAAAGCACCTGCGCATCCGGATAATAATCATCCGGATCCATGAAAATCACATACTCGCCCTGTGCGGCATCGATCCCGCGGTTTCTTGCAGCGGCTGCGCCGCTGTTTTCCTGACGGATCACCTGCATACGGTCGGGATACTTTTGCCGCCATGATTTAAGAATCTGCGCAGAACCGTCCATGGAACCGTCGTCAACACAAAGAACCTCGATGCCCTCCAGTGTTTGCTCAAACACGGTTTCGAGGCACTGATCCAGATACGCTTCCATATTATATACGGGAATGATGACGGAGACGGTATACTTCACAGCTTTTCTCTCCTTCGGTTTTTTTCATCATATCATACGATATCTTTTTTCGTCAATCTGCGCGGTTGACAGGACGGCAAAGAAATATTACAATCAATTGATTACACTGTAAGGATGCTTGAAATATGTCCGACAAAAAACTTACTTTTATCGCCACGGCTGCCTTCGGACTGGAAGGCATTGTCAAGCGGGAGCTGGTGCATCTGGGCTTTGAAGATGCCAAGGCCGAGCTTGGCGGCGTGCGCTTTACGTCTGCCCTTGAAGAAGCGTTCCGTGCCTGTCTGTGGCTCAGCTGTGCCGACCGCGTGCTGCTGGTGGTAGCGGAGGGCAATGTGCAGTCCTTTGAAGAACTGTACCAGCTGGTGCTGCGCGCGCCGTGGAAGCAGTTTCTCCCCCGGGATGCCCGCATTCCCGTATCCGGCCGCTGCGCCCGCTCAAAACTCATGAGCATCCGCGACTGCCAGTCCATCACCAAGCGTGCCATCGTGGATCATATGCAGAAGGCCTACCGCGTGACCGTGCTGCCCGAAACGGGCGCGGATTTTCAGGTGGATGTGGCGGTACATTCCGATATCGCCCGCCTGACGCTGGATCTGTGCGGCGATGCCCTCAACCGTCGCGGCTACCGCACATGGAACGGCGAAGCGCCGCTGCGTGAAACGGCTGCCGCCGCGCTGGTGAAGCTCAGCGGCTGGCGGGAAAGCGAGCCGCTGCACGATCCCTGCTGCGGCACGGGTACGCTGCTGATCGAGGCGGCATTCATGGCTGCCCATCGCGCTCCCGGTCTGACCCGCGCTTTCGCGGTGGAAAAGTGGCCCTGTGCCAACAAAGCCGCATTGCACGCGCTGCGCGAAGAGGCCAGGGCGCAGTACGATCCTTCGCTGATCCCCGAGATCTCCGGCAGCGATATCGATCCCGAGGCCCTGAAGCTGGCGAAAAAGCACATCGTGCAGGCAGGTCTGGGCGGAAAGATCACGGTGTTTGAGCGGGATTTGCGGGATTTGACGCTGGATAAGGAAAATGTGTGCTTCCTGTCCAATCCGCCCTACGGCGAACGTCTTTCCGACCGCAAAGGCTGCGAAGCGCTGTACCGCGCGTACAAGCCGCTTTTGTCCCGGCATCCCGGCAGCCGATTGAACCTGATCACCAGCCATCCCGGCTTTGAGCGGGTGGCGGGACTGCGTTCCATGAAGAAAACAAGACTGTACAACGGGCGTCTGGAATGTGAATTCATGCGTTTTGCACCGCTGAATGTACAATTCGGACACAAAAAGTGACATTCGGGCGTTTTATTCACATTCACTTTACTTTTTGCGATATAATAAACCCGTAAAGTCAATACCAACCATTTCAAATGGAGGAAAAACAAATGAATGTACCTTTCAACGTAACCCCCACCCCCAAGAAAAAGAGCAAGCTGATCCGTCTGGGCGTCATCCTCGCCGTGCTGCTGGTGCTGGCTGTCATCGTGACCAACACCTGCACCGCCGTGGTGCCCACCGGCTACACCGGCATCCTCACCACCTTCGGCCGTGTTGCCGATTACACCCTGGACGCAGGCTTCCATTTCAAGTCCCCCTTCCAGAACGTAACGCTGATGGACAACCGTGAGCAGAAGGCACCCTTCTCCACCATGGCTTTCTCCAGTGACATCCAGCAGGTAGACGTGCAGGGCTCCATCAACTACAACATCAACAAGCAGACCGCCATGAACCTGTTCAAGGACGTTGGCGTGGGCTACTACAACACCATCATCAACCCCCGTATGCAGGAAAACCTCAAGGCTGTGTTCTCCAAGTACACCGCTGAAGAGCTGATCTCCTCCCGCGACAAGCTGTCCGTGGAGATCCGTCAGTCCCTGAGCGATGAAATGAACAGCTACGGCATCAACATCGTCAGCGTATCCATCGAAAACATTGACTTTACCGATGCTTTCACCGAAGCTGTCGAAGCCAAGCAGGTCGCCCAGCAGAGCAAGCTGAAGGCCGAGACCGAGCAGGCCCAGCACACCATGGAAGCTCAGCAGGCTGCCGAGCGTCAGAAGATCGCTGCCGAAGCCGAAGCCAACGTGCAGAAGATTCAGGCCGACGCCACCGCGTACGCCATCCGCACCAAGGCTGAAGCCGAGGCCGAGGCCAACCGTCTGGTTGCCGAATCCCTCACCGACGAGCTGATCAGCTACACCGAGATCAACCGTTGGGATGGCAAGCTGCCCACCTACATGGCCGGCGGCAGCTCCGCCACCATCCCCGTGCTCGACCTGAGCGAGGATAAGTAAGAGGAAAACGATAGGGAGGTGGCTTTGGAGCCCAAAGTCCCTCCCAAAATCATGCATTGGAGAACATATTCACAAAATACTGTAACAGGCACAAAAATAGAGAGAAGATTTTCTTCTCTCTATTTTAGTATACTGCTCTTTACTTTTCCACTTTAAAGACAATCGTTTCTCCGAAAAACGCATCCTTTGTGAACTCTACTCGCGCTTCTTTCCAATTCAAAGGAACTTCATAACCAACTACACCTTTGAAGTTCTTACCGGGTTTTATCACCGTATCAAGTTGTACCTTTCCCGATAACATAGCAGAGGAGAGTGCTTCGAAGCTGATGGAATAAAGCGTTCCGTCGCAATTCAAACTAAAGCTGAGGAGTGTGCTCAACGCCAGTTCTTCTTTGCTACCATTCTTAACGGAGAATTCAAAGATTAAATGCTCATTGCCTTTTGCAGGAGTATAGTAGTTGCTTCCTTTGCTTTCAAATACATCTACCAGTGTAATTGTAACACCATCGGTTTCTGCCGGCTCACCCACACCATAGGTCGTTTCCTCTCCAAAGCCAAACATAGATGTCAATCCACCGAAAATGCTACCCAAATCCGTTGCATACGCCATGCTGCACGAAAGCAACAACGCCACCATTACAAGGGAAACCAATCTTTTCATCATTTTTATTTCTCCTTTCCATATCAGGAAGTGTTCTCTGCTGACATTATATATTCATCGTGTTATTTTGTCAATAAAACTATACACTTATTGATAATTTAATATCATTTAACGAGCGGTAGAATGTCATCAAGAGGTGACAAAATGATTTATGAAAGAATTAAAGAGCTGCGCGAAAAAGCCGGTTTGTCTCAAGCACAGCTCGCAAAGCGGCTTGATGTAACACGTTCCAGTGTCAATGCA
The DNA here is from genome assembly GCA_017549335.1 of Clostridia bacterium. GTDB lineage: Bacteria > Bacillota > Clostridia > Christensenellales > Aristaeellaceae > SFMI01. Next base: position 7,248 of record JAFYVB010000020.1, on the reverse strand, counting down.
TGGGAAATGGGACTTTCTACACCCACAACTCAATACATTGTCGCTATATCCAAGCTGTTCCATGTTTCTGCTGATTATATTTTAGGATTAGAATCTGATTTGTCGTTGTCATTAAGCAATTATTCGGACGAAGAAATTGCATTGATTTACAACCTTATTAAATATATTGATAAACAGCATTAACAAACCAGCAGGGCAATCATAATGTTATCCTGCTTCTATATGCTTTCAAGCGGCAGTCCGCGAAGCTTGCTTCGCGGGTTTGCGTAGCAAACAAAAAAGGGATTGAAACCGAGAGACGAGCTTGCTCGCACAATCGGGTTCAATCCCTTTTTCTTATACGGCCGCGCTTTCACGCAGTCCATTCACGGTTCCAACGCAGGTTTTCTGTTTCTCTTTTGACACAAAAGAGAAACGTACTCCTCCCCGTTCTCCCCCGTCCTTACATCACGCAAGTAAGCGCGATCATCACCGCAACCGCCAGCGCAGCCACGTAATCGTTCTTCGTCACCTTCAGCACACGCATACGCGTTCTGCCCTCGCTGCCGTGATAGCAGCGGGATTCCATAGCCATCGCCAGATCGCCGGCGCGGCGGAAAGCACTGACGAACAGCGGAACCAGCAGCGGGATCATCGCCTTGGCGCGCTGAAGAATGTTGCCGGATTCAAAGTCCGCGCCGCGAGCCATCTGCGCCTTCATAATCTTATCCGCCTCTTCCAGAAGCGTGGGAATGAAGCGCAGCGCAATGGTCATCATCATCGCCAGCTCGTGGGCCGGGAAGCCGATCTTGCGCAGGGGCGACAGCAGTCTTTCCAGACCGTCGGTGAGCACCACAGGCGAGGTGGTCAGCGTCAGCAGGCTGGCGCCCGTCACCAGGAACACAAGACGCGCCGAGAAGCGGATGGCGGTCATCAGACCCTCTTTGGTGATCACGATGAACCACGCCTTCACAAGCACGGTGTCGCCGCCGGTGAAGAAAAGGTTGAGAACAAAGGTGAAAATCAGAATAAAGCGCAGGGGCTTGATGCCCTTCATCAGCATTTTGATGGGCAGATGCGCCATCTTCGCCGCCACATAAATGAACGCGATCACCGGCAGATACGCCGTCAGCCCGCCGCCCAGGAAAACGCCCACGATGAAAGCGAAGGTGAGAATGATCTTCACCCGGGGATCCAAACGATGCACAAAGCTGTCTACCGGGTAAAACTGACCCAGCGTGATATCCTTAAGCATTCACGTTTCCTCCCTTCAGCGCCAGCGCGATGGCATCGGCCAGCTCCTCATCGGTGAGGCAATCGGGCACCTGCAGCCCGCCCTTGCGAAGTTCACGGCACAGCTGCACGGTCTGGGGCACGTCAAGACCCATGGCGTTCAGTTCATCGCCGCGGGAGAAAACCTCGCGGGGTGTACCGAACATAGCCAAATGACCCTTATCCAGCACCGCTACACAGGTAGCCATGCGCGCCACGTCATCCATGTTATGGCTGATCAGCACAATGGTCACGCCCTTTTCATGCAGCTCATTGATGATCTGCATCAGCTCGTCGCGACCCTTGGGATCCAGACCGGCAATGGGCTCATCCAGCACCAGCACGCCGGGATTCATCGCCAGCACGCCCGCCAGCGCCACGCGGCGCATCTGGCCGCCGGACAGCTCAAAGGGCGATTTCTCCAGCGTTTCCTCGGGCAGATGCACCAGCGCAAAGGCCTCGCGCACCCGCTTATCCAGTTCTTCGCCGGTCAAGCCCTGATTCTTCGGGCCGAAGGCAATATCCTTGTATACCGTTTCCTCAAACAGCTGATACTCGGCGTACTGGAACAAAAGTCCCACCCGCTGACGCAGCGCACGGCGGTCGGCACCCTTTTCGTTGATATCGCGACCGTCCACCAGCACGCGTCCGGAGGTCGGCTGCAAAAGGCCGTTGAGATGCTGGGCCAGCGTGGATTTGCCGCTGCCGGTATGCCCGATAAGCGCCAGCAGCTCGCCATCATTGACGGTCAGGGAAATATCGGTCAGCGCGTCCGCCTTGAAAGGGCTTCCGGGCTGATACACATGGGACATATTCTCAATTACGATCGGCATTTGAGCACCTCCTGAGCCATGCCCTCCACATCCATCACATGATGCGGCACATCCACGCCCTTTTCGCGCAGAAGACAGGCCAGATTGGCCATGGGCGGCACGTCAAGACGCATGGCACGCAGTTCCTCCACCCGGGAGAAAACCTCCTGCGGCGTTCCGTCCATGGCCACCTTGCCCTTGTGCATAACGATAGCGCGGCGGCAGCGGGCCGCCTCTTCCATGAAATGCGTGATCCAGATCACCGTAATGCCCTTTTCGCGGTTGAGACGCTCCACGGTGTCAAACACCTCACGGCGACCCTTGGGATCCAGCATAGCGGTGGATTCATCCAGGATCAGCGCCTTGGGCAGCATCGCCAGTACGCCGGCGATGGCAATGCGCTGCTTCTGACCGCCGGACAGCGTGTGGGGGCCGCGGTCGATAAAGGGCAGCATACCCACCTGCTTTAAGGCTTCTTCAATGCGCGCAGGCATTTCCTCGGTGGGAACGCCGGTGTTTTCAAGGCCGAAGGCCACGTCGTCGCGCACAATGGACGCCACCAGCTGGTTATCGGGATTCTGGAACACCATGCCCGCATTGCGGCGGATATTCCACGTCTGCGTTTCATCGGCGGTATCCATACCGCAAACGGTCACTTTGCCCTCGGTCGGTATATACAGGCCGTTGAGAAGCTTCGCCAGCGTGGATTTGCCGCTGCCGTTATGCCCCAGCACAGCCGTCATTTCGCCCGCGCGGAAAGAGAGCGATACGTCCTGCAGCGCAGGCGCGCCCTCTTCATCGTAGGCGTAGCTTACATTGGAAGCTTGAAGGATAATTTCGTCCATGTTTCCTCCCGGACATAAAAATACATTATATTATAGCACATTTATACCCGTCCGACAACTTGCTAAAACAACAATTTGGCAAATAACACCGTTGCGCGCAATAAAAAACCCCGCCGTCAGGCGGGGTAATTTGTTTTGTTTTACGCTTCGTTCTTTCTGCGGAGGATCACCGTCATGCCGATCATGCCCGCAATCGCCATCGCAGCGAGAAGCACGAAGTTCATGCTGTCGCCGGTCTGGGGAACTTCGGGGGCGGAAACGGTTTGGACCCGCACGCGGGAAGAGCCGTTCAGCAGAGCGGTCAGGTTCGTCTTGACAGCATAGGGAGCACCCTGAAGCGCCGTCATGGAGTACGCACTGTTGCCTTGCTCCACGTTGATATTGTCGAAAACGGGTTCTACGTAGATTTCCGAATTTGCGCCCATGGGAGCGTTATAGCCGGCGCCGATACCGCGAACGCCGCTCGCCTGGACTTCGATATCACCGCGCAGGGTTACTTTTCCGTTGAAGTCGCCGTTTTGACCGGCACCGATACCCGCGCCGTTGCCGCCATCCGCAATCACTTCGCCGCCCGCAATCGTAACGGTGCCGATAAAATCACCGTTATTGCCGCTGCCGATGCCCGCGCCGTAGGCGGCGCCGTCTGCCACGATAAGACCGCCCTTGATGATCACGGTACCGGCGAAATCACCGTCCTGACCGCTGCCGATGGCCGCGCCCCAGACGCTGTCCGCAACGATATCGCCGCTTTCGATCACAATGCTGCCGGTGAAGTCTTCGCCTTCGCCGCTGCCGATGGCTGCACCCAGACCGTTGTTGACCACGGACAGATGACCGCAATTGAAGGACCATTCATGGCTTGCGCCCGTTTCTTCGCAACGAATGACAACAGGCAGACCGTTATTGGCGATGGCAGCAAAGCCGTCATCCCCACGCACTTCATTCATCGTACCGCTCTTAAGAACGATGGTCAGCTTGGTGGCGGGCGCTTCAACGCTGATACCCGCGGCACCCGCGCCGCCAATGGTCGCATTATTCAGGATAATGGTGTGCTCGCCGGCGGTATTGATCACAATGGGCGCGCAGGCGCCGCTGTAGGTGGTTTCCGCAGCATAAGCGCAAGCAGCCATGCACATCATCAGCGCGAACACGAGAACCAATAGCTTTTTCATGGGGAAGCCTCTTTTCACAGCAGGATATTTGAACGGATAATTTCCATTACCTTGCTCAATCATTTTATTGTTAACACATTTTCACATCATTTGTCAATGAAAATCAATCGTTTGTTACAATTCAATCAAAAAGGACGGCATCCCGCCGTCCTATTGATTGTTTGATTTTCAGGCCTCGTTCTTCCGGCGGAGGATCACCGTCATGCCGACCATGCCCACCAGCGCCATCGCGGCGAGAAGCACGAAGTTCATGCTGTCACCGGTTTCGGGAACTTCGGGGATGGCGGGAGAAGAGCCGCTGGGCGCGAAGTACTTGAACTGCGCCGCTTTCTGACCGTTCAGCAGGGCGGTCACGTCCGTCACGGCGGCAAAGGGGCTGCCCGCCACTTCCGTAGCGGCAGCGGGTTCCGTGCCCACCTTCATCCGGATCTCGCCGGATTCGGGAGCGACCTTAATGACCATGCTTGCCGTTGCCGTACCGTCGCCGCCCGCGCCGATGGCAGGCGCATTGCCGGTATAAACGCCGTTGGAATATATGTCGCCGCCGACGGCCGTCACGTCGCCGCCCTTGATCACAACGCTGCCGCTCATTTGAGCGCGTCTGCCGCTGCCGATGCCCGCAGCGCCGGAACCGGCTACTGCGTACAGCTTGCCGTCATAAACGGTGACACTGCCGCTCATGCTGCCGTTGTTGCCGCCGCCGATACCCGCAGAGCTGCCTGCGCCGGTGGCAGTTACATCGCCGCCCTTGATCACAACAGCACCATTGAGGCTGCCGGAGTAGCCGCCGCCGATGCCCGCGGCACCGGTATTGCCCTTGGCCGTAACAATACCGCCGCTGACGGTAATAACGCCGGTTTCACCAACGTTACCTTCTCTGCCGCCGCCGATGCCGGCGCCGCCGCTTGTGCCGACAGCATAAACCGTGCCGCCGGAGATAGTAACAGTACCGGTTATATCACCGTAATAACCGCCGCCGATACCTGCACCGGAATCACCGCCGGTGGCGGTAACCGTACCGCCGGAGATAGTAACATTACCGGTTATACCATTGCCATCACCGCCGCCAATACCTGCACTGTAATCGCCGCCGGTCACATTCAGCACACCGCAGTTCGCGCCGCATTCATGACCCTCGCCCGCACTTTCGCAGCGGATGAGCAGATCAACGCCATGATTGGCAATGCCGGCATATCCCGCGCTGCTCTGCAGCGTGTTCGTCGTGCCATCCTTGAGGACGATGGTCAGCTTGGTGACCAGCGGATCTACGTTAATGGCAGCGCCACTCGTTGCCTCAATCGTTACACCGTCCAAAATAACGGTGTGTTCACCGGCGGTAACCACCTCGATAGGAGCGCAATTTCCGCTATAGGTGGTCTCTGCCGCATAAGCGCAGACAGCCACGCACAGCAGGATGCAAACCAGCAGCATCAGTTTCTTCATCAGGATATCCTCCCTTTTTCGGAAAGTACTTTCCGTTGAAAGCATCATAAAAACATTGCTATTTCCATGATAATCCAACACAAAAAGACTGTCAAGCAAAATCAACCGTTTTTCCTTGCATTTCTCTTATTAAATAGGTACAATATAATAACCGAAACAACGGAGGTACTTTATGAAGCTCAATTATAAACGCACGCTGTGCGTAGGCTTTGCCTTTTTCCTGATCAGCGCGTTCTGGCAGGCTTACGACAGCATCGTTCCTAAGATTCTGACCGACAAATTCGGCATGGCGCAGGCAGACAGCGGCATTATCATGGCGTTGGATAACGTGCTGGCGCTGTTTATGCTGCCCCTCTTCGGCGCGCTTTCCGATAAGTGCAAGAGCCGCTTCGGCCGCCGCACGCCCTTTATCGTGGTGGGCACGGTGCTGGCCTGCATTTTCGTGATGGTACTCACCGTCACCGACGCCTTGCAGCTGAAAAATCTGGACGCCGTGCGCGGCATGGATACCCCCGAAGCCCTTTCCACGCTGTATGATTACAAGTACGAAGACGCGCTCATGACCCCCGAAGGCGAAAAGTACGTGCTGGCAGGGGAAGCGGCGGATACCGTAACCCGCATTGACCGCGAGCGCTTCATGGCCATGTCGCTGCAGATCGAAAAGGACGGCAAGACCGTTACCAATCCCGATTACATCAATTACGTGGCGCCCGCCCGTCAGGCCTATGCCCACGCCGTCACCCAGCAGTCGCCCAAGGCGCTGGTACTGTTCATCGTGGTGCTGCTGATGCTGCTGATCTCCATGGCCACCTTCCGCTCCCCCGCCGTGGCGCTGATGCCCGACGTGACCATCAAGCCCCTGCGCAGCAAGGGCAACGCCGTGATCAACCTGATGGGCAGCGCAGGCGGCATTCTGGTACTGGTGCTGGGCATCGTATTCGGCACGGGCAGCGCGAAAAACGCGCTGATGAGCTACACCGCCTTCCTTGCTGTTGTTGCCGGGCTGATGATCACCGCGCTGTGCATCTTCCTGCTCACCGTGCGTGAAAAGCGCTTTGTGGCCGAGATGGAAGAAGACAGCCGCAAGTTCGGCATCGACGAAAACCTGAAGGAAGAAAGCGGGCAGGTGCGCAAGCTCTCCAAGGCCGAGATCCGTTCGCTGATCTTCATTCTGGCCTCCATCGTGATGTGGTTTGCGGGCTATAACGCCGTAACCAGCAAGTACAGCGTGTACGCCGACAAGGTGCTCTCCCGCGATTACAACACCACGCTGATCATCGCTCAGGCCGCCGCCATCGTATGCTACCTGCCGGTGGGTATCATCGCCTCCAAGGTGGGCCGCAAAAAGTGCATTCTGGCGGGCATTATCATGCTGGCCACCGCCTTTGTCTGCGCCGCCTTCATCCGCGCCGATTCCAACATGCTCATCATCAACGCTCTGTTCGCGCTGGCGGGCATCGCCTGGGCGACCATCAACGTCAACTCCTTCCCCATGGTGGTTGAAATGTGCCGCGGCGGCGACGTGGGCCGCTATACCGGCTTCTATTACACCGCCAGCATGGCAGCGCAGACGCTCACGCCCTACTTCAGCGGCCTGCTGATGGACAAGTTCGGCATGACGGTGCTCTTCCCTTACGCAGCGGTATTCACCTGCCTTGCCTTTGTCACCATGCAGTTCGTCAGGCACGGCGACAGCAAGCCCGAAGCCAGAAAGGGCCTGGAAGC
>JAFYVB010000019.1 GCA_017549335.1 Clostridia bacterium | reverse complement strand
GGGGAAACGGCTTTCGAACTTTTCCTTGTTTTCAAAGGGATAGTGCCACTGGGCGAAGGGCATGGAGCCGGAATCGTACCAGCAGTCAATGACTTCCTTAACGCGGTGCATGGGCTTGCCGCAGTGGGGGCACTTGATGACGACCTTGTCGATGTAGGGGCGATGGAGCTCGGGGAGATCCACTTCGCCGATGGCCATGTCAAGCAGTTCCTGCTTGCTGCCGATGACGTGCATATGACCGTCTTCGCACAGCCAGATGGGGAGGGGAGTGCCCCAGTAACGCTCACGGGAGAGACCCCAGTCCACCACGTTTTCAAGGAAGTTGCCCATACGGCCTTCCTTGATGTTGTCGGGCATCCAGTTGACGGAGCGGTTGCTGGCGAGCAGGTTGTCGCGCACAGCGGTCATGCGGATGAACCAAGTGGGGCGGGCGTAGTACAGCAGGGGGGTATCGCAGCGCCAGCAGAAGGGATAATCATGCTCGTAGAGCGCCTTCTTGAGCAGCAGGCCGCGGGAACGGAGATCATCGATGATCATGGGATCGGCGTCCTTGACGAAGGTGCCGTGCCACGGGGTTTCCTCGGTCAGCTTGCCCTGCGCATCCACCAGCTGGACAAAGGGCAGGTTGTTGGTACGGCCAACGCGGGCGTCATCTTCACCGAAGGCGGGAGCGATATGCACGATACCGGTACCGTCGGTCAGGGTGACGTAATCGTCGGCAACCACGTACCAGGCCTTTTCCTTGGGCAGGTTCTTCAGCGGGAACAGGGGCTGATACTCGGTGCCCACCAGATCGGCGCCCTTGAAGGAGCGCACCTTTTCGATCTTGGCCACGTCGTCGGCGCTGAATACGGATTCGATCAGAGCATCGGCCATGATGTAGGTTTCTTCGCCGAACTTGAACTCGGTGTAATCCTCATTGGCGTTTACGCACAGTGCAACGTTGCTGGGCAGCGTCCAGGGCGTAGTGGTCCAGGCGAGGATGTACTTGTTTTCTTCGCCCTTGACGGCGAACTTGGCGAACACGGAGAATTCCTTGACGGCCTTGTAGCCCTGCGCCACTTCGTGGGAAGAGAGCGCGGTGCCGCAGCGGGGGCAGTAAGGAACGATCTTGTGGCCCTTGTAGATCATGCCCTTATCGGCGATCTGACGCAGGCTCCACCAAACGGATTCGATATAGTTATCGTGGTAGGTGACGTAGGGATGTTCCATATCCACCCAGTAACCCACGCGCTCGGACATATCCTCCCACAGGTGCAGGTACTTCCATACGCTTTCCTTGCACTGCTTGATGAAGGGCTCAATGCCGTAGGCTTCGATCTGGGGCTTGCCGTCAAGACCCAGCTTCTTTTCCACTTCCAGTTCAACAGGCAGACCGTGGGTATCCCAGCCGGCGATGCGAAGGACGGACTTGCCCTTCATGGTCTGATAGCGGGGGATCAGATCCTTGATGGCGCGGGTCAGCACGTGGCCGATATGGGGCTTGCCGTTGGCGGTGGGGGGGCCGTCAAAGAAGGTAAAGTTTTCAGCACCTTCGCGCAGAGCGAAGCTCTTCTTGGCGATGTCGTTATCCTTCCAATACTTGAGCACCTCTTTTTCACGCTCGGTGAAATTCATGTCGGTTGTTACTTTTTTGTACATGTTCTGCTCCTTTCGGCTGTCTCCGCATTTCGGAGAAAATGAAAAGCCTGTCCATCCCATGGGACGGACAGGCCGCGGTACCACCCAAGTTGACACAGATAAACTGCGTCCGCTCTCAGCCCTGTATCGGGGGCAAACCGTGGCGATTAAACCAAGCTCAGGGGTGATTTGGCTTTGGCTGCCGCTGCCGGGCTCGCATCCTCCCCGACTCGCTGAAAGCGCATTTCCGCGCCCGTCCCCATCATCGCATTATACCCAGTTATTATACGCGGAAAATGCATAAATGTAAAGCCCCAAAGCATCAAAAAATGCAAGAAATACCGCGATTTTTAAAGCGGAACGGCACATGCGCCCCATACGGCAAAACCGAGGGCGGAGAGAAGGAGAAGACCTTCCCACAGCGTCATGCGGCGAACACGGCCCGGCAGTGCAAAATACAGCGCGGCATAGGGAAGCAGATCGCAGGTATAGCGCGCGCCAAACTGGTATCCGCCGAAGGTGCGGTGCAGCAACAGACAAAACAGCTGAATGCAAAATGCGGCGATGATCGCGATCTTCGTATAGCTGGCTCGCTTTCGGATGACGTCGATGACGAAAAGGAGGAGCATCATCCAAAAGACAGGGTGTACGATGAACATGGAAAAGCCGAAGACGTTCAGCTCTGTTCCGTTTTCGCCTTGATAGAAAGGCAGGCCGAAGATGAACTGATCCACGTTCTTCGCCACATGATCCAAAGAGAACTGTATGCCGCCCTGGAAAGAGAATTCGGGCAGATGGTTGTGACCGAATTCTAAGGGATTGCCAAAACGGGCCCAGTTATACCAGCCGTAGGCAAAGGCGATGCACAGGCCGAGCGTAACGCCGGGAATGAGGCGGATGATCTCGCGCTTGAAGGAACGCTTTTCACGGAGGACGGTTTCCAGCCACATCACAAACAGAACAAGACCGTATACGGCGTTAAAGGGGCGGCAGCCCACAGCCAGTGCGTACATGAGCAGCGATAAAGTGTATTTTCCGCAGAACATGAAATACACTGCGCCCATGGTCAGCAGGAAGGCAAGGGTTTGCGCCAGATACCATACGGCGCCGTTGGTGGTCAGCGAGATCAGAGCTGAGGCATAGCTTGTGAGCAGCGCAAAGCAGACGGAGGAAAGCTTGTCATATTTTGCACGCCTGAAAAGACCGTAGCCGAAAAGACAGCCCGCAAGCATATAAACCTTTACCAGCAGATTATCCGGGGTGTTTTCGCCGAAAATGAAAGACAGCAGAAACATGGGAATGCTGGGCACCGGGGGGAAGGACACCCACCAGTCGTTATTGAAAATAGCCAGCTCAAGGTGAGGATAATCCCGCCCCAGTGACATTTGTCCGTTCCGCCACGCCAGTGCCTGCAGGGTGTAGGTATTGTAGGGAGAGGAGCCGAACGGGTCAAAACCGTGCAGTGAACAGATAACGGCATACAGCACGGCAACGGCGTAAATGAGCAGCAGCGGCGCATAATCGAGGGAACGTACAAACAAGGAAAGCCGCGCAAAGGCGCGGCGATAAGGGCAGGATTTCCCGCCCGACTGTTTGGAGCGTTCTTCCATGGCTTGTTTGTAATAGCTCATGCTTGCATCTCCGATGTGAAATCAGTTCTTTTCGTAGCCAAGCGTCTTGAGATCGGCAATGGAATCGCGCCAGCCGGGACGAACCTTGACAAACAGCTGGAGGTTGACGCGCATGCCCAGCAGGGATTCCATATCCGTACGGGCTTCGCGGCCGATCAGAGCGATCATGCTGCCGCGCTTGCCGATGATGATGGATTTGTGGGAATCGCGCTCGCAGTAAATATCGGCATGGATTTCAATGAGGTTGTTGTTTTTCTTTTCCATGCCCAGAATTTCGATGCCGATGCCGTGGGGGACTTCGTCACGCAGGTGCAGCAGAGCCTTTTCACGGACAAGCTCGGCGCACAGAAGACGCTCGGGCTGATCGGTCATCATATCATCGGGGAAATACTTGGGACCGACGGGCATTACCTGCAGCAGTTCGTTTTTCAGCGTTTCAAGGCCTTCGCCGGTGCGTGCGCTGATGGGCAGGATGGCTTTGTAACCCATATCCTTGAAAATGTCGATGATGCGCAGCAGTTCCTGAGGCTGAACAAGGTCGATCTTGTTGAGCAGCAGGAAAGTGGACAGCTTCTTTTTCGCCATATCTTCCGCGATCTGGCGATCCTGAGGGCCGACGGCGGTGACGTCCACCAACACCATCAGCGCGTCAATGCCGTCCATTCCCTCCTGAACGGCCTGCATCATGTAATTGCCCAGCGCGGTGCGGGGCTTGTGGATGCCGGGGGTGTCGACAAACACCATCTGATAATTCTCGCCGCCGCAGATACCCATCAGACGATTGCGGGTGGTCTGAGGACGGTTGGATACAATGGCTACTTTTTCACCCACCATGGCGTTGAGCAGGGTGGATTTGCCCACGTTGGGGCGGCCGACGATGGCAATAAAGCCGGAGCGGAAGGCAGGTTCTTTGTTCATTTTTTGTTAGTCCTTTCCAAGATAATCACCCGTGCCGCTGGACGGGCCAAAAGAATGGGGGAGAAGCTGGGAGAGCAGCAGCTCGCCGCGCTCATCACCGCAGGCGGCGATGACGCGAAGATCGGGGGCAAACTCATTGAGTACCTGACGGCAGATGCCGCAGGGCCAGGGAAGCGATTTCTCGGCGGCAACAGCGATGGCTACAAATTCGCGGGCGCCTTCGCTGATGGCCTTGAAAAGCGCGGTGCGCTCGGCGCAGTTGGTTCCGCCGTAGCTGGCATTTTCCACGTTGCAGCCCGTGAAGGTGCGGCCGTCCTTGGCCAGCAAGCAGGCTCCGACGCGGTATTTGGAATAAGGAGAATACGAATTCTTAAGCGCTTCTTTGGCAAGGGCAACCAGCTCGTCATCGGTTACGCGGGCAATACCGGCGCTGTTCAGGGCTTTTTCTTCCATTTTTCTCATTTGCTCCTTATCATTATCGTTCATGTGATCGTATCCCATCAGGTGAAAGAGGGCGTGAGCCGTTAGATAGGCAAGCTCGCGGGTTAAACTGTGACCGTATTCCTGTGCTTGTGCACGGGCATGATCCAGGGAAATGATGATATCGCCCAGCACGCAGGCACGGTATTCGCTGTCCCACTGACGGCGAAGCTGCTTCTCATGCTTGCCGGCGGTGTGGCCTGGAGAGAAGGGGCCGGCAGGAAAAGAAAGCACGTCGGTTGCGCGGTCAACTCCTCGCTGTTGGCGGTTGATCTCGTGAATGCGGTCATCATCGGTAAAACGAAGATAGGCGGCGCAGGGAAGCGTGACGCCTTCTGCTTCGAGACACTTTTCCGCAACACGGCGGAGCATATCTTCCGTACCTGCGGGAACGCTCACCTCATAATCAAAATCAAGCAGGATGCTGTTTTCAGACATTTTCGTCCTCCGGATCTTCGGCATCTGCCTGCACGGATTCTTCGGAAATGTTTTCTTCGTCGGGGAGATCTTCAGCCGTTTCGGATTCCTGGGGAATGACTGGCTCCATGGATTCTTCCTGCGGCGCTTTGCCGAGAAGGTCATCCAGCGAGGGGAGCGCTTCGGGGGCCGGCGGCTCAATCACAGGCAGGGGCGCTATGGGCTCGAATTGCTCGGGAGCCACAATGACGGGGGTCAGGGGCTCAGGTTCGGGCTCAGCAAGCGGGACGGGCTCGTCAAAGATGCTCTGCTGAACTGCTTTTTCTTCATTTTCGTCCTCGGCCTCTTCGCCGTCCCACGGCACTTCGGCATCCTTGGTGGTTACGGAAACAGGAGCCTTGGCAACGGCGGGTTTGGCGGCTGCAGGCGGTGCATCGGGATATTCGATGCGCTCGTGGAAAACACCGTTAAGCACGGTAATGCACGCCTGACAGATGGCGTCGATGTCGCGCAGTGTCAAAGGACTGTTGGAAAGCTGACCGTCCTGAAGCTTGCCGCGAACCAGCTTTACAATGAATTCCTCAATGGCTTCAGGCGTGGGGTTGTTCATCGAGCGCACAGCGGCTTCGATCGTGTCGCACAGCAGCAGGATAGCGCCTTCCTTGGTGGACGGCGTCTGGGAGTCGTAGCGGAAAGAGGCGATATCCACATTTTCTTCGCCCATTTCCTTGACGGCCTTGGAATAGAAGTACATAACGGGCGTGTTGCCGTGATGTTCCTGGATCATGGCGCAGATTTCCTTGGGCAGCCGGTAATTGCGCGCCAGGGTAACGCCGTCTCTGGGATGGGCGATAATGATCTGCGCCGCGGTATAGGGATCAAGCTCGTTGAGCTTGTTCTCCATGCCCAGCTGGTTTTCCTTGAAATACTGGGGACGGCGCAGCTTGCCCACGTCATGATAGTAACCGCCTACGCGGGCCATCAGAGGATTCGCGTCCACGGCCTCGGCGGCGGCTTCCGCAAGGTTGGCCACTACGATGGAGTGATGATAGGTGCCGGGCGCTTCCAGCAGCAGACGGCGCAGCAGCGGATGATTGGGATTGCTCAATTCCATCAGCTTGGTGGGCGTTGCAAGGTTGAAAATCGCCTCAAGCAGCGGCTGGAAGGCAATGGCAAACAGACCGGAGATCAAACCGCCGCCGGTGCACCAAAGGGCGTTGGTAAGGATGACAGAGGTGGAACTGCTGGTCATCAATCCCAGCGCAAGCGTGGTGAGGAAACCGAAAACAGCTGCCGTAAAGCCGGCGCCGATCACGCGCAGACGGCTGTATTTTTTGTGCACCACAAGGGCTGCGAAGGAGCCGGAAAGAATACCGCCGGCCAACAGCTGCACCATTTCACTGGTGTAGGAATTGCTGCCGCCTGCTGCCAGCGAGCTGATCAGAACCACCATGGCGATGTTCACTGTGATGCCGCTGCGAAGCCCCAGCATGGAGGAAAGCAGGATAGCGCACAGTGCGATGGGGGCGAGGCGGATATCGATCAGGCGCATGAGAATGGCGGCGCCCAGCGTAATGATCATAATGGAGAGCAGAAGGAGAAGACGCTTGTAATTCAAGGCTGTGCGCTTGTCGATCAGACGAATAGTGAGAAGCGCGACAAACAGCACCAGCGCAACAAGCAGCGCAGCCCCCAGATAGATGCTCAGATCCACCGTGGAATTACTCAGAAGTCCAAGGTTTGAGAGCATATCATACTGATATTTTTCAACGCGGCCTTCGCCTTTGACAACGATGTTTTGGCCCTGTTTGTATACGATGGGCTCCACGCTGTCGCGGGCCAGCTGCCTGGCTGCGTCGGTGGCAGCCTGATCGATGATCATGTTGGGCTTGATGACCTCGCGCAGCATGGGCTGGACAATGTTGAGCAAAAGACTGGTGTTGTCTACGCGATAGCCGATGATCTGCATGATGCCCGATACCGCGCTGTCTTCGTGGCCTTCGGTAACGCTGGCTGCCATGGTGTTCTGAAGGGCGGCATACACCGTTTCACGAAGCGAGCCCAGATCGGCGCGGGGCGTGTTGAGGAGCGTGCGCAGCTGGTAGTCCCGCAGTTCAAGATTTGTGAGAATGGTACGGGCGTATGCCAGCTCTTCGGCTGTATAATTCCGGGCGGGAGAAGGATTTTCAAGGGTTGCGCTGTACTGGATGGCAGCATCAAACTGCACAAACAGCTTATCAAAATCGGCAAGCACCTGCTCGGTAATCCCCTCAGCGTAGTAATACGAGGGAACCACGGCGGCGGCTGCCTGCTTGCGCAGCTGTTCGGTGGTGATTTCGTCCACCACGTCGCGGTTGGCGGTGATGGTGTGCGTGGGTACCGTGCCCACGGAAATCGTATAGCGCACAGGCACAATGGCTGCGAGGAACAGCGTCAGAATGATCAGCGAGCACAGCGCGCAGACAAGGGTGCGCAGCGACCAAAATGTCTTGGCAAATCTGGCCGAAAGACGTTTTGTCTGCGCCCACAGCTTGCGCGTGCGGGAACGGAATGCTTTAGCGGTCATGTTTCTGATCTCTCTTTTCATATACTTCGTAGGCGCGGACGATGCGCTGCACCAATTCGTGGCGTACAACGTCCATGGCGGTCAGTTCAATCAGGGATATGCCCTGCACATTTTTGAGCACTTTCATGGCTTCGGTCAGGCCGCTGCGTTTGTCGCGGGGCAGGTCGGTTTGGGAAATGTCGCCCGTTACTACACATTTTGAGCCCATGCCAAGGCGCGTGAGGAACATTTTCATCTGTTCGGTGGTGGTATTCTGCGCCTCATCGAGGATGATAAAGGCGTTGTTCAGCGTACGTCCGCGCATAAATGCGAGGGGCGCCACTTCCACGGTGCCGCGCTCCACCAGACGCTGATAGGCGTCGCCGCCCATGATGTCAAACAGCGCATCGTAAAGCGGACGCAGATAAGGGTCGACCTTCTGTGTCATGTCGCCGGGGAGGAAGCCCAGCTTTTCGCCGGCTTCCACGGCGGGGCGTGTGAGGATGATGCGCTCCACTTCCTTGTTTTTGAGCGCCACCACGGCCAATGCCATGGCAAGATAGGTTTTGCCGGTACCGGCCGGGCCTACGGCCAGCGTCAGTTCATGATGACGCACGGCGTCCACATACGCGCGCTGACCCAGGGTTTTGCAGCGGATGGGACGACCTCGATGGGTGACAGCCACAACGCTGCCGTCGCTTAGCTCCTCCACGCGCTCTCCCTGACCGTCGCGGGCGAGGGAGATGGCATAGCGGATACGCATGGGATCGATATTTTCGCCGTTTCTCAGCAGCGATAAAAGGGATTCGATGACCGATTCGGCCAGTTGTACGTTTTCGGGATCGCCCGTCAAACGCAGCTCCTGACCGCGCAGCGCAGCAGTGACCGAAAGTTCCTGCTCCAACACAGCCATGTTTCGATCGTTCATGCCAAACAGCGTTTGATAGCTGTCGATATTTTCCAAAGATAAAAGCAAGCAGATAATCTCCTAATTCGGTGTTTCGGGGGAAAACTGTCCAATGTCTGACAAAACCTCGGCAGTGGCGGTTGCTAATATAATTCCCCCTTCTATCATACTATAATCCAGCCATTTGTCAATAATTTCATCGTTTTCTCCTAAAGAAAGCAGCAGTTTTTGCATGGCCAGACGCCCGGATTCAGCTTTCAGACGGGCTTCATCGGGGACAGAGGGGTTGAGATATACTTCGTGAACGGTACGCTTTTCAAGGTATACGGGGATCCATGCGCCGCCAAGCGGAAGATACTCCGATTCGAATTCGGAGGTGAGATACGCGGGGGAATCGCTTATCTGCAGGCTGAAAAGAGGCGTGCGGATGAGAGCGTGCGTTTCGGATCTGCCGGTGCGGACGGATTCATAAGAGGTAAGGGAAAGCGCTGCCGTATCCGATCTGAAGCTGCGTGCGATCACTTTTCCCCGTGCGCGAAGAGTGGTAAGCGTTTCGTTAGAAGCGCGTTCATGACCGTAAATCAATACGTCGCCCGCCTTTACGCTGTCGCCCGGTTTCACGGCAGGCGTGCCTGCGTACACGTCCATGCTGAAGATCACGCCGTCCTGCAGGGCGATCACATTTCCGTTGCCGCCCTCCGTTTCGATTTTCGGTATGGGAACGCCTTGGGTTACATCGATGCACAGCGTAAGCCCCTGCAGATAGGCGCGAACCCAGGCAACCCGCGGCAGCCTGCGGGTGAGCGCATCGGCCAGCGCTTTTACATCGATCCGTTCTGCAGGGATGCCCGGACGGATGTTTTCTTCATCGAGGAACCGACGGATTTCGCCGATATAGGACGATGCCCCGCGGATCTCAATATGCCAAACGTAGCGCATGGCAAAGGAAAGGAGCAGCAGAGCACATAAGGAAAGGCAGATCAAAAAGAGATTGGAGCGCAGCTCTTGTACATGATGCGCCGCTCCCTTCGGCGGCAAAACCGATACCGAAAAGCCGCGCTGCGAAAGGAATTCGAGAATTTCGGCGCTGTTTGATTTGGCATAACCGAATTCTGCGGTTTTCAGGTTGATTTTTCGGATATCATAAAGCGTGAATCCCCGCTTTTCCAGTGCGGACAGCTGCCTGTCAATTCCCACGCCTTGGATTCGGATGTGCTCGCAAATGGGCCTCATGAATCAAACTCCAAGGCACGGACAGTACCGTGAATACAGATTTCATCCGCTCCAAAACGGTGAATGACAAGCTTTTCGCCAAGGATATTGAGTATTTTTTCGCCGATGCGCACACGAATACAGGCGCTGTCATAGGAAAACAGTCCCTTGTGCTGTTCGATGAGCAATCGGTCTTCGCCCGTTAAGATGATGCGGCTTGCGCCCGATACCGCTTCGGGCGGGAACAGCAGGTTTTTAGACATAAAAAATCCCCCCGCGTAACCTATGCGCGGGGGAATGAGCGGTATGCATCAGATCTTGAACTGAGTGATGTCGCGCTCCAGCTCATCGCAGGAATCGGCATAGACTTCCAGCGTGATGGGGCGGCTCAGATCCAGAGAGAAGATACCCAGAATGGACTTGGCGTCAACCACGTGACGGCCGGCGCGAAGGTCCATATCATAATCGTAGCGGTTCACGATGTTGACGAAGGTCTTTACTTCTTCGGCAAAGCTGAGCTTGATCGGAATGGATTTCATGGGAAACAACCTCCTTCGGGTTATTTTGTTATCTCATATATGCTATTATATGCAATATCTGGTGGAAAATCAAGCGTTTTCGGCAAGCTTTTCCATGGATTTTTCAAGACGCGCCATGGTTTCCTCACGGCCCAGCAGGTAGGCGATTTCAAAGGCGCCGCCGGGTGTGGAGGCCATGCCGGAGATGGCGATGCGCAGAGGCCACAGAACAGCGCCGTTTTTCTTGCCGGAAGAGGCGATGGCTTCCATCACAGCGTCATGCAGATTGCTTTCGGTCCAATCCTGAATGCCTTCCAGAACGGGCTTGACCAGCTCCAGAGATTCCTTGGCGACTTCGGGATTGGTCTTCATCTTTTTGTGGGTGTACAGCTCCAGCTCGTATTCGGGCATTTCGGCAAGGAACTCCACCATGGCAGGTACGCGGTTGAACACTTCGGTGCGGCCCTGCATCAGCTCGGCCAGACGCTTGTAATCGATGTTCTTACCGGCAAGCACCTTGTCAAACCAGGGCGTGCCCATCTCAAGGTACTTTTCGGGATCCATCTTGGCGATGTATTGGGTGTTCATCCAGTCCAGCTTGTTCATATCGAAGATGCCGGGGGAGTTGTTCAGGCGATGGATGTCGAATACGTCGATCAGCTCGTCCATGGTAAAGAACTCGCGGTCATCGCCGGGATTCCAGCCCACCAGCGCCAGATAGTTGATCAGCGCCTCCTTCAGGTAGCCCTTTTCGATGAAATCGCTGTAATAGGCGTCGCCGTCGCGCTTGGAAAGCTTGTGCTGGGCGTCGCGCATAACGGTGGTGAGATGCACGTATTCGGGGATATCCCAGCCAAAAGCGTTGTAAAGCAGATTGTACTTGGGAGTGGAGGAGAGATACTCCATGCCGCGCATGACGTGGGTGATGCCCATGAGATGATCGTCCACAACGTTGGCGAAGTTGTAGGTGGGCATACCGTCCTGCTTGATGAGCACCATGTCATCCAGCGTGTCGTTGGGGAAGGTCAATTTGCCGAAAACCACGTCTTCGTAGGTGGTTTCGCCTTCGGTGGGGCAGTTGAGGCGGATGACGTAGGGAACGCCCGCGTCAAGCTTCTGCTGCACTTCTTCCTTGCTCATGTTCAGACAGTGCTTGTCATACTTGAACACTTCGCCTTTTGCTTCGCAGGCGGCACGGCGCTCGTCCAGCTCTTCCTTGGTGCAGAAGCAGTAGTAGGCAGCGCCCTTTTCCACCAGCTGCTGGGCATAGGGAAGATACATATCCTTGCGGTCGGACTGCACGTAGGGGCCATAGTCGCCGCCAATATCGGGACCTTCGTCCCAATCCATGCCGCAGCCGCGCAGGGTATCGTAAATGACCTCGGTGGCGCCTTCTACAAAGCGTTCCTGATCGGTATCCTCAATGCGCAGGATGAACTTACCGCCGTTCTTCTTGGCATAGAGATAGTTATAAAGCGCGGTGCGCAGACCGCCCAGGTGCATAAAGCCCGTGGGCGAGGGGGCAAAGCGCGTGCGAACTTCTTTCATGTGTTATCCTCCTAAAAGAAGGGAAAACCTTCTGTGTGATTATTTCTTGACCTGCTTGGCGAAGGTATCGCGCAGACCGACGGTGCGGTTGAAAACGGGCTTTACGGCGGTGGAATCGGGATCCTTGCAGAAATAGCCCACGCGCAGGAACTGGTAAGTGGTGCCGACCTGCGCATCAAGGACACAGGGCTCAACAAAGCCGTTTACCACAGACAGACTGTTGGGATTGAGCTTCTTGAGGAAATCGTAATCCTTGCGGGTAAGGGTCTCGTCGGCAACTTCCTGATTCTCTTCGGTATCGGCGGTTTCCTCGGCGACGGCTTCGGCTTCTTCGGCAAGCTCCTCGTCGGAAGCGAGCAAAGGCTCGTACAGACGGGCTTCGAAGGGGACGGCGTCAGCGGCGCTGACCCAATGGAGAACCTTGCCCTTGATCTTGCGTTCGGAGCCGGGGGTGCCGGAGGCGGAATCAAGATCCACTGTGCACTGGATTTCAACGACGTTGCCGTTTTCATCCTTGGTGCAGCCTTCGCACTTGACGATGTAGGCGCCCTTCAGGCGAACTTCAAAGCCGGGGTACATACGCTGGAACTTCTTGGCGGGTTCTTCCATGAAATCATCGGCGTCGATATAGATCTCCCGGCCGAAGGTGATTTCGTGGGTGCCCATTTCGGGATGATCGGGATGGTTTTCCATCACGAGGGTTTTGGTTTCGTTTTCGGGCCAGTTGGTCAGAACCACCTTGATGGGGTTCAGCACGGCCATGGCACGGGCGGCGTTGTTGCCCAGATCTTCACGTACGCAGGCTTCCAGCAGCGCGTAGTCAACGGTGGAGTCGGCCTTAGCCACGCCCACACGGCTGATAAAATCGCGGATGGCGGCGGCGGTATAGCCGCGGCGGCGCAGTGCGGACAGGGTGGGCATACGGGGATCGTCCCAGCCGCGGACGAACTTGCCTTCCACCAGTGCGCGGAGCTTGCGCTTGGACATGACGGTCTGGGTCAGGTTCAGGCGGGCAAACTCGATCTGACGGGGCTTGGCGGGCAGCATATTCTGGCTGTGCTCCACCACCCAATCGTAGAGAGGACGGTGGATCTCATATTCAAGAGAGCACAGCGAATGGCTGATGCCTTCCAGCGCGTCGCCGATGGGATGGGCAAAGTCGTACATGGGGTAGATGCACCACTTTTTGCCCGTGCGCCAGTGCTCCTTGTACAGGATGCGGTACATGGCAGGGTCGCGCATGACGATGTTGGGCGAGGCCATATCGATCTTGGCGCGCAGGGTGTACTGACCCTCGGCAAATTCGCCGGCTTTCATGCGGCGGAAAAGATCAAGAGATTCCTCCGCGGGACGGTCGCGCCAGGGGGAATTTTTGCCGGGCTTGGTCAGCGTGCCGCGATATTCGCGCATTTCATCCTTGCTCAGCTCATCCACGTAGGCCAGACCGCGCTTGATCCAGTCCTCGGCGATTTCATAGCACTTGTCATAGTAATCGGACGCATAATACAGACCGCCCGTCCAGTCAAAGCCCAGCCACTTGATATCGCGCTTGATGGCTTCCACATACTCGGTATCTTCCTTGGCGGGATTGGTGTCGTCAAAGCGCAGGTTGCAAAGACCGCCGTACTTTTCGGCAGTCAAAAAGTCGGTGATCAGCGCCTTGCAGTGACCGATATGCATATAGCCGTTGGGTTCGGGCGGGAAACGGGTGTGGACCTGTTGATAGCGTTCGCTCTCCAGATCCTGGTCAATGGCATCCCAGATAAAATTGGTGCGTTCGAACGCTTCTTCCATAATGATCCCTCCGTAATAAATGATTTGATGCAGGCCAACAAGCAGCCATTTTGTTATTATAGCGTTTTTTTGCTGGAAATACAAGGGGAAAACGCGGTTACCTGATATAAATCAGTTCGCGGATGGCTTCCAGCTTCTTTTCACCGATGCCCTTGACCAGCAAAAGATCTTCCTTGATACGGAACGTGCCCAGTTCCAAGCGCAAACCGAGGATGGCGCGGGCTGTCGTTTCACCGATTCCGGGCAGTGCTATCAGCTCCTCAAGGGAGGCGGAATTGATATTGATCATGCCTTCGGCGATCATTGGGGACGGCTGAGGCGCAGGGGTAACATTTTCGGACAAATAGGCATATACAGGCGTGGGCCTGAATGAAAAAAGATAGCCGGCGACGGCACACAAAAGAGCGCCCGCCAGGAGAATGCTCAAGATCGGCAAAACTGCCTTGCGGGCGCGGGGAGATACAGGATGCAGGTTTATACTGCCTTTCGTACCTTCTGACCTTCTTTCGTGTCTTCTACGATGTAGCCCAGAGCCTTGAGGGCGTCGCGGAGCTCATCGCTCTTTTTCCAGTCGCGGTCTTTACGGGCCTGAGCGCGCTCGTCGGCCATCTGCTGCACCTCGGCGGGGAGGTCGTTTGTCTTTTTGACCAGCAGACCCAGCACGTCGCAAAGAGAAGTGAGGGCGCTGAGGGTGTTCTCAATGGCTTTTTTGCTGCTGTCGGCGGTGAGTGTCACGTTGGCGTCATGCACGATCTCAAACAGCGCGCCCATGGCGTCGGCGGTGTTCAGGTCATCGTCCATGGCATTGTCAAAGCGGGCAATATAGCTTGCGATGCGCTCAGCCAGCGCGGTTTCTTCGGCGGTCTGTTCCTTATCGGCAGCGTGCTGCAGCAGGAATTCCATCTGATCGCGGGCGGTGTACAGACGGGTCAGCGAAGCGTGCGCTTGCGCGATCATCTCACGGCTGAAGTTGATGGGGCTGCGGTACTGGGCGGAAAGCATGAACATACGCACGTCTTCGGCTTCGTACTCCTTGAGAATGTCGCGGACGGTGAAGAAATTGCCCAGGGATTTGGACATCTTTTCATTATCCACGTTGATGAAGCCGTTGTGCATCCAGTAATTGACGTAGGGATGTCCGGTGGCGCCTTCGCTCTGGGCTACTTCGTTTTCGTGATGCGGGAAGAGCAGATCCTTGCCGCCGCAATGGATGTCAAAGGTGTCGCCCAGATATTCCATGCTCATGGCAGAGCACTCGATGTGCCAGCCGGGACGTCCCATGCCCCAGGGGCTTTCCCAGGCGGGCTCGCCGGGCTTCTGGGCCTTCCATACGGCAAAGTCTGCAGGATTCTTTTTGACGGAGTCCACTTCGATACGGGCGCCGGCTTCCAGATCTTCCAGATTCTGACCGGAAAGGCAGCCGTAGTGGGGGAAGGCCTTGGTGTCAAAGTAAACGTCGCCGTTTACTTCATAGGCAAGACCGTTGTCAATCAGCTTTTGCACGAGGGAGATGATCTGGGGAATATGCTCGGTGGCGCGGGGATGAACGGTGGCGGGACGGATGCCCAGCGCCTTGGCGTCCTTGTAATATTCGCCGATGAAGCGGTCGCCCAGCTCTTTGACGGTGATGCCTTCGTTGTTGGCGCGACGGATCATTTTGTCGTCGATATCGGTAAAGTTCTGTACGAAAGTCACCTTGTAGCCGCGATGCTCAAGATAGCGGCGCAGCACGTCAAAGGTGATGAAGGGACGGGCGTTGCCGATGTGAAAATAGTCATACACCGTGGGGCCGCAGGCGTAAATACCCACGTGACCTTCGCGGATCGGGACGAAATCTTCCTTGCGGCGGGTTTTGCTGTTGAAAATCTGCATAATGTATATTCCTCCTTACGGTTCTGTCTTTGGGTTGCAAATATGGTTGAGGGGACAAGAGGCGGCGTCCTGCCCGCAGGTTTCGCATCCTGCCTCACAGGCGTGGCGGCGAAGGGCCGTTTCAAGCTCAACGAGCCGCTCGTACAGCTGCTGCATCCGCTCCAGCATGGGGTCGGGCAGGTTGGCATGGTCAAGAGTGGGACGGGAACCGTCTGCGCGGCGCACGATGCGGCCGGGGTTGCCTACTACGGTGCATCCTTCGGGGACGGGCTTTAATACCACCGCACCGGCGCCGATTTTGACGTTCTGGCCGATTTCGATGGGGCCAAGCACCTTGGCGCCTGCACCTACGATCACACCGTTTCCGATGGTGGGATGGCGCTTGCCGTGATCTTTGCCTGTACCGCCCAGCGTGACGCCCTGATAGATGGTCACGTCATCACCGATCTCGCAGGTTTCGCCGATCACAACGCCTGAACCGTGGTCGATAAATACCCGTCTGCCGATGGTGGCGCCGGGATGAATCTCGATGCCTGTTTTTTTCTTGCAGCGGGAAGA
The DNA here is from genome assembly GCA_017549335.1 of Clostridia bacterium. Lineage (GTDB taxonomy): Bacteria > Bacillota > Clostridia > Christensenellales > Aristaeellaceae > SFMI01. The sequence goes on along the minus strand of JAFYVB010000019.1, from coordinate 48,714 downwards.
GAGCCACCGCGCAAGGAAATAATGGCCGTTTTTATACAGCCTGTGCGCCAGCCTGTGGGAAAACAGGGCTTTGACGCCGGCGTAGCAGAAGAGCACTTCCCATTTGCTTTTTGCTGCGGGGTCGCGGGCAAAAACCGTTGAGATGTCCTCGGTGAGTCTTGCGAACATAGAAATCTCCTTTACAACTACAAAACAAAACACCGCCTCCAGCAAGGAGACGGTGATAAACCGCGGTTCCACTCCGATTGAAAAGCAGCGCTTTTCCTCTTGAATCGCTTTAACGCAGCGTATACGGCACAGCCTACTGTAATTTTCGGTGTGCGGCTCGCGGAGGCACTGCCCGATTCGCCCGAGCACGCTCGCAGCCGGTGACGCGCTCTCTCTTGGGGTGAATTTGCCGGACGACTTTTCCGTTCATCGCCTGATCCATTATATGAAGATTCATCGGAATTGTCAAGAAGAATTACACCGTCAGCCTGGAAGTGAGGGTGATGAGGGTAATGGAAGGGGTGTTGAAGATGCGCAGCGGGATGAGATAATCCCTGGATACGCCAAGGCCGGGGCTGATATACTGGGTCACGCCGTGGATGGTGTTAAGACCCACGATGGCCTCGTCGCCGGGCAGCCACTTGCCGCCTGCGGAAGCGGGAGCGCGAAGTGCGCCGATCAGCGGTACTCTGACCTGGCCTGCGTTATAATGCCCGGCGAGGATGAGAGATACGTTCCGGAGAAAGTTGCCTTCCGCACTGCCGGCCCATTGCTGGAGGAGATTGAGGGTTTCGCCGGTCAGGGGGTGATGGGTAAGGGCAATCTGCGCATCGACCGGTTTCATTTCGCGCCTGGCGGCTTCGATGCGGGAGAGGACGTCCAGCCTGTAGTCGATGGCGCGGATTTGCGCCGCGTTATCGGGCAGATACTGTTCCTGTCCTTTGGTCAGCTGATCTCTTCTGGATTGATAGGCGGCGCGGGAAGAATCGATATCCAGTCCGTACACCGATTCGGGAGAGAACCAGATCACGCTTTTGCCCACGGTGAGCTTGTAGGGGGCATCCAGATAGATGGCGCCTTTGGCTTCGGCGGCAAGGATATAATCCGCCTTTACACTGTCAGAGCCGTGGCTTGCCGTGAGGATGGGTTCGGGGTCTTCATCGCCTGCGATGAAAAATACGGGGATCTCGGCGGGGAAAATATCAAGCAGCTTCAAAAATGCATCGTAGCTGCCGTCCCTGCCGCAGACGTCGCCGGTGATGCAAACCGCACGATAGGAAGATCCCTTCAGCAAGTTTGAAAGGGTGGAGTGATCTGCGCCGAATTCGTTTCCGTGCAGATCGCTGATGTGCAAAATGCGGTATTTTTCAAGATCGCTTGAAAGCGACGGAACGGTGACGTCCTGTTTATCGAGCAGCACGCGGCCGCTGTTGATCAGATTCAGCGCAATGATCACGGCAGCCGCCAGTACCAGCAGCAGCGGGTATACAAGACAGCCGGAAACCTTCTCTTTTTCTTTTTCCTGAAATAACGCGCGTTCTTTTCTCATGGCTTGGGTATCCTCCAAAAATAAACAATCCATATTATAAAGAATTACGCCGCCGATTACAAGGGAAAAAGCATGGAAATTGCTGGTAAAAGGCAGGGAAAACGTCCTTTGCGGCGAATTTTACAATATTTCGGAAGGAGGAAGTATCTTGCCCAAACAAAAGAATGTATATATATGTTCTCAATGCGGTTATGAAAGTTCCCGCTGGTACGGGAAATGCCCTTCCTGCGATCAGTGGAACACCATGGAAGAAACGGCGCCCCAGCCTGTGCAGGCGCCTGCAAAGCCCAACAAGCAGCGCGGCGGCACGGGCGGACGCGTGGAAACAATGAGCGATATCGCCGCGGGCGTGCAGTCCCACGAGCGCACGGGCATTGCTGAATTTGACAGAGTGCTTGGCGGCGGCGTGGTGGAGGGCTCGCTGATGCTGGTGGGCGGCGAACCGGGCGTAGGCAAAAGCACGCTGCTTTTGCAGGTGTGCGATAAACTGGCTCGGCTCGGCAAACGCGTCATGTATGTGACGGGCGAAGAAAGCGCAAGACAGATCCGCCTTCGCGCCGACAGACTGGGAGCAGATGACAGCGGTATCCGTGTGCTGGCTGAAAACGCCATGGATGCGGTGGAGGAGAAGCTGAACGCCGAACAGCCCGATTTTGTGGTGATCGACTCGGTGCAGACCATGTACCGTCCCGATCTTGCGGGTGCGCCCGGCAGCGTAAGTCAGGTTCGCGAAAGCGCGGCCATTCTGATGCGCTATGCCAAAACCAACGGCTGCACGGTGGTGCTGGTGGGCCATGTGACCAAGGAAGGTTCTCTGGCCGGTCCCCGCGTGCTGGAGCATATGGTGGACGTGGTTTTGTATTTCGAGGGCGATTATCAGCATGAATACCGTCTGCTTCGCGCTGTGAAAAACCGCTTCGGTTCGGTAAACGAGCTGGGCATTTTCTCCATGACGGGCGAAGGTATGATGCCGGTGGAGAATGCTTCCGAAACGCTGATCTCGCACCGTGCTTCGGGAGCGAGCGGCTCGGTGGTATTCTGCTGTATGGAAGGCAGCCGCCCCATGCTGGTGGATCTGCAGGCGCTGGCTGCACAATCTTTTTACGCTGTGCCGAGGCGCACGGTCAACGGCGCCGATCAGGGACGCGTGGCGCTTTTGCTGGCGGTGCTTGAAAAACGTGCGGGTCTGAAGCTGTACAATCAGGACGTTTACGTCAATGTGGCGGGCGGCCTGTCGCTGTCCGAGCCCGCTGTTGACCTGCCGCTTTGCGTGGCGGTGGCCTCCTCGCTCTCAGACGTTCCGCTGCCAAGTGATCTGGCGGTGATGGGCGAGGTCGGGCTGGCGGGCGAGATCCGCGCCATTACACAGATGGAACGGCGGATCAACGAATGCGTTCGCCTTGGATTCAAACAGATTATGTGTCCCAGTGACTCGCTCAAGAAGATCAGAAAGCCGGAAGGCGTTGAGTTTATCCCCGTCAATACGCTGGCACAGGCCGTGGCTGTGCTGGGTCTTCGCAAAAGATAATCAAAATCCGATCGCTTCCCGAATGCAAAGGTATCTTTTGGGATACAATAGCTTCGGGAGGCGATTTTTTTTATGAAGATATATAAACTGCTCTGTCTGTTGCTGGCTGCCGTTGTGCTGCTTTCGGGCTGCAAAGCGGCAACGAGAGGAGAAGAAAGAATACCGGGAAACGAAAACGAAATTTCTTTTGATCCAAACCTGCCCGATACGGTAAGACTGGACGAAAACGGTGTGCCGAAGATTCGCGTGTACATTACCGATGAAAAGCAAATCAGGGAAATGGATATTGAAAGCTATCTGTGCGGCGTGCTTGCCGGCGAAATGAAAAACGACTGGCCGGAAGAAGCGCTCAAGGCGCAGGCGATCCTTGCAAGAACCTTTGTGATCAAGTTTCTTTCCGAAAAGCAAAGCAAGTACGAGGGCGCGGATATATCCACCGATATCGAGGAAGCGCAGGCATATAACGCTGCGGAAATCAATGAGAACATAAAGCGGGCCGTGGAAGCGACCCGCGGGTTGATCGTTGCCTACCGGGGAGAACCGATCTATGCATGGTTCCATGCGCATTCGGGCGGACGTACCGCGCAGGCGGGGGAAGGGCTGAGCTATCGGGAAGAAGCTCCCTATACGCAAAGCGTAAAGAGCACGGAGGATGAATCGGCCGACGGGAAAGCAAAGTCGTGGACGGCGGCGTTTTCGCCCGATGAAGTGCTGGAGGCTGCGAAAAAGTGCGGTGTAAAGGTGGGAGATAAGATCGAAAGCGTTGCGGCGGGGGAAAAGGGGGAAAGCGGCAGGTGCAAATATATTGAAATCAACGGGAAAAATGTTCCTGCCAACGAACTGCGCATTTCCCTTGGCAGTGCAGAGATGAAATCCACCCTTCTGACTTCCGTTTCTTTTATGGACGGCAAGGTGGTTTTTAACGGAAAAGGCTATGGACACGGCGTGGGAATGTCGCAATGGGGCGCTTATGCCATGGCAAAAGAAGGGAAAACTGCGGATGAAATCATACATTATTATTATCGCAATGTGAATATTGTGCAAAAGTGGAGATGATTTGCACAAAAAACCATATTATGCTTGACATGTGCAGAAAAATCCCTTATATTTTGCAAATGTAAGGGATCATGCACATGGTTTTTTGATTGAAGACGCGGAATCGGATCCTGTGAAAGATACAAAATCGCTTTTGAAGCTGCAGAAACGAAGAAACGAAAACGGAATCCTGCAAATTCGGATATATACAGAATAAATACAGTGCAAAACTGGATTTTTTAAAAGAATACATTGCAAAGTGAAACGGTGTATGCTAAAATCCCAACAACGATGATTCAACTCGACGGTGAAACCGCGGGAAATGGATGATATCAACGGATAAGGAGGAACAAAACGTGAAAAAGAATTCTAAAAAGTGGCTGATTATTGCTGTGGCTGTCCTTGTGGTTGCTGCCGCTGCCTTCGCAGGCTATTGGTTCCTGCTGCGCGACGGTGCAAAGAAGCCCGGTTGGGTCGCGAAGAATGAGTATAGCACGCTTTATTCCGGCGAGGTTACTTCTCTGAACTATCTGACTACTTCCACCACCAACGAATTTGCGCTGGCGGCCAATGTGATCGATACGCTGGTCGAATACGATGAATTCGGTCAGGTGAAGCCCTCTCTGGCTGAAAGCTGGGTGAACAGCCCTGACGGTCTGACCTGGACGTTCAAGATCCGTCCCGGCGTCAAGTGGGTGGATGGCAACGGCAAAGAGGTTGCCGAAGTGACGGCCAATGACTTTGTGGCTGCCGCCAAGTACATTCTGGATGCGAAGAATGCTTCCGGTACCGCCAATATTCTTTACGACGTAATTGTCGGCGCCAAAGCCTATTACAAGGGCACTTCCACTCCCAAGGAAGGCGAAGCTCCCGCTCCTGTGATGGACTTTGAAACCGTGGGCATCAAGGCGCTGGATAAGTACACCCTTGAGTACACGCTGGTTACGCCCACTCCCTATTTCCTGTCCATGACCACGTACGTGACCTTCATGCCTGTGTATGAGCCTTTCCTCACCGAAAAGGGTGCGCAGTTCGGCCTTGCCACCGGCAACGATACCCTGCTCTACTGCGGCGCTTACTATCTGAGCGAGTTCAAGCCTCAGGAAAAACGCGTTCTTACCAAGAATGCTCTGGGCTGGGACGTCGCCAACGTGCACATTGAGAAGGTTTCCTACAAGTACAACAAGGAATCTTCCACCATTTCCTCTACCCTCTATCTGCAGGGTGAGGTGGACTCCGCTTCCATCGACAACGACGTAGCCGCTCAGTGGCTGGCTGATCCCGTCAAGGCTGATTACATCCGCCCTGTCCGCCAGACCAGCTTCTACTCCTACTTCTACTCCTTCAACTTCAATCCCCACAAGGGCCTGGATGCGAAGTATCAGCCTGACAACTGGGAAAAGGCTGTTACCAGCGAGAACTTCCGTCAGTCCATCTTTGCCGGTCTTGACCGCGTGAAGGCCATGACCATCACCGATCCCGACAACGCCGCTGAGCTGATTTTCAACAGCATCACTCCTCCCAACTTCGTAACCTATCAGGGTACGGACTATGTGAACATGGGTGAACTGGCCGGCATCACCGCCAAGGGCGGCGCCACCTTCAATGCCGAGGAAGCGCTCAAGTACAAGGCGGCGGCCATCGAAGAACTGAAGGATACCGTAACCTTCCCCGTGCTGGTTTATATGCCTTACAATACCAGCGTCGGCGGCTGGGCGGAAGAATCCCAGATCGTTGAACAGCAGCTGGAAGATCTGCTGGGCAAGGATTACATTGACGTCATCATCGAGGGTTATCCCTCTTCCGGCTTCCTCAACGCTACCCGCCGCGCCGGAAACTATTGCATCATGAAGACCAACTGGGGTCCCGACTATGCCGATCCCCAGACCTACACCGAGATTTTCAAGTCCGAAGGCAACAGTTATCAGTTCATTGTCGATCATGCCGGCATTAAGAACCTGACCGACGAATACTACAAGCTGGTCAACGCCGCTCATGCCATCACCGATGACATTCAGGCTCGTTATCTGGCGTATGCCAAGGCCGAAGCTTTCCTGATCAATCATGCGCTGACCATTCCCTTCGGCACGGGCAACGGCGGTTATACGGCCAGCCGTATCGATCCCTTCACTCAGCAGTTTGCGCCCTTCGGCATCTCCAACGAACGCTATAAGGGTTCCAAGCTTCTGGATAAGCCCATGAGCACCGTAATGTACTACGATGCCTACGACAAGTGGCTCGAAGCCCGTGAAGCGCTGAACAACAAATAAAATACCGTTTAAAACATGAAGTGAAATGCGGCAGGGGACATGAAAGTGTCTCCTGCCGCAGCAATGCCTCTGTGAAGTGCGTTTGCAGAGGAGCAAGGAGCGCATTTTGACCAAGTACGTACTGAAAAGATTATTATCTGCGATCCTGACGTTGGTCATCGTATTGACCGTCGTTTTTGTTCTCGTGCGTCAAATGCCCATCGAGGGCTATTTTGACAACTACGACAAGCTGGACGAAAATATTATTCAGGCCAAGCTGGACAAGATGGGGCTGAACGATCCCATGCCGGTTCAGCTGCTTCATTTTTTCAAGAATCTTCTCAAAGGCGATCTGGGCACTTCCGCCCGTTACAGTGTGGATGCGCCCATTACCGGCATTATTGCGCAGAAGGCGCCCGTTTCGGCGCTGCTGGGCATTATATCCATGATTCTCGCTATGGCGCTGGGTTTGCCTCTGGGCGCTGCCATGGCCCGTTCAAAATCGAAATTCTGGGATAAGTTCGGCACAGCGTTTATTGTGTTTGTAAATGCGGTGCCAGCTGCCGTTTATTATATTTATCTGCAGTCCTACGGCGCAAAGGCGCTGGGCGTTCCCATGCTGTTCAACCGCTCCGAATGGCAGACGTGGATCCTGCCCATCTTCTCCATGGCACTTGGCAACATCGCCTATTATGCTATGTGGCTGCGCCGCTATATGGTGGATGAACTGAATAAGGATTATGTAAAGCTTGCCCGCGCCAAGGGCGTTGAAAATAAAAAGATCACCATGCGCCACGTTTTCCGCAACGCTTTCGTGCCCATGGTGCAGTATATTCCCACTTCGCTGATGTACACGATCTGCGGCTCGATTTATATCGAATCGCTCTACTCTGTGCCCGGTATGGGCGGCTTGCTGGTAGACGTGATTAACCGTCAGGATAATCCCATGGTGCAGGCGATCGTTATGATTTACAGCTGTATCGGCATTATCGGGCTTCTGTTGGGCGACCTGCTGATGACGGCAATCGATCCGCGCATCACCTTTGCAAAGAAGGAGGGTGCAAGATAATGGGACTTTTTCGTAATTTGAAGGCTGCTCCCGTTGAAAAACGCATGAGCGCCGAGCTTGAAAAGAAAATCGAAGCCGGAAAAAAGAATCCCTTCGGCTTTGCGCCCTACAATCCGGACGCAGCTGAAAAAACGGGCTATTCCAATTACTCCTACTGGGGCAGCACCTTCCGTGTGTTTTTCAAGAATAAGCTGGCTGTAACGCTTTTGATTGTCCTGGTTCTTCTGATGGCGTTTACCTTCATTCAGCCTGTTCTGCCTAAACAGCATAAAGCCAACCTGATCATCAATCATCCCATCACCGGAATGCAGGTGAGCAACGTTCCGCCCGCGCTTACCACGGTGAAGGCCAAAGCGCCCAAGGGGACGGAGCTGATCGTTAAGGAATACGGCGACGAACAGTGGATTGCTGTGGGCAACGTGCTCAGCGACGTAAAAGCTCGTGAGATCTTTACCGTGATCGAATACGGCAAGGATTACTGCAAGGTGGATTATAACGGGATGACCGGCTATGTGAAAAACGATTTTACTACCCAGCTGAAGCTTCCCGCCGATCCTTACAAGGTGCCCTATGAATCCCGTTCGGGCTTTAAGACGAAGCTGTATACCTCGCCGGTAGATTTCTCCAATGACGGCGACGACCTGTTCGTTGAAAAGAAGTACCTGTCGATCAGCGGCGACACCGCCGTGACCACCGAAGAATGTGAACTGCGCATTCTTCCCGATGATGCGCCTTTCCTGTTCGGTACCAACAACCTGGGTCAGGATCTGTGGGCGCTGGTGTGGTCAGGCACCCGCACTTCCTTGTTTATCGGCTTTGTCGTTGCCCTGATCGAAGCGATCATCGGTATTGTTGTGGGCGTTTTGTGGGGGTACGTTCGCAAGCTTGACCGTCTGCTGACGGAAATCTACAACGTGGTCAACAACATTCCCACCACCATCGTGCTGATCCTCATTGCCTACATCCTCCGTCCCGGCGTTGGCACGCTGATCTTTGCCATGAGCCTGACGGGCTGGGTGGGCATGGCACGCTTTATCCGCAATCAGATCATCATCATCCGCGACCGCGATTATAACCTTGCTTCCCGCTGCCTGGGAACGGGCACGCTGCGCATTATTTACCGCAACCTGCTGCCTTATCTTGTTTCGGTCATTACGCTGCGTATGTCCCTTGCTGTGCCCGGCGCCATCGGCAACGAAGTGTTCATTACTTACATTGGTTTGGGTCTCCCCGTCAGTACGCCGTCTTTGGGCAACCTGATCAACATCGGCCGCAAGCTGATCTCCACTTCCCATAGCTATCAGCTGGTGTTCCCGACCATCGTATTGTCCATCATCACCATTTCTTTCTACATCATCGGCAATGCCTTTGCCGATGCCGCCGATCCCAAGAATCACCTGTAAGGAGGATGCGTAATGGAAAACAAAGAAGTTGTTTTATCCGTGCGCGACTTGAACGTGAAGTTCAGCCTTCGCGGCAGGGTGCTTCATGCCATTCGCGGCGTATCCCTTGACCTGTACAAGGGCGAAAGCTTTGCGATCGTTGGGGAATCGGGCAGCGGCAAATCGGTGCTGACCAAAACATTCATGGGCTTATTGGATCAGAACGGCTGGGTGGACAGCGGCAGCATCCTCTACAACGGCGAGGATCTGGCGCAATATAAAACCGAAAAGCAGTGGCTGAAGATCCGCGGTCGTGAGGTCGCTATGGTACTGCAGGATCCCATGACCAGCCTCAATCCTCTGAAAACCATCGGTGCGCAGATCGGTGAAGCACTGAAATTGCATCAGGGATTGAAAGGGGAAGAGGCGCAAAAGCGCATTTGTGAAATTCTCACAGACGTGGGTATCACAGAACCTGAACGTCGTGCAAAGCAGTATCCCCACGAATTTTCGGGCGGTATGCGGCAGCGTGCCGTAATTGCCATTGCGATCGCCTGCAATCCCAAGATTCTGATCTGCGACGAGCCTACGACGGCTCTTGACGTAACGATTCAGGCGCAGATTTTGCAGCTGATCAAGAACCTTGTTCGCAAGTATCAGCTGACCACTGTTTATATCACCCACGACCTTGGCGTTGTCGCCAACGTGGCCGACCGCATTGCCGTTATGTATGCGGGCGATATCGTTGAAGTCGGCACTTGCGAGGAGATCTACTATTCGCCCCGGCATCCTTATACCTGGGCGCTTTTGTCCTCCCTTCCGCAGCTTGGCGTGAAGGGGGAGGAGCTTTTCTCCATCCGCGGTACCCCGCCCAATTTGTTTAACGAGATCAACGGCGATGCCTTCGCCGCCCGCAATCCCCAGGCGCTGAACATTGATTTTGTGGAGCGTCCGCCTTATTTTGACGTATCCGAAACCCATAAGGTACGATCCTGGCTGATGGATGAACGCGCACCCAAGGTGGAGCCGCCGGAAGCTTTGAAACGCCTGACGCCGGAGGGAGGGAGCCTGTATGAGTGACGTGATTCTTTCGGTGCGTGATCTGCACGTATCTTTCGGTGAACGCCGTAAGAAGTTTGAAGCCGTGCGCGGCGTTTCCTTTGATATTTATGCCGGCGAAACCTTTGGCCTGGTGGGCGAATCCGGCAGCGGAAAAACCACCATCGGACGATCCATTATCCGCGTATATCCCACCTCGGCAGGCGAGATCATCTACAAAGGTCAGAAGATAAACGGAAAGATTTCCAAAGAACTGGATCACCGCGTGACGCGGGAAGTGCAGATGATTTTCCAGGACCCCATGGCATCGCTGAACGAGCGTGCAAAGGTGGATTATATCGTCAGTGAAGGTCTGTACAACACCGGCGAAAAGCTGACCCGTGAACAGCGTACGCAGATGGTGGAAGAAGCGCTGATGGACGTGGGCCTGCTGCCTGAATTTGCCAGCCGCTTTCCCCATGAGTTTTCGGGCGGTCAGCGTCAGCGCATCGGTATTGCCCGTGCGTTGATCATGCGTCCCGATTTCATCATTGCCGATGAACCCATCTCCGCGCTGGATGTATCCATCCGTGCGCAGGTGCTCAACCTCATGAGCCAGCTGCAGAAAAAGCGCGGCTTGACCTATCTGTTTATCTCTCATGATCTGTCGGTCATGCGCTTTATCTGCGACCGCATCGCTGTGATCCACAAGGGTGTGCTGGTTGAACTGGCGGATACCGAAACGCTGTTCCATCGCCCGCTGCATCCTTATACCCGTGCACTGCTCAGTGCTGTGCCCATGCCCAACCCGGCGTATGAAAAAAGCAAGGTGCCGCTGGTTTACGATGAATCGGTACATGATTATTCCACCGATCTTCCCCGATGGGTGGAGATTGAGCCGGGCCATTTTGTGCTTGGCAACGTCAGGGAACTGACCGAATACGAGAATATCTGTAAGGAAGCGTAAATATGCTGGATCATCCCCGCGCCCGCTGCTGGCTTGAAGTGGATCTTGGCGCTGTTAAAAATAATCTGCAGTTAACGCAAACGTATCTCAAAAAGGATACGAACCTGATCGCCGTTTTGAAGGCGGATGCTTACGGCATGGGTGCGCCCGCTGTGGGCAGATGCCTGTGGGAAAACGGCGTGAGGATGTTTGCTGTCGCCAGCCTTGACGAAGCTTTTATCCTCCGTGAAGCGCTGCCTGATGCATGGATTCTGTGCATGGGCGAAACGCTGGACGGCAATATCGAGGGCGCCGTATTGCAAGGCATTCGCCTGACGGCGGGAAGTCTGCCGGCTGCGCTTCGTATATCCGAAGCCACTCAGGAAACAGGGCGGCAGGCCTATGTGCACTTCAAGGTGGATACAGGCCTTCACCGCATTGGCTTTGAGCCTCACGAAGCGGTGGATAAGATCGAGCAGTGCGCTTATATGTCGGGGATCGTGGCAGAGGGGCTTTATACCCATCTTGCCCTCCATGACCGTGAAAGCGATATCGCCCAGCACGGTGCTTTTGAAAGCGTAAGAAGCGGTCTGAAAGAAAAGGGCATTAACGTAAAGTTTGCTCATATGCTGGATTCCATCGGCCTGGTACGCTATCCCGAATGGCAGTATGACGCCGTGCGCGTGGGAGCGCTGCTCTACGGTAATTATCCTCAGCGGTTTGAAAATCCTGAAAGAGTTCGTCCTGTTGCCCGCTTTATGGCTCGCGTTATGCGAGTGTTTGATGTGAAAAAAGGCGAGTATCTCGGATACGACGATGATCATAAAATGGAGCGCGACAGTCGCATTGCTGCCGTTTCCTGCGGTTATGTGGACGGTTATCCCCGGGTGATGAGCTTTAAAGGCGTCGTTCTTGTTCGCGGCAAGCGCGCTCCGGTCAATAGCCTGCTGTGCATGGATCAGATGATGGTGGACGTAACGGATATCGAAGGCGTTCGCGCAGGCGATGCCGTGACGCTGCTGGGTGACGATATCACCCTGAGAGAATATGCCGGCATCGGCGCTCTCAACCGCAATGAAGCAACGGCTGTCATCGGAAAACGTGTGCCAAGAGTATATGTGTAATATGAAAAGCGATACGCTTGAAGCGTATCGCTTTTATCGTGTTACAGCAGCGTTTTGAGATGGGAGAGCCCTTTTTCTAAAACGGAATCGTATCCCTTCCGGTAATCGTCTAAGGTTAGCTCGCAAGGAATATCCGGCTCGATGCCACGGCCGATAAACTCCGTTCCGTCGAGCAGACGGTAGCCCACCGAGCATACACGAAGCATTCCGCCGCAGGAAAGCTGTTGGATAAGAGGCGTTCCTGTGGTACCGCTGGTGGGAGCGCCGATGATGACGGCGCGCTTATTTGTTTTGAACATCGCGGTGAAATCTTCTGCGGCAGACAGCGTATGACGGGAGCTCAAGAGCACGCAGGGACCGTTAAATAGAGCGGTGTGATTAGGAGAACCAAAGCGATCCTGATAGTGAAAGAAATGCGCATTCTTTATATATTGAAGGCTCTCTTCCATTTCTTCGCGTGTGGAATAGCCGTCTGTAATATGCTTGTTGATTCGCTCTTCGCTCCATCTGGACAGTTGGCTGGCCGATGCAAAATCAACGCCCTTTGTTAAGCGGGTGCGTTTGCTGCAAGCCTGAAACTCTCCCGATATGAGAAGTTTGGCAACCTCAGCGCCATATATGGTCATGCCGCCGATGTTTTCGCGCACATCGACGATCAATCCTTTTATACCGTTTGCATTTTGAAGAGCGGCGCGTATTTCATCCGCAGCTTCCCTGTAGAGAAAATCGTCAATTCGGACATACAGAATGCTTTCATCATACAGACGGATGTCCAGTTTGTTTTGCTTAAGCAACAAAAAACCACGGGGTAGAGAAATTTCGGCAGCCTGAAGCTCGCGTGGAATTTCGGGGAGAAGATCAAAGGCGTATTCGCCTTTTTCTGTTGACAGAATATTTCCCGCAGGATTTAGAAGAAAGGGAAGAAAATGATGAAGACGGTATCCGGGTATATATGTGTCAACATGATAGCAATAGCGGAACAATTGAGTGATCAACTGCTCAATGGGCATGTGATTAATTGCGAGAATAGGCTGATAAAGAAGTTCTTCATAGGCGCGTGGCGCAGTATCAATATAGTAACGGTTCTCGACAAGCCGCAGCGAAAAAGGGAAAAAACCATGACTGCTGCGTAAGGAACGGGGCAGAGAATAATCGGTATGACCGTCGCAAAGTTGGTTGGTAAACTCTGCAAGGAGAAGATGAAACTCCATTTCAGACAATGAATCGGAGAGCTTTGAAAGATACTTGAGATAGACCTGATCCCAGTTCATATCGAGTTTGTCAAAATAGGGAAACAGGGCGGAAGCCTGTTTCCAGATCATTGACAGATCAAAAATGCGGTTTTCCGAAACAGTCATATGTTCGCCTCCTTAAAACATCTTACAAGAAAATTGTACATATATCGGAGACAAATACAAGTCTTGAAATGAACCGTGATTTTTGCTATAATAATATTGCAAAAAGAGAAAGCGCTTCGGAGTATCCGAAGCGCTTTTGCTATTTGATGATACTGCTTCGTAGTGCATCATAGGCCTCATCGATCAGCTGCAGCAGTACTTCTTCCGGAAATCCTTTTATTCTGACCGAAAACCAGTAGGGTTGGTGGGCGTCGGAAAGGTGATAGGCGCGGATGATATGATCTGGAAACAGGGCGCGGAGGGGAATGTTTGCATCCTTTTGGCATTTCAGCGTGATGATGGGATCCTGCCACTCATGAAAGAACATGGCAAATATTTTCCCGTGCAGTTTATAACATACGGGTGTTGGGCCAAAGGGATAGGTTACTTCCGCGCCGGGCTGACTCATGCAGCGGTCGTGGATCTTCTTCAAATCCATGTTCATCGCAGGGGCTTTAGCTCTGTTGTTTCAAACAGCGCATTTCCGGTGCCCAGGACTTTCACCGTTTTGTAACCAATGGAAAGCAGAAGGTCTACGGACTGCGCATAACCGGTCATAATGTGTTCGGCACGATGGCAATCGGAGGAAAGGATGACCTCGCCGCCCATGTTCAGCCACTCTTCCAGCAGAAAACGATCGGGATAGGGCGTTTTTGCACCGTAGCGCGCCATGGCGCCGGTGTTCACTTCAATGATAGCGCCGGAATTTCTTACCATGCCGAGGGCGTTGAGGGCAGCTTTGCGATAGCGCGGGTCGCTTTCGTCAAAGATATCGCCTTCCATATTGTTTTTGCGGATCAGATCCATATGTCCGGCGATGTGCGGACGCTGGGCATAGATATATGCGCCGTAATAGCGGAAATACTCAATGGCCATGGCAATGCCGTCTTTGTCGAAGACGTCATCGCAGATGTTCAAAAGACGCTCCTTGGTGTTGTCAACTCCAAGGATCCTATCGGCAGTGGGGATGAGATGCAGAGAGCCGATCACATAATCAAAACGGCCGGTCTCGGCACAGCAAAACAGATCAAGCTCGGTTCCAAGCCAGATTCGGATCTTATCTTCGTATTTCTTTTGCAGACGACGCACTTCGCGAATATAGGCTTCCTCACGCTCAGTGTCCATCGCGTATTGATGATCGAAATGCTGTTTTGCATGGCTGGAAAGGCCAATGGATTGAAAGCCGTGTTCAAGGGCGGAAAGCACCATTTCTTCGGCTGTGTTTTTGCCGTCGCAAAACTGCGTGTGTACATGAGGCGAGGACAGGATCATTCTTTGATCAGCTCCTTTGCTTTTTTGACGATTTGGAGGGCCTTTTCATAGGTAACGGGATTGCTGGCAAAAATGGCGGCAGGCTTGCCAAAATCGATGCCGTTTTCGTTGTAAGGCATATCAAAACGCCCTCCGGCTTCGGTGACCAGCAAAGCGCCCGCTGCAAAATCCCAGGGAGAGAGAATGAGCTCCACAAAGGTATCGGTGCGGCCTGATGCAACGTCCGTCAGATCAAGGGCAGCGGAGCCTGTGCGGCGGATATCACCGCCTTTTGTGAGGAATTCGCGGATGCAGTAAACGGTTGCCTCGTGGAGCTCGGCGTTATAAGGCGCAGTGCCCACCGTGGAAAGGGATTTTTCAAAATGCGCGCTGCTTACGTGAATGCTGTTATCGTTGCAGTAGGCGCCCTGTCCCTTGACAGCGGTGAACAATTCGTCCGCAAAGGGATTATAGATCATGCCCAGTACAGGCGTTTTATCCTTGAGCAGGGCAATGGATACACAGGAAAAATGACGGTTGCGCATAAAGTTCAAAGTGCCGTCGATGGGATCGACCACCCAGGTGTATTCATCCGTCAAAGCGGCGTTTTCCTGTTCCTCGGCAAAGAAGCGGGCGTCGGGCAGGAGCTTGGAAAGCTCACCGCGGAGAAACTCCTGTACGGCAACGTCGGTATCGGTAACGAAGTTATAGTGACCGGCCTTTTCATGAACAGGAGAGGAATGCGTGGTGCGAATACGCTCGCCGGCTTTCTTAATCACGGGGATAACGGAGAATTTGATAAGATTCAGATCGAGCATTACAGTGAATCCTTTCGCTTGTTTGATTTCATTATAGCACAAATCTCTGTGGTGTGATATAATATTTCTGTACTTTTTATGGAGGTGCGCGTTTGCATGAATGACCGCCATACAGCGGCTGAACATAGCGTGATAACAACATTCCGCAAGCCTATCTGGCGCAACTTTATCAAAGCGGTGAAAAATTATCAGTTGATCGCGCCGGGAGATAAAATCGCCGTATGCATTTCGGGAGGCAAGGATTCGCTTTTGCTGGCAGTGTGTCTTCGACAGCTGCAGCGTCACAGCGAAATGCCCTTTGAATTGATCTATCTGTCTATGGATCCGGGTTATGAACCTGAAAACAGACAGAAAATCATCGAAAATGCAAAGAAGCTCGAAATTGATCTCGAGATATTTGACAGCCCTATTTTTGAAGCGGTGGAGAGCGCGCCGGCATCCCCTTGTCATGTATGCGCCGCTATGCGCCGGGGATATCTGTATAAGGAAGCAAAAAAACGAGGATGTAATAAGATTGCACTGGGGCATCATTTTGACGACGTGGTGCAGACAGTCCTTCTGAGTATGTTCTACGAAGGTCAATACAAAACCATGATGCCTAAGGTGATGAGCGATAACTGGGATGGCATGGAACTGATACGCCCCTTGTACACCGTGCGGGAAGAGCATATTGTGGACTGGCAGAATGCCATGGGCCTGGATTGCCTGCGCTGTGCATGCAAGGTGACAAAAAGTGAAGACGGCGGCAAGCGAAAGTACGTTAAGGATCTGATCGCTGCACTGGAAAAGGAAAATCCCAAGCTGAAAAACAATATTTTCGCCTCACTGACCAGTGTGGATCTGGATACCGTGCTGGGGCATAAGCCGGTGGGCGAAAAGAGAATCATTCCGTTTACGGACGACTACGGCCAAAAGAGGAGAAATACCGATGAGTAAATATGTGATCGGATTGGACTACGGCACCCTTTCGGGACGAGCTGTGCTGGTGGACGTAAAAGATGGACGGCAGCTTGCATCTTCTGTGTATGAATATCCCCATGCTGTGATGAACAGCGAAATTCCCTGCGGGAAAAAGCTCCCTGCTGATTGGTCGTTGCAGCATCCTAAGGATTATCTGGAAGTGCTCGAAAAAACACTGCCCGACGTGATTCAAAAATCGGGCGTTAATAAAAGCGATATCATCGCGCTGGGAATCGATTTCACGTCCAGTACGGTTTTGCCCATTGATAAAAACGGTGAACCGCTGTGCTTCCGAGAAGAGTTTGAAACCGAGCCCCATGCCTATGTAAAACTGTGGAAGCATCACGGTGCGCAAAAACAGGCTGATCGTATGACCCGCGCAGCCGTTGAAATGAACGAGCCTTGGCTGGTCAATTACGGCGGCAAGGTATCCAGCGAATGGGCGCTGCCCAAGCTGCTGGAGGTGATCGAGGATGCGCCGGGCGTCTATAAAGCCATGGACGAATGGGTGGAAGCCATTGATTGGGTTTCCTTTAAGCTGACAGGAAAACTGATCCGCAACTATTGCGCGGCGGGGTATAAGTTCCTTTGGAATAAGCACACGGGCTTCCCGCGGGATGCCTACTTTGAAGCCGTTCATCCCGTTCTGAAAGAAGCGATGCACAAGAAAGTCAAAGCACCTATTCAGGAATTGGTAAGCGTTGCAGCGACGGTAACGGATGAAATGGCGGTAAAGCTCGATCTCCCGAAAGGCTTGCCTGTGTGCGTAGGCATATTGGATGCGCATGGCGGCGTGCCTGCCGTTGGCATGACCAAGCCCGGGCAGTTGATGATCGTGATGGGCACGTCTGGTTGTTTCATGGCTCTTTCGGAAACGGGAGCGCCTGTGCCGGGAATCTGCGGAGTGCTGGAGGATGGCATTTTGCCGGGCTATTTCTGCTACGAGGCGGGACAAAGCTGCATGGGCGATCAGTATGCGTGGTTCGTTAAAAACTGCGTTCCGGCAGTATATTTTGAGGAAGCTGAAAAGCGCGGGATGCATATTCAGGCTTACCTGACAGAGCTTGCCGAAAAACTTCGTCCCGGCGAAAGCGGCTTGCTTGCGCTGGATTGGTGGAACGGAAACCGCAGCATTCTGGTGGATTTTGATCTGACGGGGATGCTCCTGGGGCTTACGCTGCAAACCAAGGCAGAAGAGATTTACCGCGCCCTGATCGAATCCACAGCCTACGGTGCTCGCATGATCATTGAGAACTTCCGCGAAAACGGCGTTCCTGTGAATGAGTTGTTTGCCACGGGCGGCATCAGCCAGAAAAATGCCATGGCGATGCAGATTTATGCGGACGTACTCAATATGCCTGTACGCATTGCCGGCAGCGATCAGGGACCGGCGCTGGGCAGCGCTATTCTGGCTGCTGCCGCGGTAGGCGGAGAAAAGGGCGGCTATGACAGCGCGTTTGATGCCATCCGTGCCATGGCGCAGACTGAGCAGAAGGTGTATACGCCCATTCCCCAAAACGTGCTGGTTTATGAGCAGCTGTTCGCAGAATATCGCAAGCTGCACGATTATTTCGGTCGCGGAGAAAATGACGTGATGAAGCGGCTGAAAAAGCTGAGAGAAGAATAAAAAGAAGCACCGGCTCAAATGAGTCGGTGCTTTTGCGTGAAGATTATTCCAGAATATTGGTGGTGATGTAGTCAATGCCCCATTCGATCAGCTGCTCGGCGGCCTTCTTGTCATCCACGGTCCAGCAGTTGACCTTGATGCCCGCTTCGTGCAGCGCCTTGATGCGCTCTTCGTTCAGCTCGGTGTAACGGATGTCCAGATCCAGGTTGTACTCCTTCAGCTGGGGAATGGGATCCTCGCCCCATTTGCTGAGCAGGTACTGGCAGGGCTGCTCGGGCAGCAGGTTGCGCAGGGTGACCATGTTGGTGAAGGAGAAGGAAATGAAGATGGTGCTGATGAGGTAATCTTCGTTCTTGATGATCTCAACGATCTTCATCACGTCAGCAGGTTCGAAGGTGTTCTTCAGCTCCAGAACGGCGATCTTGCCGTACTTTTTGCAGATCTGGATGTATTCCTGCAGGGTGGGCATACGCAGGTCGGTACGGCCCTTCTTGCCGTCGGTGTCGGCAAGGATCAGGTTGCGCAGGGTATCAAAGGTGGTCTGCTCGACGACCATGTTGTCGATGGCGACGCGGCCGGTGGTGTCGTCATGGAAGCAGATGAACTTGCCGTCCAGCGTGCGGTGAACGTCGGTTTCGATGCCGAAGTAGCTGCGGTTGCCGGCGGCAACGAAGGCGGCATGGGTATTTTCCTTTTCCAGACCGCTGCAGCCGCGATGGGCGACGAAAGGTACCATATCGTGCTTGACTTTGATGGTGTTCATGGGAAGTATGCCTCCTTAAGCAATAGTACAAAAATTGGATAATTCTATTATAATTACTTGCGGCTGGGATTGCAAGGGATTATAATGGAAACAGCGAATGAATTTTGAGGTGAGAGTATGCGGCTTTCCACAACGCTGAATATTTTTTCGCTGCGGAGCGATGGCAATGCGCCCGCACGCGCGCTTGAGGGCATCTATGCCTGTAAAGAGGCGGGCTTTGACGCGGTGGATGTTCATTTCAACGAGATAGACATGACGCTGACGCATGAAGAGCAGGATGCCTTCATCGAAAAAGCCAAAGAGATACTCAGGGAAACCGGCATGCCCATTTCTCAGGTGCATGCACGCTTCGGTCATGTTGCGGATTATAAAGATCCTCAGCAGCTTGAGGATTATTACAAGCATATCATCCGTACGCTGGAATTGGCTGAGCGTCTAGGCGCTCCCTGGGCAGTGGTGCATCCGCTGGATTTCATGACGCTGTGCGGAACGGATGAAGAAGAAATGTTCAAAAGGAATGTTGACTTTTTCAACCATGCCATCAGCGCTGTGCCGTGCATTGGCCTTGCCTTTGAAAACACCGGGCGTACCTATTTCTGCAACGCGGAAAGACTTTTGAAGCTGCGGGAAGCGGCGGGCAATCACGAGCGCTTCGGCTTTTGCTGGGATACGGGACATGGCAATCTTATCGAGGGCCTGGATCAGGCGGAGAATATCATGCTGCTGGGTAAGCATCTTAAATGCACTCACATTCAGGACAACCGCGGCGAGAAGGACGATCATTTTATGCCTTACATGGGCATTATTGATTGGCCGAAGGTGGTAAGAGCACTTAAAAACAGCGGCTACAAGGGCGACTTTGTGTATGAATCTGCGCAGCCGCTCAAGTGCCTGCCGGAGGATAACGTGCTGCGCATGGAATTTATGAAATATACTGTGAAGCTGGGCAGATATCTGCTGGCGATGGAGGGATAAACCGTGAAAAGAATGTTGTGTCTGTGTATGCTGTTTGTATGCCTGATTACCTGCGTGCAGGCGGAGGGTACGCTTGTAGCGGAAAAGATTACGCTTGAAAACCGGCAGGAGGAAAATGTCTTTCAATCCTTCCATGACTGGAGTGAAGGCGCGGCGAAAACCAATGACAGGCTGTATGATGTTGACGGGCCGGTTGTTCAGTATCTGACATACTACGCCAAGGTTGAAGTGATGGAAGCATACGTCGCGTATCTGCAGGATCAAGGCTTTACGCTGGCGGGCTATTTTGAGCAGGGAAAGTACGTATCGTGGAAACTCGATTATGACGGCGCGGACTTTGAAAAGATTGTTCCGTCCACATACAAGGGGCCGAACTGCCATTTGTGCATTTATTCCCAAAGCCGCGGAGAATATACATTCAAGTTCACGTCGGATCTCAAAATGAAGGATCTTGGCCACCGCATGAGCGGAAATAACGCTGCGGTGAATACCCGTGGCGCTTCCGCCGACGCTGCGCTGATCAGGTACGGCGACGATACCTTTGAAACGCAGGACGGGCGCTTCAGGGTGAAAATCGGCGAGGCGATGATCGTCCGCGGCGGAAAGACGTATACCGGCACGGCAAAGCGGCATCTCAACAAAAGCGAATGGCTGTGGGTGGGCGATTATTACAGGAACGAGGAAATTTATTTCTGTCATGACGCGGGATATATGATGCAGGGGGATATCTTTGAACTGGATGATTTTCTCACTGCATCTACGGCATATACCAATCAAACGCAGACGAAGATTTTCAATAACGGTCACGGGGGAAATCCCTTCTTCCTCACCAGCTGTGACGGCGGGCTTTACGGGCCTACGATCAAGGAGAACAACAAATACCAATCCGTATTTGTGCGCGTGATGTATTATGAAAAGGACGTCGCGGCGGTATACTACGTATACGCCAAAATGAAGGACGGCGTGGAGCCGGGCGACATCGAGGCACTGTGCGCGGTAAGCCTCAAGCCCGAGGAAAAGAAGCAAACAACCTCGACCAAAACGGGCAGCAGCGTATCGGGATGGACATGCGGCTCCTGCGGGGGCAGCGGAAGATGCCGCAGCTGCGGCGGTATGGGCAGCGTATCCACGTGGGTGCCCGGAACGACGCAATATGTACAGCAGGACTGCAATTTCTGCATGGGCGGAAGATGCAGCTCCTGCGGCGGAACAGGGAAATACTGACATAAAAAAAGAGACCGGTTTAACGGTCTCTTTCTTTTTGCGATCAGAACGCCCACTCGCCGTCCTTGAAGATCTGAACGGTCTTGCCGTCGCGGCAGTGAGCAACAATGGAAAGATCCGCCGTGCCGATCATGAAGTCCACGTGGATCATGGATTCGTTGATGCCCAGCGCTTTGATTTCTTCATGGGTTCTGTTGTGATAATCGCGGATGGTATCGCCAAAGCCGCGGCCCAAGGCCAGATGACAGCAGGCATTTTCATCAAAGAGGGTGTTGTAGAAAAGAAGCCCGGTTTGATTAATGGGGCTGGAGAAGGGAACAAGGGCGCACTCGCCCAGATAACGGGCGCCTTCGTCCATGTTGATCATCTTCTGCAGAGCTTCGTCATTCTTTTCGGCTTGGGCTTCGACCACACGGCCGCCTTCAAAACGGAACCAGAAGTTCTCGATCAGCTGTCCCTGATAGGACAGGGGCTTGGAGGAGTAAACAATGCCTTCCGCTTCACCGCGCTTGGGGGAGATGAAGCATTCTTCGGTGGGAATGTTGGGATTAAAGGTTACGCCTGCCTTGGTGGTTTCAATACCGCCGCAGAAGACGGCTTCTTCGATCATGCCCACACGCAGATCGGTGCCGTTGGCTGCTTTGTATTCCAGCGTTTCGATGCCCAGATTGGTCAGGTAAGCGCAGCGATCCTGCAGATCCTTATTGTGGGCTTCCCAGGCAGCGATGGGATCATCGTCTACACGGGCGGTGGTGAGAATGGCTTCCCACAGCTTTTCCATGGCCGCGCCGGCGCGCAGACCGGGGAATACCTTCTTTGCCCAGGCAGCACCGGGGACGGCGGCGATGCACCACTGATGCTTGCCGTCGATGGCGTCGGTGTAGGGCTTGATGAGGGGATAACGCGCCTGCTGTCCCTTGGAGAGCTTGCCGATATTCATGCCCTTGAGGCCGTCGGGATCGTTGGAAGTGAGGTATACGCGGCAGGGCAGCTTTTCCGCCATGTATTTGAGATCGGCTTCGGATACGGCGTCTACCGTGGAAAGGGTTTTGATGCTCTGGTGACGCACATGATACTTTTCAAGGGGCTGATAGCTGAAGCGAACGTGCACCTTGCGGGCGCCGCATTTATAAAGCTCATCGGTGAGCATAACAACGAAATCAGGCTGGTCAAGGCCGGCAAACAGGAAAACATCCTGCCCCTTCTGAACGTTGGCGCCCATTTTGGCGATCAGTTTGGCATAGCGGCGAAGTCTTGTTTTTTGCATAGCGAGTTCCTCCTGAAAATACTTGAAAGTTTACAGTATTTTGATCATTCTGTATTCGTCGGCAAAGGTGCCGTCGGGATACCGCAGAGCACGGGGGAGAGTTCCGCAGATTTCAAAACCGTATTTGCGGTATAGTGCCATCGCCCGCTCGTTCTGCGCAACGACATCCAGTTCGATCTGCAGGACGCCATGTTCCTGCGCCCATCGGATGCATTCTTCCATCATGCAGCTTCCGATGCCAAGCCCCCAGAAATCCTTATAGAGCAGGAAGGCGACTTCGGAGCGATGTCGAAAACGCTGACGGCTGCGGACGAGGCCGATGGAGCAGTGACCCACCAGCTTTCCTTCATAAAAAGCGGCGAATTTTGCGGAATTGGTATCCTGCAGGCCGTTTTCGATAAAACTGCGTTCTTTCTCGACGGTCAGCGTAAGTTCGCCGGGGTTGCGCGCCAAAAAGCGCGTTTCCGTATCGGCGGTCTTCAAAAGATCCAGCATCTCCTGAGCGTCGTCCGGGATGAGCTGACGAACGGTAAGGGTTTTTCCGTTTTTGAGTGTGTATTCCATAAATTAATCCTTTTCTGTAGGAATTTTGCATTCACAAGGTACACCGGTTTGGCAGAGCCCGCAAACGGCGTAACCTTCGTAACCGTAGCGGTCTTTCAGCAGCGGCTTGATAACTTCTGCGTGATAAGCGCGGCACTTGTTTTTGTCATGACCACCGTCGGGCGTGATAGCGCCGGCAGGGCAGCGGCGGATACAGGCGGTGCAGCCGTTTTTCGCCTGACAGTATTCGTTGTATTCGGTGTACGTACGTTCGGTGGGGGTAAGCTTGCAGTTGACGATCACAGAACCGTATCGCGCTGCTTTGCCTTTTTTCGAAATAAGACCGTCACACAGACCGAAGGTGCCAAGACCGGAGATAAACGCGGTGTGACGCTCGGACCAGTTGGATACAACAACAAACTTTTCGCTGTCACCCCATGAAAATTCGGGAGAGCACATGGGCGCGACGGCTTCGATGCCGTTTTCATTGAAGAATGTCTCCAGCGCTTTTGCCAGATCGCGGTTGCATTCTTCGCCGTGTACACGCACATGTTCCCACTCCATAGTGGGAGCATCGGTGCAGGCGGCGCTCTTTTTGCGGGTATCCTCCGTATGCGGAAGAACCCAGCTGATGATCGAAACGTTCTCCGGATCGAAGGTATGACTGAAGGTGCTTTCCAGCCACTGGGTGGGCAGTCGGTAGAAATTCGGATCGATATGTTCCTTATAGAAGGCGAAATAAGGATCGGTGGCGGCGCTGAAACCAACCAGCGGCATATCAAAAGCGGGAAGGGGCAGCTCCTTCATGGTGTTGTGCGCAGGATCAGCCATGTAATCACAGATCCACTGGGAAATTGATTCATTGGTAATGGTCATTTGCTTTCATCCCTTCTGGTTGTTTCAAAAGTCGATTACTGAGCAGATTTGCAAGGAACACGGCGAGAATGCCGGCAGATAGCTTGCCAAGGATCATGGCGGGCAGATAGCTTGCATTAAAAGCCATGGTAAAGGCAAGATGACCGGCGAAAGTAAACGCGCCGGATACGGCAAATGCGCAGTTGAGAAGAACGCCCTTTTTGTCCATCTGATCCATAAAGCCGAAGGTGGTCATGCTTGTTGCGGAGGAAGAAATAAGACCGACGACGGAGATCTCATTGACGTGAAGCAGCGCTGCGAATTTTTTAACAGGTTTTTTGAGCAGGCCGGATACAATATACATCAATGGGAACGCGCCGCAGATGACGGCGGCAGCGTTGAGGCAAACCGACGCGCCTTCCTCCAGCGTTTCCAGTCCTTTAATCAGCTCGAAGCCTGTCAGGTAGCGAATCACGCCCAGGATCAGGCCGACGGTGATCAGCCCTTTGATAAATAATCCGAAAATGTTGAAAATCTTCACACAGACTTCGGGTTTGAGCATCAGCCCGATGCTGATCAGCAAGGAAAAAGCAATCAGCGGCAGCAGGTTGATTAGCAGTGCAGAAAGCGGAATGTAAAGCAATAATCCTGCAAAAAAGCAGCCCAGCGGAATGGTCACGATCCCGCATAGCAAGCCAAGCAGCATTTCGCGATGCTGAGAAGGGGAAACGAGGCCTAAACC
Source organism: Clostridia bacterium (assembly GCA_017549335.1). GTDB lineage: Bacteria > Bacillota > Clostridia > Christensenellales > Aristaeellaceae > SFMI01. Next base: position 24,384 of record JAFYVB010000019.1, on the reverse strand, counting down.
GTAGGGGATAGTAAAGGAAACGGTGCAGCCCATCATGGAAGAAACAATCAGTGCATTGAACAAACCGATATCCGTATTCAGCGCGACGGCTTTGGCGAGAGGGGCGCCGCCCATGTCGTTGGCAAACAATGATGCGGGTATGATGGATGGGTCAATTTGCAGTGTGTCGGAAAAGAAGGCAAAAACAGGCTTGAGAATCTCGGCAAGCCAGGGAGAAAGAACGATCATGCCGATCATGCTCAGCGCCATGTTGCCAAGCATCATAAATCCTTTTTCAAACTCTTTCCCAAGACCGAAACGATTGCCAATGATGCGGTCAACAGCGCCCAGTATGGCGAAAAAGAGCATGGTATATTTAATCGCGTTCATTCGCATGGCCTCCGTGCAGGGATGAGCCCATTATATCATGCACAGCTGCATTTCTGCAATAAAAAACGCCGGCGTTTGTGCCGGCATTTAATATATTGCAAAAAGTCAGCCAAGGATAACGTCCAGCGCCATCATCAGTGAAAAGCCAACGGCAAACAGCACCGTACCAACGTGGGAATGGGCACCCTCTGACATTTCGGGAATCAGCTCTTCCACAACGACGTACAGCATTGCACCTGCGGCGAAACTGAGAAGATAGGGCATGGCGGGAACGATCAGATCGGCTGCAAGCAGCGTCAATACGGCTCCGATGGGTTCTACCACACCCGAAAGCGTACCCAAAAGAAAGGCCTTTCCGCGCTTCATGCCTTCGTTGCGAAGTGGGATGGCGATGATCGCGCCTTCGGGAAAATTCTGAATGGCGATTCCCAGCGACAGTGTAAGCGCGGCGGCGGTGGAGATGCCGGGCGTTCCTTTGAGTAGACCTGCCAGCACAACGCCGACAGCCATTCCCTCGGGAAGATTGTGAAGGGCAACAGCCAGCGTCATCATGGAGGAGCGCTTCAGTTTGCTTCGGATGCCTTCAGGGCTGTCGCTGTTCATGTGCAGATGGGGGATGATGCGGTCAAGCAGCATCAAAAAGAAAATACCTGCAAGAAAACCCGATACAGCTGGGAAGAATGAGAATTTGCCCATGGGAGCGGCTTGCTCAACGGCAGGAAGAAGCAGACTGAAAACGGATGCGGCTACCATCACGCCTGCGGCAAAGCCTGTCAGTGCGCGTTGGATTGAAAGATTTAACTGCTTTTTGACGAAAAATACACAGCCGGCGCCCAGCGTTGTGCCGAGAAAAGGAACAAGTATTTCACGCAGGATTTCAAACGTCATTGTATCACCTCGGTATGCAGGATTCAAATATATTATACACAACTGTGCAATAAGTGAAACAATTTTCACACAGCTTCACAATGCAATATATGAATTGGCCGGTCTATGGGTGAATCGGTACAAGAAAGCCTTCCGAGCGGTTGTTGAAAAACTTGACAAAAGATATAACGTAGCCTTATAATTTAAGTGTAGATTGTCAAAAATCGGAGGGACAGTATGCGCATTATCACGGATTCTGCGGCGGATTTTACCAATGAAGAACTGAAAACTTTTGATGTTGAGTGCGTCCGTACACAGGTGATGATCGGAAATAAAAGTTACACGCCCGGTATTGACTTGACGGAGAGTGCATTTTGGAACGGTCTTCTTTCCGGTGAAGACGTAAAAACCAGCCAACCATCGCCCGACGCATTTTTGAAGATTTTTGAAAACATAAAAGAAAAAGGCGAAGAGGCTGTGTATATTTCCATTTCGTCGGCGCTGTCAGGCACGCTTCAAAGCGCAAGAATTGCCGCTTCCATGCTTTCGTATGACAAGCTGCACATTGTGGATTCTCTTAACGGCGCTGCCGGACAAAAGCTGCTGGTCATGCATGCCTGCCGTCTGCGCGATGAGGGAAAGGCGCTTGCCGGGGAGATCGTCAGCAAACTGAATGAAGTTAAGAAGCGTATCCGCCTGTTTGCAAGCCTTGATACGCTGGATAATCTGGCACGCAGCGGACGAATTTCCAAGACTGTGGCGAGTATCGGTACGCTGGCGAAGATCAAGCCGCTGCTGACTGTTTCCGAAGACGGCAGGATCGTCATGACGGGAAAAGCGCTTGGTCGCCATCGAGCCATCGAGAGCCTGGCAAAACGCATTGCTGCAATCAAAATTGACAGGGAACATCCCGTAATTCCGCTTTATTCCTACGATGATACCAACTGCCGGGCTCTCGTTGAAAAGCTCAAAACGCTTGGTGTGCAGACGGATGAAGCGCTGAAATCTGCTATTGGCACGGCGATCGCACCGCATATCGGTCCCGGTGCGTATGGCGCTGCATTTGTGACAGCCGAATAAAAAATACCCCGTGAGCATTTTCTCACGGGGCGTTTATTTGTCTTATTTTGCTTCCTCGTCTTCGAAGATGTTCAGGATGGGCTTAACGGAAGGATCCTTCTGTCGGTCAAGATAGTTTTTCGTGATCTTATAGACAAGACCGGACAGGGCGATCACGCCGATCAGGTTGGGGATCATCATCAGACCGTTGAAGGTGTCGGAAATATCCCATGCCAGGGAGGAGGTCAGCAGCGCGCCGCAGAGGATCATGACAAGATGGATGACCTTATAAACCTTGGTGCTCTTTTCGCCGAAGAGATATTCCCAAGCCTTGGTGCCGTAATGGTTCCAGCCCAGCACGGTGGTGAAGGCGAAGAGCAGGATGGCGATGGCAACAAACTTTTTGCCGATATCGGCAAAGGGGAATACGGAGTTGAAAGCAGCAGCCACGAGGGTGGCGTCGTTGCCAAGACCTGCAGCGATGGCGCCGGTGTTCAGGTCATAAACGCCGGAGGTGAGAACGACCAAAGCGGTCATGGTGCATACCACCATGGTATCGGCAAATACTTCGAAGATGCCCCACATACCCTGCTTGACGGGTTCTTTAATGTTGGAGTTGGAGTGAACCATGACCGAGGAACCAAGACCGGCTTCGTTGGAGAATACGCCGCGCTTGAAGCCTTGTACCATGGCGGTCTTGATGGCGGCGCCAACGGTACCGCCGGCTACGGCAAGGGGAGAGAAGGCGGTCTTGAAGATGGAACCGAAGGCGGGCAGAATGCTGTCATAGTTCTTCAGGATGATAACGATGCTGCCGCTGATAAACAGAACGACCATGAAAGGAACGACCTTTTCGGCAAAGTTGGCAACGCGCTTGAGGCCGCCCAGCGTGATGGCGGCAGCCAGAGCGACCAAGGCAAGGCCGATCAGCAGTGAGTAGAGGGAAACGCCTTCATACAATACTACGTTGTTGAGCGTGCTGATGGGGAAAGCGGATTCGATGTTGACAACGATCTTGTTGACCTGTCCCATGGCGCCGATGCCGAAGGAGGCAAACAGCGTGAAGATGCTGAAAAGAACGGCAAGGATTTTACCCAGCTTCTTGCAGCCTTTTTTGGCACCCAGACCGTCTTTGAGGTAATACATGGCGCCTCCGCTCCATTCGCCGCTGGCGTTGCGGCGACGGTAGTAGATGCCCAGTACGTTTTCGGAGTAGTTGGTCATCATACCAAGGAAAGCGGCAACCCACATCCAGAAGACGGCGCCGGGGCCGCCGATGCAAATAGCCGTGGCAACGCCGGCGATATTGCCCACGCCGATGGTGGCGGCAAGCGCCGTGCAAAGCGCCTGGAACGGAGAAATGGAGCTCTTATCCTTGCTGTGAGCAATAACCTCTTTCTTAAAGAGGCTGCCGATGGTGTTTTTCCACCAGAGTTTAACCTGCGTTACTTGGAAGAACTTGGTGATGATGGTGGTGAGAAGACCTGTGGAAAGCAGCAGTACAAGACCCAGCGTCGTCCAGATGAAGGTGTTGATGACGTCGTTTCCTTTGGCGATGGCAGAGAAGAATTGTTCCATGGTGTGCGTCCCCTTTCTGAAATAAAAAATAGTCGCCCATTCAGGCAGCTCCGGGGGACTGATGCAGACAGCTGATACACGAATGTATATTGATAGCCTGCTCCGTCCTTTTGCCTGAGAGATTCCACCGGTATAACCGGCTTTGCACCTTCGGCACTCACTGAAGAGATTCTCCGGAGTTCCCTCCGCCTGCGGTTTTTTGTCAATTCTGCAGGCTTCGTTGAGATTGAGGTCATTATAGGGGAAGCTTGAGCAGATGTCAATGGCTATTTTGTTTTTGTTTTGTATTCCCATGTCCGCGGTTTCGGAATATTGCGTTGCACTTACGGATTTTTTTGAGTATAATTTGTATAGAACATACTCAAAAGGAGAAACACATGGATATTACCGTCGGCCGCATGAAAAAAGGAAAGAGAAATTCCGTATGTGATGTTCCTGGCGTTCGCGTGGGACATTGCACCGTGGATAATGATCGGCACAAAACAGGCGTTACTGTGATCCTTCCTTGCGAAGATGATATTTATAAACGTAAAATGATCGCTGCAAGCTATGTACTCAACGGCTTTGGCAAAACGGCAGGACTTGTGCAGATCGATGAGCTGGGCACCCTTGAAACGCCGGTTTTTCTTACCAATACGCTGAATGTGGGCTTGGTGCATGATGCGGCGGTGGAGTATATGTGCCGCTGCGCAGAGAAGAGTGGCTATGCGATCCGCTCGGTCAATCCTGTTGTGTGTGAATGCAACGACGCCTCTCTCAATGATATCCGCCATCGTGCGATCGGTCAGAAGGAGGTGTTTGCAGCCGTTGAAAACGCTTCGGATGTGTTTGAGATGGGCGACGTGGGCGCGGGCAAAGGAATGACCTGCCATGATCTGAAAGGCGGCATTGGTTCCTCTTCCCGCGAAATTGAAATCGGCTCGAAGCGATATACGCTGGGAGTGCTTGTTCAGAGCAATCATGGGTCACTGCGGGATTTGAGAATCAACGGCGAAAACGTGGGGGAAGAGATTAACCGCAAAATAATGGAAGATACACCCGATCAGGGAAGCTGCATCATGATCCTGGCGACCGATCTTCCCGTTACTCACAGACAACTGGAGAGGATCATCAAGCGCTGCAGCGTCGGCCTTGCAAGACTGGGCAGCTATATCGGCCATGGCAGCGGAGAAATCATGGTGGGTTTCTCAACGGCAAACCGCATCGAGGATACGGATGAAATCATGAACATTCGTTGCATCCATGAATCCCATATCAATCAGGCCTTCCGTGCAGCGGCGGAGGCAACGGAGGAGGCCGTGCTTCGTTCCATGCTGGAAGCCCATTCTGTAACGGGCTATACGGGGAAAATACGCAGATCCCTCGCGGAATTTATTGATGCATCTTTTTGATGAACGATGCATAATTATATATTGAGTGAAAACCTGTTTCGCGGCTTCGAAAAACGAGCGGAACAGGCTTTTCTTATGCAATCAGGTTCAGAAAGGGAAGCAAACAAGGCAATACAAGGGATGATGTACTAAATGGCTCATGTTTGGAAGGAAAGGACATGGGGCGAAATACAATCAAAAAACATTCGAAAGATGTATAAATATGCTTGACAAGTGTATAAGAATGCAATATAATGCATCGTGTCAGCAAGACATAACAGATTTTGCAATCCATGAAAGGAAGGTTTACACAATGTCTTTGAAGTTTAAGTCCGTTATTTCTCTTATCGTTGCCCTGATGCTCTGCCTTTCCTCCGGCGCCATGGCTTGTACTGCTATTTACGTCGGTTCCGACCTGACGGCTGATGGCTCTGCCATATTTGCCCGTTCCGAGGATTTGACCAACAGCTACAATAAACTGATGTACGTTAGCAAGGCCGGTGAATATAAGGCCGGTGAGCTCTACAAGGGTTGCTACGGCTTCACCTACACCTTCGCTAAGGATTCTTATTCCTTCACTACCATGTCCGATGACAACTGGGAAGGCGTCGGCAACGTTTGCCCTGACTGCGGCGGTACCCACAAGCACAATCCCTACGGCGCGGCCGGTACCAACGAAAAGGGATTGACCGTTACCGCTACCGAGACGCTGAACACCGTCAGCCCCGTCTATAATATTGATCCTTACACCAAGGACGGTATCGAGGAAGCTGAAATCACTACCATCTTGCTCAGCGAATGCGCCACTGCTAAGGAAGCGCTGGATCTGCTTACCAAGATTTATGATGAATCCGGATGCAACAATGGATCGGGTATCTTCCTTGCGGACCACTCCGAAGTGTGGTATATTGAAAACGTTACCGGTCATCAGTATATCGCGGTTAAGCTCAACGGTAATGTTGCTTTCGTGCAGCCCAACCAGTCTGTGATCGGTCTGGTGGATCTGGATGATACGGATAACGTTGTCGCGTCCGCCGGACTTATCGAAACTGCCAAGGCCGCCGGTACCTACGTGGGCGATGAAGCCGCCAACACGATCAATTATGTGCAGTCCTACAACGGCGCTCAGACTCCTTCCTCCCGTATGCTGGACGGTCTGGATTATGTGAACGGCAAGGAAATGGGCAATGACGTGACCTTTGACGATTACACCATCTCCAATGTGGCCGCTGACGGCAGTATCGTTCCCTTCTACAGCAGTGTGAAGCCGGATCATCTGTATACTGTCGCTGACGTGATTGGCTACTACAAGATTCCCGGCATCGGTAAGACCGGCAACCTGGAAACCCATATCTTCCAGATCTTCCCCGAAGACAGCGTGACCGATACCGTTGAATGGGTTGCCATGGATGACGGCGAATACAACGCTTTCGTTCCCTACTATCCCATGCTGACGACCGACACTTACAAGGGACTTAAGGTTTCCACCGCCGCTGCCGGTTTCGTGACCGAAAAGCCCGCAGAAGGCGTCTGCTATCCTTCCAGCAAGAACATGTATGTTGACGGCGCTCGCGTGAAGGTGGAAGGCTTCAAGACTTTGCCTGCCAACTGGGCTGATTCCTGCTACTGGACGATGGATGCGCTGTCCAACATCGTGACCTATGGCAATTTGAGCGTCAATGAGATTGCAACCGTCAACTGCAAGATGAACGCGCTGCAGAATCACTGCTACGCTGCTTATACCCAGCTGCAGGAAGCCGTTGCCGCTGCCCAGACCGCCGAAGCCGCTGCCGAAGCCTGCACTGCCATCAGCGCTGCTGCTGCAGAAGAAGTGCATACTGCGGTTGTTGAACTGGTTAACAAACTGATCGCTGAATAACGCTGTATATTTTGAAGCCCGCATCTACGGATGCGGGCTTTTTCTGTTATTCGGTGCTTGACTTGTGCGTATATCGGTTTATAATAATCGTAAAGGGGTGAAAATACAATGAAACTTGCAACTACAACCGGTGATTTCGGGCGCTATACGATTTCTCAGGAAGAATGCATCCGTTATATCCGAAAAGCCGGTTTCAAATATGCCGATTATAATTTCGGTATCGATTACCGGAACGGTACCGGCGCTTTTTCCGATAATTGGCAGGCCGAGATGAAAAAACTGAAAAAGGCTGCCGATGAGATGGGAATCCGTTTTGTTCAGTCCCATGCACCCATGGGTACGCCCATTGTTAAGGGAGAAAACTACGAGCCCTTTATCGAGGTTAACAAGCGGTGCATCGAATGCTGTGCTCTGCTGGGGATTGACCGCATGGTCGTTCATTCGGGCTATGAATACGGCCTGACAAAAGAAGAGTGCTTTGAACGCAACAAGGAGTTTTATATGCGTCTTCTGCCTTTGGCGCAGGAAAAGGGCGTGTATATCCTGACGGAAAACTTCAATAAAATGTACAAAGAAGGCGTTTTCTGGGTGGATAACGCTGTTGATCTGCGGGCACTGATCGATTATGTGGATCATCCTTATTTCCACGCCGTATGGGATGCGGGGCACGCCAATTTGCAGGATATGCCTCAGGATGAAGCGCTGCGCATTGTGGGGCATCATGTGTATGCCCTGCACATTCAGGATAATATGGGCGATCACGATTCGCATTTTTTCCCGTTTATGGGTACCATGAGCCTGGATGCTGTCATGAACGGACTGAAGGATATCGGCTATAAGGGGTATTTTACCTTTGAAGCCAATATCTTCCTCCCTGCCGATAAGCGCCGCGACAGCGAGCGGGGAAATGCCCTGAGAACTGCGCCTCTTAATGTACGCATCAAAGCCGAAGAAATGCTCTATGAAATCGGCAAAGCCATCCTCGAAGCCTATGATTGTTATGAGGAATAAGGAGATATACACATGAAAAAGATTGGTATGATCGTTGCAGTGGAAATTAAGGCCGTTCTGGACAAGTACGGTGATGCGCTGCAGGAAAAGAACGTTTGCGGCTACAGAGTGCTTGAATACAAAACCCCGCAGTACGAACTGATCATTCTCAATTGCGGTGCGGGCGAGATCTCCGCGGCCTCCGGCACCCAGTATCTGATCAGCGAATACCGTGTGGATATGATCGTCAACTTCGGCGTGGTCGGCGGCCTGACCGAAGAAATGGGCAAGACCAAAACGGCTGTCGTTGAAAAAGTCGTGCATTACGATTTCGATACCAGCGCTGTGGACAACTGTGAAGTCGGCCGCTATCTGAAGTATCCCGACGTGTATATTCCCGTTGATAAGGCTCTGTTTGACAAGGCAAGGGAAATGTATCCCGAACTGAAGCCTGTCATCTGCGCATCGGGCGACAAGTTTATTGCCGATCCTGAAGCCAAGCGCGATCTCAACCGCCGTTACGGCGCAGAGATCTGCGAAATGGAAGCTGCAGGCATCGCCATGACCTGTGACCGCAACAATGTTCCCTGCATGATGATCAAGGTGGTCAGCGACGGTATTACAGGTGGCGCGGAGGAATTTACCCAGACGGTTGATGAAGCGGCTGCGATCTGCATTGAGATCGTAAACGAAGTGATCGGAGCGTTGTAAAATGAAATTCCGGATTGATGAAAAATATTTGCTGAATTGCTTTGAACGCCTTGTGCACACGCCCAGCCCCGTAGGCTACGGCGTGAAGGTAAATCCCGTTCTTGAGGAAATGGCTTCTCAGCTTGGGTTTGGCATCACCTATGACCGCCGCGGCACGGGATATCTGACCGTTGAAGGCGAGGACAACAGCAAAACTGTGCTGCTTTCCGCGCACTGGGATACCCTTGGCATGGTCGTTCGCCGCATCGACGCGGATGGAAAAATCCGCGTGAGAAGCCTTGGGGGAATGCAATACATCAGTGCGGAAGGCTCCTCTGTGACGGTGCATACCCGTGACGGGCGTGAATATACGGGTCTGCTGGCTTGTCAATCCCACTCCACCCATGTGTTTGAGAATGCACGCACGCTGGAACGCAGCGATGATACCATGATCGTGCTGCTGGATGAGGATATTCACAGCAAAGAGGATGTGCAGAAGATGGGCATCCGCCACGGCGATGTGATCAGCGTGGAGCCGTGCTGCGAATTCACGAAAAACGGCTATATCAAATCCCGTTTTATTGATGACAAAGCAGCGATCGCCTGCGTGTTTGCGATGCTGAAATACCTCAGGGAAAATGATCTGAAGCCTGCTTTCAGAACAATGATCGCCTTTACCTTTGCCGAAGAAATCGGCCTTGGCGGTCCCTGGGTGCCGCCGGAGGTATCGGAATATGTGGCGATTGATATCGGCCTGATCGGCCCTGACAACGATGGCCATGAGCGCTGCGTGACGATCTGTGCAAAGGACAGAAAAGCGCCCTATACCTATGATCTGGTGACGCGCCTGATCAATTACGCTGAAAAGGCGGAGTGCGACTATGCGGTGGATATTTTCTTCCGCTATTCCACGGATGCCTCCACTGCCCTGACCTGCAGCAACAATATTTCGGCTGCCGCCTTCGGTATGCCCGTTTACTGCAGCCACGGCCGCGAGCGCACGCACACTCTAAGTCTTCTTAACACGACGAACCTGATGCTGGCGTATGTGCTGAATATTTGACGGAAAGAAACAAATGATCAATTTTGATATTCTTGTATCGGGGTGTAATACCCGATGCATGCATTGCTATGTAAATGGCGGCCCTGCGCCGATGATGGCGCTGGAAGATGTGATCGGATGCTTGAATAAACTGGATGAGATAGCGGAATACCTTCCTGCAGAATTGTCCTATACACTGGACCATGAACCGATAAATCATCCGGAGATTCTTAGGATCGTACAGGCGGTATCTGAAACAAGGAAAGCCGTATACTATCATCACGGCATGACGACGGGTATTGCCTTGATGCGCCGTGATGATAAGGCCAACGTCCTTCGCTCTTATCTTGAAAAAGGCTATAAAGACTTTGGGATCACGCTCCACGGGGATTCCCATCATCACGATGAAATAGTCAGACGGAAAGGCGCGCATCAAAAGGCTGTTGAATCGGCTTTGTATGCCCGTTCATTGGGTGCGTCTGTCAGTGTCTCGCTGATGATGAATCGCTATTTTCCCATGGATGCAGAGGCAATTACCCAAACGATTGAACGGATCTGCCCTGAAAGTATTTATTTTGCAATTCCCATATTCACCCCCCATCAAAACATGATGGATTTCGAGCCTCATCGGGCGAGATTGGAGGATATTGAAAAAATACGCGGGCATCTGACGCAATGGCGTCAGAATGGGGGAAATATTCTCAGAGAAGCCTCGGAAAATACGATTGCTTCGGCGATGGACAAAATCAGACAGGGTATTGATTGGTCTGCGCGGTATACGCAGCCTCAGGAAGAAACGTATCTGACGGTACATGCTGACTGCAAGCTTTATATCGGCAATTCAGGCGCAGAGGTACAGTGTCTTGGAGATTTGCGTACCCTTGATGCAAAGGAAACCGCGCATCTGATAAGTGAATTGCCCGGAAATCGTGATTATGGTGCATATTACGATCTGAAGGACATCCCGACCGATGATATGCTGATTTCGGCGCTGGGCAAACTGCCTCAAAACCTTGTGTACGGAGACTTTGAGAGTATCCTTTACCGAGGATATGTGCAAGCCGGTATTCCTTCACTGATTATGAAATAAAGCCGCAGCATTTGCGCTGCGGCTTTTTATGTGTTTTATTTTTTATCCTTTACTTCTTCCCATTTTTCTTTCCAGTAATCGTAGATGGCCGGATCGATGTCGGGATTGCCCTTGGAATAGCTGGGCAGCAGCTGATCCTTGGCGACGGCGGGATCGGTGCAGCGCAGGTCGTTCCGCCATGCATCGCGCTCTGCTTTGACGCGCAGATTGGGGATCTGCTTTACGCAGCCTCCGTCCAGAACGGAAAAATAACCGAACTGTCCGCACATCCACATATCAACGGCTTCGTAAACGTCCACGATATCAGCGGTTTTATCGCCGCGGATGTATTCGACGGCGTAATAAAGACAAATATAATCGCTGCCGCCATGACCGTGCTTGGCGCCCTTCAAAAGAAGCTCGTCTTCATACATATGACTGGTGGGGTTGTTCTTGTTTTCGCCGCTGTAAGCGTCAAGATTCTCATAAACACGGTTCATATTGCCGCATTCCGCATCTTCACGGGCTGTTTCCATGCGTCCCTTGCTGCCGTATACCGAATACCAGATGGAATCCTTGGAGCAGCCAAGGCCGTGCAGACTTTTTACAACCGCACCGTTTTCCAGCGTGACCATTTCGATGGCCGTATTGCCGGCTTTTGCGCCCATGCGAGCCATGCGCTCGTTAAAGGGACATTCAAAGCCTACCACGCTGACAGGGCGCATGCCGGTGATGTGCAGCAGCGGGCCCACCGAGTGAGTGCAGTAAAAGAATGCGGAGATATTATTGCGCCAGTGTTCGGGCTGACCGTAGGTGATGCGGGGCCACAGAGGCTCGCAGTTATGCATATATTCGCCTTCGCCGTATTCAAAGGTGCCCAGCGTGCCGTCCAGATATTTTTTGCGCATTTCCAGAGGACCGCCCATAAAGCAATAGTTTTCGGCATAGCAATATTTGCGGCCCGTTTCTTCCACACATTCGATCAGAGCAACCGCTTCCGCCATATTTTGTGCGGGCAATACTTCGCTGATCACGTCCTTGCCGGCTTTCATAGCAGCAATGGCAAAGGGCGCGTGCTCGGTGGCGTAGTTGGCCAAAAGAACGGCGTCCATATCGTGCTTCAAAAACTCGGTATAGTCCGTGTAGTAAGTAACGCTGTCTGTGCCAAGCTTTGCTTTGGCCTTTTCAAGACCTTCCTCCCAGATATCGCAGATGGCAACGATCTGCGCGTTTTCGGCATCTTCGCAATATTTGCGCATCATCATGCCGCGTCCTACGCCAACAACGCCGATTTTACATTTATTCATCATACCGCCTCCAGAGAAAATGATCAGTTTCATTATACGGTAACATTAAAGCCAAATGAATGGATAAATACCATAAAAATATGGAATATAGTAATGTTTTCGGTTGACGATTTATGATTGAGCCGTATAATTAAATGGTGAGGTGCTGCTATGGATAATATTTGCAAATTTGTTTCGGGCAGAGTCTCTGCGGAGGAGATCAACATCGTTCATTTTGTGTATGAGAGAAATGCTCAATTTGAACAAAAACCCATTTTGCCATCTACTTATTCTTTGGCTTTCGTAACGCATGGAGAGGGAAAGCTGCATACCAACGGTACGGAGTATGACTTGACATCAGGGGATATCTTCGTCATTCTTGCTGCCAATTCGTATTACATTGAGAATGCTAACTGTCTGGAGTATATCTATATTACTTTTGTTGGAAGCAGGGCTGCGGCACTGATTGATCGAATTGATTCGCCACGTACAAAGCCGGTGTATCACGGCTACGATTCGATACGTCCGCTGTGGGAAAATGCTTTTGTCGCCGTAACAGAGGAAAATCTTGATCTGATTTGTGAGGGGATACTTCTTTACACTTTTTCGCATTTGTGCTTGAAAAAAGATGAAATGCATCCGGATGAAAAAATGAATGGAATTTTGCAGGTGAAGCGCTATGTTGATGGTCACTTTACAGACAGCACGCTGAATCTATCCTTTCTCAGTCAAAGATTTGCTTTTCATCCAAAGTATCTTTCTGCTGCATTTAAAAGAATGGTGCGTATTAGCTTTACGGAATACCTTCAGGAGCGCCGACTCGAATATGCTTTGAAGCTGATCGAAGGCGGAGCAGGAAACGTGCGTGAAATCGCAGAACGCTGCGGATATTCGGATGCACTGTACTTTTCCAAGGTTTTCAAAAAGAAATACGCTCTGTCACCCAAACAAATGATCGTGCGGTCATTTTCAAACAAATGAAAGAAGCCCTTGCGGGCTTCTTTGTTTTAGGCGATTATTTGTTCAGTCCAAGACCTTTCTGCACCAGTGCGGCGAAGTCCTGCACGTTGGTAACGATGCCGCGGGCGCTGAGGCTGCCGCGGTCAGCCAGCTTGTTAACGGTGAACTCGCTGACGTCCACACAATAGAAGTATACCTGGCGCACGGTGCCGTCCGCCAGAACACGGTAAGAGGGCGTCATATTGCCAACAGCAATGGTGTGCAGCATGGTGGCAAGGCAGATTACCGTGGTAGCGCTCTTGATCTCGTTGCGCATGGCGTCCTGCGCGGCGTAAACGTCGCCGTAAACAGGTGGGAGAGGACCGTCATCGCGGATGGAGCCGCCCAGCACATAGGGAACGCCATATTTTTCACAGTTATACACAATGCCGTTGTCGATGCCTTCTTCACGGATGAAGTTGGCAATGCTGCCGTGATAGCGAACGCGATTGATGGTCTGCAGGTGATTGTAGTGGCCGTTGGGCTGGGAAACATGGGTGTAAATATCCTGTCCCAGCGCGGTGCCCAGATATGCACCTTCCAGATCGTGGGTAGCCAAAGCATTACCGGCAAGGACGGCATGAACATAGCCGTTTTCGATCAGGCAGCTCATGGCGTTGCGGGCGTCCTGGTCAAAGGAAAAGGCGGGGCCCATAACCCAAACGATCTTGCCGTGATCGCGCTCATATTTGAGCAGCTCATACAGATCGTCATAATCTTTCGAAAAAGCCGTTTCACGGCTGCGATTCTGCCGGAAGGCAAAGGTATCCTTCGTAGCCTTTTCTTCTTCAAAACCATCGGCATACATATAAATGCCGTCTTCGCAGTTTTCCGTACGTCCGACAAGCACCAGATCGCCCTTCTTCAGGCGGCGGAACTCCTTAACGGCAATTTTGCCGTTTTCCAGCACGGCACCGCAGTCCATGCGGCTTTCCTCGGCCAGCAGCCATTCACCGTTTACCTTCATGTATTCGGGGAAGATGCTCATGGCATGGAAGTTTTCGGGCGCAACGCCGTCAGCCGGCGCCGGAACGAATACGGCATCGGGCGCATCGACAAACTGTTTCTGAGTAAAGTCGGGAGCTTTGTAGGGAAGCAGAGAAAACATATTGCCACCTCGTTTAATGAGTTTTTTGATCAGCCATCCACAGAAAAGTATTTAAAGCCGGTAAAATCGGGATTGGAGAACTCCAGCGTGAAGATGTGCTCATAGTCCAGCGAATGATCAAGATACTCAATAACACACGTATCGGGATAAACGATGGGCGTGCCAAGGTTTTCCTTTACGGTTTTTTGCATCTGTTTCGCCGTACATCTCACGAAGATCGGGCATCATGAAGGCAATGATCTCGTCAAGACGCTTGTAATACAAGCTCGCAACGGTGTTTGCCCGATCAAGATCGTTGGCGGAAGCCTCATCCTCATAGGCTACAGTGACGCCGTTTACCTTGGCGGTGTACATCCCCAGGCTTTCGTCAAATACTAAATTTCTCCTTTCAGCACCGATATAAGGCATTTTACCACATAATGACGAAAGCGGCAACTGCCCTTTTCTTTGAAACGGAAAATTGACAGAAGAAACTGCTGCACCTGTAATTTAGCCAATGTTGTGACTGAAGAGTTGTGACAGAGGAAACTGGTCTGAGCGGTGGCAGCAGAAGCCAAGGACTGAAGCAAGACCCAAAAGAGGACAGCCCCTCGCGGGACCGTCCTCTGAAATCGGCGTTTTAGCTTATTTGGGTTAAATTACTTGTTGCAGCAGCGCTTCGGGTGGATTTCGAAAGCCTTGGCATGGCGGGTTTCTCCGCGCCATTTTTATTAAAGCAGGAAAAGCTCTGCTCCGAAGAAGGCCAGGGAAATGACTGCACCGGCAATCAGCAGATAGGCCAATTTGCGGTTTTGCTTCCAATAGGCCAAGGCTTCGAAGACAGTAATCACTGCGATAGCGGGGGAAGTCATGTTGATGGGGAAAAGGTTCGGATCCCGAAGGGCAAGTGCGGCTATAAAAGCAGCAATGCAGCTAATGATCAGGGCAATTTTTTGCAGCAGCGTCATGTCTTTCCAATTCATGTTCATGATGATTTTCCTTTCTTTATGTATGTTGTTCTCATGTTAGCATACCCATTCATCCCACGATACTGCTTCACATCCTGTTGTTTTTTCTATTGGAGGCACAATCCTTACCAGCAGACCGCCTTGTCATCCAAGCACTTTGTTCTGAATGGAAGTACAAACCTCATCCAGGTCATCTTGGCCGGAGACCACGTGAAAATCACAGTTTTCGGCATCAAAGCACCCATGCTTCTTTTCCAGCATGGCCGCAACGGGTGCAGGAAGATTCCCTCTCATACGCTGTGCGAAACGTTCTTTAATGACCGCTAAATCTGCTGTTGCCAGAATTCTAATTGCGTTGGCTGGGAGTAATGGCAAATGTTCTCTTTCAGAAATCACATAGATAATATGCGAGCCAGAGACCGCTTCATCCAGTTTCTTTTGAAAAAGCATCTTTGCCATGGTCTCATTCTTCGCAAGACGCAAATAATCTTTACCGGTGTAGACTTCAGCATCAAGCTGTGTTTTCAGCTTTTCTGCAAGTGTGGATTTTCCGGTACAACTTTCACCAAAGATTCCAATAACCATCTCATTATCTCCTTATGGCTTCACACGCCAATATCCTGTAGTGTCTCGATCCAGAAGTTGCTCGCCGATCATATCACGACGGATCGTACAGAAATCGTCATGAAAATCAGCAATGATAATGTTAACCTCACGTTCGGAGTAAACACGATCATATTCGAATGCTTGGACGATAACTTCCAGAACAATACGTTCCTTCTTGCGCTGGGTGGGAATAGCTTTCAGCTTACCATACTCGAAGAATGCATCAATCACCTTCTGACGATATTCAGCATCCCGTTGAGCGTGTACCTCAGCTTCATCGGACTCCTCTTGCAGAATATCCATAATGCTTGTTTCAAAGATATCCTTCTTGAGTGAATACATCATGTAGTACTGACTTTTGTAGGATGTAACTGCACCGGCATCAGCCAACTTTTTCAAGTGAAAGGATGCCGTCGGGGCAGTGATGCCAAGTCGTTCAGCTAAACGCTCAACATACATATCTTCGATTGCAAGCGACTTGAGGATTTGCAAGCGAGACTTATCAGACAGGCACTTAAAAAGGCGAATCGCCTCAAATTCTGTCATGCTTCTCCCTCCCAAATGTTTGCAAAGGTCTCCTTGATCTCATGAATTGTATCAAGCTTGATTTGCTCAATCTGCATCTTGATCACATCATTGTGCTGTTTCGCTGCCTCGAACGCAGCCATCCAGTTTGACGGGATCTGCTCAGCTTTTTGAAGAAAGAAACGCCGGACGGTTACGGGATCTCCTTTGCTGCTTTTGACCGCAACAGAAAGGATTGTGCGGAAGATATCGTAGACATTCGCTTTGATTTTCTCAAAGTTGGCTTCGTCTGTACGAGCATCCGCAAGCAATTCCGCAGTCCGCTGGCCGCACATAGCAATCTGTTCTTCAAAGTAGCAACTCAGCTTCGACAGATTCTGTTCAATCATAAGATAACCTCTACTTTTCCGCATCCCACAAAATCAATGTGATTGGATGCTTCGTTTTTTCCGCCGAACATAGTATTGGTACCAACTGCAATGTGAAATGTTCCCATCATTTTTTCGTCAAGCACGGTATATCCGCACAAGTCCTTTACATTGGGGTTCATTCCCAGACCCAGTTCACAAACCATCCTATCTTCTTTCGACAACTTAGCAAAATGTTCCTCAACGTCCTTGTTGCTACTCCCTGAAACTTCGCCATCTGAAATCTGTAAAGTAACATTGTTGTATTTCACATCATCCAAATAGAATGTTTCAAAGAATACATTGCCGCAGGATTTGTCTTCTATTGGAGCAATGTATATCTCTCCGCAAGGAAGATCGCCATTGCCGGAATCAACGTGCCATGCGCGATCGGTTATATCAAAATACAAAGCACAATCAATCCCTGAATGAACAACAACCTTGGTCACTCCTGAAAATCGTTCAACTTCACGCTTACAAGCTAAATCAACTTCGGGGTAGTCAATATCAAAAGCTTTAGTCATTCGTTGAATGTATTCCTGAGGATCAAGATTTGACTCTGCCGCATTAGCTACTGTTGGGATCCGTATTTGCGTAAAACGTGTGCATTCCATCAGCTTGTAGAACAACTGCGAGATGTACTTGCGGTAAAGAACCATCTGTTCCTCTTCAATCTTACCGCCAAGAACAATAGGTTGGTATGCAAATACATCCAGTACAGCATCAAACTTGGAAAACAGGTCAAAGTAGCGATCATCAAAGCAAGTTTCTTTTGCAGTCGAGAAAATAGTCTGATTGATCGAGCGAGCCTGCTGCAAAAGAAAGGGGGTTGCTCCCAAAGCGGCGACAGACGCAACAAAGTTATTTGCTATTTCTTTATCTGCGTCTTCACCCCAAAAGTGAACAAGAACTAATTCGCCGGCAGATACGCCGCTTGCTTTCACAATCTTAGCAATCGTTTCGCGGTTCATGATTTCATCTCCTTTCCGCTGCTGATTATACCATGATGCGAACAAAAAATCAATATTAATTCGATGATTATAAAAACAGATTATTAAAACAGGTCAGTCAATCCACTTTATATTCACTATTGGTCTTTAGTTTTCTGCATAGGAATGACATAAAGGAGGGGTGAAAACACACCCAAACCAGAAGCAGAATGGCAGAAAAGTAGAAAAAGGGAACCACCCTTTTCAGAGTGATTCCCTTGAAAACCTTTGATTTTACTGGATTTCTTACTTGCCGAAGTAGCGCTTCAGGAGGCCTTCGAAAGCCTTGCCATGGCGGGCTTCGTCGCGGGCCATTAGCGCGGCTGGAAATCTCCGTTCTTCGTCCCTTCGGGCCGAATCCCTGCGATTTCTACGCCCCGCTGGGGAACGAACACTTGGTTTCCCGCTGATGGTGGCGAAAACACGCAGTGTCGGTTTCTTTGAAAGTGTCTAAAAAGACAATTTTGAAGGAGCGGAAAAATCATGGCGAAAGCGAAGAAAAAGAAGTACGACACAGGCGTTTATCCCCTGCCAAGCGGCAACTGGGCGTACCGATTCAAGATAACTGTCGATGGCGAAGTGATTGCGCAACGCCGCACGAAAGACGTTTACGGAGTGCCCTACCTGACAAAGAAAGCTGCTGTTGATGCACGCCGCGCTGCAATCAAGGCCGCGAAAGCCAAAGAACCGATTGACGGCATTCCGATTGCCGAGCCTAAAACTGTAAAAGAAGTGTTCCTTGAATACTGCGAAAAGGGTCGCGCCGACAGAGCCTACAACACCGTTTTGAAGCAGAATTCGCTTTGGAACAACTATCTTCGGGACAAGTTCGGGGAGCGGGTGATCGATGAGATTTCTGTGGCCGAGGTGCAGGATTATCTTGCCAACCTGTACTATGAGCAGGGCCATTCCTTCCGGTATGTGGAATCCTTCCTCAAAATGTTCTACCTGATCTTCGGGCAAGCGTACTCCCGCGATTACATGTCCCAACAGGCGTACAACAAGATGTGCGTGAACAAAGACACGAAGATTCACATGCCGAAAGCCAAGGTGGACGAACGGCTGGACATCGTAGCCTTTACAAGAGCCGAATGCGCCATCATGGACGAATATTTTGCAGGAACAAACACGGAGACTGCTTACCTCTTGGGTCGCTATTGCGGACTGCGCATCAATGAGTGTTTCGGCCTCAAATGGGACTGCGTTGATCTTGAAAACGGCATGATCCGCATTGAGCGTCAGATGCAGTATCAGGACGGGATCATCAAGCTGGTGACACTCAAAACGAAGAACGCCTACCGCACCATTTACCTGAACGAACGCATGAAACAGTATTTGGCCGCGCTGTGGGAGAGGCGCAAGGAAGATGAAGTCGTTCTTTTCTATCAGCGGCAGCAGAATCAGACCATGATCGAAGACGTGGACGGGCAGATGATTTCCTCTCTTGAACTGGTCAACTCTCTGCCGAACGGTCACATGCAGACGGTGAATTCGATCAAATACCCATCAAGAGCCCTCAAAGAAAAGGGAATCAACTTCAAATACCACCATCTCCGGCACACCTACGGAACCCACCTCGCCGACATGAACATCCCGCCGCATTTGCTGTGCAACCAGATGGGCCACGGCAAGATTGAGACTACAAGGAAGTATTACATCGCAGTTTCGGAGGATGGCATCGCGGAGTTGAAGAGGGGGATTGAGTTGCTGTAAGTTGTGAGGCCCAACACCTACAGAGGACGAGGTGTTGGGCCTTTAGCTTACTTCTGCTTCTTTTTCGGCAATTCAATTCTGTATAGGTTGGTATCGTTAGCATCCTTTGCATAAGAGTCAATCCATTGAGCTGACTGGAAAGCGCTCAGCAATTTACTGCTAATAGAATCAACAGCGATTGTCTTACCAGCGTAAGGTTTCAGAAGCTTGCGATATTCATTTAGGCCACAATTATCCAGTTCTTGCAAAATACATTCCTGACTCCACACATGCATCAGCTTAACAAGGAACTCGATGCGTTTTTCAAGAGCAATTTCGCTACTCATCAAGCTGACTACCAGCGCATCATCAAGCTTATCTGCATTTTCAATAGCGACATCAATATTCAACAACGCTTTTTCGACAAGAGCCTCCCGTACCTCAGCGCTATACTTTCTATATTGAAGTAGGCATTGCGGCAATTCACTTTCGTCAAAGTTATGCTGGACAATGTGTAACGCAACCGGGGCTTCATAGTTGCTGCTGCTTATTCTGATGGGTTGAGAGGCATGTTTGAGCAGTTCCAGTTTGGTATCGCTATCTACTTCCTGCCAAGTCAACAAGTTCAACAATTCTTCATGGATGAAGATCGTTGCATTCATTATTGCGACATACTCCGAAATCCTTTGAACGACAAAGTAGCGAATATGTTGACAATAATGCTTTCTAACAAAAGACAAGCCATCTGCGGTCATGGGTATAATGTTCAGATCAAATAGGAATCGCATTTTGACTGCATTAAGCGTTGTTCCCACTTCAAAGGAAGCATATTCATCTGAGCAAATCGAGTACAAGCCGGAAATCCAGCATTCAAACACTGTATTTGACACACTGTCCTCCCGCATCATGGCTTCCATAAACGTTACCAGCTTGTCATTCTGATATTCATTTCGAATGGCATCGCAGTCAATTACACATTGCCCCTTATTGACGAAGCCAATCAGCAGCGGAGTAAGTTCTTGATTCTGGAAGAAAGCGGCCAGCGCATTATGTTCAGAGAATACGACACGCTCCTTTTCAAACATTGTTTCCCAACACTCAATGCAAGTGACAGCCGTTAGGTCTGTAATCATCGTCCGCATGATGGCAATATAGCGAATTTTCGTATCCAAAGAAATATCTTCGCTATTCAGAATAGCAATTACTGAATCCTCAGAATCGTCCACCCAGCCATTACACATGCCCAAGTAAGTTTGCATGTATATCTCAGCGTTATTCAAAACATAGACAGCCATTGGAGAATGGGAGCGAGACATTATTTCTGAATAATTCCGATGCATGATGGCTTCATCATCACGAACACTGTATTGAGTATGTAGCATTACGGCAATATTGGCTGCATTGAGCGTATACAAACTACTGACATAAACAGCATTCAGCAACGTAGTGTCGGCGTGTTCTTCATCAATAGTTCCGAACACAATTCCTATTTCTTCAAAAGAAGCAATCAGTCTATCGATATCTGGATTATCGATGTTAAGATAGTCGGGCATCTTTGAAACATAGGCAGTCAAACAACCATCAATGTTCACTGCTTTCAATTCTTCCGAATCAAGATACAGCAATGCGTTGACGGAATACTCTTTCATTGATTTTTTGTCGAACCAACCATTCGTGATTGCTTGATGCAAAAAATCAGCCCAATGCTTGCTTAGATTTCGAATCAGTTCCGGCATAACGCGATTCTTTCCAAAAAACTCAATCACGAAATCTGTTGCTTTATTCGTCTGCATCATTGCAATGTAACGGGGAAGATTAGCATTTGCATGCTGCAGCATAAACGCAAACAAATCGAAGTTAAGCGATTCGATCTGATCGAAGTCGATGTCTCTCATTCGTTTCAGAACAACGGCAACATTTCTAAGCGGATGGGTGAATTCTTTAGCCTCCTGATCCGTAATACTGCGCAAGAAGGTCTTGTCCGTAACAGAAATGTTCCCGTCGTAGAAATACGTCATGTAATCAGAATGAGTTTCTCCAATAAAACCATTGCGGATCAAGTATTTCAATAGTGCAAAGTATTCATTTTGCAAAACGTCAGCATATTCTTGTGAATGTTCACTCAGCACCATAAACTGATCTATGTTATCACGGTTAAGCAACTCGCTTAAATTGGATTGCGCCAATTCAGCCAAGGACTTTTTATCTCTAATTATCGATGCTCTAAGTTCGTCCGAATGTCCTTCTTTTTTCTCGCGAACTAACTGTTTTCTCAACGCAATCGCAGCTTTTTCTTCATCAGATCGATAGCGAGAGTACGGATTGACATAAATCTTGTCTATTTCTTCTTCGCTTTTTGCAATTTCTGCATCTATTTGCTGAATTCTTGCTTCTGCTTCCTTAATTTGAGAATTCAACTCTTTTTGACGCGCATCAATCAACAGATGCTTGTTTGCAAACAAAGAAGCAACATATCCACGCCCCAACTGCAAATCACTAAAATCTTTCGGGAACAAATTCTTGTATGTGATAATTGCCAACATATTATTGGCATTGGGTTCCGTTGATTTCAGCTCATCAAAGTAAATGATAAACTCATTCACAATATTTTGCAGAAGACGCATGTCATCAATGTACAGCGAAATACCTTGCAAAAACGAATCATCGAATCCTTCTATTAAGCTTGCCTTTTCCAGCATTTCTTTCAGCTTATTGTACGAATTCGAAGCATCAATGACAGGAATAACCGGGATAATAAAATCAAAAAACTTGGTACGATCTTTTGTTTTATAGATATCATCTCTAAGGAGATAAATAAAACGCAGCGGCTTCTTCTTTCTGCGAAGATTGACCAGTGTATTCACCTCATGGAGCCTTTCGAAAATACTCTCCATATTGAAACGATCCATGTCCTCAAAGACGATGGCATCCACTCCAACGTTTTCAAAAAGATAGCGGACTTCGTTCAGGTAGCGGTCAAAAAATGAATCCACTTCGCCATTACTCAGTTCGATTTCATTACCCTGAATGCTCACCTTCTTCAGGACGTTCTTAAGACGTTGAACGCTAATGACCTTATACAGAATAAATACTGCAAACAGAATACAAATACCCAACGCAAGCAACCTCGCATAGGGCTGTGTTGTAGCATCAATATATGGGGCAAATTGTTCCGGAAGTGATTCAGTTAGCGTAATCGCAAAACTCCCCCACTTGGCAAACAAGAAGACATACAGCATAGCCATGCTAAATCCAGCAAGGCTAATAGTCCAAAGCAATGTTCGCCAAAATGTGATCGGATGCTTTACGCGGAACCCAGTTTGCGGAATCTTTCTTGCCGGGATCTGGTGAACAAGCTGATTGAGGATTTTCAGTTCAAGCGCATTTTCAGCGATATTAGCTTCTCCGTCCTGATTAGAAATAGGTTGATAATGCGCAAGCGAAATATGCATGAACTTAAGACGACGATGCTTCTTTTTGTAGGATGCAATAATGCTGCTTTTTCCCGCGCCATAAGCACCTGAAATTGCGACATTATGTATGTCTTTTTTCTTAAAAGCATAATCAATCGCTTGCTCATAAATCTGCAAGTCAAGATCATCTTTGGGAGTCAGACTCCAAAAGATGGTGTTGTGTTTTTTAGAAGCTCGCTTAGTTTTGATTTTGGTAACTATCTTTCGGATTCCTGCATAAATTCGTTCAAACCATCTTTTTATCATGACCTCAACTCCTTCTGTGCATTCGTTTGGCCACAAAATATATCTTTTTCAATCGAATTAAGTGTTAGTATGGTTCTTGTCTCCTTTGACGATATCACAGATTCCTTCGACTGTCATTTTGCCAGACAGGTACAACAGCGTAAGATTCAAATTGCCAATAATCTGCTCGTCTGTTGCATCGGCAATCAACGTCCAACTCGGATTCAGTTTGGAATTGAAGAGCGCGATGGTAACGTCTTTCGAATTAAGACGCTTGATGATTTCAGCAACCTTTTCCCGATCAATTCCGCGCCCCTGCTTATAGTCGTTAATGATCTTCTGAATTTCAGCGATTTCACGTGTAGCGTCAGCAATATGCAAAGTCTTGTTTGTATTTTCAAAGGTAGCCATATCGTTCCCTCCAATCACTGATCATTGCGGTTGTAAACATACCCCGTGCCGCGTCCATTGCCAATCTTGATGATCGTACCATCCTTCACCAGCTCACCAAGAGCCTTTTCGATGGTGGTTGCGCTGATATCGGGGCAAGCGTCCATGATATCCTTCTTTGTCACCTTGCCCAGTTTGTTTTCGATGAACTGGCGCACGCGTTCCGGCTTGGAGATACCCTTTGTGGTCAAATGCTCCACGCGCTCAGAGAACGTCTTGTATGCGCTCTTGATAATGCCCAGCGTGTAGGAGACAAAAGGCATGTAATCATTCGCGCCGTCGTGCCAGCCGGTAGAGCTTGCTTGCAGTGCATCATAATAGGTGTCCTTCGTCTTTTCGATCAGCATTTCGATACTGATGTACTTGCCGACGATGTACCCGCTGCGATACAGCAGTAAGAGGGTCAAAAGGCGGCTCATGCGTCCATTGCCATCGTTGAAGGGATGGATGCAGAGGAAATCCAGAACGAACATGGGGATCAGGAGCAGGGGATCAACCTCGCCGCGATCCACTTCTCGCAAAAACTGATTGCAGAGGTTTTCGATCATGTCCGGCGTTTCAAATGCAGTCGCCGGACGGAAGCGAACGCGCTTCGTGCCATCGTCCAGCTCTTCCTCAATCACGTTATCGGTATTTTTGAAGTGACCGCCGATACCTATGCCGCTGTACTGATACAGGTCGCGGTGCAGCTGCAAAATAACATTCGCCCGAGGGGGAATGTAGTCATAGTTTTCATGGATCGTCGCCAGCACGTCGCGATAGCC
>JAFYVB010000018.1 GCA_017549335.1 Clostridia bacterium | reverse complement strand
TCGTTTGATTTTAAAGGTTGCAAAAAAGTATTATATTTTATCCCTCTTCTTGTTATTTTTGTTCCGGTAGCCATGAAAGGATTCTATGTAAAATCAATTGGATACGTGCTGGGCAGTTTGTTTCTGTACCTGTTTGTAGGATTATCGGAGGAAGTATACTTCAGAGGGATAATACCCCGATATCTAAAAGAAGAATTTTCGGCTAAAGGAATCGTGTTGTGGTCTACGCTTATTTTTGGCATTGGGCATGTTGCTACCGTATTCACGGGCAGTAATGTATTTTTGATTGCTTTAACCGTACTGAATGCTTTTATTTTCGGTTGGCTTGCAATGGAGATGACGATAATATCCTCCAATATTATTCCTGCAATTCTGGTGCATTTTCTATTTGATTTTGAAACTAAAATTGTGGTAATGAACGGCAAAGAATTGTTGATTGCGGAGATTGTTCAAGGAATAATGATGTTCATTATAGCCAGTTGGTTTGCTGTCGTTATATATAAGCAAAGAAAGCGTTAAATTCCAATTTATCGAGCAGCCACAGATCACAGAAGGGCGCAATTATACGCACCGTTCCTGTGCATTGCGTTTGAGGACTACATAAACAAACGAGCATCCAAACACGGATGCTCGTTTGTTCGTTGCAGGATAAATTGTTCCTTAACAACCCTCCCGCCAACCGGCAGGGCTTTTTATTTTGCTTTACGCTTCTGTTTTTTTGCGCAATATCACCGTCAAGCCGATCATGCCCGCTGCGGCGAGAACGGCAAGCAGCGCAAGGTTCATGCTGTCGCCCGTTGCGGGAATTTCGGGAACGGGAGAAGGAACAGGCGTTGCCGGAACGGGTGTTGCCGGGACGGGCGTCGCGGGAACAGGCGTCACCGGAGGTACGGCAGGTCTGAATTCCACGTAGGATGTATCCTCCAGCAAGGATTTCAGATCCGTGCGAGCATTGAACGGGCTGTTCGCAAGGGGAGCAGCTGCGTCTTTGTTGAGGCCTGCCTTCACTGCGATCCATCCCGCATCAGGATCCACGCAAATCACAGCATTTTCGGTCACAGTGCCCCTTCCGCTTGCGCCGATGGCGGGACCGCTTTCGCTGTCGGAATCAGATTCGGAAGAGCTGACCGTGACAGTTCCGCCTTTCACGATAAAACTGCCGCTCATCTCGCCATCGTATCCGCTGCCGACGCCCACGCTTCTTCCTGAAGAGGAGGCATTCACATAACCGCCGTTGATGGTAACCGTACCGCTCATATTGCCCCCGGTACCGCTGCCGATGCCCGCGCCGCTTTCTCCGCTGACATGGAGGACGCCGCCGTTAATGGTAATCGCACCGCTCATGTCGCCATTCTTGCCGCTGCCGATGGCTGCGTTATCGACGGTTGTTGCATAGAAAGAGCCGCCGTTCATAATAATGTCGCCGCTCATTTCGCCGCGTTTACCGCTGCCAATGCCCGTATCCGTGTCGATCTTGCCGCCGCTGATGGTAATCGTGCCGCTCATCTTGCCGCCCATACCGCTGCCGATACCGGCGCCACTACCCGAATCGGCGTCAATCCTGCCGCCGCTGATGGTAATCGTACCACTCATATTGCCGCGCATACCGCTGCCGATACCGGCGCCACTAAGCGAATCGGCGTTAATCCTGCCGCCGAGAATCGTAATGGAGCCGCTCATTGCTTCACCGAACCGGCTGCCAATCGCAGCCGAACCGGATCCCCCCTCTGTATCGGAAGCCTTCGCGTAAAGCACGCCGCAGTGTTCACCGCACTCGTAACCGTCGCCTGCGCTTTCGCAGCGAATGACCAGCGCGGTACTGCTGTTGACGATGGCGCCGTCACCATACTCACTCCACTCGTCTGTACCGCCGTGCAATATATTCTCCGAATCGTCCTTCAGGATAATGGTCAGTTTGGAAGCGGGCGCTTCAATGCGGATCGCCGGGGAATTACCCGCGTAGATCTCCACGTTATCCAAAATAATGGTATGCTCACCGGGCTGATCGATCACAATGGGATCGCACATACCCGTGTAAGTCGTTGTTGCCGCAAAAGCAGAGCACACCATGCACAGCATCAGCAGGCACGCAAGCAGCAGGATCTTCTTCATGGAAAATTTATCTCCCTTTCTTTCCGGGCAGAAATTACCGCAAAAAGTTCATTTGACCATGATCCGGTTAAGAAGATTTTATCCCGTCTCCGCGAATTCTGTCAAGCATTTCTGCAACAAAAAGAAGGAACCCAAACGGGTTCCTTCTTTATTTAAAGACGAGTAATTACTTCACGTACTCGGCAGCTTCAGCACCGGCGATGCGGCCAAAGACCACGAAATCGCAAACGGCGTTGCCGCCCAGACGGTTGGCGCCGTGCACGCCGCCGGTAACTTCGCCCGCAGCATACAGACCGGGGATAGCAGTGCCGTCCGCGGTCAGCACCTGCGTTTCGGTGTTGATCTTCAGACCGCCCATGGTGTGATGGATGCCGGCGGTCACCTTGATGGCGTAGAAGGGAGCGTTGTTCAGAGGATTGGTGAAGTTGACGCGACCGAAGTCGGGGTCATTCTTGGCGGCAACATAGCCGTTCCAGGCTTCCATGGTGGCGGCGAAGTTGGCAGCGTCGATTTCGCAGGCGGCAGCCAGTTCTTCGTAGGTAGCGCCTTCCTTCACAAAGCCCTTCTTGACGTAGCCGGCGATGGTGGCGGAAGCGTCCAGCATGGCCTTGTCAACGATCAGCCAGGAGTAGGAACCGGTCTGGGCGATCTCAGCGGCGGAAACCACGTCACGGGTGCCCACTTCGTCGATGAAGCGCTTGCCCTCGGCGTTGACCAGGATGGCTCCGTCGCCGCGCAGGCCTTCGGTGATCAGAGCAGCGGTGTCAAACTGCACGGTGGGATGAATCTGGATCTGGTTCATATCCACGGTGGCAGCGCCGATGGCTTCAGCCATGGCAATGCCCTGACCCTTGAGGCCGGCAGCGTTGGTGGTCATGAAGCCTTCCAGTTCGGGCTTGAGTTCGGCAACCATTTCCAGGTTGGCGCCGAAGCCGCCGGTGGCCAGGATAACGGCGTCAGCGGTAACGGTAACGGTTTCGCCCTGCTTGCCTTCGGCAACGATGCCGGCAGCAGCGCCGTTCTTGGTGATGATGGAGTAAGCGGTGGTCTCAAAGAGGATAGAGATGTTCTCTTCTTCGTTGCAAGCCTTTTCCATCAGGGGAATCATGTAAGCGCCCACGTTGGTTTTCTTGTCGTTGACCTTGGGCCAGTGGATGCGGTTGACGGACGCGCCGCCGAAAGCACCGGTGTTGTCCAGCACGATGCCGAAGTTGGTCAGCCATTCCACGCCCTCGGCGGAGTTTTCAGCCATGACCTTTACCAGATCGGCGTCATTGATGCCCTTGCCGCCCACGATGGTGTCCAGCTGCATCAGTTCGATGGAATCGAAGTAGCCCACGGGGTTGGCCTGATAGGCAGCCCACTGAGCTTCCACGGCAGCGATCAGCGCAGCCACGGTGGCGTCGTCAGCGTAAGCCTTGGCGTTCTTCAGGCCCAGTTCAACACCGGCAGCCTGACCGAAGGCAGCCTTGTCCTGATGCTGGGTGTCGCCGGCGTTCATGCCGCCGGTGGCGCGCACGGAGTTACCGCCGGTAACAGGCTGGCTCTCCACAATAACGACCTTCTTGCCTTCCTTGGCAGCGGTCAGAGCGGCGGTCATACCGGCGCCGCCGGCACCCACGATGACGATGTCAGCGTGATAGGTGGCGTCCTTGGCGATCTCGGTGATGGCAGCGGAGAAATCTTCCACCTTCAGGCCGGCGGCGGTGATGGCGGCAGCAGCGGCCTCCAGAATGCCGTTGGAGGTGAAGGTAGCGTTGGTCATAACATCCACGTTGATGGTGTTGTGTTCTTTCATCTGAGCAGACAGCTTTTCAAGCGCCACAGAGCCGATGCCCTGGGTTTCGCCGGCGCCCTCGGCGACAACGTCGGTGATCTTGCCGTTTTCAACGGTCACGGTCACGGTGATATCGCCGGCATAGCCCTTGGCAGTGCCCTTGCCGGTCACAGCTTCAGCCATGGCGGGAACGACGCCCAGCATCATGACCAGCACAGTCAGCAGCGCAACGATGCGTTTCATCATTGGATAGTCCTCCTGATATTTACATTACTGCCTGAAATTGACAGCCCTAACAGCATACTACAAACCTGCAAAAAAATCAATCCTATTTTATCGATATTTTTATGTTTTTGCTTGACAATTCCCGGAATACCGATTATGATAATGGACGGTAAATTTTGAACGGAAGGAATTCCTGCTGATGAAGAAGCTTTTGCGTAACCGCAATTTCTATTTGGTGCTGGCGCTGATCGTGCTCATCGCCGTACTGCTGATCGTAGGCTTTGGCCTTCGCAAGAGACCCGCTCCCATGGTGAACCTGCCCACCGCAGAGCCCTTTGCAACGGCTGTTCCCGCCCCCGCCGCCACGGATGCCCCCGCCGCCGAAGCCACGGCTGCTCCCGAGGCTTCTTATGTGCCCACGGGCGCCGAGGTATTCACCGCCCCCGGCTATGTGTACATTTCCGCCGGCAACGAAGGCCGCTGGTTCGCGCTCCCCGAAGGAGAACCCGGCGATATCACAATCAAAAACGAAGAGCAGGTCAACGTTATCCGCCTGACCAACCACAGCGTGATGATGGCCTCCTCCACCTGCGACAATCAGGACTGCGTCAATCAGGGCGAGGTTTCCCTTGAAAATCTCAGCACCCGCGTGCTGTACAATATGATCCTGTGTCTGCCGCATCAGGTCACCATCGAACTGTACACCCAGCAGGAAATGATCATGATGTACGACGCTCAGCTGGCCTCCCAGCAGTAACAAAGCATAAAAAAACCCGCCTTTTCAGGCGGTTTTTTTATTGTTATTCTTCGGTTTCATCCTTTGCGGGCATACCCTCGATGCTGAACTTATAGTCCTTGGACAGGGCGATCACCGCGCCCACCAGCGCCACCCACGGCGCAGCCAGCGTCATAAAAACGCAGAAGAGGAAGGGCAGATTCATCAGCATATCCTCCTCTTTTTCCAGCACGACGCGGCTGCTGCACAGATCCTTCAGTATCTTTTTCCAATTATTTTCCATTGTAATTGCCTCCTGTAATTCATCGCGGCTTCAGCCGCTGTTTCTTTTGTACGGTATCATTGTAGCGCAAATTCTGCCCTGCGTCATGAGAAACGGGTATAAAAAAGATTAGAAAGCCATTAAAAACCGAAGATTTCCCGGTTTGTACCGTAGAAAATATCTTTCCTTCCGGAAATCAGCTTAAACAGCTCCTCCAGCCGCATCCAATAATCGGAAGCGAGATCCATTTCGTAGGAATGTCCCCACACGTAGAAGATCCGGGGCGACCGGGCATCCATGGCAATGAATTTTTCAGCCAGCTCCATCATTTCATCAAAATGCAGGTGGCACACCGTGGGATCAAAACGGTACAGATTTTCCTGCGGCTCAAAACTCCCGCTGCAGGTGATGGTACGGCTGTACTTTACGCCCGTATTTTTCTTGATGATCTCCGCCACGCGGTCATCGTTGTTCACGCCGCCGCAGGGATAGGCCATGCCGATCACCTCATAGCCCGCAAGCTCGGACAGTCGCAGGCGATCTTCCTCCACCTGACGGACGATCTCCTGTTCATCAAGCTCCGTCAGCCGCGGATGGGTCAGGGTATGCACGGCGATCTCATGTCCGGCGTAAATTTCCCGCACGTCGGAGGGATGCACCTTGTAATGGGAAATGCGATGCCCCTTGCAGGGAAGCATACGGTTTTTTCCCAGCAGCTCCGAATTCAGGTTGAAGGTGCTCTTGATGCCGTATTGATTCATCAGCTCGATCATGCGGATATCCTGTGTCACGCCGTCGTCATAGCTGAAAGTCACCGCTTTATAGATGCCGTTGCCAAAGTCCATATGATCACCGCCTGTTGTTTTTTTCCATTATAGCATAAAAAGAACTGCCGCGCAAAGCGCGGCAGCTTTTTTGCTTTTAAAGCAGATTACTTGGCAACGCCGTAGCCGTAAGCATTCAGCTGTTCGGTGGCGGTCTTCACGTAATCGTTGAATCCATACAGGGAGTCCAGTTCGCCCAGGAACTTGTCGTATTCAGCCTGAGAGATCTCACGATCGCCGTATACGAAAGCAGCCAGCTGGTTGGTGATGTAGGCGTTCATGTCGTTGAGGAACATGCCTTCCGGAGGAACGACCAGGGAGTTCAGGTACTGATACTGGTTGATGGACATGGTGTACTGGAACTCGGGTTCGGCTTCGGGGAACTTGCTCAGCAGGTAGGGCATTTCCACGCGGGAGAAGATCTGGTAGGTGGAGATGTAGTTGGCCTGAGACTTGATGGCTTCGTCGGGATTCATGACGGGCTTGCCATCAACCATGCTCCAGTGATAGTCTTCCAGACCGAACATGGTCAGGTAGGAACCTTCTTCGGAAGCCAGGTAGTTCAGTACCTTGAAGACGGCAGCCAGCTTTTCGGGTTCGTCTTCCAGGTCAGCGCACAGGGCGTAAGAGTCGCCGCCGCCAACGCCGTCATAGGGATACATATAGTCGATGTCGCCGATCTCGTTGTTCAGGGGGCCGGTGACGATCCACTTCGCGTTGGGGTTAACCGCAGCGATGTTGTCCTTGGCGTACTGCTTGGCCATGCCGGGCCAGGAGATCATGTGCAGGCCAACCTTGCCGGCGATGGCATTGTTGGTACCGGTGGTGGTCATGATGTCGGGATCCATGAGGCCTTCGTCAACGAACTTCTTGGCCCAGGTCAGAGCGTCAACAGCGCCGGGAGACAGCAGGCTGTTGGTGATCTTGCCGTCGCGTTCTACGAAGTAGTTTTCGAAAGCGAAGTCGAAGCACATACCGATCACGTGGAAGCCGCGGATGCCGCTGCCGCCGGAGATGCCGTAGGTGTCATCGACGCCGTTGCCATCGGGGTCGTTCTCAGAGAAAGCCTTGGCTACAGCGTACAGGGAGTTGATGTCGGTGGGAACTTCCAGCTGCAGGGCATCCAGCCAGTCCTGACGGACGAACAGACCCCACTGAGACTTGGTGCCCGAGCCGGTACCGGTGGAGTACATGCGGGGCAGGGAGTACAGGGAACCGTTCACCAGGTAGGGAGCGCGGTTGGTGTCGGCCAGGAAGTCGAAAACGGGCTTAAGTTCGTTTTCGATGTAGGGATCCAGGTTCAGCATGACGTCTTCTTCCACGTAGTCATACTGATGGTCAGCATCGATGAAGAACACATCGGGGATGTCATTACCGGCGATGCGCTGGCCCATTTTGGCCCAGTAATCGTCGATCAGAACCAGCTTCCACGATACGCCGGTTTCCTCCAGGATCTTCTGATACATAAAGTCTTCTTCCAGAGTTTTCGGCCAGCCGTTACCGAAGGACTTGCAGCCGACGATGATTTCGATGGGTTCTTCGGCAGCCATGGCAGGCACCAAAGACAGAGCCATCATCGCAACGAGGAGCAGAGATACGAGCTTCTTCATATGGGTTTCTCCTTTACAAAATATTTCTAATATGCACTCTCGGCACATTATGAACGATATGAACGATATGAACGATAAAATACTTTTCGCTTGAATGCATTATAGCATAATTTCCCCGGTTTGACTACTGCAAATTTTTATCCCTTAACAGCACCCGCCAGCGTACCCTTGGTGAAGTACTTCTGGATGAAGGGGTAGATGATCACGACGGGGGCGGTGGCCACCACAACGGCGGCCATGCGCAGCGTTTCCGGCGGGATAACGTCGTCGGCGCTTACTTCGTTGGCGGTAGCCTGATTGATCATGCGGCGCAGAACCACCTGCAGGGGCATCTTTTCCTGAGAATTGATGTAGTAGATGGCCGCGGTGTAGGTGTTCCAGTGGGAAACCGCATAATACAGACCGATGGTGCAGATGATGGGCAGCGACAGAGGCAGCACGATCTGCCAAAGGATGCGGAACTCGCCTGCGCCGTCGATACGGGCGGATTCAAACAGGTCAGTGGGCAAACCTTCGAAGAAGGCCTTCATAACGATGAAGTTGTACACCGTCACCAGACTGGGGATGATCAGCGCCCACAAGCTGTCCACCAGACCGGTGTTCTTGACCACCAGGTAGGTGGGGATGGTACCGGCGGAGATGATCATACAAGCGACGATCATCTTCACGAAGAACTTGCGGCCGGGCAGGTCGGGACGGCTGAGGGGGTACGCCAGCATCATGGTGACGATGAGGTTGCAGGTGGTACCCACCACCGTGACCCACACGTTCACCTTCAGGGCGTTGGTCATGTTGGGATCGCTAAGCACCTGCTTGTAGGCGCTCAGGGTGATCTCACGGGGGATCAGCACGAAGCCGCCGCGCTTGAGCATTTCGGCCATGGGGGTCAGAGAGTAGGACACCACGTAGATGATGGGCACTACGCAGATCAGGCCGATGATGCCGATGAAAATTGTACAGATCCATTCAAAGATGGAGTCATTCTTCGATCTTACCATAGCGCACTGTCCCACTTTCTCGCCAGAGCATTGGTGCCAAGCACCATGATAGCGCTGATAACCGACTTCATCAGACCGACAGCGGTGGCCATTTCATACTGCATCTTGCCAAGACCTTCCGTATATACCCAGCTGTCAATGATCTCGATGGTCGAACGGACGCGATCGTTCATGAAAACGTGCACCTGGTTGAAGCCGCCGTCCAGAATGTTACCCACCTTGGTGATGAGCAGCACCACGAATATACGGCCCAGGTTGGGCAGGGTGATGTACCAGATCTGACGGAAGCGGCCGGCGCCGTCGATGCGGGCAGCTTCGTACATGGCGGTATCAATACCCATGATGGCAGCCAGATACACGATGGACGACCAGCCGATGGAGTGCCAAAGGTCGGTGATCACCAGCATACTGCGTGCGTATTTGTTACTTGTCAGGAATGGTATGGGTGTTCCGCCCAGCGATTTTATCAACTGGTTGATAACGCCGGAGCCTTCGTTGAACATGGTGGTGGCGATACCGAATACGATGATCCAGCTGAGGAAGTGAGGCAGGTAGGATACCGTCTGGATCACGCGGGCATAACCCCTGAAGCGGCATTCGTTGATGGCCAGCGCGAAGATGAGGGGCGGGAGCATACCCACCACCATCTTACTCAGGGAGATGATCAGCGTGTTGTACACCACCATGCGGGAGGACGGGCTCTGCCAGAAACGGGCGAACCAGAACCACCAGGGGTCATACCACTTACTTTCGGCAATACCTTTACGGATCTTGAAGTTCTTGAAGGCGATCTGCAGACCGTAGAAGGGAGCGTACTTGTACACGCAATAGAACAGAAGACCGGGGATCATCATCAGATACAGCGGCCAGAAGCGTTTCAGCGCTCTGAGAAAGCGCTTTGTCCGGCTCGGCGCATTGATGACGCGGGGCATGGTGGCTTGCGACATTTGATCAGTCCTTTCGCTTGAGTTTATCTGATGCGCTTATCAGTAAGCGCGGACTTCGAAGATCGTCACGTCCTTGGAGCCGTTGGTGGCAAGCACCTGAACCTCCACGCTGTCGCAGGCGACAGGGGCGAAGCTGACGATGTTGTGGCGCTGATGGTTGCCGCGGATCTCTTCGGTATGAACCACCTTGCCGTCCTTTTTGAAAACCAGATCGTAATCCTTCACCAGTTCGGCGGGCACGCCGTCGCGCTGCTGACGCTGACGGTTGGGCGCCATGGTGACGCGGATGGGATATTTGAAATCGGAATGGAACACAAAGCGCATTTCGGAAAGGGAAACTTTCTTGCCAAAGTCGATTGTCAGCGTTTCACCGTCCTCGGCCATGCCGTCACTGGTCCAGCCGTTGAGGGTTTCTTCGATCTTGCGGGATACGCCGTTGACCACATCCTGCGCGCACCAGCCTTCCTTCACGGAGGAAGCGGTGACCTTGGCAAAACGGGCGAAGTCCTTTTCGTCTTCGTTCTTAAAGCCGGGCAGCCAGCCGCCGTCGCGGAGGATCTCCTGCTGCACTTCGCCGATATAAGGCGCAAGCTCACGGGGCAGCACGCCCTTTTCGGCGCACTTGGCAGCGGCAATACCCACCGCTTCGCCGCCCAGCGCACAGCAGCCGATGATGCGGGTGGAGGCCAGACCCATGCGGCTGGTGGAGATATCGCGGCCGGCCATCATCAGGTTTTTGACGTTCTTAGAGTAATAGCTGCGCCACGGAATGGTATATACGCCGTGGTAGTAGAAGCAGTCGCTGGGCAGACGGTCCTCATCCTCCACGCCGAAGGGCGCATGCAGGTCCATGCACCAACCGCCGTAGCACACCGCGTCATCAAAGATCTTGTGATCGAGGATGTCCGCTTCGTTGAGGATGTAGTCGCCCATCAGGCGACGGCTTTCGCGCATGCCGGGCAGCGCGCCCACCCATTCCAGCTCGAAATTCTCGGCGCCGTGGGCGTGTACGCCTTCCTGATTGTTCTTGATATGATCCCAGATGCCGTAGGCATAGGCCATCAGGTCGTCGCGGATCTCTTCAAACTCGGGGATGATGTCATCGCCCTTGCCCATCAGCTCGCACCACCAGTAGCCGTAATCGTTGGCGGCGGAGGAGATCATGGAGGTACGCTTGTACTCTTCCGGATCCTCCAGATGGCTCAGGTCAATGGTTTCACGCATCTGCGGGCAGTGGATGCGGTTGCGCAGCTGATGCTCGGACAGCGTCTTGGCGAAGGCGGGCTTCACAAAGGGCACGGGATGGCCCTGATCCTTGGCCAGCATCATGATGGTATTGCCCATGCGGTAGTTGTTGGGTTCTTCGGGAGCATGGGGCTCGTTGAATTCAGACTGCGCCTCGCTGCCGGAGCGGTATTCGGCGCCGGCATAATAGCCCAGCGTGCCGTTGCCCGTGCAGTCGATAAACAGGGGCGCGGTCAGACGGAAACGCATTTCGGTGGTTTCCTGCACGCACAGCGCAGCGGTGATCTTGTCATCCTCCACTTCGCAGTCGTACAAAACAGTGTTGTGATAGCAGGTGAGATTTTCCTGCTTCTTGGCCGCTTCAAACAGGATCATGTCCCAGGTGGTATAACTGAAATTATGGTTGCGGGCCTTGTTTTCCAGCATCAGCTCGTACACGATGCCGCCTTCGGCGTAATCGGCCTGCTTCATGCCCTGATCCGCGCCCGAAATGTGGATGCGGATCTCGCTGGAGGCGTTGCCGCCCAGCATGGGACGGGCATTGACCAGCGCGGTCCTGGCGCCGTGACGGGCAGCTGCCAGCGCTGCGCAGGTACCGGCCATACCGCCGCCCACCACGATCACGTCATATGCAGCCTCTGCAAAGCGTTCTTTCTGTCTTCTCATAACCGTCTCTCCCGAATTTTTATCGTATTGGTCAGCGATACAAAGATACAAGATGTTCACCAATGGACTTGAGCACCGTAAGGGAGTGATCCTTGAGGCTGTCGGGCATACCCGAGAAGCCTGTTTCAAACACGAGATCGGCCTTGCAGCCGCTTTCGTACAGGGCGTGCATCACTTTTTCCCATTGCACATTGCCGGTGAATGGCATGGTATGCAGATCGTCCTTGCCGTTGTTATCGTGAATGTGCAGCGCTTTGATGTGCTCACCCAGCAGCTCGATGCCCGCCGCCTGCTCATCCATGGTCAGGTTGCCGTGACCCACGTCCCAGCAGGCCTGAATGAGGGGATCGCTGCAGTAATCGATGAACTGCTTGAGCTCCATTGCCCGCATACCGAAGCGGCGCAGATGGAACTGGTCAAAAATGTTTTCAAAAGCAAGACCCACGTTCAGCTTGTGGCACAACTCGATTTCCCGGTCGAGGATGCGCAGATTATAGCGGATGTGGGCTTCGTTGTCGCCCACCACGGCGTCCCGGTCGTTCATGGGATGGATAACCGCCCACTCACCGCCCAGAATATGGGTGATCTCAATGGCGCGCAGGGAAAGCTCGCGGTACAGTTCGGCGCCCTCTGCGGTCTTGAACAAGTCCAGATCGCACTGCATGCTCATGGAGCGGTAGGGCAAATGGGATTGCACGAACCTGACGCCGCACTTTTCGGCTTCGTTGCGCAGTTCCTCCGCCGCCTTACGCCAATCCTCCCCGCGGAAGGGGCCGGGGCCGCGGTGCAGACCGCACAGGTTGACGTCCATTACTTCAAAGCCGGCGGCGGCACAGCGGCGCACCACTTCATTGGGATGGATCTTTTCACCCGTTTCACGGCGCACGCCCAACGCCGAAGTCATATTGCCAATACGCATGAAAAAGCACTTCCTTTATTTATAGAGCGATACCAGATGCTCGCCCACCTTGTAGCAAAGCCTGGCCGCCTCGTCCTTGAGGCATTCGGGCATCTTATCGCCGCAGGTGCCGATCTCAAAGATCAGATCGGCCTTGCAGCCGCCGTCATGCAGCGCGTGCATGACTTCTTCCCACGGAATGTTGCCGGTAAAGGGCAGCACGTGCAGATCGTCCTTGCCGCGGTTATCGTCAATGTGCAGCGCCTTGATGCGATCGCCCAGCCTGAGGATGGAGGGAACCTGGTTATCCATCATGCGGTTGGCATGCCCCACGTCCCAGCAGATGCCCACGTATTCGCTGTTGCAGGCATCCATCAGCGCCATCAGCTCGTTGGCCGTCACGCAGAAGCGTCTGCGGTTGGGGCCGTCGCACATATTTTCAAAGGCCAGACCCACGCCCAGCTTGGCGGACAATTCCAGCTCCTGAGCGTAAAACTTCTTATTGTGAGCGATCTGCGCTTCATAATCGCCGGTTTCGCTGGTCAGATCGGTGACGGGATGCATCACGCACCACTTGCCGCCCAGCATTTTGGTAATTTCAATGGCGCGCAGCACCATGTCCTTGAAAAACTGCTGTCCCTCGGGGGAATTCAGGCCGTCCATATCCAGTCTTCCCGGATACGGGGGATGGGACTGGACAAACTCCATGCCCAATTTAGCGGCTTCGTTGGCGATCTCGCCCACCTGCTGCTTCCAGTCATCCTGATGGAGCGTGGTCTGGCGGCGGGAAAGGGCGCACAAATTCATATCCAGTACGCGAAAGCCTGCCTTGTGGCAGCGGCGGATGGATTCGAGGTAGCCGATGTATTCCGGAGTTTCGCGGCGACCGCGGAAAAGAGAGGTCATTGTACCGACACGCATAATTTGCCTCCGTACTATATACTTTTCAGAATGGTATCACAAAATAACCACAATACTTGCGGATGTTCTTATTATACTGAATTGCGAGCAAAAAATCAATCGCAGTCCAAAAGAAGGACAATCTTCCAAATTTTGTGACATATTTTTTCAAAGATGCGCAAAAGTTGAGCACTATGATATGCTATTTTCAGAATTTTTTCATGATGTAAATACATATGTAAACGATATGTTTCTTTATGGATCCCCTGTTTCCTCTTTTGTTGATCGGGTTTGCGTGATTTTTTCTATTTTCTGTCAAAAACACAAAAGTCGGTGAAAAATACCGAAAAAGCTTCATTTCCCTCTTGCAATTCCTTGCATCTTCCTTTATAATACCATATTGGCACATCCTTGCGCTGTGCAAAGAGACACAGTGCCATAAGTCCATGAGGAGGTGAAAGTATGAACAAGTACGAACTGATCTACGTCATCGACACCGCGATGGAAGAGACTGCCCGCAACGAGCTGATCGCCCGTTTCAACGGCATGATCGAACAGAACGGCGGCAAGGTGGAAAAGGTTGAAGAGTGGGGCAAGCGTCGTCTGGCCTACACCATCAACTACACGACCGAGGGCTACTACGTCCTGGTCAACTTCACCGCGAACGCCGAACTGCCCCGCGAAATCGAGCGCGTCATGCAGATCAACGAGAGCATCCTTCGTTACCTGACCGTGAAGGTGGAAGAGAAGCGCAGCAACGTTAAGCCCCGTCCCGTGCGCGTTGCGCCCGCGGCCGAAGAGGCCCCCGCTGCCGAAGCTGCCGCTCCCGCGGAAGCTGAATAATCAGGAGGGATAACCAATGAACAAGGTTTTCATCGTAGGAAACCTCACCAGGGATCCCGAACTGCGCTCCACCCGTGACGGCATCGCCGTATGCTCCTTCACCGTTGCAGTAAACCGCCGTCAGCGCAATGCTGAAGCCGGTCAGCCCGAAGCGGATTTCTTCCGCGTTACCGCCTGGCGCGGTTTGGGCGAAAACTGCTCTAAGTACCTGGCCAAGGGCCGCAAAGTAGCCGTAACCGGCGCCGTGAGCGTTTCTACGTACACCGGCAACGACGGCAGCTTCCGCGCCACTCTGGAAGTAACGGCCGACGACGTGGAATTCCTCACGCCCCGTGGCGAAGCCGGCGAAATGCCTGCTGCCGCCCCCCGCTCGATGGCTCCCGCCGCGCCCCAGAACAACGGCTTTGTACAGGTGGACGACGACGAACTGCCGTTCTGACCTAACTGATTTGTAATAGGAGGAAGCTAACCATGTCTGAAGATCGTGGCGAAAGAAAGCAGCGCCCCCGCGGCCGCAAGCCGCGCCGCAAGGTCTGCGATTTCTGCGTAAATAAGGTCGCTTATATCGACTACAAGGACGTGAACCGTCTGCGCCGTTACATCAACGAGCGCGGCAAGATCATGCCCCGCCGTATGACCGGTACCTGTGCCAAGCATCAGCGTCAGCTGTCTGAGGCCATCAAGCGCGCCCGTGCCATCGCGCTGCTGCCCTACACTGTCGATTAATTGCGATCGCATACATCACTCTGATAAAAACCGTCTTGTGCAAGCAAGACGGTTTTTTATATGCCCTCCCTTTATCACTTTAGCGCAATAAATC
Source organism: Clostridia bacterium (assembly GCA_017549335.1). Classification (GTDB taxonomy): domain Bacteria; phylum Bacillota; class Clostridia; order Christensenellales; family Aristaeellaceae; genus SFMI01. The sequence goes on along the minus strand of JAFYVB010000018.1, from coordinate 88,902 downwards.
ATCCCTGTTTTTGTACACTCTGCCGAATCGCAGTATTTTTGCATTTTACCTCTTTACAACTTTAGCGTGATAAAGTATAATGCAGTCATTCCCTTAAAAAACATCGATCTGAAAGGATGTAAAACCATGAAAAAGCTGCTTTCCGTTATCGTATCCCTGATCCTCCTTTGCACCATGCTGCCTGCGATGGCGGAGGGCGACCTTGACTATGTGAAGAAGAACGGCAAACTCATCGTGGGCATCACCGATTACGCCCCCATGGATTATCTGGATGACAACGGCGAATGGACCGGCTTTGACGCCGAGTTTGCCCGCCTGTTTGCCAAAGAGCTGGGCGTTGAAGTTGAATTCTTCGTTCTTTCCGACTGGGGCATGAAGTTCTTCGAGCTGAGCACCAAGAACATCGACGTGATCTGGAACGGCATGACCATCAGCGAAGACGTGCTCAACAACACCTCCTGCTCCAACCCCTACGTGCTCAACGCCCAGGTCGTGGTCATGAAGAAGGATCAGCTGGCTGCCTATCCCGACGCCGAAAGTCTGAAGGCGCTGGACTTCGCGGTGGAGAGCGGCTCGGTGGGCGAGGACGCCCTCAAGGCTGTGGGCATCGAAGACTACATCGCTCTGCAGGATCAGACCTCTGCCCTGATGGAAGTGGCCGCCGGCACGGCTGACGCCTGCCTCATCGACATCACCATGGCCAACGCCATGACCGGCGAAGGCACCAGCTACGCTGATCTGGCCGCCGGCATCGCGCTGACGGAAGAAGAATACGGCGTGGGCTTCCGCAAGGATTCCGACATCACCCCCGCATTCAACGCCTTCATGGAGAAGCTTTTGCAGGACGGCACGCTGCAGCAGCTGGCTGCCAAGTACAGCCTGACGCTGGCCGCCGAAGCCAAGTAATTTCCCCCGCATACAAATAGCAGACTGCCTTCCCCCCACGGGGAAGGCCGCCTTTTGATTTTGACCTCCCCGAAAGGAGAAAACCATGTTCCTCACTGTCACAAACGAGCTTTTCCGAGGGTTCTGGGAAAACATTCAGATCTTTTTCCTCACGCTTTTGTTTTCCCTGCCGCTGGGGCTGATCGTATGCTTCGGCTCCATGAGCCGCTTTAAGCCCCTCAAATACCTCACCCGCGCCTTCGTATGGGTGATCCGCGGCACGCCGCTGATGCTGCAGCTCATCGTCATTTTCTACGGCCCGGGGCTGATGTTCGGCCTCCCCTCCATGGATCGCTTCACGGCGGTGATCGTGGCTTTCGCCATCAACTACGCCTGCTATTTTTCGGAGATCTACCGCGGCGGTATCGAATCCATCCCCAAGGGGCAGTTTGAAGCCGGGCAAGTGCTGGGCATGAACAAGCGGCAGATCTTTTTCAAGGTGGTGCTTTTGCAGGTGGTCAAGCGCATCATGGCGCCCATGAGCAACGAAGTGATCACCCTGGTGAAGGATACCTCCCTTTCCCGCATCATCGCGGTGTACGAAGTCATTTACATGGGACAGAATTTCATCAAAAAGGGTCTGATCTGGCCGCTTTTCTACACCGGCGCATTCTTCCTTGTATTCAGCGGCTTACTCACCGTTCTCTTCTCCCGTCTTGAAAAGAAACTTGATTATTTCAGAGGTTGATATGACTGTTTTGCAGGTGGAAGGCATCAAAAAAAGCTATAACGGCACGCCCGTGCTGAAGGACATCTCCTTTTCGCTGGAAAAGGGGCAGGTGGCGGCGATCATCGGCTCCTCCGGCAGCGGCAAGACCACCCTTTTGCGCTGTCTGAATTTCCTCGAAACGCCGGACGCAGGCATGATCAGCGTGAACGGCAAGCCCATTTTTACGGCAGGTCAGGCGCTGACGGAGGCGCAGCTTTTGCAAAACAGGCTGCATTTCGGGCTGGTTTTCCAGAATTTTAACCTGTTTCCCCAGTACACGGCGCTGGAAAACATCCTGCTGGCGCCCAAGCTTTTGAAAAAAGGCAGCGAAAAGAATCTGAAAGAGCAGGCGCTGATGCTGCTGGATCAGGTGGGGCTCAAAAACAAGGCCGATTTCTATCCCTATCAGCTGTCCGGCGGTCAGCAGCAGCGGGTAGCCATCGCCCGTGCGCTGGCGCTCTCTCCCGAAGTGCTGTGCTTTGACGAGCCCACCTCCGCCCTCGATCCCGAGCTCACAGGCGAGGTGCTGCGGGTGATCCGGGAGCTGAAAAGCCATGACCGCACCATGGTGATCGTCACCCACGAAATAGAATTTGCGAAAAATGTGGCGGATGTGATAATATATATGGCAGAGGGTGTGATCGAAGAAATGGGCGCGCCCGAGTGTGTGATCGATCATCCCCAAAGCGAGCGCACCCGCACCTTCCTGCGGGGCGTGTACGATACGTATTAAGGAGGCCGCATCATGGCCGATAAGCAACAGAGGATCAACGAGCTGTTCGAACTGATCCTGTCCCTTGATAATATGGATGACTGCAAGGCCCTCTTTGACGATATGTGCACCGTCAAGGAAGTGGAAAACATGGCCGACCGCTGCTACGCCGCCAGGCAGCTGATGCAGGGTGATACCTATGCCCAGGTGATCGAAAAAACGGAGATCTCCTCGGCCACCTTAAGCCGCGTGTCCCGCTGCGTGCAGTACGGTAAGGGCTACTCCAAACTGATCAAAAAGGAGTGACCGCCCATGCTGATCCACTCCGACTGGCACATCCACAGCGAAGCCTCCTATGACGCTTCGCTCTCTTTGAAAGAGATCGCCGACAACGCCCGTGCATACGGTTTCCGTCAGTTCGGCATCACCGATCATCTCAATTTCAATGACGAAAAGTTTCTGGGCGACCTGAAAAGATCCACCGAGCTGGTTCGCGAGTTTCAGAAAACCTGCCCGCAGATGGTGCAGGGCGTGGAGCTGACGCCCATCGAAAAGCCGGAGTTTGACCACATCGCCGCCACCGGCACGCGGGAAGGGTATGTTCCTCCCTTTTCTTCTCAGCCCTATGCCATCGAACTGGGACAGACCAAGGCCGAGCTGATGGCTCAGGGCGTGCGCTATGCCATCGGCGCGGCGCACTGGCGGGTGGATTGCCCGGATGCAAAAAATCTGGAACCCGATCTCAATGCCTGCATCCGCGAGTGGCACCGCCAGCAAATGTATCTGGCCTGCGACGAACGCGTAACCATCCTGGGGCATCCGTGGTGGAGCAGCAAAGCCCTGTGGTATGAGGATTTTTCCGTCATTCCCCGTTCCATGAACGCAGAACTCGCCGCCGCCCTCAAGGAAAACGGCAAGTATGTGGAATGCAACGTGCATTTCTTCCGTCCCACAAAAAAGACGGAAAAATTCCGCTGCCAGTATGCCGATTTCCTGCGGGAGCTCCATGAAACGGGCGTCCCCGTGACCTACGGCTCCGACGCCCACAAAACCTATGCCGATGACTATCTGCTGGCGGAACAATACCTGCTGGCCGCCGGCTTCAAAGACGGCGACGTGGTGGAGATCAAAGAAGAACACCTGTGGTAAACAAAAAGAGCCCCTTTCGGGGCTCTTCTATATTTGTCCTTACACCCCGAAGATTGGTTAAATGATTTATTTCTTCCGCTTGCAGCTATGTAACAAAGCAATAAATCTATATAGCAATAAACAAAAAACTCTCAGAACTATTTAATAACTCAAATAGTTACTTATAGTCCGTTGTACTATAGTCAACATTCTCATATAATGTAGAATAAATACATTATAGGAGGTTGCTTGTGATACTCAATGATTTAGGTAATCGCATAAAATACCTTCGTAAAAAGATAGGATTATCTCAGGAAAGGCTTGCCTTAAAAGCAGAAATAGATAGGACATATTTGGCAGGCATTGAAGCAGGAAAAAGAAATGCTACAATTCAAAGCTTAGAGAAAATAATAAATGCCTTAGAGATTTCGATGAAGGATTTTTGGGATTTCGATCCGTATTGTTGACTATCAGTAACATCTGTGATATGATGAATACGCCACAGTAATAGGAGGAATATTCTGTGACAATTACCGATAAAAAGTATATTAAGGGCAATCTTTTGACTCGTTATGAATTTCATAACTACGGACATGCACTTGAAATTTTGCACGATGCGTTCCCTCAGGAATGGCGTGATATTCAAAAATGTTTAGAAGAACTACAATTGTCCCTTGCTGATATAAAAAAGGCAGGCGGCAATGAATCGCCGATCCCTAAAAAATTTGATGATGTCTTATATCCTTTAGGCTGGCGGGAAATTAGAATCAGCGGAGATTTAACAGTAAAAAAGTATCCCCGTCAAACCGCTCAGCGCAGGGGGCGTTTTTCAGACGAGCCGTTTGAAACAGAAGTAATAAAAGGATATATTGACGGTCACAATATTGATTTTCTTAAAAACCGGGTCGCTTTTGATTTGGAATGGAATAGCAAAGACCAAACATTTGATAGAGATTTGCTTGCAATGAGAACCTATTTTGACTGCGGCTTAATTGATGTCGGCATCATCGTTACTCGTTCTGAAGCTTTAAATGATATCTTCAAACAAGAAACCGATGATAACGGTCAGTTGCTAATAAAAAAATATGGTGCAAGTACAACATGGATCGGGAAATTAACCTATCGTCTAGATTCAAGAAGAAACGGGGGCTGTCCCATACTGGCTATAGGTATAGGAAAGGAGTGTGTAGAAGGCTATGCCGGAAGTAATAGCAACAAATGAGAATTTGCTTCAGTTTACCAACGGAAAAAAGTATAATACTATTTACGCAGATCCTCCTTGGCAGTTTCAAAATAGAACAGGAAAAGTTGCACCAGAAAATAAAAAGCTAATGCGATATGAAACCATGACTTTGGAAGCCATCAAATCGCTTCCTGTTGGAAAAATCGCAGACGATAAAGCGCATTTGTATCTTTGGGTTCCAAACGCACTTCTCCCTGCGGGATTAGAAGTAATGGATGCATGGGGTTTTGAATATAAATCAAATATTGTTTGGGAAAAAGTACGCAAAGATGGTGGTCCTGACGGACGAGGTGTGGGATTCTATTTTCGTAATGTAACAGAACTTCTGCTTTTCGGGATTAAAAAGAAAAGTGCTCCTAATCGCACCTTGGCTCCTGCGCGTTCACAGGTTAACCTGCTTCGTACTATTAAGCGAGAACATAGCCGCAAACCAGATGAAATGATTTCTATTATCGAAGCGTGTAGCCAAGAACCAAGAATCGAGCTATTTGCTCGCGGTATTAGAAGCGGGTGGGAAATGTGGGGAAATCAGGCAACAGCAGACTATGAGCCAACATGGAACACCTATGCCAATCATACAATTGCTTTAAAATCAGAAGATAAATCAACAACCTAACAAAAAGAGCCCCTTTCGGGGCTCTTTTTCATTGTGATCAGAACTCGATCTTGGGTTCTTTTTCGTTGCGGCGGTAAATGGAGAATTTACGGCCGATGCACTGTACGGGCTGGGCGCCCAGCTTTTCGCACAGCAGAGCGCAGGCTTCGCGGGCGGTGTGGGGCGCGGTATCCTGCACGGTGCACTTGATCAGCTCGCGGGCTTCAAGGGCATCATAGGCTTCCTTCACGGTCGCCTCGGTCACGCCTTCCTTGCCGATGTACAAAACAGGCTGGAGCGTGTTGCACATGGAGCGCAGGGCGGCGCGCTGTTTTCCGGTTAATTCCATTGTGACTCCTTCGGGATCAGAAATTGACGACCTTGGAGAAGTCCTCGGCCTTCAGGGAAGCGCCGCCGATGAGGCCGCCGTCGATCTCGGGCTGAGCCATCAGGCCGGTAGCGTTCTTGGGGTTCATGCTGCCGCCGTACTGGATGCGAACCTTATCGGCTACGCGCTTGCCGTACTTGCGGGCGATGGCGGCGCGGATGACGCCGATGGTCTCGTTGGCCTGCTCATCGGTGGCGGTGAGGCCGGTGCCGATGGCCCAAACGGGCTCGTAGGCGATAACAACCTTCTTCACTTCGTCAGCGGTCATGCCGTTGAGGGCGGTGAGGGTCTGGTATTCCATCAGGCTGTTGGTGTAGCCGCCTTCACGCTGTTCCTTGCGCTCGCCCACGCAGATGATGGGGGTGATGCCGTTGCGGATGGCAGCCAGAGAGCGGAGGTTTACGGTCTCGTCGGTTTCGCCGAAGTACTGACGGCGCTCGCTGTGGCCGATGATGGCGTAATCCACGCCGCAGGCCTTGAGCATGGCGGCAGAGAGCTCGCCGGTGTAGGCGCCGCTTTCTTTCCAGTGCATATTCTGCACGCCGATCTTGATCTTGCTGCCGCGGGCAGCCTGCTTGGCGGCATGCACCAGCAGAGCGGGCACGCACAGAACGACGGTGCACTTGGCTTCTTTTACGAGAGGCTTGAGAGCCTGGATCATTTCAGTGGCTTCGGCAGGGGTCTTGTTCATTTTCCAGTTGCCGGCGATAATAGGAGTACGCATTGGTACATTCTCCTTTCAAAATAAAGGTAATAACACCTGCTGATATCGTTATTATGGCAGAAACCGGCGCGGCTTTTACGCCGCGCCGCAATAAGGCATCGATATTACTTGTCGTTCAGAGCAGCAACGCCGGGCAGGGTCTTGCCTTCGAGGAACTCGAGGGAAGCGCCGCCGCCGGTGGAGATGTGGTCGATCTTGTCGGCATAGCCCAGCTGGGTCACAGCCGCAGCGCTGTCGCCGCCGCCCACGATGGTGATGGCTTCGCTCTGAGCCAGGGCTTCAGCCACGGCGATGGTGCCCTTGGCGAAGTTGGCGAATTCGAACACGCCCATGGGGCCGTTCCAAACGACGGTCTTGGCGTTCTTCACGGTTTCGGCAAACAGTTCGCGGGTCTTGGGGCCGATGTCCACGCCTTCCCAGCCTTCGGGGATCTGACCGGCGGTCACGACCTGCGTGTTGGCGTCGTTGGAGAAGTCATCGGCGCAAACGGTGTCGATGGGCAGCATGAACTTCACGCCCTTTTCGGCAGCCTTCGCCATGATTTCCTTGGCCAGATCGATCTTGTCTTCCTCCAGCAGGCTGTTGCCAACATTGCCGCCCATGGCCTTGGCAAAGGTGTAGCTCATGCCGCCGCCGATGATCAGGGCGTCCACCTTGTCGATCAGGTTGGTGATAACGCCGATCTTGGAGGAAACCTTGGCGCCGCCCAGGATGGCGACGAAGGGACGCTGGGGATTTTCAAGGGCGCCGCCCATGAACTTCAGTTCCTTTTCGATCAGGAAGCCGGAAACGGCGGGCAGGTAGTCGGCAGCGCCGGCGGTGGAAGCATGGGCGCGGTGCGCGGTACCGAAAGCGTCGTTCACGTACAGATCGGCATAGGAAGCCAGAGCCTTGGCGAACTCGGGATCGTTCTTTTCTTCTTCCTGATGGAAGCGCAGATTTTCAAGAACCATGACCTCACCGGGCTTGAGCGCGGCGGCCTTCGCCTTGGCGTCTTCGCCGATAACGTCCTTAGCCATGATGACTTCCTGGCCCAGGAGCTCAGACAGGCGGGCGGCAACGGGAGCCAGAGTCAGCTTCTTGACGTCCTTCTTGGCCTTTTCAAGAGCGGCGGCGGTGGCAGCTTCCTGCTCTTCGGCGGGCAGGGCTTCGATCTTGGCCTTTTCCTTCTTGTTCAGCTTCAGCTTCTCGTTGAACACGTTGTGGGGCTTGCCCATGTGGGAGCACAGGATGACAGCCGCGCCTTCTTCCACCAGGTACTTGATGGTGGGCAGCGCGCCGAGGATGCGGTTTTCGTCGGTGATCTTGGTGCCGGTTTCCTTATCCATGGGAACGTTGAAGTCCACGCGGACAAGAACCTTCTTACCCTTGACGTTTACGTCTTTGATGGTCTGCTTGCTCATTATTCATTCTCCTTTTTGAAAAAAATTGGAATGAGGGATCACTTGTTTCTTTGCGGCATTTTATCCGCAGACATCTCTCATTATATACCATTCAATCCCTGTATACAAGCGTTTTCGATACAAAATGGACGATTTTTTGCAAAAAACAAGGGGAAAACAGGCAAAAAGAGAACAATAACGGGCAGAAGCACACAGAGCGTCCTCTGCAGCCGGCGCGGACTCTTCATTTTTCGCGATTTCTCCTCTTTCTTCTTTTCTCCGCCCGTGGTACAATATTAGAATAGGAAGAAAAAGGAGGTTTGCGTATGCGGGGCTATCTCATTACCAATGCCTTTATGCGCGGCGGCAGCTTTGAAACGATGCGCCGTCTGTTTATGGAAGCGGCAGAAAAGGCGGGTATTACGCTGATCTCCAAAACCAACGCGGATTTTATCGGCGGCGTCCGCTGCGATGCGGACTTTGCGCTGTTTTATGACAAGGATATCCGCCTTGCCATGCGCCTTGAACAAAAGGGGATCCGGGTCTTCAATTCCGCCGACGCCATCGCGGTGTGCGACGATAAAACGCTGACCCACCTTGCGCTGGATAAAGCGGGGCTGCCCCAGCCCGAATACGTCCTCTGTCCCCATTCCTTCCCGGGCGTGGGCTTTGGCGATATGTCCTTTCTTCGGGAAGCGGGCGGGATTCTCGGCTGGCCCATGGTCATCAAAGAGGGCTGCGGCTCTTTCGGGCAGCAGGTATATCTGGCTACGGACGAAGCCCAAGCCAAAACCCTTTTGCAAGCCATCGGCGAAAAGCCCGTGGTTTTCCAGCGCTTCATCAGGGAATGCGCGGGGCGCGACGAACGGCTTTTTGTGGTGGGAGGCGAGGTGATCGCCGCCATCACCCGCGAAAACAGACAAGGCGATTTCCGAGCGAACGTCGAAAACGGCGGACATCCGCAAAAATATGAACCCACCCGGGAAGAATGTGATTTGGCGGTCAGTGCCTGCCGCGCGCTGGGGCTTGATTTCGGCGGTGTGGACATTCTGCCCTCCCGTCAGGGGCCGCTGCTTTGCGAGGTCAACAGCAACGCCCACTTCGGCGGGCTCAAGCAGGTGACGGGCGTCAATCCCGCCGATCACATCATCTCTCATATCCGGAGGTCATTATGAAAGGCTTACTGATCTACGAGCAGTTCGAATCGGTGCGCAACCGCCGGTTCATCGAATACTGGCTGGACGCCGCCAAACTGAAGGGCATCGATCTGAAGCTGGTGCTCATCGAAGAATTGGCTTTCGGTCTTGAAAACAACCGACCCTTCCTGACGGTGGCCGGAGAGCGCGTCACGGCGGATTTTGCCGTCGTCCGCGCAAAAAAACCGCTTTTGTCCCATCATCTGGAGAAAATGGGCATTGCCGTGTTCAATCCCGCAAGCGTCAGCGAGATCCTCAACGACAAACGCCGCACCCATGCGCTGCTTAATGAGGATTTCCCCATGATGGATACCGCTTTCATCGAGGGCGATTCGCCCAGTCCTTTCCCGTTTCCCGTGGTGGTGAAGTCCTCCGCAGGCTGCGGCGGGAGGGAGGTGCGCCTGTGCGCCGATGAAGAAAGCTACCGCACGGCACTGCGTGATTTTGCTTATTCCGCCGTGGTGCAGCCCCTGTGCGATACCCCCGGCCGCGACGTGCGGGTGTACATGCTGGGCAAAGACATTCTGCAGGGCATGCTCCGCTATTCCGACACAGAGGATTTCCGCGCCAACTTCGGCCTCCATCACTGCGCCAAGCCCATTGACATCCCCGAGGACATCCGCCGCATGGCGCTGAGCGTGGCCGAGCGGTTTGATTTCGGTCTGGTGGGCGTCGACTTCATTTTCGATCACGGCCGTCCGCTGTTTAACGAAGCGGAGGACGTGGTGGGCACGCGAATGCTGTATCAGTATACGCAGATCGATCCCGTGCCGCTGTATCTGGATTTCATTTTGAAAAAGCTTTCCTGATCCCCTTTGCCGCCAACACTTCAAAGCGCGCGGAATGCTGCTCCGTGCGCTTTTTCTTTTTTCATTCCCGCATAGTTTTTCCCCTCTCGAGGCATACAAACAGGGACGGCAGGATCACCGAAAAACCGCAGTTTTTCGCCTGTTTTTTTCTAAAAATCCCATTTGCAACCACCGGTTGCGCATTTTCCAAGCCAGGTTGGTCGACTTTTTCTGTTTTTTGCGCTACGATCTGTTCCGCAAGGGAGAAGCAGGGACAGCTTTTGTTTTGCATCGGGCGGTGCCCCCCACAGCCTGAAGGCAAGGCATTCCTCTCATGCACGTCTGCAGCGGAAGTTTTTCCCTCCGCTGCAGATCCTTCTTCTATTTTTTAATCTTCAGGAGGTTTCTTTTTATGAACGTCGGTGAAAATATCCACTCCTACCGTGTAAGCAGCAGCATGTCGCAAACCGATCTGGCGGATGCGCTTTGCGTCTCCCGCCAGTCCGTTTCCAAATGGGAAACCAACGCTGCCCTGCCCGAGCTTGACAAGCTGTGCCGCATGAGCGAAATCTTTGACGTAACGCTGGATGAACTGGTGTACGGCGCCCGCCCCTCCCGCGGCAAGCGCAATGCCATGGCCATGTCTTTGCGCGATCTGATCCCGCCCCGCGTGCTGGCCGGATCTTCCCTTTTGCTTTTCGGCATGGTGTTTTTCCTGCTTTCCGTTTTCTGGGGCGATCACCTGCGCATGGGCGAAGCGATGGGTGAATTCCTTTCGATCACCATCTCCCTGCTGGGACTTTCTATGATCGCCCTGTATAACACGCAGGTGCTTTCGGTGTGCGGCGTGATCTACTTCCTGTACGGCATCACCTGCTACGGCATTTTTAACGTGCAAAGCGTCAACAACAACCTGTTTTTCTTCCTCGCCGGCCTCGTGCTTCTGGTTTGGTTTATCAAATGGGGACTGCATAACGAAAAAGGAGATAAAAAAATGGTGCCCGCCGCGAGGTAAAGTATGGAAAGAATACTTGAGATTCTCAACGGCTTCAACTGCTGGTCCATCGCTTTTCGCATCCTGCTGGCTACGCTGACAGGCGGCCTGATCGGTGCAGAGCGCGGCAGCCACGGACGCGCAGCCGGATTGCGCACCCACATTCTGGTATGCGTGGGCGCAGCCATCACCACGCTGACCGGCATCTACGCCATGAATGAATTGAAATCCGCCGGCGACCCCATGCGTCTGGGGGCGCAGGTGATCTCGGGCATCGGCTTTCTGGGCGCGGGCACCATCATGGTGCGCAATCACTCCCATGTATCCGGTCTGACCACCGCCGCGGGTTTATGGGCCACAGCCTGCATGGGGCTTGCCATCGGCGCCGGCTTTTACGAAGCAGTGATTCCCGCTTTCGCCTTGATCATGATCACCATGACGCTGCTTATCCGTCTGGAACGGGCCACCAAGCCCCGCGTCCGCAGCTCCTACTATGTGGAGCTCAGCAGTCTTGAAAGCGCCCGCAAACTGTATGAATCTGTGGCTGAATTCGTATATGAAGTGGATATTGTGCCTGCCAAGAGCGGCCTGCCCGAACACGCGGGGCTGGAATTGATGGTCTCAAGCTCCGAGGGCAACCGCCGCGTCCGCAAAAAGCTGGAATCCAGCGACGAGGTAGCCATCTTTATCCCGCTCAGTTAAGCGCTTTTTCTCCGTCCTCCCCTTCCGGGGGACGGACTTTTTTATTGAATTATTTTTTCTGTTCGTGCTATAATAAAAGAAAGGCGGTGAAATCTATGCAGATCAAAGCTGCGATTTTTGATATGGACGGCACGCTGGTGGATTCGCTGATGCTGTGGGATATTTTCTGGACGGCATTCGGCGAAAAATTCATGGGCGGAAAAAAGTTTGTTCCCCGCAGGGAGGATGACAAGGCGGTGCGCACCCTGCCCCTGAAGGAGGCCATGGAGCTGATCCACGATCGCTACGGCTTCGGCGAAAACGGCGCGAAGCTGCTTGCCATCTCCACAGCCATCATGGAGGATTTTTATTCCTCGCAGGTACAGCTGAAAAAAGGCGTGCGGGAATTTCTGGAGGATCTGGCGGCGAAAAATGTGAAAATGTGCATCGCTTCGGCTACCGCGCAGGATCTCATTGCGCTGACCATGAAGCATCTGGAGCTTGAAAAGTACTTCTCCGCCGTGTTCTCCTGCGGGGGCACAGGCAAAGGCAAGGAATCGCCGGATATTTTCCTTGAGGCGCAGGGGCATCTGGGCGCCGGCATCCGGGAAACGTGGGTGTTTGAGGACTCTCTTGTCGCCATTCAGACCGCCGCCTCTCTGGGCATGAAAACAGTGGCGATCTACGACCAATACAATTACGGACAGGACGAAATGCAGCGCATTGCCGATTTCTACATTGCAGAGGGTGAAACGCTGCTGAAGCTGCCGGAAATCGAGGAAAATCCATGATCGAAAAGGCGAAACAATACATCGAAACGCTGTTTGCCGGGGATTCGGGCGGGCACGACGTTTTCCACACCCTGCGGGTGCTGCATCTGGCCGAACGCATTGCCGCAGAGGAAGGCGCCGACCTTGAAACCGTGCAGCTGGCGGCGCTTTTGCACGATGCGGATGACCGCAAGCTGTCCCCCGAAACCCATGAAAATCAGGGGAATGCCCGGGCGTTTCTGGCTTCGCAGGGCATGGAGCAGACAAAAATCGACGAAATCTGCCATATCATTTCGCAAATTTCCTTTAAGGGCACGGGCTCTACGATTCCCGATACCATCGAGGGCAAGTGCGTGCAGGACGCCGACCGTCTGGACGCCATCGGCGCTGTGGGCATCGCCCGCACCTTCGCCTTCGGCGGCAGCAAGGGCCGCAAAATGTACGATCCCTCCGAGCCTCCGAACCTGAACATGGACGAAAATGCCTACGCAAAAAATCAGGGGCACACCATCAATCACTTCTACGAAAAGCTGCTTTTGCTGAAGGATCTGATGAACACCGACGCGGCAAAAAGGCTGGCAGAGGCGCGGCATCGGTTCATGGAGGATTTTCTTTCGGAATTCTACGCCGAATGGCAGGGCGAAAAGTAAAAAACCAACGGCATTCGGGGTACCGGACGCCGTTTTTTTCTTTTCACGGCTTCCGATTTATGCTATAATGCTTTCATTCATAAAACATCGGAGGAAATGATATGCAGCCTCTTGAAATCGCCGCATTGGCAAAACGCATAAAAGATAATATTTCCCGGGTGATCGTGGGCAAGGGGGAGCTGATCGATCTGATGCTCGCATCCGTCATCGCCCGCGGTCATGTGCTGCTGGAAGACGTTCCCGGCACAGGCAAGACCGTCACCGCCCGCTCGCTGGCAAAGTCTCTGCAGTGCGATTTTTCCCGCGTGCAGTTCACCCCCGATCTTTTGCCTGCGGACGTGACGGGCACCCGCGTCTATCAGCCTGCCAAGGGCGAATTTGAATTCTGCCCCGGCCCTGTTTTCACCCATATTCTGCTGGCGGACGAGATCAACCGCGCCACGCCCCGCACCCAATCGGCGCTGCTGGAATGCATGGAAGAGCGTCAGGTCACCGAGGGCGGCGTCACCCGCAGGCTCAGCGAGCCCTTCCTGGTCATCGCCACCCAGAACCCGGTGGAAATTCAGGGGACTTTCCCGCTGCCCGAAGCGCAGCTGGACCGTTTTCTCATGCGCCTGACGCCGGGCTATCCCACCGGCGAAGAATCCCGCGCCATTTTGAGCCGTTTCCTCACCTCGGCACCCCTCAACGAGATCGGCGCCGTTTGCACCAAAGAAGAGATCACAGACGCGCAAAACTCCCTTTCCGCCTGCGAAGTCAGCCTCGCCGTGCAGGATTATATCGTTGCGCTGTGCGAAAAAACCCGCGAGGATGAGCAGGCGCAGCTGGGCGTCAGCCCCCGCGGCATGCTGGCCTTGATGCGCGCCTGTCAGGCCTATGCGCTGATCAACGGCCGCAGCTTCGTCACCCCCGACGACGTGCAGAAGCTGGCCGTTCCCGTGCTGGCCCACCGCGTCATCGCAAGGGGGCTGTACGGCAAGGGCGGCACAGGGGAAGCCATCGTGCAAAACGCCCTCAAATCCACCCCCGTTCCCACGGAAGAGGCATAACGGTGAGTTCTCTTGTCTTGGTGGTCGGTTTCGGAGCGCTGCTGATCCTGCAGGGCTATATTATCGCGCGCTTTGCGTTCCGCGGGTTTCATTACACCCGTGCTTTTTCGCAAAAAACAGCCACCGAGGGCGATCACATCACCTTTACAGAGGTTATCCGCAACAAAAAGCCTCTGTTTTTGCCGTGGCTGCGCATCGAAAGCAATATTTCTCCCCACCTGAAGTTCGGCTCGGACGATGACCTGAGCATCCGCTTTGACCGTTATCACAAAAGCATTTTCACGCTGCCCGCCTTTTCGCAGGTGACCCGCCGCCATCCCGTGAAATGCCTGCGGAGAGGGCATTACGTACTGGAAAACGTCACCGTTACCTGCGGCGATCTGTTCGGGCTGCGCGCTGCGGAAAAGGAACTGTCCTCGCCCGCCGAGCTGCACGTCTATCCCCGGCTGGTGCCCGACGATCCCTTCTTCACCTCCCAGCGCTATCAGGGCGACGAAAGCGTAAAGCGCTTCATCATCGACGATCCCTTTTTAGTCAACGGCATCCGCGCCTACCGCGCCGGCGATCCCCTGCGGGATATCCACTGGGCGGCCACGGCGAGAACAAACGAATTGCAGGTAAAAACCCACGATTTCACCGCCGATCCCAAACTGATGGTGCTTTTGAACATGCAGCGCCGCGAGGATCAGTGGGGCGAATTGATGGACTATGAGCAGGAGGCCATCGAGCACGGCATCCGTATCATGGCCACGGTGTGCATGAAGGCGCTTAATCGCGGCACCCAGGCGGGCTTTGCCGCCAATATGCCCATGGAAGGCAGCGAGGACTGTGCCTATGTTGCGCCCATCGGCGGCGCCGGCGCAGAGGATATGCTGCTCAGCGCCATGTCGCTGCTGAAGATCAAGCGCGCCAAGCGGTTCCCCCTGTTTCTTGAATCCCTCGGGCATTTGACGGGGCTTGACGTCATCATTCTCTCCTGCTATGACAGCGAAGAGATCCGTCTGCACATGGATGCGCTCCGCCGCGCAGGCAATCAGGTGCAGCTGCTGATCCTGCCGGAAGGAGGAAAAGCCCTATGATCCACACCCTGTTTGTGACCCTGGGCGCTTTCCTCTTTGCCGCGCCCGTGCCAATCCTCTTTGGCACAGGCATCGCCGTCAAGCCCTTGTTCTTCCTGCCCATGCTGGCGCTTTCGCTGGTGCTGGCGATCCTCATCCGCCGCGCAAAAAAGGGACGGATGCTTTTGTGCGTGCCTGCCTTTGCGGGCGTCTTCGCACTTTCGCTGTATCTTGCCCGGGCGCAGGGCATGAGCTATACCGCCATCCTGCCGTCGCTGTGCTGCGCCGGAATGCTTTGTCTGCATCTGTTTGCGCTGTGCTCCGGCACCCAAGATGAATATCCGCCCACCATCTGGTACGTTGGCTTTTTTATTCACGCCGTCGCCCTGTTTTTGCTGCGGGCTAAGCCCCTTGCCCCTGCAGGGAGCGTCTTAAAGCCCGTTTCCTGCGCATTTTTCGTGTTCTCCCTGTTCATTCTCAATGAAATGGCGCTGAATTACGGCATGGCGGGGGATAAGCAGCCCTCGCCGCTGATGCGGCTTCGCAACCGAATCCGCACGGGCGTGCTGGCTGCGGTGCTGATGGGCGCCGTGTATGTAAAATCCCTCGCGGCGTTCATTCAGAAGACGACGGACTATGTGCTGCTGCTTGTCCGGAAGATCATTGATTTTCTGGCCAGTCTGTATACGCAATCCGCCGAAACGGGCGGAGGCGGAGGCTCGCCCGACCTGAGTGCGCTGGGCGAGGGCGCGCCCGAGCAGCCTGCCTTCTGGGCCGTGCTGGAGCAGATCCTCCGCTACGCCGCGCTGGCGCTGGCCTTTGCGCTGGCTTTGCTCATCCTGCATAAGTTCATTCAGGTGCTGCGAAAGGTTTTCCGCTTCCTCATGGAGCAGCTGCGCCGCTATTCCAACCGCGTGAACAACGCCTATGAGGATACCCTGGAAAGTCTGCTGGACTGGGGCGAGGTGAAGCGCTCGGTGTTTACCTTGCACCGCAGACAGCGCCCGCCCAAGCCCGCTCCCGTACAGTGGAATACCCTGTCGCCCCGCGAAACGGTGCGCATGAGCTACAAGGTGACCCGCTCCAAAGTCCGCTCCGCCGAGGATGGGCAAACCGCCCGTCAGGTGCTTTTGCAGGAGAAATTCTCCCCCCAAGCCGCCGACCTGTATGACAAGGCCCGCTATTCCTCGCAGGAGATCAGCGAAGACGATGCCCGGCGCATGAAGCAGATCACCGTGGACAAAAAATAAAACCGGCCAAGCCGGTTTTATTTTTTTGTCACGGGTGCCGCATTTCCGCACCTTTCATGCTCCGGCACCGTCCAATGCACCGTCAGATTATTCTGCCCCTGCACTTTCACAAAGCCCATGGACTCATACAAGGAGATTGCAGGGACATTGTCTGCATCCACCAGCAGCATCATGCCGTTGGGCTGATTCATTTCCAAGGCTTTCGCCAGCAGCTTTCTGCCGTATCCCATACGGCGGTATTCCTCCAGCACAAGCAAATCGTAAGGTTCATTCTCGTTGTATGTGCAGGTCACATCCACATAGCCTACGACCTTGCCCTCGTGAATCGCCAGCAGCGTGCGGAAACGGTCCTGCGCTTCAGCCACCTTTTCTCCGGTCCAGTACATATCCTGATTATGGATGGCGCAATACTGCCGGGTATACTTCTCCGAAAGCAATTCCACGCCGGTGGTATCCAGACCGGGCACGGGCGTACCCAGCACCATCTTTTGCTGTTCCGGCTCAAACTCCGCCTTGCGTTGTTCAAGCAGTTCCTTCAGCAGATCATTGTCGGGATTGAACACAAAATCCGCACTGAAACCGGGAAAGTGCTGTTCCAGATAATGAAGCACTTCCGGATAAGCATCCTTTTCGCGGGACAGACCTGCCAGCATTTCCACGTACTTCTCCTCACGAAGTACCAGAAAAACGAACAGGCCGATCATCTGCTCTTCACAATAGACACCCAATACGCAATGGCTGTCCGGTCTCTCTATCGCCTTGATCAGATTGTACTGCACCTGCTCCTCATTGGAAAGCATAGGGGCTGAGAAACGGGGATCGCCTATAAATCCGGATACAAAATCCCGGCATTCCTCATAGGCTTTGATGATTCGAATCATTTTCTTTCTCCAATCCGAACGGATGCAGGATCTCCGTTACGTCGCGGATGGCGGTGGCTTTTGCCTTGCTCATGATCTCCCACATGGGGCTTTCCGTTTGCTCCCCGGCAAAGTACCGGCGGGCACAATCCATAACAAACTTTGTATCCTGAGAGGCTTTCATGGCGTCGTAGGCGGCATCGTAAATGCGCATATCCCGCCGTGCGGGCGCGTCGTCTTCCACTTCCACCTCAAACAGATGGATGGAACGCTGCACCTCTTCGCTCTCTTCTCCCCAGTCGGCGTCAAAATGCGTCTTACATTCCGCGGGTTCCGCAAAAAAGTAATTGCTTTCCATGCGTCCGCACTGATGGGGATACTCCCTCCGGCGGATGAACTCAAAGACGCCTTCGGTGGCCCACTTGGCGTAGTCCGCCCACATCCGCAGATTCGATTTATCCATCACGGCGAACAGGTACTTGCCATTCAGAACCATACCGTAAAAGCAGTCTTCGCTCTTTTCGATTGCCTGAACAAAGGGCTCGGCCAGTTCCCTGCACTTCTGATAATCAGGCGTCAGGGTATCGCCCAAATGTAAAGACTCGCTCATGTGGTACAGTTTCATGACTTTTCCCTTTCTTACATTTTCGCAAGGAGCTGTGCTTTTTTATCAAGTATCTCTTTCAGGTAAATTTCCTCGGTCATGCCCCAGTCCTTGCGAAGCACGTCGATGATCCGGTCGTAGGTTTTCAACACGTTCTGCTTGTCATCCAGAATGGTATAAATATCGGCAAGGGCCAGCAGGGGATCCCAGAGCTTGCGCTTATCCGCTTCAAAGGCCTTTTCGTACAGGGGGATCGCCTTTTCGTACTCACCCTTTTTCGCATAGTACTGCGCCGCCTCAAAGAGGGCTGCGTCGTCGGAGGGATGATCGGCAAGCATTTTTTCGATGATCCCGTCCGCCGTCTTTTCATCGTAGCGGGTCAGGGCGATGTGCGCCTTGTAGACGATGCCGAGGATGGGGTTGAACTTCTCCATGGTCATCAGCTTTTCCAGCACCTTTTCGGCCTCGTCGGCGCGGTGATCGGCCAGGAGATTGTCAATCAGCAGTTCATAGGAAAGCACGGCAGTGGGGTCGATTTTGATCATTTCGCGGTAGAATTCAATGGCTTTTACATGATTGGCACAGTTCCAGTCCCACGTGGTGTGCCCTTCGGCCTGCTGGAGCAGCCACTGGCATTCCTTTTTGCCGGGGTTGCGGACGGTGGCTTCTTTGGCATAACGGCTCACCTGTTTGGCCACGCTTTCCATGCGGTGAGCGTACAGATAGGCCAGCAGCTCGCAGGCGCGGTCCTTGTCTTCGCCCTCTTTGAGCTGCGCTTTGAGGAAGTCCTCGTACTCCTTGAATACATCCTGAGGCAGCTCTTCCTCGATGTCCATGCGGTTTTCGATGCGGTTCATGCGCTGCACATGGGTCAGGTCAAACATTTCGTCCATGCTCACGCCAAAGATCTCTGCCAGCAGCGGCAGCAGGGTGATGTCCGGCATGGTGACGGCATTTTCCCACTTGGAAACCGACTGCGGGGCGATGCCCAGACGGTCGGCCAGCTGTTCCTGCGTCAGGCCCGTTCTCAGACGGAGCGCTTTGATTTTCTTACCAAGTTCCATTTTCTTAAACTCCTTACATGAGGTTTGTTTGTGATCACAGCCTCATTATAGAGCGCCGCACCGACCGGTTCAACAACGCAGATTTCTCCCTCACTCACCTGTTGGGTGAGTTCAAAATCCGCTGCACGGCGTCAAGGAGGTTTTCCGCCACCTGACAGCCGCTTTCCAGCAGGATCTGACGGGTTTGATGCCCGCCGCTTACCAGTATACAGCGGCAGCCCAAGGTTTTTGCCACCTCGGCGTCATGGAGCGTATCGCCGATCATCACGCAGTCATCGGGGGAAATGTGCTTTTCCGCGAGCCACGCTCTGCCGATCTCCACCTTGGAGGTGGCATAGATATGATTAAGCCCCAGCACTTCTTCAAAATAGGGACGCACGTTATACCGCCCCATCTGTTTCAAAAGATTCTCCCGCTTGGAGGCGGACAGCACCGCCTGACGGCAGCCCGCCTTTTTCAGCATTTCAAGGGCTTCGCAGGCGCCCTCCCGCAGCGTGCAGCGGCCTTCGCGCAGGTTGTATTCATCCATCCACTCATGGCTGGTCACGGGAAACAGCTCCCCGCCCACGCCCATTTTTTCATAATACGCGCTGACGGGAAAACAAAAAACGCTGCGATATTCCTCAGTATCCCGCAAAAGGGGCTTTCCGTACTTCTTCAAAAGCACGTTCATGGCCTCCGTGCCTGTCCACACGTCGTCCAGCAGCGTGCCGTTCCAGTCCCATAAAACCGTTTTCATCCATGCGCCTCCGTGATCTCGCCGCCCTGCACCCGCAGCACGGCTTCGGGCTTTGCATCCGCCAGATCGCTCAGATCGGTGCAGGTGAGCAGCGTCTGCACACCCGCGATGCGCTCCAGCAGCCGCGTTCTGCGGCCGCCGTCCAATTCGCTGAGCACGTCGTCCAGCAAAAGAAGGGGGGCTTCGCCGCTGCGGTTTTTCAGCATATCCAGTTCCGCCAGCCGCATGGAAAGCACCGCCGTGCGCATCTGCCCCTGAGAGGCAAAGGCCCGGGCGTCGCGGCCCGAAAGGGACAGGAAAAGATCGTCCCTGTGGGGGCCTGCGGTGGTGGTGGCGCGGCGGATATCCTCCTGCCGCCGTTCGTGCAGCAGTTTCAAAAGATCCTCCGCCGGCTGCAGGCTTTCCGCCAGATGCCCCTCGTAACGCAGGGAAAACTGCTCCTGCGCCCGGCCGCCGATATGGGCATAATGCTCCTGCGCATAGCCGGTGAGCTTTTGCACGGCGTACTGCCGCGCCTTGACAACGGGCACGGCGGCGGTGCACAGCTGCTCGTCCCACGCATCCAGCGTGGCGGCGCTTGCGCCCCGGACGATCTCATGCAGCAGGGCGTTTCGCTGCTTTAAAGCATTGTTATACTGCTGCAGCGCGTAAAAATAGCCCTTGCCGCACTGGGAGAGCAGCATATCCAGAAAACGTCTGCGCCCCTGGGGCGCGCCGCGGACGATATCCAGATCCTCGGGAGAGAACATCACGCAGGTGACGTGGCCCATCAGCTCCCCCGTGCGGGAGGCAGTTTTGCCGTTAATATACAGCACCTTGCGCTTGTGGGCGGCAGGCGAATAGAGCCTTACGCCCACTTCGTCCACGCCGTCCTCCCGCTGCACCTTCACCTGCACCGCCGCCGTTTCCTGTCCTTCGCGGATCATTTCCTTATCCGCGCTGGTGCGGTGGCTGCGCCCAAGGCAGCACAAATGCACCGCCTCCAGCAGATTGGTCTTGCCCGCGCCGTTTTCGCCCACGAAAACGGTGGCGCCCTTGGGGGGCGAGAGCATGACCTGGCGGTAGCTGCGGAAATCATGCAGCCTCAGTGACAGAATGTGCATTATTTATGGTACCTTTCCCCGGCTGATATCTTTTGTGCGCGGTAGACCTGCTCCAGCAGCATCACCCGGAAAAGCTGATGCGGGAAGGTCATTTTGCTCATGGACAGCTTTTTGTTGGCGCGGCGGACGACCTCGTCGGAAAGCCCCAGCGAACCGCCGATGACAAACACCACGCGGCTGCCGTACATTTCCCGATCTCTGAAAAACTGCGAAAACTCCACGCTGTCCATTTGCTTTCCGTCGATGCAGTTGGCCACCACAAAGTCATCGGGGCGGATCTTGGCAAGGATGGCTTCGCCCTCTTTTTTCTTGGTGGTTTCGCCGCCGTCCTCGGGCAGATCCTCCACCTCGACGACCTCCAGCTTCACATACCTTGACAGCCTTTTTTTATATTCCTCGGCGGCGTCCTTAAAAAACTTTTCCCGCAGACGGCCTACGCCGATGATCACAACGTGCTGCATACGTCCTCCGTGATATGATAAAGTGCATCCATCAGATCCTTGGCCACGTAATCCACCTGCCCGGTGTGCATTTCCCCATAGGGCACCAGATCGGGCACCATCACGGTGTATGCGCCGGCTGCCCGGCCTGCTTTCAAACCGTTGACGGAATCCTCCATCACGCAGCACTCCCGGATATCGACCCCCAGCAGCTCCGCGCCCTTTAAGAAAGGCCGGGGAGAAGGCTTGCTTTCCAGCCCCATATCGCCGGAAACGATCACGTCAAACATCCCCGCCACGGCGGAATTTTCAAGATAAAAGTCGATCATCTTTCTGCCGGTGGAGGATACAAGGGCGTAGGGGATGCCCCTTTCCCGCAGCGCGGTCAGAATCTCCACGCAGCCCCGCTTCAGAGGCGTACCCTGCTTTTTGATATGCTCCTGCATGCCCAGATCGAACCGGCGCCAGTACTCCTCGCCGCTGAGGTCGGGGAAAAAGCGGTGCAGATAGGCCGTGCCCGCTTCCTTGGTGATGCCCAGCATGTCATAGGCCATCTGCATGGTCACGGGATAGCCCATGCTTTCGCCCACCTTGATCTCCATTTCAAGACCCAGACCTTCGGTGTCGAAAAGCAGTCCGTCCATATCAAAAAGCGCAGCCTTGATCACAGCATTTTCGCCCCTTTCGTACCTTTCAGTATACAGGATTTACGCGCCGTTTGCAAGATTTTCGCGCAGCCGCAGGTATTGGGCCACGCCGCGGAGGATGCTTTCCGCCGCCCTTTCCCGATAGGCTGCATCCATGAGCAGCGCTTCCTCTTTTTCATTGGATAAAAAGCCGCATTCAATGAGCACGCAGGCGTTTTGCTGATGCCGCAGCACGTAGTAATCGCCCTTGTGGGCGCTTCTCGGACGCACAGGGGAGAGCGCTTCGTTCATGCTTTCCTGCAGCGCCCCCGCCAGCAAACGGCCTTTTTCATTGCCTTCGGTATAAAACACCTGCGGGCCCGACTGGGAACGGTCGGGATACTCGTTCATGTGCAGCGACAGAAAAATATCGGCGTTCTGCGCCCTATCCACCCGCTCCTGCAGATCGCGCCGCTTGCGCTCCTTGCCCTCCTCCGCCAGAGCCACGTCTTCACTGCGGGTGAGGGTGACCTGCGCGCCCTCCTTTTCAAGGGCCGCCTTCAGCGTTTTCGCCCAGGCAAGATTCACCGCCTTTTCCTTTACGCCGCTGTCCCGTCCCACGGCTCCCCCGTCATACCCGCCGTGACCGGGATCGATGCACACCCGAACGCCCGCCAGCGCGCCTTGCATCGATTGTTTATTTTCCGTAACAATTTCTCCCCCGGTCATACGCAGCATTCCTCCCGCCGCAAGGAGAACACACCCCAGGATCGCCGCCGTCAGCAAAAACTTTTTCCCCATAGTTATCCCCACTCCTTTCACCCAATCTATGCATAAAAATGAGCAGGTATGCTGACTTTATACATCCAGTATCCGTATACCGATGCATAACGTGCCGATTTTCCGCGATTTTCCGACAGTTTATACTGCATACGCTTTCAACTGCGGAAATTGTTATTCATTTTCACAGGATTTTGAACTTTTCCACATTATCCACATAGTTATCCACCGAAAAACCCTTGAAAAAGCGTGATTTTTTACCGTGTCGGTGGATTATTTCGCTTTTCAGCCAAAGTTATCCACCGACGTGCATCAAAGTTTTCCACACGTTTGTCCACAGGAACACACTTTCGGGCAATCGTTACATTTCTTTGAACTGTGTAACGCCTTTTTATATATATTACAAATTTATGCGAACATTTGCCATCAAAAAAGCGGCCCGGCTGTCTTGGCCGGGTCCGCTGTATGCTTTGTTCTTATTCTTGTTTTGCGCGCCTGATATCGCAATTATCGTGGGAATCAATGCACAGGCTGTCTATTACCATCTGTGTTATGTGATCATAAACCACCATGTTTATGCCGCGCCTGTCCACCGCATATTCATCGCCGTCCAGCTTAACGGACACGCGGTTGCCTGCATCATGGCCTGCACTCATCAGTCGATATTTGACGTCGTCCGGAAGTTTTCCGTTGAGCTTGACAGGCTCAAAAGCAAGCTTTTCCTCCACGCCGTCTGTCGTAATCACCGCGCAGTAAGACGCCCGGTACTGCCCGGCCAAATTCTTTTCAAGGCCCAGCCTTTGCAGCTTTTTCCATATCGCCTCTGTCAGATTTTCGCCGGCCTCATCCTTTACAGCCATAAGCACCGAGCAATCTTTCATCTGCGCAAGCGTGTTCAGATACTCGCCTGCATCCGTGATCAAGGCCAGCGGATGTCCCTTGTATCCGCATCCCTTGGTGCGGTTGCCTTCTTTATCCACACAATACACGGAAAGCTCCATATCGCCGCGCATCGCATCGGGCAGTTTTACCGTATCCGTCAGCGTTAGCTTGCCGTTGGTCTGTACCTGATACAAAATCTGAGCTTCGCCGTTTTGTACCGCTTCCACCAGAACGTAGCTGTCGTCCACCAGCTGCAGCCCTTCCACATACAGCTGCATGGTATTGTTTTGGGCATTGTACCGTTTCAGCTCCATAACGAATACCTGCGATTTTTCGCGCATAAAGGGCGAGTTTTTCCGCAGTTCGGCACTTGCCGTGTCAAAGCCGTATTTTTCGATCAGCGTTTTTTCGCCGGAAAAGAGATTCACGCCAAGCCCCAGCCGGTCACCTTTGATTTTCACGCCCATAGACGCCAGCGTTGTGGGGAACAGATCGAAGGTGCTATACGCCCGCCGGAGCGCCGGATCCTCCGTTTCGCAGGCAGCGTTTATCACCGCCGTATATACCCTGCGGTCATAGCTTTCAGGTATGTTCTCACAAAAATCGCTGTCCATGGTCAGATGATCGCCTGCCAGCACGATCGTGGTGTTCTCATAAAAAGGCTGCTCCTGAATCCATGCCACAAACTCTGCCACCTGACAATCCGAACACAAAATCACATTGGCGTATTTATCTCCCTGCGAATCGCCGCAAAGGCGGCACAGATACCCATCCTCAAAATGCGTATCCACCGTCAGCAGCGTCAGGTTGAAGGGCTGCTCTCCGGAAGCAAGCTCAAGAAGTTCCTCCCGCGCAAAAGTGAACAGCTTTTCGTCCTCATGTCCCCAGAACACACGGTAATTCCTGCTAATCCTTCCCTTTTCCTGCGCATAGACGTAATCATGCAGCGTATAGGCGCCGTGCTCGGAAAAATACAGCGCACGGCCGCCGAACTTCGCATCGGAGCCGATCAGCAGCGTCTGCGTATAGCCCGCATCCTGCAAAATATCGCCCAGCGTCATGATCCCGGGAAAGAAATGGGTCTGTTCGCCCATGGAATTGCCCTCTACCGCCACTTTCAGCGGCAGGCCGGCTGTATGGGCAAACATGGCGCCCATTGTCCATGTCGTACTTGGAAAGCACTTTCCGCCGTTCAGAAGGGGATCGCTTCCCGAAAAATCCTCGTTTTCCTGGGCAATGCGCGTCAGATTGGGAATGACCGAAACCTCCCGCGCACCGCCGTTTTCCGTGTCAGCAAAGGTTGTTTCCATGCTTTCAAGGAAAATATACACCAGATTGCGCTTTTTCCGGGGAAATTCCACCTTCACATCCGCCGGATCGGCATAATTCTCCGCGATGAAATCCGAACTTTCAAACTGCGCACGCAGCCAGCTTCGCAGCTGCACATGGCGATCCATTTGCCAAAAGGCCGCCGTGAGGGACAGCACAAACACAACCAGCGTGCAAAGCAAAAGAAGACCGCGGCGGCGGATGGGACGGAAGATCAGCAGCGATACCATGCCTGCCGCCAGCGCAGGCAGTATGCTCGTCATGATGCCCGACCGCACCAAGCCGGGATCCACTCCGTCAATGGTGGCAGTGAGATGATACACCATCTCATCCATCGACAGATGCGGCCATGTCGCCAGCAACCAGCGTACACCCAGCAGAACCAGTGCCGAAAGCATCACAAGCACGGCCGCCGGCACGCAGCCCTTCTTCTTTTGAACAGCTTTTTTCATTTCGGTTTCTACCTTATTAAATGCTTACAGCTCGTAATCACACACCACGCGTTCGGTCATGGCCGCGTGCACGATCTCCTGGCAGGCTTTGTGCAGAGGGTTGTTGCCGTAGTCAAGCACCGCCTGTGCGGACTCGAACTCGGAGTACAGGCACAGATCAAAGCCCTTTTCGTTGTAGCCGCGGTTGACGCGCAGGGTGTGCATGCCGGGGATCTTTCCGTTGAGCGCCTCCAGCGCCTGCTTGATGGCCAGCGCGTTTTCTTCCTTATTCTCTTCCTTGAGATTCCACATCACGATATGGCAAACCATTTATTTTTCCTCCTTATTGATACGCACGATCTTCGCCGTGCCTTCGCTGACGGTAAATCCGACGTCCATCCCCGCAAAGCTCATCCCGTATACCGTATCGGGGTCATCCTCGTAGCCGGGACGGGGATCCCCTGCCAGTACGCCGCGCAGGGCAGAGAGCTTGTCCGCGGGGATCAGGGGCAGAAATTCCTCTCCGACCTCCACCCTGAGCGCGTGCTCCCGCGTTTCTTTGGTATATCCCTGCGTGGCTTCGGAATGACAATCGGCCACGGGAATATAGGGCTTTACGTCAAAGACCGGCGTACCCGAGAGCATATCCACGCCGCCTACGATCAGCGCGGGGCCGTCCGGCGCCTCCCAGTCCACCCTGAGGAGCCTTACGCAGGAAAGCGCCAGCGAATTGGGCCGATAGGGAGCGCGGGAAGCGAAAACGCCCACCCGCTCGTTTCCGCCCAGCCGCGGCGGACGCACCGTGGGACGGAAATCCTTTGTGACCGCCTTGGAAAACTGCCAGATCAGCCACAGATGGGAAAATTCCTCGATTCGCCGCAGCGCCTCGGGTCTTCTGAATTCCTCTTCAAAAACCACGCGTCCGCACAATTCCGATATCAGTCCGCTTTGACGCGGAATGCCGAATTTTTCGGGAAAATCGGTATAAATGCGGGCCACGGGACGGATGACGGTTTCGTTCATGGTGCAGATCCTTTCCGTTGGCTTCCTTTTCATTATATCCGTGTTTTTCCATTTTGCAAGCGTTTTACCTTTGACGGAGAAGGAAAATGCATGTGGTTTTCGGGCAAAAGCGGATGGAAGAGGGTGTATTCTCTCCCATAATTAAACAGCTTTTATATCACAAATTGCACATTTGTCATCACAGATTGTATTGACAGCGCAAAAAGAAAACTTTATAATACTTTTATCGGTGTTATATCTGCATTTTTATACCATTTACCACAAATCAATACTGTTTGGGAGCTGATATTTTTGAAAAACAACGCACCCGCCGCCGTGGCGTTGCCTCGCGGCACCAACAAACTCGCAAACCGTTTTAGGCACACTCTGAAAGAATGCTACAAGTATCGCGGCCTGCTGCTTTTGCTTTTACCCGCAGTTATTTGGTTTGCCGTCTTCAAGTATGCGCCCATGTACGGCGTGGTGGTTGCCTTCAAAAACTACAAGTCCAAGTACGGCATCGTAGGCAGCGACTGGCTGAATCCCTTGTTCAAAAACTTTATCAAGCTCTTCAACACGCCCAACTTTGAGCAGGTCTTCATGAACACGCTGATCATCAGCCTGCTGAAGATCGCTCTTACCTTCCCTGCGCCCATCCTCTTTGCGCTGATGCTCAACGAAGTTCGCAACCAGCGCTACAAGAAGGTCATCCAGACCATCACCTACCTGCCCCACTTCATTTCCTGGGTCGTGCTGGCCGGTCTGCTCCGCACCCTGCTTTCTCCCGTCAACGGCGTTGTCAACGATCTGATCGTGGCATTCGGCGGACAGAAAATATCCTTCCTGATGGAAGAAAGCTGGTTCCGTCCCATTGTGGTGATGTCCTCCCTGTGGAAGAACATCGGCTGGGGCTCCATCGTGTATCTGGCGGCCATCACGGGCATCGATCCCACCGTGTACGAAGCGGCGGATATTGACGGCGCAGGCCGTTTCCGCAAGATCTTCTCCATCACCGTTCCTTCCATCCTGCCCGTCATCACCATCATGTTCATCCTGCGCATGGGCGAGATCATGAACGGCGGCTTCGACCAGATCGTCAACCTGTACAACTCCTTCACCTACTCCGTGGGCGATATCCTGGATACCTACGCCTACCGCATGGGTCTTGAAAAGAACGACTACGGCTACTCCACCGCCATTACGCTGTTCAAGAACGTCATCGGTCTGGGCATGGTACTCTTCACCAACTACATCACCAAGCGCCTCGGCGGCGAAGGCGTATATTAAGGAGGTGCGGAGAATATGAAAAAAGGTAATCACATTCACCGTTCCTTCGGCGACCGCGCTTTCAACTGGATCAACGCCGTCATCCTGTTCGTTCTGGCGTTCATCATGCTCTATCCCTTCTGGGATATGGCGGTCATGTCCCTGAGTCCTCTGGCTTATGCCAACAAAAGCGGCCTGAAGCTGTGGCCCATGGGCGGCGTTACGCTGGAAGCCTACCGTCAGGTGTTTTCCACCAACATCGTACTGACGGCGTACAAAAACACCATTTTCCGTACACTGGTGGGTACCAGCATTTCCATCGTGCTGTACTTCTGCGCGGCCTATCCGCTGGGCAAGAAAGAGCTGCCCTTCCGCCGCACGCTGTCGCTGTTCTTCCTGATCCCCATGTTCTTTACCGGCGGTATGGTGCCTGAATTCCTGACCTACAAGGAACTGGGCATTTACAATACCATCTGGGCGCTGGTTCTGCCCTCGCTGATGACCACCTACAACCTGCTGATCGTGCGCAACTTTGTGTCCGGTCTGCCGGATTCCCTGGAAGAATCCGCCCGTGTGGACGGCGCTTCCTTCGCGGTCATCCTGTTCCAGATCATCATTCCGCTGAGTATGCCCGTGCTGGCTACCGTGGCCCTGTGGGTTGCCGTGGCGCACTGGAATTCCTGGTATGACGCCACCGTGTACGTCCGCAGCAAGGATCTGATCGTGCTGCAGAAGTACCTGCGTGACCTGCTGATCACCGCCAAGGAAGCCGCCAGCGGCGACTCCGTTTCCGGCGGCGAAGCCCTTGCCACCCGCACCGTCGAAGCCGCCACCACGCTGGTGGCCATCGGCCCCATCCTGATCACCTACCCCTTCATCCAGCGCTACTTCGTAAAGGGCGTTATGGTAGGATCTGTCAAAGGGTAAAAATTCATCAACCTCCTGTGGAGGAATCATTGATGAATTTTTACTAAGCCCGCACAGAGCGGAGAGCCCATGAAGGGCTGTCCGCGACAATGCGGGCGACCGGAAACCATCTCTTCAAAATGTATCGGCAGACAATGCCGACCATTAATAAAACAAGGAGGCCCCACTATGAAAAAGACCCTTAGCATCCTGCTGGTTGTCATGATGCTGCTGTCCTGCGTTCCCGCGATGGCTGCTTATGAAAACCATGTCGAGTTTACTTACCTCGGCAACGCCACCAGCAAAACCCTTCCCGGCGACGACGCCTACGTTATCCAGAAGCTGAACGAGATCTTCAACTGCACCATCCATTCCATCGACGCCGTTTCCAACGTTGACGAGCAGATGCTGGCCGTCTTCGCTGACTACGACAACATCCCCGATCATTTCCTGATCGCCACCAAGTACCTGACCACCGTTCTGGATCAGGAACTGACCCGCGAAGTTCCTCTGGCTATGATCAAGGAACACGCTCCCACCGTCTATGATCTGCTGATGAAGAACTATCCACAGATCAAGAAGACCGCCCTGTACGTGGAAGAGAATGACTCTCTGCTGTGCTTCCCCTCCGGTCTGGGCGAAGTATTCCCCCTGTTCATGGTCCGTCAGGACTGGCTGAACGCCCTGAACCTGGAAGTCCCCAAGACCCTGGAAGACTTCAAAAAGGTCGCTATCGCTTTCGCCAATGAAGACCCCGATGGCAACGGCATCGCTGACACCTGGGCTCTGAACCTGTCCGAAGACTTCGACGAAATCGCTCCTCTGTGCGCGGCGTTCGGCATCACCCTGCCCGAAGGCTCCGCCAACCAGCAGGATTCCTGGTACATCGACGAAGAAAACAACGTTGCTTACAAGGCCACCACTTCTCCCGAATTCAAGGAGCTGATCAAGTTCCTGAACGAGCTGTGGGATGCCAATGCTATCTATCCTGACATGTCCCTGACCAACGCTGAAGGCGACAACCTGGCCGCCGAAGGCAAGATCGGTTTCAAGCACATCGCTACCATCGAAATGCTGCCCACCTATTCTCCCCAGCTGTGGTATGCTCAGATGATCAAGAACGTGCCCGGCGCGTACGGCACCGTTGTGGATCCTCTGGAAGGCTCCGTGTTCGAACTGCAGACCGCTCCCTGGCGTTATCACTGCTTCGGCTGGAATTGCTCTGACGAAGCCCTGATCCGCATCCTGGAGATCTACGAGGCCCAGTGCACCGATATGGAAATCCATAAGCTGATCTGGTCCGGCGAAGAAGGCAAGCATTACACCCTGGACAACGGCATGGCCGTTAAGACCGCTGAATACCAGTCCGGCCCCATCCAGGCGGGCGACGCTCTGAAGTGGATGATCATCAACTTCCGTCATTCTGCCGAAATGCAGCTGTTCACCTTCGGTCATGAGTATGCCAACATCATCGCCTACCACAACAGAGCCGGTGAAGAAGACGCCGTTTCCAAGGTTGTGAACGAGCTGATCCCCGTTGGCGTTGCCAAGCCCACCGTGGACGAATACAAGGCCATCCTCGATCCCTTTGAGAAGCAGTTCTTCTACAATGCCGTTGCCGGCAAGATCGACGTAGACGCCGAATGGGATAAGTACATCGCCGATTGGAAGACCATGGGCGGCGAAGCCTCTGCTCAGGAAATCTACAAGATCTGGAAGGAAATGCAGTAATCTGCACTCTGACCTGATATTCGCAAACACATAACAAAAGGCCCTCTGCTTCGGCAGAGGGCCTTCTTTTTCGCCCATATCCGCACCCTTTGCGCGAAGGGTTTCCCTTGACAGAAACTGCCTTTCCGCGCTATAATGTATAAGCTATGCACCCGTAGCTCAGTTGGATAGAGCGTCAGACTCCGACTCTGAAGGCCATGCGTTCGAATCGCACCGGGTGTACCACACAGAAACCCCCGAAAAACCACGGTTTTCGGGGGTTTTTGATGCTTTTCTTTGTGCTTTTTCCGTTTCCCTTCTCCCCCTTTATTGCTCTAATAATCAATATAATCAATGCAAATTTACACACAAGTGTAAAGAAGTGTAAAATCCCACAATCGAAAAGAGGGGCTTTCGCCCCTCCTTTTATTTGGATGTTTCCCATCCCTGCAAGTTTTGTTCCCTGCTTATCGCTTGACAAGGTCATACAGTTCTGCTATACTGATATCGGTAGCTGTGGCCTTTAGGGTTAAGCCTCCGTTTTCGGAGTGAACACCCTCCGCCATATCAGCTACTTTTTCTATGTACAAAACATTGTATGCACGGGTGAATATTTCACCCGTTTTTTCATGCAGTGCTTCTTCTGCATATAGCTTCTGTCATGATTTTTTCCATTGACATTCTCCTCGTTCTCGGATATACTTCTCACAGAAACATCGCGCAGGAATTCCGTGTATGGCACTTCGCCATACTTACGGGTTATAGCCTGTGTGATGTTTTTATTTGTTCATATCTTTGACTCGGATATATACTTCCGACCCTGAAAGCCATGCGTTCGAATCGCACCGGGTGTACCAAACGTCCCCCGAAAAGCTATGGTTTTTCGGGAGATTCTTTGACAAGTTCAAAAATCCGTGCTACAATACGTCCAGAGTTTGCAACGCCGTTTATGGCAGGGGGCGAACCGGCTGTATTGCCGCTAAGTCCCATGGTTGTAAGCTCTATTTTTTGCGCTTGATCAAACAAACTTTTTGTCTTTTTCAATTTCTTGCCGCCTGCACTTGACACGTTCCTGCACCTACACTATAATAATACTGTCGCTTGGCGCAGCACCTGCATCTTTGTGGGCATTAAGGGGTTGAGCATCATGGATGCCAGACCTTGCTGCTGCGGGCGATATTTTATTCTAAAAAAACAAAAACCGGGGGAGCGATTACTCGCTCCCCCGTTGAAATGCCGTCAGGCACTTCGATTTACGCGGGAATTACTTCGCAGCGTTTTCACCGGCGATGCGGCCGAATACGAGGAAGTCGGTCATGGCGTTGCCGCCCAGACGGTTACCGGCATGGATGCCGCCGCAGACTTCGCCGGCAGCGTACAGACCGGGAATGGCCTTGCCTTCGGTGTCCAGAACTTCAGCTTCCACGTTGATCTTCACGCCGCCCATGGTGTGATGCAGAGCGGGAGAACGGGGAGTGGCGCAGAAGGGAGCTTCGTCGATCTTCTGGCCGAACAGGGGCTTGCCCCAGTCAAGGTCAACCTTGGTTTCCACGAAGGAGTTGTAGCGATCCATCTCGGCGATGAAGGTGTCGGCGGGGATGCCCAGCTTGTTGGCCAGCTCTTCCAGAGAGTTCGCCAGAACAACGTTGCCGGCGGCTTCCATGGCGCTCAGGTCACGGGTGCCCACGATGTCCTTATCGCAGATGATGTAGAAGATGCCGTCAGTCTGCTCGAGGGCAGCCTTGGACAGAACGTCGCGCTCGGCATATTCGTTGACGTAGCGCTTGCCTTCCTTGTTAACGAAGACCTGGGTTTCAGCACTGCCCCAAACACCGGAGAACAGAGAACCGTCCACGGGGTGAGAGGAGGGCATCAGCTGGGCGAAGCCCATGCCGGTCAGGTCAGCGCCAACGGCCTGAGCCATGACGATACCGTCGCCGCTCAGAGAGGCAGCGTTGGTGGAGGCCATGGTGTCGCTCATGCCGGGCCAGTAGTTGTTGTACTGGGCAACCATCTTGGCGTTGGCGGAGAAACCACCGGTGGCCAGGATGACGCCCTTGTTGGCGTGCAGGGTAACCTTCGCGCCGTCAGAGGTCTCGGCGATAGCGCCGGCAACCTTGCCGTCAGCAACGATCAGTTCCTTACCGGCAGTGCTCAGCATGATTTCAACGCCGGCAGCGCGGGCAGCCTTTTCCAGGGTGGGGATGACGTTACCGGTGGACAGGCCGTGGCTGCGGGGCCACATGGCGCCCAGGATGGTGGAGGTGGTATCAGACCAGCCGCCGCCCAGGGACTCAACCCATTCCAAGCCGGCCAGAGCGTTCTTGGCGAACACTTCGGTCAGAGCGCGATCGGGGGTGATGGTGGTGCCGTCAATGCCGGTGCGCTTGCCGCCCATGTAGTGGTGCAGCATGTGCAGTTCAACGGAGTCGAACAGGTAGGTAGCGCCGCTGTTCAGGTAATCGGTGATCTGGCCCTTAACGGTGGTCAGAACGTCAGCGAAGTCGCCGAAGTCAGCGGGATCCAGCTCAAGATAGCTTTCCAGCTCCTTGCGCAGGGCGGGGTCCATTTCCATCTTGCTCTGACGAGCGGGGTCAGCGGCGTTGAAGCCCTGGCCGGCGATCAGGGTGTTGCCACCCAGAGCAGCGGTCTTTTCGATCAGAACGACCTTAGCGCCGGCCTGAGCAGCGGTGATGGCAGCGGTCAGACCCGCGCCGCCGCCGCCGAGAACAACGACGTCATAGGTAGCTTCGATATCTTCGGCAGCTTCCTTTTCGATCTTAACGGCCTTCAGAGCAGCAACGTCGGCGCCGGCTTCGGTCAGAGCGGCTTCAACGGCAGCCAGGATGGCCACAGAGGTCTTGGTGGCGCCGGAGATGGCGTCAACAGCCAGAGACTGATACTGCTCGATGGCAGCGGGGATGTCAGCGATGGGCTTGTCGGACAGGCCGGGAGTTTCGGCGTGCTCGATCACCTCAACGTCAACGATCTTGTCGGCGTCAACGGTTACGCTGACCTTCACCATGGCGTTGTTGCCCATGGCTTCGGCAGTGTAGGTACCGGCGGTCATGGCCAGCACGGGGCAGGCAGACAGAACCATCACGGCACACAGCACGAAAGCAACCAGAGTCTTGAGATGCTTCATAGTGGTTTCTCTCCTTTACATATTTCACGCAGATTTTCTGCGCTTTGGTCCAGTATATACCTAAAGTACACTTTAGATTCAATATATTTGATAAATTTTTATCGATTTTATAGCACAGAAATATGCAGCGCCGCCAGCAGATAGCCGTTTTTCGCTGCGGTGACGTTTTCGGAAGCCAGCTGCTGTCCGAGCACGGGCACGGAGCGATCCACTTTGTAGCCCTCCGCCTCCACGCGAGCCAGCTGCGCCTGCAGATATTCCTCCTGCCACAGCTGCATATCGGTACGCACGAACAAAACCACGCACTTGCCGCCCTTGTGGCAAACCGCATCCTCCAGCGGCAGCGACCACGTCTGCGCCGCGGGCTCCGTCACGGCAAAGTAAAAGCGCAGGGGCTTTTCGCCATCCGGATGATAGGCAAAGCAGATATGCGCATCGGGCATGGCTTCCATGAACCGCTCAAAGCTTTCCTTTTTCGAGCCCTTGAGCATTTCCAATTCTGCAAGGGAGCAGGGATGCATATACACGTCGGGCCGCCGGGTAAGGATCACCCGGTCGATATTCTCCCCGGCGGTGCGCAAAAGCATTTCATAATGCTCCATGGCATGGGCGCGGCGCAGCAGCTCCTCGCTTTTGCGCAGCAGGGCATTGCGATGCTCGCCGATGGTATCCAGCAGCGAAGGGATGCTGCCCTTTTTGAAATACTCCGCCACGTCCTGCACGCTGAATTCCAGCAGCTGGTAGCGCTTGAAGGCCATCAGGCGGATGATATCCGCTTCGGAGTAGGTTCGCGTGCCGTTTTCCGTCTTTTCGGGCACGATGATGCCTTCCTGTTCGTAAAAGCGCAATGCCTGCGTGGTGGTTCCCAGCAGCCGCGCGACCTCGCCGATCTTGTAGCGTTTCATGTCATCGCCTCTTTCCAAATCGGTATTATACTATCGTTATCCGATTATCGCAAGTGTTTTCGGATTGCTTTTTCCTCTTTTTTGTATTATAGTAAAATATATCTATTTTTCGGAAAGCGAGATATTCAACATGCGAGCAAGAGATCTGGGTTTGCCCTTTGAAGGGCAGTGCGGCGCCTTTAACGCCATCACCGACGTTCCCGGCGTGGAAGTGGGCTATTCCACCGTTATATCGGGCGAGCCCCGGGAGAACAACGGCGTCGACTCCGATTTCGCGCGTACAGGCGTCACAGCCATCCTGCCCCGCGGCAAAAAGCGCAGCGCCGTGTTCGCCGGTCATGCCGTGCTCAACGGCAACGGCGAAATGACAGGGCTCCCGTGGCTCATCGATTCGGGCTTCATGCACGGCCCCATGACGATCACCAATACCCACAGCGTGGGCATCGTGCGCGACAGCGTAAGCAAGTGGATGTTCCTGCACGACGCCTATCCGCAGCACTTCAACGGCGATACGCCCATCCCCGGCTACGGTTATTTTTATCCTGTGGTGGCAGAAACATTCGACGGCGTGCTCAATAACATCAACGGCTTTAAGGTAAAGGAAGAGCACGTATTTGAAGCCCTTGACTCTGCTCACGGCGGCGCCATCGCAGAAGGCAGCGTGGGCGGCGGCACGGGCATGATCTGCCACCAGTTCAAGGGCGGCACAGGCACCTCCTCCCGCCGCGTGATGCTGGGCGAAAAGGAATTCACCGTGGGCGTGCTGGTGCAGGCCAATCACGGCACCCGCAAGGAGCTGTGCATCAAAGGCATTCCCCTGGGCCGCGAGATCGAGGGCTGTGAGCGGCATTACCCGCAGTTGGCGCCCGTGCCCGGCGCAGGCTCCATCATTGCCGTCATCGCAACGGATGCGCCCTTTATGCCCTGGCAGCTCAACAAGATCGCAAGGCGCGCAGCCATTGGCATCGGCAGACTGGGCGGCGGCAATCACACCAGCTCGGGCGATATTTTCCTCGCCTTCTCCACCGCCAACGAAAACGCCTTCTCTCCCAAGCCGGTGAAGATCGACTATATGCCCGACGAGCTGATCGACCCCTTCTTTATCGCCGCCGCGCAGGCCACCGAAGAAGCCATTATGAACGCGCTGGCCGCCGGCAAAACCATGGTGGGCCGCAATATGAACACGGTGTACGGCCTGCCCCACGATCAGGTGAAAAGGATCGTGGAAAAGTACCGGCACATCGTTGACTTATATAAATGAAAGAACTCCCGCTGACTTTCGTCAACGGGAGCTTTTTTATTTCTTTTCTTTTTGAAGCGATACCATCAGCAAGCCGCCAAGGATCAGCGCGCAGCCCATGAGCTTGCGGAGCGAGAGGATATCGTTCAGCAGCCATACGCTGAAGATCACGCTGGTGATGGGCTCAAAGAGCGAGAGCAGCGCCGAGTTGCCGCCGCCGATCTCGCGGACGCCCCTTTGGAAGAGCACGCCGCCCACAACAGCCGCCAGCAGCGCCACGGCAATGGCACACACCCACGCATTCAGGGGCATGGCCGCCGTCAGCTTTCCCATGACGCCGCCCACCGCGCCGCAGATAAACACGCCCGCTACGGATACCACCATCGTCAAACGGAACAGCGGCATGGGCTTTGCCGCTTCCTTGCTGAGCGCCACGATGTACAGCGCATAGCTCAGTCCGCTGCCCAGCGCCAGAATATATCCCAGCGTGCTGCCGCCCTCGCCGGACAGATCCACAAACAAAACCGAGCCCAGCAAACCCAGCGCCAGGCCCGCCAATCGCGGAAGGCCGGGACGCTCCCGATCGCGCACAGCCTCATATACCGTCACATACAGCGGATAGAGGAAATGCAGCGTGGTGGCAAGGCCGGGGGAAATGTACTCATAGGAGGAGTACAAAAGCAGCGTGCAGCCAAAGGATAAGCAGCCCGCCAGCAGGCCGCTTTTCCACTGGGCTTTGGTGGGGAGGGCCTGCTTTCTGCCAAGGAACAACAGCAGCGGCAGGGGAACCAAAGCGCGCAGGAAGGCCATGTTGATGCCGTTGTTGCCGCCCTGATAGGAAATGGCCGCCAGCACGGGGGTGAAGCCGAAAATGATGGCCGAGCCGATTATGCACAGCTGACCCAGCAGTTTTTTGTTTCTCATGTGATCTCCTGCTTCTCTGTAAAAAACGCCGCAGACGCGGCGCATGATGAGAATGCTCCATCGGAGCAAAAATGTGATCGGTACTTTGCCGCAGCCAACGCAGTAAGCAACAGGGCTGCCAAAGCAGCCTGCTGCGATTGCGGGCTTTATTGCCGCAGCCAACACAGTAAGCAACAGGGCTGCCGAAGCAGCCCTGTTGTGATTGCGGGCTTTATTGCCGCACCGATCAGCCCTTGACGGCGCCGATCAGCAATCCCTTGATCAGATACCGCTGCAGGAAAGGATAGATGCACAGCACGGGGATCGTAGTGATCATGGTGATGGTCATACGCACGCCGCGGGGCGTTACCTTGATGCGCATACCGGGGTTCTTTTCCTTGATTTCCTGCGTGATGCTCTGCGCTTCGTTCATATATTTATACAACAAATACTGCAGAGTTTCAAGGTCTTTGCTGTTGATATTGTAAATATGGTTGTCGAACCAGGCGTTCCACTGACCCACAGAGGCATAAATGGCGATGGTGGCGATGATGGGCAGCGACATGGGCAGGATGATCCGGGTGAAGATGGTAAACACGCCCGCACCGTCCAGCATGGCGCTTTCCTCTACGCTGGCCGGCAGACTTTCCACGTACGTCTTGATGAGGATGACGTAGTAAGCGTCCACAATGCAGGGAAGGATGTACACCCAGAAGGTGTTATTGATACCGTAGGACTTGTACACAAGGTAAGTGGGGATCAAACCGCCGCCCACGTACATGGTGATGGTGAGCATACGGTACATGAACTTGCGGAAGGGCATGTTCTGCTTGGTAAACAGGTAGCCCAGCATCATGCAGCCCAATACCGTCAGCGTGGTGCCGGAAACCGTACGCGCCACGGAGATAAACAGCGCGTGGCCGATGTCCTTACGCTCCAGGATCACGCGGTAGTTTTCCAGCGTAAAGTCGATGGGCAATACCAGCGCATGGGCAGCGCGTGCGCCGTCGGAGAAGGACTGAATGAAAATGTACCACAAAGGATAGAGGCACATGATATCAATCAGGATGAAAAGAAGGACATTCGCTACATTGAATATCTTGCGGGTAGGAGATTCGCGTCCAACGATCATAATTCCTTCCTCCTTCCTTAAATGATGGTTTCGCCGCGAACAACCTTGGAAAGGCCGTTAGCCAGGAACAGCAGCACGATGGATACAACGCTCTGGAACATACCAACGGCTGTGGCATAACTGTAGTCCAGCAGCTTCAAGCCCTTGTTATAGGTGTACAATTCCAGCGTTTCGATCTGCTTGTGGATGATGGTGTTGTCAAACACCATGTACTGCTCCAGGCCGTTGCGCACGAAGGAGCCGATGGCCAGCAGGAACATAACAAGGAAGGTGGGCAAAAGACCGGGCACGGTGATGTGCCATGCCTGCTTGAAGCGGCTTGCGCCGTCTACGGCAGCTGCTTCGTACAGCTCCTGATCGATACCGGCGATGGCCGCGATGTAGATGATCGCTTTCCAGCCAACGTTTTTCCACGCCCAGACAAAGCTCTGGAACCAGTACACGTCCTTTTTGCTGGACAGCCACTTCTGCTTGGTGCCAAACAGCTTGAGGATCTCGTTGACTACGCCGTCGGTGGTGAACACGGCATAGAACACGGAGTATACCAGCACCCAGCTGACAAAGTTAGGCAGCGTGGCAGCCGTCTGGCAGAATTTGCCGAAGCGGCGGCCCTTGAGTTCATTCAGAAGAATAGCAAACAGCGGAGGCAGCACAAGCATGCCTATATAGTAAAGCGAGAACATACTCGTATTGGTCATAATACGGGAAAAGTCTCTGCTCTGGAACAGCATCTTGAAGAATTTCAACCCAACCCAGGGGGAAGAAAGAATCGGCTGACCGACAGTATATTCAACAAACGAGAGATACCAGCCCATCAGGGGCACGTAGCTGAACGCGAAAACCAGCGCCATCAGCGGGAGGGCGATGAAAAAGTACGTCCAGTTCTTCTTCGGCTTTTTCACTTTAACAGAGGTCGCCACAGTCGTCATATGAATCACTTTCCTCATTCAGAATGGCGATAGGGAGCCGCCGAAAACGGCGGCTCCCGTTTAAGGAATTAAATATTAGTTGTAGTCGTTGATGTCGCGGACGCCTTCGGGACGCAGACCCTGCTCAAGGCAGCTCTGTTCGAAGATGGGCCAGATCATTTCACGAGCGGCTTCCCACTGCGTGTTGAACCAGGTCCAAACGTCTTCTTCGCCCAGATCCTTCAGCTCTTCCAGAACGCGCTCCTGGATGTCCAGGAATTCTTCGTCGGACTCAGCCATGATCAGTTCGGGCATGGCGGTTTCCATAACGTCGTTCATCAGCTCGAGGGTGCGCTTGTAGTCCATGGGGATGTCAGTCAGAGCGGCGGAGATGGTCTCACCGGCGTCGTACTGGTTGTGCTTCATCAGCTTGTACTGAGCGTCTACCCAGAATTCCTCGCCGTAGTGTTCAGCGAAGTCCTTCTGCCAGGGCAGCTGAGCGGCGATGGAGTTTTCCATGGTCATAGACAGGTCGAGGAGGTAGCCGTCGGGATGCTTGGTGGTGCCCATGTAGCCAACGATCTGGCCGGAGGCACGACCGTAGCCGCGCTTTTCAACGAAGTCTTCGTCATACTCAGCCAGCTTCATCAGGTATTCGGGCTTCATGGTGGGAACGCCGTCGATGATGTCCCAGGATTCGCCCTGCTTACCGACCTTCCATTCGCGGACGAAGTCAGGATCGTACATGTAGTTCCAGAATTCCAGAACCTTGTCGATGTTTTCGCTGTTCTTGTTGAAGAAGGTGTAGTACGCGGGGGCGTTGCCCAGCATCAGGTTAACGTCAGCGTACAGCCAGGTGGATTCAGAAGGAATAACAACGTAAGCAGCCAGGGAGTTGGGATCCTTCTTGATGGAGTTCAGGTACAGTTCGTCCTCAACATAGTGGACGCCCATGAAGCGGCCTTCAACGCCCAGAGCGTTGAACTCGTCGCCGTCCATGATGAACACGTCGGTGTTGTAGTAGGGATAGTCGTTATCCAGGCCGCGGCGATACAGCGCGTTCTGGAAGCGCATGTCGGACCAGTAGGAAGAATGCTCAACGTCGGTGTAGCCGTTGACCAGCTTGTTGGTCACGTTGTTGCACTTGTACAGGTAAGCGGTGGACCAAAGGTTGAAGCCGATGTCAACCTGGAAGGAAGAGAAGTAGCCGCCCATGTCGCGCAGGCTCTTGTTTACGCCGTACGCCCAGTTGGGGTTGCCGTCTTCATCGGTGGGATGCAGGTCGACCATCGCGCACAGCACGTCGATGTAATCTTCAATGCTGTTGATGGGCGGGCAGCCCAGTTCCTTGTAGTAGTCCCAGCGGACGATGTAGCCGCGATACTGGCCGGGCAGGCCCTGGTATTCAGAGATACCAACGGCGGGGCAGGCGAAGTAGATGGCGCCATCTTCATAGGGATAGAGCATCTGCAGCAGCTCGTTGGTCTGCGCATACATTTCGCTCTTCATGTTGGTCAGATGGGTGTCCAGATAGGGCTCGATGTTCAGGGCGTAGCCGCTCTTGAGCACGTTGTCCAGATACTCAATACGGGAAGCCATGATGTCCGGGAAGGAACCATCGGCCAGCATAACCAGCAGAGAGTCATAGTCATAGTTGGTCACGGTCAGTTCGATGTTCAGCTTCTTGCACAGCTCCTGAATGATTTCGAACTGAGCGAAGTCAGCCACGCTCTGGGTGGAGCCGTAGGTGATCTTCACGGGTTCTTCAGCCGTCACGGAAGGCACGAGGGCCAGCATCATGATCAGCGCCAGAAACAGGGAAACGAGTTTCTTCATGGTATACCTCCTATTTTTTTAACGCTTCCGCGTTAGGTTCACATTAAAGATGTTCGTCGATGCAGCTGATGAGCCTTTGAGCGTCCTCATTGCTGCAATGGGCGTGCCAGGCGATGGCGCATTTCTTTTCGGGATTGAGCATGACCATCTGTCCGTACATGCCGCCCTTGCCCACCCAGCCCGCGGGGGACTTGGGATACAGCTCATACTTATTTTCAAGAACGGCCTTCACCCAGTTTTCGGATACGATCTGCCGATCCTGCCACTTGCCGCCTTCCAGATACACGGCAGCCAGCTTCACCGCATCGTGAGCGCCGATGTACAAGCCCGTGGCGCCCATGGGATAATCCATGGGGCAGCGGCTCCAGGCCACTTCCCGGAAATTCAGCGGCCGGAACAGGCGGCGGTTAAGGAACTCATCCAGCTTTTCGCCGGTCACGCAGCTCACCAGACGGCTGACCAGATAGAAAGCGGCGTCGGTGTACTGATATTTTTCGCCGGGCTCATAAGCCAACGGATGATGGAACACCATGTCCAGATAATCCCGGGTGGGGTACTGGCTGGCGTCGTCCACGTCGATATCCAGCAAGCCCTCGCCAAAGCCCAGCCGATGCATCAGCGCATTTTCAACCGTGGCATACTGCCATTTCGGATCGGCGTCCCCGGGAATGAGATCGCCCATGTAATCCTTCAGGGGCTTTTTCACATCCAGCAGACCGTCATCCTGCAGCATGCCCACTGCCGTCACGCAAAAGAGCTTGGCAACGGAATAGCTGTTGGAGCAGTTGCTGACAGGCTGAAAACAATGATCCTGAATACGGCCGTCCTGCCAGAAAGCCATTCGGTACAAATTGATCCCCAGCGCTTCCACCGCCGGAATCAGTTTTTCAAAATTCATTGCTTATTTCCTCGCGCATTCCAAATTCTTTTCTGTTTTTGACCAATTAAAACAAATTCTCGTTATTGTCAAATTCATTATACCCGCTGTTATGGAGGGTTGTAAATTGTCAAAGACAGCACCATTATTGCAAAAAACGTGCAAATGTCTACATATTTTTCTGTTTTTCTTTGTTTTTCTTGCACTTATCGACCATATTGCAAAAATCGTCCTCGCAAAAAGCCAGAAGCCCGAAAACGCCGGAAAAACCGCCGGAAAGCAGGATTATTTCTTGTTCCTTTGCCTCTGCTGTGATAGAATAATAAGATAAGGAAACACTTACCGCATTCAACAGGAGGAATTCCGATGAAAAAGCTTTGGATCCTGTTCTTCGCGCTGACGCTGTGCATCGCTGCACCCGCGCTGGCGGATGATCCCATTGTGATCAACACTCCGGGCGAGCACACCATCACCCTGAGCAACCAGACCATTTCCGGCATTAACGGCCCCGCCATCGACATCCAGGCACCTGCCACCAGGGTGACCATTATCTTGAAAAACAACACTACCACCGAACTCAACGGCAGCACCGATTATGCAGGTATCGCTAACAACGGTGTGGATCTTGTGATCCGCTGCGAAGGCGCGGGCGAAACTCACACCTGCACCGATACCTGCGGCAAGCTCATCGTAAAGGGCGGCTACGGCGGCGCGGGCATTGGCGGAAATAACGCAACAGAAGGTCATGATGGCAGCTTCAACGGCAGCCTGACCATCATGGGCGGCCACATTACCGCCGAAGGCGGCGTATGGTCTTCCGGCATCGGCAGCGGCAATTACGGCGCATTCAACGGCAAGGTGAGCATCACCGGCGGCACCGTCACTGCTACCGGCGGCAACTATAGCGCAGGCATTGGCTCCGGCGGTGGCGACATGACCGGCAGCGTCACCATCTCCGGCGGCACCGTTATTGCCAAAGGCGGTGACCTCAGCGCAGGCATTGGCTCCTGCGATGATAGCATGAACGGCACTGTCATCATCTCCGGCGGCACCGTCACTGCCACCGGCGGTAAATACGGCGCAGGCATTGGCTCCGGCACTTATAGCATGAACGGCACTGTCATCATCTCCGGCGGCACCGTCACTGCCATCGGCGGTTCATACGGCGCAGGCATTGGCTCCGGCGCTAACGACATGTACGGCACTGTCACTCTCTCCGGCGGCACCGTCACTGCCACCGGCGGTGTATACGGCGCGGGCATTGGCTCCGGCCATGGCGACATGAACGGCAGCATCATCCTCTCCGGCGGCACTGTCACTGCCACCGGCGACGGATACACTGCAGCCATTGGCGCAGGCTCCGGCGGCCCCGTGACCGAAGACGCCGTTATCGAAGTTAATCCCACCTCCGGCAAGATCGCCGTGAAGGCGGGCGCGGATCAAGCCGGCGCTGTAGCCCTCGAGGGCAGCCCCTTTACTGCGAAAACCAGCCTGAAGGACGCGCTCAAAGACAAGCAATACGCAAAGTTTGAGTTTGTCGCGCCTCCCGCCACTCCCGTTCCTTCGCCCACGCCCGCGCCCGACGTTCCCGCAACGGGCGACAGCATGAACTTCGCGTTGCTTGCCTCTCTGGCAGCGGTCAGCATGCTCGGCGTCACCGTCCTCCTGCGCAAAAGAAACGAAGCATAAAACATACCCCCGCCTTTCGGCGGGGTTTTCTTGTATTCTCCTTTATGCTGTGATAGAATAATAAGATAAGGAAACACTTACCGCATTCAACAGGAGGACTTCCGATGAAAAAGCTTTGGATCCTGCTCTTCGCGCTGACGATGTGCATCGCTGCCCCCGCGCTGGCGGATGCTCCCGTTGTGATCAACACTCCGGGCGAGCACACCATCACCCTGAGCGGCGAGAACATCGTCGGCGTTGACAGCCCCGCCATTAACATCACAGAGCCTCATGCCAAGGTGACCATCCTTCTGAAAAACGGCACCACCACCACCCTGACCGGTGATGACAACTATGCCGGCCTCTACATTGGCAGCGCGGACGTTGTTATCCGCTGCGAAGGCTCAGATAAAGAAAGTCACACCTGCACCGATACCTGCGGCAAGCTGATCGCAAACGGCGGCAATCACAGCGCAGGCATTGGCGGAAATAACTATGATGAATCCATTGGCGGCGCCTTCAACGGCAGCCTGACCATCATGGGCGGCCACATTAACGCCAACGGTGACCGCTGGGCGGCGGGCATCGGCGGCGGCAATAACAGCGCATTCAACGGCGAAGTGAACATCACCGGCGGCGTGGTCACTGCCACCAGCGTTTCCTGGGGTGCAGGAATCGGCGCTGCTCGTAACAACATGAACGGCAGCGTCACCATCTCCGGCGGCGTGGTCACTGCCATCGGCGGTGCATACAGCGCAGGCATTGGCTCCGGCAATGACGACATGAACGGCACTGTCATCCTCTCCGGCGGCACCGTCACTGCCATCGGCGGTGCACACAGCGCAGGCATTGGCTCCGGCAATGACGACATGAACGGCACTGTCATCATCTCCGGCGGCACCGTCACTGCCACCGGCGGTATATACGGCGCAGGCATTGGCTCCGGCTTTGGCTCCGTGAGCGGCAGCGTCATCCTCTCCGGCGGCAACGTCGCTGCCACCGGCGGTGCACACGGCGCAGGCATTGGCTCCGGCAATGGCTTCATGAGCGGCAGCGTCACCATCTCCGGCGGCAACGTCACTGCCAACGGCGGTGAAGACGGCGCGGGCATTGGCGCCGGCAATTATAGCATGCACGGTACTGTCACCATCTCCGGCGGCACGGTCAACGCGCAGGGCTCAGGAAACGCTGCAGGAATTGGCGCGGGAAACAGCAGCGATCTTGACGGCACGGTCGAAATCACCGGCGGCACGGTCATCGCAAACGGCGGCAACAATGCAGTCGGCATCGGCTGCGGCGTTCGCGGTTCAATGAACGGCAACGTGATCATAAAGGGCGGCAGCGTTACAGCAGTTGCCGGCGAAACGAGCATGCAATCCGCCACCGTGCCTGCACCGGCCATCGGCGCAAGCTGCCATGCCACCCTGAGCCAAGACGCCGTTATCGAAGTCAATCCCGCCTCCGGCAAGATCGCCGTGAAGGCAGGCGCGGATGAAGGCAGCGCCGCAGCCCTCGAGGGCAGCCCCTTTACTGCGAAA
Source organism: Clostridia bacterium (assembly GCA_017549335.1). GTDB lineage: Bacteria > Bacillota > Clostridia > Christensenellales > Aristaeellaceae > SFMI01. The sequence goes on along the minus strand of JAFYVB010000018.1, from coordinate 44,746 downwards.
ACCAGCCTGAAGGAAGCGCTCAAAGACAAGCCCTACGCAAAGTTTGAATTTATCGCGCCTCCCGCCACCCCCGTTCCTTCGCCCACACCCGCGCCCGACGTTCCCGCAACGGGCGACAGCATGAACTTCGCGCTGCTTGCCTCTCTGGCAGCGGTCAGCATGCTCGGCGTCACCGTTCTCCTGCGTAAAAGAAACGAAGCGTAAAACATAAAACCCCGCCAACCGGCGGGGGATTTTTTATGTATTGAAGTTGGTGGGCGGTGTTTCGGGGGCGCCTTCGCTTTCGGCGATCTGGTAATCCTCGCTGGGCATACGGCCGGTGATGGCACGATAGGCGCGGTAGAAGCTGCTGTAATCCTTAAAGCCTGCGCGCTCGGCAGCCTCGGAGGCAGCCACGCCGTCTGCCAGCAGCTGGCGGGCAAAGAGCACCCGGTTGTACTTGACGTACTGCATGATGCTCATGCCTGTGTTCTTGTGGAACAGGCGGTTGCAGTAATCGCGGCTGAGCTTGAAGCGATCGGCAATATCCTGCAGGGAAATATCCCGGGTAAGGTTGCGGCTGAGATATTCCTTCACAGTATCCATGGTGCGATCCTCGCCCACGCTGTACAGGGTGGGCTTTTGCGTGCGCGCCTTCATTTTCAGCTTAGCCAGCACGGCCTGAGCGAAAATGGGGGCAAGATCCTTCAGATGCTTGTCATCCGAAGCGGCGCAGCGACCGAAATCATGGAGCAGATCCTTCATATCCGCCACGGCTTCGGGGGCATAGAAGGCGCTGCCGATGCGCTGTCCGTCGGAGGAATACAGGCATTCGCCCGCAAGATCGGCCAGGGAGGATTTGCTGCCCACGTTGGACACATAAAGAATGTGTCTTTCAAAGGAAGTATCGGAATTGATAAACAGCTTATGGGGCACCGTGGGGCCGATAAGCAAAAGGCTGCCCGGCTGCATTTCGTAGCGGACGCCATCCACCATGTACACCACGTCGCCGCTTAAATAATACTCCAGCTCATACATGGCGTGGTTGTGCAGGCAAAATTCATCCTCCTGCGTACCGTGGCTGATGGAGTGCGTATACTGAAATTCCTCGTTCTTGTAGCTGCTGAGAATGTGATAGCGGTGCTTGCCTGAATTGTGCTTGAGCAGTTCCCAATCCCACATAACGGCTGCTCCTTTCGCTTGATTATCTCTATTGTATCCACAAAAAGCGAAAAATGCAAGAATTTTATTTTTAGCAAGCTTTATTTTCATCTGTTATTCACGATTGTTGCAATGTAAAGCGTTTTTACAGCTCCTGTGTTTCGATCTTTTCATCTAAAAGCTCGATGGCGACCACCGTGTCAAGCGCATCGGGCGCTTTCCCGTAGGGCAGCCGCACCCGCAGGCGATGCTCATCCCGGGCGGTTTCGTAGGTCTGCCAGCACATGACCTCTTCGCCCGTTTCCAGCAGGTATGCCCGCCCCACCCTGCTTTTGAGCCCCACCACGCAGATCTGGTGCGGAGGCACGTCGGGATAGCGCAGGATGTGCATATACAGCCTGCGGCGAGCCTTGCTGTAGGTGAAGCAGCCAAAGTCCGTATCCAGCCGGTAGGGAAAATCGGGCACAGGATCGGTGGCGTAAATGCTTTCGCCGTTCTTTTTCAGCCACTGACCCACCTGCTTGAGGACGTCACACCCGGCTGCGGGCATATTGCCCTCGCCGTCGGGGCCGATATTGAGCAAAAGATTGCCGCCCTTGCCCGCGATCTCCGCAAGCAGCCGGATCACTTGAGCAGGAGATTTCCATCTTTCGTCGTCGCTGCGATAGCCCCAGGTATCGTTGAGGGTCATGGGCACTTCCCAGGGCTTGTGATAGGCTTTCAGGGGGACGCCGCGGTCGCCCATCTGCCGATAATCCCCCAGCCCATAGCCGATGCGCCCGTTGATCAGGCAATCGGGCTGGAAGGAGCGCACGTAGTCCGCCAATTCGCGGCACATTTCTTCGGGCATTTCGTAGGGCGTGTCAAACCAGACAAGGCCGATCCTGCCGTAATTGGTCAAAAGCTCCTTGAGCTGCGGCTTGCATTTTTCGTCAAAATATTGACGGAAATCCTTTTTCGATGCGTCAAAATCCCAATCGTTGCCAAAGCCGTTTGGATCGGCCCAATCCTGCAGCTGGGAATAATACAGACAGAAAGTCAGCCCGTACTTTTCGCAGGCGCGGGACAGCGAAAGCACCGTATCCTTGCCGTAGGGGGTGTGCATGATATTGTAATCGCAGGCGGCGCTGTCATACATGGCAAAGCCGTCGTGATGCTTGGCGGTGTAAACCAGATACCGAAAGCCGCAGTCACGAAGAAAGCGTACGTATTCCTCGGCGTCAAAGGCTTTGGGATCAAACTGCTCCATCAGCTTTTTGTATTCCTCCAAAGGAATGCCGCCGGGGTGATTTTTCATGATCCACTCCCCGCCGTGGGGCGCACGCACGCCCTGCCAATACCCGCCGGGGATGGCATACAGCCCCCAGTGAATGATCGCTCCGTATTTTGCCTGCAAGAACCATGCCGCCTTATCCATGATGCTGCTCCTTGTTCTTTTTTCCAGTATAGCAGTTTTCTTCCGAAATTGACAAGTCCCCCGTTTTTTTCTATAATAATCCTATCCCGATGAAATGAGGAAACGCCCATGCTGGATATGCAAAAATGGATGGATATCGCCCGTGAACGGGCTTTTTGCCGTGAAAATCGCAGCGGAAGGCTGTCGGGGAAGATCGCCCTGATCACCGGCGCTGCTCAGGGGTTTGGCAAGGGCCTTGCCGAGGAGCTGTATAAAGAGGGCGCCTGCGTGGTGATCGCAGACTTAAACGGCGATCAGGCAGCGGCGGTAGCCGCCTCCCTTGGCGAATACGCCGCAGCCGTAAAAGCCGACGTGACGAAAGAGCAAAGCGTGGCCGATATGGTGCGCTTTACGGCGGAGCGCTTCGGCGGGCTGGATCTGCTGATCTGCAATGCCGGCATCGTCCGCGCAGGAAGTGTGGATCAGCTGGAAGCAGAAGATTTTGAGCGGGTGACGCAGGTGAATTACACGGCGTATTTCCTGTGCGTCAAGTACGCTTCCGTCCTCATGAAGGCCCAGCGCGAAGCCAATCCCGCGTGGACGGGAGATATCATCGCCGTCAACTCCAAGAGCGGCCTTGAGGGCTCCAACAAAAACTTTGCCTACGCCGGCTCCAAGTTCGGCGGCATCGGCCTGACGCAAAGCTTTGCGCTGGAATTGTGCCCCTACGGCATCAAAGTAAACGCTGTATGCCCGGGAAATTTTCTGGACGGCCCCTTGTGGTGCGATCCCGAAAACGGGCTGCTGGTGCAGTATCTGAAATCCGGCAAGGTGCCCGGCGCAAAAAACATCGCCGACGTGCGCCGCTATTACGAAAGCAAAGTGCCCATGAACCGGGGCTGCACACCCCTTGACGTGGCAAGAGCCATCCTTTACGCCGTGGAGCAGCAGTACGAAACCGGTCAAGCCCTGCCCGTCACCGGCGGACAGGTCATGCTAAACTAACAAAAAGGAGACGACTTCACTGAGAAGCGTCTCCTTTTTTGCTGCGATATTTATTTCCCTTCCCGTACTCGGTTGTAATCCTTGGTAAACACTTCCGCTGCGGCGGTGACCAGCGGCGAATGCAGGGCGCTCTTCAGCAGCGCGGGCTGCACGGTGACGGTATGGGCGCCGGCATAGATGGCCTGCGTGACCTGCGTCATATTTTTGAAGCTGGCGGCGAGGATCTTGGCCTCGTAGCCGTCCCGGTCGATCAACTCCCGCAGCTGGGAAATGACGTCGATATAATCGATATCCTTATCGCTCATGCGGTTGCAGTAGGGCGCAAGGTAATCGGCGCCCGCATGAATGGCCATGATGCCCTGAATGGTGTGATAAATGCAGGTGGCTGTGACGCGGCCGCCCAGACCCTTGATCTCCTTGATGGCCTTGACGCCGTCCTGTGTGACGGGCACCTTGAGATATACGTCCTTGCCCAGCTTTTCCCAGATTTCCCGGGCTTCCTCCAGCATATCCTGCCAGTTTTCGGCGCCCAGCTGCACATGGAAAGTCCTCTTGTCGCCGCAAAGCTCTTTGATGGCCTTCAGATGCGCATAGTAATCAAAAGGCAGATCGTTTTTCAGAATGGAGGGGTTGGTGGTCACGCCGTCCACAGGATAAAATTCCATCCCGGTTTTCAGTTCTTCCAGATTAGCGGTATCCAGCATCAGTTCCATAGCAAAACGCTCCTGTGTTTTTTTCTTTATTATAGTCCTCTTGCCGATTCTTTGCAACTCCTATATAATAAGGATATCTGTACCAAGGAGGTTCTGTCATGAGCATTCTTATTTCGGTCGTTATGCCCGTTTTCAACGGTGAAACGTTTTTGCGCGACAGTCTTGACAGCGTACTGGGCCAATCCATCCGGGATATTGAAGTCATTTGCGTGGACGACGGTTCCACCGACGCCTCTTTGGACATTTTAAACGAATACGCCGAAAAGGACCGGCGCGTGGTGGTTCTCAGGCAGATAAATCAGGGCTCCGGCCCCGCCCGCAATCTGGCGCTTCAGCACGCAAAGGGCAAGTACGCCGCCTTCCTTGATTCGGACGATTTCTATCCCAATGAAAACACGCTGGCGCTTTTGTATCAAAAAGCCGAAGAAAACGGCGTGCTTATCTGCGGCGGCACCTTCAGCCATTTCAGGGATCGAATGCTGTCTACCGAGTATCATCCCTCCGTGGCAAGAGGCTATGTTTTCCATCAGGAAGGGCTGATCCATTACCGGGATTATCAGTTTGATTACGGCTATCACCGTTTTATTTATAATCTGGATTTCCTGCGGAAAAACAACCTTTCCTTCCCCGATTTGCGCCGTTTTCAGGATGTTCCCTTCTTTGTGGACGCCATGATCGCCGCCGGCTCTTTCTATGCCGTACCCGATATCACCTACTGCTACCGCGAAAAGAGGCGCGAAAAGCCCTGTGACTGGGCCAGCGTCAAATTCAGGGACTATCTCAAGGGCGTTCTCACCAATCTGCGCACCGCAAAGAAACACGGCTATGAAAAGCTGTACCTGTCCACATGGCAGCATTTTTGTGCGCGGGATTTCCAGAAAGCGCTGGCTTTCTCCCTGCGCAGGCATAATTATCCCACGCTGGAAATCGCCGACGCCATCCTCCGGGAGCTGGATCTCGGCCTTCTTCAGGCTGCGGGGGAAAAGGAACCCACATGGGTCGGTTCCCTGCAGGAGGGGATCCACCGCTGCCTTTCCAAGTATAAGGCGCTGCTTGAGCGCGTAAGCGCCATCGAACCAAACGAGCAGCCTGCCGTCACCGTGGTGATGCCCTCGCTGAACGTGGAGCCCTTCATCCGCCTGTGCGTGGAAAGCGCCATGCGCCAGACCATGAAAAACATCGAGATCCTGTGCATCGACGCCGGTTCCACCGACGGCACGCTGGAGGCGCTGCAGGAATATGCCGCGGCCGACAAGCGCATCCGCATCATTCATTCGGATAAAAAGAGCTACGGCTATCAGGTGAATACGGGCATCTCGCAGGCGCGGGGCAAGTACGTGGCCATCCTGGAAACGGATGACTTCATCGCCGAGAATATGTACGAAACGCTGTACGAAAAAGCGGAAACGCACGGGCTTGAAGTCGTCAAGGGCGATGCGTGCATCTTCCGCGGCGACGGCATCGCCATGGAAAAAGATCCCCAGCCCATTCTGGTGGAGGCGCAATACTACGGGAAAATCCTCACAGGCGAAGATATGCTGGATATCCAGCCCCATCTGCTCTACCGGAGCATGTATATCTGGGCCGGTCTTTACAATACCGCTTTCCTGCGCGAAAAGAAAATCTTCTGTCAGGAAACCCCCGGCGCATCCTATCAGGATAACGGCTTCTGGTTCCTTTTGCTCATGCGCGTCAAACGCATGATGTTTATCCACAAAACCTTCTATTACCTGCGCCGCGACAACCCCAACTCCTCCGTGGTGGCCCGAAACAAGCAGTGGTGCATGAAGGCGGAATACGATTACATCCGCGCCGCCGCCGAGGAGCTGCCCGAAGGCGAAACGAAGCAAAAGTTCATCCGTTTCTGCGCCTACTACCGCTATATCAACTATATTTTCACCTATAACATCATCGCCGAAACCGAGAAACTGGACTTCCTGCAGAAAATGCAGGCGGAATTCCTGCAGCTGGAGAAATCCGGCGAACTGGATATGGCCATCTTCTCCGAAAACGGCCGCCGTCATCTGGCAAAAATCATGGACGATCCGCTTTTCTTCTACGTGGACAGCTCCGCGTGGGTAAGAGAAGCCGCCCGCTCGCCAAAGCCCGCCGCTCAGCCCAAGGTCGTTCGCGTTCCCGTGTCCGCGCCCCGTTACACCGGCAAGAGCCGGATCAAACGGCTCCTGCAGAAGGTGGGCTACGGTCTGATCAGCTGCGCGCAGCTGGGCTATAAAAACACCCTTCGCAAAACGGCGGCTTTCTTCAAAAGAAAGCTCAAAGAAATTTTCCGCAAATAATTTTCCCGTCTGTCCTTCGGGACAGACGGTTTTTTGCACTTTTCTATGGTCAAACCCATGAAAATATGGTATTCTTACAGAAAGAACACCGCGTTTAACCGAATAAAGGAGCGTATGCTTTATGTATCAGTATGCACAGGAACGCTACCGTTTGCACGGCGTTGACACCGAGCGGGCCATGGAGGCTCTCCGTCACATTCCCGTGAGCATTCATATCTGGCAGGGGGATGACGTGACGGGGCTTGAGTCTTCGGGCGAAGCGCTGTCGGGCGGTATTCAGGTGACGGGCAATTATCCCGGCAAGGCCCGCAATTTTGAGGAGCTGAAGGCCGATTTTCTCAAAGCCGCCGCCCATATTCCGGGGTGCAAGCGGATCAGTCTTCACGCCTGTTATGCCGTATTTGACGGCAACCGTGCAGACCGCGACGCCCTCCGCCCCGAGCACTTCAAGCCGTGGGTGGATTTTGCCAGAGAGCATGGCTTCGCACTGGATTTCAATCCCACCTTTTTTTCGCACCCCATGGTGAAAAACAACCTGACGCTGGCAAGCCCCGACGAAGAGGTGCGCGCCTTCTGGATCCGCCACGGCATTGCCTGCAGGCGCATCGCGGCGTACTTTGCCAAAGAGCTGAATACCCACAGCGTATGCAACGTGTGGATCGCCGACGGCTACAAGGATCTGCCCGCCGACAGAATGGCGCCGCGCCTGCTTTTAAAGGACAGTCTGGATCAGATCTTCGCCGAAGACCTCCCCGGCGTCATCGACTGCGTGGAGAGCAAGGTATTCGGCATCGGCCTTGAAGCCTACACCGTGGGCTCCGCCGAATTTTATCTGGGCTACACCGCCGCAAATCCCAAGGTGTATAACCTGCTGGACAGCGGACATTACTACCCCACGGAAACCATTGCCGATAAGATCAGCGCCCTGCTGTGCTTCCGCGATAAGGTGCCGCTGCACGTCACCCGCAAAATGCACTGGGACAGCGATCACGTGGTAACGCTCAGCGACGAGCTCAGGGATATTGCCCAGGAGATCGTCCGCTGCGACGCTGCGGACAAGGTGCTCATCGGCCTTGATTACTTTGACGGTTCCATCAACCGCGTGGCGGCTTGGGCCATCGGCGCCCGTAATATGCAAAAGGCGCTTTTGCAGGCGCTGCTCACGCCCAACGAAACTCTGCGGAAAATGCAAGCCGAAAACGACCTGACGGGGCTTCTTTTCCTGCAGGAAGAGATCAAAACCCTGCCGTTTTCCGCCGTATGGGAGGAATACTGCCGCCGCGAAGGGGTCATCCCCGGCGCAGCGTGGTTTGATAACGTAAAAGCCTACGAACAGAACGTGCTTTTGAAGAGAGGTTCATATGAGCATTTTTGATATTCCCGTGATGCAAGGCTATATCCGTATGTGCCGGGACGGCTGGGAGCAGAACTGGCATGAGCGCAACGGCGGAAACCTGACCTACCGCCTGACAGAGGCAGAAGCAAAGCAGCTTTCGCCCTATTTCCGCACCCCCGGATCATGGGTGAACATGGGCGTGAAAGCCGAAAATCTGGCGGGCGAATACTTTATCGCCACCGGCAGCGGCAAGTATTTCCGAAATGTTGATCTTGCGCCGCAGGATAACCTCTGCATCGTGGAAATCAACGAAGCGGGCGACAGCTATCGCATCGTATGGGGACTTGAAAAGGGCGGCAGGCCCACCAGCGAATTCCCCAGCCATTTTATGAATCATTCCGTGCGCAAGGCAGCCACCGGCGGCGAAAATCGCGTGATCTACCACGCCCATCCCGCCAACGTCATCGCCATGACCTACGTCCTGCCGCTGACGGACAAGGCCTTCTCCCGCGCCCTGTGGCAAAGCGCCACCGAATGCCCCGTGGTATTTCCCGGCGGCGTGGGCGTGGTAAAGTGGATGGTGCCCGGCGGCGCAGACATTGCCTTGGCCACCTGCAAGCTCATGGAAAAATACGACGCCGCCGTTTGGGCGCATCACGGTCTTTTCGTCTCCGGCCCCGATTTTGATACCGCCTTCGGCCTGATGCACACCATTGAGAAAGCCGCCCAGATCTATATGCTGGTACAATCCAGCGGCAAACCCGTGCTGCAGACCATCTTTGACGACGATCTCCGCGCCATCGCACGGGATTTCGGCGTAACGCTGCGTGAAGAGTTCCTCGAAAAATAATTTCCGGAGGGTTTTTATGACAATTTACGGCATGAAAGCCAATCATCTGACAAATCCCGTGGGCTTTTCTGTGGATCCCCTGCGCCTGAGCTATAAGGTAAAGGGCAGCGGAAAAAGGCAGGCGTCCGCCCGCATCCGTATTTATAAAGAGGAAGAAACCGTGTACGATTCCGGGCTGCGCAGCAATATCGACAGCCTGTGCTTTGTGCCCGATATCACCCTTGCGCCCCGCACAAGATACGCTTGGGACGTGGAAGTAACCGACGATTCGGGTCAAACCCTCCTCAGCCCCCGCGCCTTCTTTGAAACGGGCAAAATGCACGAGCCTTGGCTGGGACAGTGGATCAAAACCGCCGAAAAAGTGGAAAATCCCCGGCTTTTCAAGCATTTTTCCCTCTCCGCGCCGGTAAAATCGGCACGGCTGTACATCTGCGGTCTCGGTCTGTACGAAGCCTACGTCAACGGCGAAAAGGTGGGCGATGAATACTTTGCGCCCTACTGCAACGATTACGACCACTGGCTGCAGTACCAGACCTACGACGTGACCGCGCTTTTGAAGGAAGAAAACGAGTTATCCGTTGCGCTGGGCGACGGCTGGTACAAGGGGCGCTTCGGCTTTCAGAAACAAAAGGAAATTTACGGCGATACCCTGTGCCTTTTGTGCGAATTGCACGTCACCCACGAAGACGGCGCCGAAACGGTGATCGCATCGGATAACTCCTTCAAGGCGCAGGAAACCTGCATCCGCTTTTCCAATATTTATGACGGTGAGATCTGCGACCTGACATACGAAAATCCCCGCGTTTACGATACCGTTCTCTATCCCGAAATGGGCTTTGACCGCGTCACTGAGCGGCTGAGCCTGCCCGTGCGGGTGATGCATACGCTGCCGGTGCAAGAGATCCTCCGCACAAAAAAGGAGGAAGTGATCCTTGATTTCGGGCAGGAGGTCACAGGCTACGTCGCTTTCCGCATCCGGGGCGAAAAAGGTCATCGGTATCACCTGAAATACAGCGAGATTTTGCAGGACGGCTGCTTCTATAACGATAACCTGCGCTCCGCGAAGGCGGAATACACCTGCATTTCCGACGGCAGTGACCGTTTCATCCGTCCTCTGTTCACCTTCTACGGCTTCCGCTATGTGCTGATCGAGGGCTTCGGGGAGAAGATCGATCCTGCGGATTTCATTGCCTGCGTGCTGTATTCCGATATGCCGCAGACGGGCTTTGTGACCACCTCCCACGAAAAAGTGAACCGTCTGGCTGCCAACGTACTGTGGAGCCAGCGGGATAATTTTCTGGACGTGCCCACCGATTGTCCCCAGCGGGACGAGCGCATGGGCTGGACGGGCGACGCGCAGGTGTTCTGCGCCACGGCCTGCTACCAGATGGACAGCGCCGCTTTCTACACCAAATATCTGCATGACATGGCCATGGAGCAGCGGGCAAAGGAGGGCGGCGTGCCCGTGATCGTGCCCTCTTTCCATCTGCGCGGCTTCCCCGCCTGTGCCTGGGCGGACGCCGCCGCCATCATTCCCTGGACGGTGTATCTGTTCTACGGCGATGCGTCGCTTCTCAAAAAGCAGTACGCCAATATGAAGATGTGGGCGGAATGGATCTATCGCGTAGACGAGGAAACGGGCGGACGCCGCCTGTGGCAGGCGGGCTTCCACTACGCCGACTGGCTGTCGCTGGACGCACTTTCGCAAAAATCCTGCCGCGGCGGCACCGATCGGGATTTCATCGCCAGCTGCTATTATCTGTACACCGTGCGCCTGACGGCAAAAGCCGCGGGCGTGCTGGAAAACCGTACCGATGAAGCCCGCTACCGCCTGCTGGAAAGCGAGATCCTTGCCGCCATCCGCCGGGAATACTTTACCGCCGACGGCAGAATCGCCGTCAACACCCAAACGGCCTGCATTCTCTCGCTGTTTTTGGGCATCCCCGAAGAAAAGCACGTGCCCCGCGTGCGCCGCGCCCTTGATCTTGCCTTTGAAAATTCCGACGGCGAACTGCGCACCGGCTTTGTGGGCACTTCCTTCCTGTGCCGCACCCTCACCCGCCACGGCTTTGACCCGCTGGCTTATTCCCTTTTCCTGCGGGAGGATTATCCCGGCTGGCTGTACGAGGTGAACATGGGCGCCACCACGGTATGGGAGCGCTGGAACAGCGTGCTGCCCGACGGCAGGATCTCCGATACCGGCATGAATTCCCTGAATCACTACGCCTACGGTGCCGTCATGGAATGGCTGTACCGCGACGCCGCCGGGCTTTCTCCCCTTGAACATGCCCCCGGCTTCCGCAAGGTGCGCATTCAGCCCCATCCCGATGCACGGCTGCCCGAGATCGATTTCGGGTATGAATCAGCTGTGGGCTTCTATCGCAGCGCCTTTAAGATCACGGGCGAAAAGCATATGCACTGGGAGGTCTCGGTGCCCTTCGGCGGCGAAGCCGAGCTGGTGCTGCCCAAAGGAACCATCACAGGCAATGCGGACTTTGCCGAAAAAGACGGACGGATGACCGCTCTTGTCACAGCCGGTGATTATGCTTTTGAATGCGCGTTTGACGCTTGCCCGTGGGAAAATCCTTTGATGGACCGTCCCTTTGGCGAGCTGATGGAGGATGCCGCGCTGTGGCAGCAGATCACCCGGGCCGCCCCCGATATCGAAGGGGTCTTCGCCTTTAAGGATAAAAACACCTTCACCTTCCGCAAGCTGCGGGAGTATCCCCATACCACCGTACATCCCGTGCAGCTGCGCCGTCTGGAAGATCTATTGTGCCGCCTGAGCTTTGGAGGAAACCATGATTAACTGTCGGATCGCCATTGATATCGGCGCCTCCGGCGGCAGACACATCGCCGGTTGGCTTGAAGGGGATAAGCTGCAGCTTCAGGAGATTTACCGCTTTGAAAACGGTCCCGCGGAAAAGGACGGGCAGCTGGTATGGGACGTTGACAAGCTGTTTTCCCATATCAAAAGCGGCCTGAAAGAAGCAAAAAAGCAGGGTTTCATGCCCGAAAGCATCGCCATTGACACATGGGCTGTGGATTTTGTGCTGCTGGATGCCCGGGATCGGCGCATCGGCGAGGCGGTGAGCTACCGCGATCGCCGCACGGAGGGCATGGATGCCCGGCTGCAGAAATTCATCAGCGAAAAAGACCTGTACGCCCGAACAGGCCTTCAAAAGCAGCCCTTCAACACCGTATATCAGCTGCTGGCGCTGAAAACCCAAGGCGTTCTTGAATCTGCAGACAGCCTGCTGATGCTGCCCGAGTACTTCGCTTTCCTGCTGACGGGCGTGAAAATGCGGGAATACACCAACGCCTCCACCACGGGGCTGATGGATGCAAAAAAGCGGGATTGGGATTTTGATCTCATCGACCGGATCGGTCTTCCCCGCAGGCTTTTTGCTCCTCTTCATCAGGCAGGCGAGACCGTGGGCCGCCTTTTGCCCGAGATCGCCGGGGAGCTGGGCTATGACGCCCGGGTGCTTCTGGCGCCCACCCACGATACCGCCGCCGCCGTGCTGGCTGCGCCCATTGAAGCGGGCGACGCCTATCTTTCCAGCGGCACGTGGAGCCTGCTGGGGCTCGAACTGCCCGCGCCCATCCTCACCGAAAGCAGCCGCCGCTTTAACATGACCAACGAGGGCGGCGTCTTCGGCACGGTGCGGTATCTGAAAAACATCATGGGATTGTGGATGCTGCAGCAGCTGCGCAAAGAAATGTGTCCTCAGCTTTCCTACGGGGAGCTTGCGCGTCTGGCGGAAGCTTCCGACGCCTATCCCGGGCGGGTGGATGCGCTGGATCCCGTTTTCCTCGCGCCGCCCTCCATGAAGGACGCCATCGCGGCAAAGCTCACCGAAAAAGGGATTCCGCTGCCCCAAAGTACGGGAGAATGGATTTCCTGCGTGTGTCATTCTCTGGCGGATTGCTATGCCGATACCGTGCGGGCGCTGGAAAAGCTGACGGGCAAATCCGTAAACAGCCTGCGCATCGTGGGCGGCGGATGTCAGAACGATTACTTAAACCGCCTTACCGCCAAGGCGCTGGGCAAAAAAGTGACCGCAGGCCCCGTAGAGGCCACAGCCATCGGCAATATCCTGTCGCAAATGCAGCTCCCCGGGGAAGAAGTCCGCGCCCTTGTCCGCCGTTCTTTCCCCTTCACCGAATATGAATAAAACAGCGCCTCCTTGCATAACATGAACGACTGCACTGCAAGGAGGCGTTTATGTTTACGGCATCTTACTTTCCCGGCAGCAACACCTGCCGCGGTTTTCACGGCTATTTTGATGAAATTCTCCCCGAAAAGCAGCGGAAAAGGGCATATATCCTGAAGGGAGGCCCCGGCACCGGCAAAAGCACCCTGATGAAGCGGGTGGGCGCGGCATGGGAACAGCAGGGGCGAAGGGTGGACTACTACTTCTGCTCCGGCGATCCCGACAGCCTGGACGCAGTGGTATCCGGGGGCTGCATGGTGATGGACGGCACCTCGCCCCATGTTACCGATCCCATCCTGCCGGGGGCGGCGGATCAGATCATCAATCTGGGCGTATGCCTTGATGAAACGGTCATGGCCGCCCACCGCGACGAAGTCATCAAACTGAACCGCGATATGCGCCGCTGCTACGGACGCGCTTACCGCTATCTCACCGGCGCAGACGCCGCACTCAAGGATATGCAGGAGATCTACCGTCAGGCAGCGGACGAGGGCGCGGTGTGCAATCTGCGGATGGAGCTGATGGCCTTCATGGAAGGCGAAAGCGGCGAAAGCCGGCACCTGTACGCGCAGGCCGTTACCTGCAAGGGCGTGGTGCAGCACTTTGCTTCTCTGGAGCGGGAGCATATGCTGTGCCTTGATCTGCCCTTTGGCTTTGATGCCGATGCGCTGCTGCGTCCGCTTTCCGTGCATCTTTCCGCAAAGGGCACGGCATACCGTGCATTTATGCATCCCCTGGATGGCAAGCGCCACGGGCACATTGCAACGGATACCCACGCCGTGGTCACCTTTGCCAAAAAAGGCCGCGAAAAGCGCACGCTGCCCTTTGACGAAGACCTGCTCCGCCGCGAGCACGATACCCTCGCCTTTAACCGGGCGGCCTACGATCTTTTGCTGCATCAGGCCATTGACAGTCTTGCCCGCGCCAAGGAGATCCATGACGTGATCGAACGCATTTACTTTGACGGCATCGATTACAAAAAGCTCAGCGATATTCAGGATGCTACGGTGCAGAAAATGAAAAGCATATAAAAAAAGGAGCTTTTGCTCCTTTTTTTATGGAAATTTCACTTGAGACAGGGCATCCCGGCTCATATAGAACACCGTTTCTCCGTCAACGCTTACCGCGTAATGCAATTCACCGTAGGGATACAGCTTTACTTCGCGCCGGTTTTCGCCGCGGAAGAGGGTGATCCTGATCTCGTGCTCCTTGGGCGCAGCATAATCATCCGGCAGAAGATTTTCGGCCTTCACGTCGATCAGCCGGCTGAAGGCCAGCAGGAATTCATCGGTGTTTCCTTCTATTCCGTCCTGCTCTGCCCTCAGATCGTAAAGGATATTCCCCGACGCGTCCCGTTCAAACTCGTTATTGGGAAGCAGCCGCTCGTGGAGGGTGATATCCCACGCCCGCGTCTGCCCCTTTTCCTCCCACTCAAAGCGTGTGAGGCTGCTGACAGCCACGGCAAAGGGGGCCGTTTGCAAAAGCGATTCATAATCCTGCGTCAGCAATACACCGGATGAAAAGCGGGTGGCCTTCACCACTTCGCCGCGGTACAGGCAGTAAAACAGGATATCCCCGATGTCATCGCCGCACAGGAAGGAAAGGGCGTAGCCCTCCAGATATTTATCGGCAATGGGCTGACCGTTTTCATCGTAGCCCGTCAGCACGCTGGGCGCGATGGCGAGGGTCACCGTTCTGCGGGCGGGCGACAGCCCGCAGGCTGACAGATCGGCCTTTTCCGCTTTGCTCACAAACTGGGCAAAGCGCAGGCCTTCCAGCTTTTCCAGCAGCTTATTCACCTTGGCCGTGTTCAGCGGATAGCGGAAAGGCGCTGTGAGGTACCATTCATCCCCCTCCCGTGTCACCGTGAAGGGATTTTCCCCTGAAAAAGCGATTTCATCGATGAGATCGCCCTTGATGGCGGGATCGGTCACCCGATGGAGGGCGTCTCCCGAAAGCGCAAAGGTTTCCTGCACGTCCTGGGTCACGGTATAAAGGCCCGTGTCGCCCTCCACGCGGAAATAATACACAGGCGTTTCCTGCGGCACAAGGCTGCCGATATAAAAGCTGCGGGAAGCGCCGTCGGTATATGCGACCTGCACGCGGATGCCGTTATCGCCCAGACCGAAATCGGTAAAGGTATAGCCGCTGCCCGGGATCTCCATCAGCTTTTCTTCGGCATAGATCAGCGCGGCGTTTCCAAGGAACACCTCCAGCATGGCCTCGGAAAACTCAAAATCCTCCCGTCCCGCCATCTGCCAGTTTTCGCCGTTTTTCACAACGGTGTATTCGCCCTCGGCATTTTTCACGGTGACGGAAGCAATCTCCTCCGTTTGTCTGTTTTCAAAGGTAACGCCCGAAACGTCTCTGTATTCGATGGGCGGAAGCTCCTCTTCCCGGTTTACGTAAAAGATCACCGCAGCGACGGCGAAAACAAGCACCGCAATCAGCGCCGACAGGATCCACCGGCGTTTTTTGCGTTCACTGCGCACATAGCGCTTTCTCACTGCCATTACAGATGCTTCCTCGGTTTCAATACAGCCACCGCCGCCACCAGTACGGTCAGCGGGGCAAGGGTCAAAAGCAGCGCAGGGGTCATTACATCGCTGTATCCCAGCTGCGGACGGACGACTTCACGGGGCAGGATATCCAGACTCACCGTTTTCGCGCCGCTTACGTACTGCGCGGCGTACAAAAGCAATTCGCCCGAATAGGTATTGGCATACATAAAGCCCGTTTTATCGGTGAAGATGGCGGAGGAGCCTATGATAAAGGCTTTGGAGCGGGTGCCGTCGCTGAAAGCGCGGTCGGCGGTGACAGCAAGCGCAAACTGCCCCACACGGTCGCCGGGCTGCTTTGCCACGGAGATCTCTTCGTTTTTGAGGTTCTCGTCAAAGTCGCGGATATAGGCCGTATCGCCGGTGACAAGGCAGGGATAGGTGATCAGGGCAGAGGTGCTTTCCTTGGGCATTTCAAAGCCTCGCGCACCCACCATGATGATCTGGGTAAATTCGTTGGCGTAAAGATAATCGGTCACGTCGCCGGGCAGCATCTGCGGCAGCAGCTGGCTGTTGTTGTAATAATAGCTCCTGCGGTCGTTCTCATCCGCCACCACGATGCCGGGAATGGGTTCAAACCCGTACTCGCGGTACAGCGAGAAGAAACGGGGCAGCTGATCGGGATCGTCAAAGTCAGCGGTAATAAAGAAGTTGCCGCCAAGGCGGGCGAAATTATGCAGGGTATTCAGCTCCTGCTCCGTCAGATCCTTGCGGGGGGAGAGGATGAACAGGGGCGCGGCGGGATCGGGGATATCACCCAGCGACAGATTGATGCGGGAAACGCGGTAATTGGCACTTTTGAGTTTCTCTTCCATGGCGGCGGCTTCATCCGCATCCAGTTCATCGTGGCCCGTGAGGAACTGCAGCAGCGGCAATTCGTCGCTGGTCACGTACAAAATGGCCTCCGACAGGCTCTTTTCATAGGTCCAGCCCGAGGCTTCATAAGCGCCCGTTTCCATATTATAGCTGTACTGCACATAATCGCTGCCCGAGAGGATGCGGGTGCGCCCCGTGGCTTCGCAGCGCACCACCAGACAATCGCTGGACACGGCGCCGTCGCCCACCTCGCTGGATACGATCTGGGAAAGCAGCGGGTTGCGGGTGAGGTTTTCCTGCGTCCACGTGAACTGATCGCTGACGGCGGCGTAGCGGTTGAGCAGCTCGATCAGCTGACGGTCTTCGTTGCCCGCGGAGAAAAGAGCGTACACGTGCACCTTTTCCTGCAGGGAGGAAAGCAGTTTTTCCGTTTCTTCGGAGTGGGTGGTGATGGCGTTGAAGGAAAGATCAAGGCGCAGGCCGTTTTTCTTTTCGGCGGTATCGGCAAGGAGGCTCAGCATCACGCACAGCAAAACAGCCAGCAGACACAAAAGCGTATGCACCGTTTTTCGGCGCAGCAAAAGCTTTTTCATTCGCTCCACCTCCTCTTATCCAGCGTGCGCACCGTCAGATACAGACACAAAGCGATGGCAAGCACATAGTAGATCAGGCTGGCAAAGCTTAATTGCCCCAGGGTGAAGGGCTCATAGCGGATATAGGGGCTGATAAAGTCAAGGGCGCGGGAGAATACGCTCATGTCCACGGCGGCATTGACCACGTCCAGCAGCCATAAAAGCATATTGGCGCCAAAGGCCATGACCGCCGCAGTGGTGGGGGAATTGGCCCGCGATGACAAAAGCATATCCAGCGCGATAAAGAAGCAGCCCTGCAGGATAAACCCGAGATACCCGGCGAAAAGCTCGCCGAAGTACACTTTGCCGTACATCGCAACGATCAGAGGATAGACAAAGGAGATCACCACCGTGATCAGAAGCACTGCGGCGGCGGCAAGGAACTTGCCCAACACAACGCCGCTTAAGGACACGGGCGAAGTGAACAAAAGCTGATCGGTGCGGGCTTTTTTCTCCCCCGCATAGGAGCGCATGGTGAGAATGGGCGAGAGCAGCAGCCAAAGATAGCTCATATCCCACAAAAGCGTGAGCACGTCGCCCGACCGCGCCGCCAGATTATTCACCGCAAAAAACACGCTGCCCAGCGTGAGGAACACGCCCATGTACACATAGCCGATGGGCGTATAAAAATAGCTTTGCAATTCTCTTGACAGGATCGCGCGCATGATTTTCGTCCTTTCGGAAGGGATCAGCCCCCCTGCGTGCAGCGCAGGAAAACCTCTTCCAGAGTTTCGTTCACGGGCACCAGCCGCAGCAGCGGCATGGACAGCGCCGACAGCAGGGTATGCAGTTCCTTCTGGGCGGGACGCAATGCGCTGCATTCCAGCGTTACGTCCACAGCGCCTTCCTCCTGCGGAGCAAGACGGATGACGCGGTTGACGTGTTTCAGCGACCGAAGCGCGGGCAAAAGCGTTTTTTCATCGCCGAGGATGCGCGCATTCAGCTTGGTTGCGTCCGGCATCTTCCCGGCTTCGTGATCGTAAACGATCTTCCCGTGATGGAGGATCAGCACCCTGTCGCACAGCGACTGCACTTCGCTGAGAATATGGGAAGAGAAGATCACCGTGCGGTTTTTGGCGATTTTCTTCAGCGTTTCCCGCAGCTCCGCCGTCTGCCGGGGATCAAGACCCACGGTGGGCTCGTCCAGGATCAGCACCCTGGGATCGCCGCACAGCGCCTGCGCAAGGCCGACGCGCTGACGGTAGCCCTTGGAAAGATTGCCGATGCGCCTGCCCAGCACGTCCTTAAGCCCCGTTTTTTCGGCTACGTCCCGCACGTGCTCTTTAATATCGCTGCGCACCACCATTCTCAGGTCGCTGACAAACTTCAGATACCCCTCCACCGTCATTTCGTCATACAGCGGCGGGATCTCAGGCAGATAGCCCACGTGCTGACGGGCAGAACGGGGCTCGGTCAAAAGATCAAAGCCCGCAATGGTCACTTTTCCCTCGCTGGGCGCCAGATATCCCGTGAGGATATTCAGCGTGGTGGTTTTTCCGGCGCCGTTCTGACCCAGCAAGCCTACCACCTGACCTTCCGGCACGGTAAAAGACAGGTCGTTCACCGCCGCCACGCTGCCGTAGCGCTTGGTCACATGGGAAAAAGCGATCATCCTTTCAGCCTCCTTTCGGCATACGGAATCATTATACCATGTTTTTAAGCAAAATAAGTGAACAAAATGTAAAAGACAGCGAAAAATCCTGTCTTTGCGCTGCGTCTTTTCCCCGTGGCTTTACGAATACGCAAAATTGTGCTATACTGCATCCGTATTCCCATTTTCACGGGAAAAAGGAGGAAAAGATGTATCGCTATTCCCATCAGGTACGCCAGAACATGGCCAACTACCGCCTGAGAAATACCATTATCGTTATCGTCCTTGTACTTTCGCTGGCGGGCTGCATTCTTTTCGGCAGCATGTACGGCTCCGCCGCTGCCTACCGCAGCCGTTCCCGCGATCAGATCGTTTACCGCGTGATGAGCGATCTGACCAACGCCCGCTCGCTGGCTGAACGTCTCACCAGCTCGGTGCAGAGCAATACGCCCATCCAGCTGGCGCAGATCCGCCAATATGTGTACTCCATGGATCAGATGAACTCGCTGGCTATCCAATTGGACGGCGAATCGGGCCGCATCGTGCCTGCCGACGCCATCAGCGCCCTGTATGAGGACATCGACGCCTACTTCACCACCATGCAGACCAACACCTCGTCCATCCTGGAAATCAGAACGCTTTTGATCAACCACCTGAACGCCTTGCAGCTGGTGCTGCTGAATATGTAAAAAAGGCTTCCGGCATAGACCGGAAGCTTTTTTTAGCCCTAAAGGGGCAAAACCAAATGAGAAAACCATGAGAAACGCCATCATCACCGGCGGCAGCTGCCCCTGTTGCCCCCAAGGAAGCCTTCCTCATCGATGATCGCCATCTTTGCACCGAAGGCGGAGGAGCCATAGCGAATGCGGACGCGATCGCCGGGATTGAGCTGCGGGAGGCTGTAGGACTCCGTACAAGTCAACGTCATGCCGCGGCGATCATCACAATTCCCGCAGCGATCAGCAAACAACCGATGACGCCCAGCGCAAATACCGTCTTTTTCGCGCCCTTCTCACAGCTTTCCAGCGTATCGTCATCGATGATGACAAAGGCCTTGCCCTTGGGCGAAAAATAATATTTGATCTTCGCTTCATCGCCCTCAAAATACTTCCCGTGGGTCTTGCGGTAGGGGATGGATCTGCCCGTATGGGTCACGCCCTCGCTGTCGGTGAAATCCACGTAGAACTCAACCGTGCTGCCGCTGAAGCGTTTTTTGATCACGCCTGTGGTCTCCCGCATTTCGGGAGGATTTTTCGAGGACATCCCCAATTTGCGGAACAAAAGCGTGAGAATACCAAATACGATCAGAAAAATACCGTTCATTTCTGATCAATCCTCCTGTCTTAAGTGCTGGGGCACCATGCCGGGGGACTGCTGCTGATGAATGCGGTTGATCTCCTCGATCTCGCTCACCCGCAGCGGCGGATGACAATAGCTGCACTTGGTGAGATCGGCGTACTTTCCGCTGTCAAGCTCGGCGTAGGTAAAGGCGGCAAGGGGCAGGTACTGATCCTTCACGCCGTTGCAGTTGGCGGTGCTGTGGTAATTGCTGCCGCCCTTGGCATTGTAGTAAAGGGGCGTATCACCGGCGGGATAAGCGATCTGCCGTCCCTGATAATCCTCCCAGATCACCAGCTTGGTGCCCACCTTGATGTTGTTCCAGATCCACGCCATGTTGATGCCCTCGGCATTTTTGAGGCGCTGCACGCGGATGCAGCCGTGGCTGGCGCGCGTTCCCAGCTTGGGCTCGCAGTTTTTGTAATTCTTGGTTTTGTCGGCGTTGAGCACATGGGGCACTTCGTGCAAAAGATCGCCGCCGTTGAAGCGCAGCGCCTTGGCGCAGATCAGGTTATCGCTTTTGAAATCCCCCGTGCGGGAGATGATCAAAAACTCGCCCGAGCGGGTTTCGTTATAGGGCTGACGCTCGTTGTAAAGCCCGGTGGACACCGCAAGGGTGGTAAAGAGCTTGCCCTCCTTGAAAATATACAGCTTCTGCGTCAGCTTGTCGATGACCATGCCGTAGTCGGTGCGGGGGGTATAGGTTTTCATCTGGCTTTGCTTGATGTAGCCCGTGACGAACTTATTCCACGCCTTCACTCTGGAATCATGGAAGGAAGAGGAATACACCTCCACCTGCGCCCAGCCGTTATCCAGATATTCCAGCACGTGCACCGCCTGAGAAGCGCCTGTGATCACGCCGATGCCCGCGCTCTTGGCGTCGGGAGCTTCCCGGAGGATCACCTGCTCTTTCTGACCTTCGTCGATCACCTTCACAGGCGCCACAAGCATATTCCACACCGCTTCTTCATCGGTGATATCCATGGGCGTGCACCAGTAGCAGTTTTTATGTTCGGGCCGGTGGGCGCTTTCATAGGCAGGGGTGGGGATCAGCGCCTCAAAGGCGGCAGGGGCGGGCGCGGGCTTTTTCCCCATCATGAAACGGGCGGTATATGCTTCGCCGTCCGCCGTGAGCACCAGCGTATACTCGCCGGAAAGGGGCGCATCCCCGAAAAATCCCGCATCCAGCGTCAGCGCATGATTGCCCGCGATCATTTTGCGGCTGCCCATAATCTCTGCGATCTCAAAATCCCCGTCGGTAATTTTCAGGGAGATCTCCATCATTTGCGGCAGGCTGTAGCGGATCTCTCCGCCTTCGCCCGTCACAAACACGCAATCGCTCACCGAGGGAAGGGCACGGGCCTGGGCGGCACAGGTCAAAAGCATTGCGGCCAACAGCATAAAAGCACAAATTCTGCGCAGCATCGTATCCTCCGTAACACGGAAAACCGTGTCGAAAAATGCATATTTCTCTTTATATATTATAGTAGAATCAAGAAAAAATCAACACCGCCGATTGTAACAGATTTTCCCTTGTTCCGCCGCTGCGTACTTGAAAAAAGCGCCCGCTTCGCGTACAATATACGGGACAGTTTTATCAATTTTAATGAAGAAGGAAAACCTTATGATCCTGATTATCGGTCTTGGCAATTACGGCGACCGCTACGCCCACACCCGCCACAACGCCGGTTTTGATACCGTGGATATCCTCGCCCGCCGCTTCAATATCTCCATCGACCGCGCCCGCTGTCACGGGCTCATCGGCGAAGGGCTGATCGGCAGCGAGCGCGTGGCGCTGATCAAGCCCCAAACCTATATGAATCTGTCGGGCGACTGCGTGCAGGCCGCCATGCACTGGTACAAAGTCACTCCCGAGCAGACGCTGATCATCAGCGACGATATCGACCTGCCCGTGGGGCAGATCCGTATGCGCGCCTTCGGCGGCGCAGGCACCCACAACGGCTGGCGGGATATCCTGCTGAAAACAGGCTCCGACCGCTTCCCCCGCATCCGCGTGGGCGTGGGAGGCAGGCCTCCCCAGTGGGATCTGGCGGATTGGGTGCTCTCCCGCTATCAGGGCGATGACGTAAAGCTGATGGACGACGCCTTCCTCCGCGCCGCCGACGCCGCCGAGCATTTTGTCCGCCGCGGCATCAACGACGCCATGAATCTCTATAACCGCAAAACACCGCCCGCAAACCCCTGATACAATAAAAATCCCGCCGAAAGGCGGTTTTTTCTTGTGTAAAATGATAAAATACGGTAAAATATTTGAAAGCTATTTTCGTCCGATACGAAAGCGAGGTTCTCCCATGAAAAAACTGCTGATCATCGCCCTTGCGCTTTTGTGCATCACATCTGCCGCCATGGCTGCGGAAACCACCTACACCGGCGTATGCGATCCCATCACGGTCAATACTGCCGGTGAGCATACCGTTATTCTGGACGGCGTTTTCATCGATGATCTGGATACAACCGCCATCGGCATAAAAGCTCCCGCGACGAAGCTGACGATCATTTTGAAAAATAATACGCACAGTATACTGTACGCCGCACCGGAGAGTGCAGCCATCGAAAACAACGGTCAGACCATCGTTATCCGCTGCGAATCGGCAGACAATGCAAACCACGAATGCGATGATAACTGCGGCAGCCTGTACGCCTACGGCCGTTCGGGCGGCGCGGGCATCGGCAGCGGTTACTGCACGGATATGACGGGCTCTGTTATCATCGAAGGCGGCAATCTTGAAATTGCTGCCAGTTACAACGGCGCGGGCATCGGCAGCGGCGAATTAGCCCATATGGTCGGCTCCGTCACCATCAACGGCGGCAACCTGACCGTCAACGGCGGCAACAGCGCAGCCGGTATCGGCGGCGGTGCAAGAGGTGATCTGAACGGCAGCGTCACTGTCAACGGCGGCAATCTCTACATAAAAAGCGGTTGGGACGGTGCAGGCATCGGCGGCGGTGCAGGCAGTGATCTGACAGGCCGCGTTGTGATCAACGGCGGCAACGTCCGCGCATCCGCAGGTCATTGGGAAGGCGAAGGAGGCACTTACGACAACGGCTCCGGCATCGGCGGCGGTGCAAGCGGTGATCTGACAGGCCACGTTGTGATCAACGGCGGCAAAGTTACCGCAGACAGCAGAGCTGATGTATCTGCCGGTATCGGCGGATACAATATGGCCGGCAATATATTGATCGCAGGCGGCGAAGTCATCGCCCTTGGTTTTGATAACTGCGCCGCGATCGGCGGTGTAAACAGTACAAGCGGAAAGATCACCGTCAGCGGCGGCAAAGTCTATGCAGTGGTGTCGGAGGGCAACAGGATCGTTGGCATCGGCAGCGCATGGGAGGACATGAGCGGTACCATCACCATCACCGGCGGTGAACTGTTCGCTTGCGCCCCCGGTTTTAACGCCCTCGGCGTAGGCGACGGCAGCGAAATAACCGGTAAAATCATCGTCGATCCTGCCGTAGGCATGATCAAAAGCGAGATCGGCGACTGCGACTACGTTTATGCGGATGAAGTTGTTCATTATCAGGCTTCCAATGTTGCTCCGCTGGAAGGCAGCCCTTATGCCGCCCGGAAGGATATCACTCATCTGCTGAAAAACAAATCCTTCGCTCATTTCTGGGTGGTTATTCCCGAAGTTACTCCCGACCTCCCCGTCACCGGCGATCCTGTGAACGTCGCGCTGTTTGCTCTCCTTGCGGGAATCAGCCTGATGAGCGCGGCGGTCATTCTCCTCAGCAAGCGCAGGGCATAAGAAAAAGCGGTAAATCTTGACAAATTTTACCCTTTCGGGTACTATTATAAACGGCTGTTATCTTTCATATGTATAAAATGAGGTGATTCGGATGAAAATTATCATCGATACCAAAGAAAACTGCGCCAAGCTGGCTGCCAAGCAGTATGCTGAACTGCTGAACCGGAAGCCCGACTGCATCCTCGGTCTGGCCACCGGCTCCACTCCCGAAGAGCTGTACAAGGAACTGATCGCCCTGAACAAGGCGGGCGAGATCTCCTTCAAGCAGGTTTCTTCCTATAATCTGGACGAATACGTGGGCCTCACCGGCGAGCATCCCCAGAGCTACCGCTATTTCATGGATGACAAGCTGTTCAACCATGTGGATATCAACAAGGATAACACCCACGTTCCCTGCGGCATCGATATGACCGATGAAAAGGCCGCGGAGTATGATAAAGAGATCGAAAAGGCCGGCGGCATTGACCTGCAGCTGCTGGGCGTTGGCAACAACGGCCACATCGCCTTCAACGAGCCCGGCACTCCCCTGGACAGCGTGACTCATGTGGTTAAGCTCACCCAATCCACCCTGGAAGCCAACAAGCGTTTCTTCGCTTCCATTGACGAAGTACCCACCGAGGCCGTCTGCATGGGCATCAAAACCATCATGAACGCCCGTAAGATCATCCTCATGGCCTACGGCAAGAACAAGGCCGAAGCCATGGCCAAGGCCATCAAGGGCAAGATCGACCTGAACGTGCCCGCTTCCATCCTGCAGCTGCATCCCGACTGCACCATTTACATGGATGCCGAGGCCGCCAGCCAGCTGTAATGGATCGACGAAGGTTACAAACGTACCTGTATAAGAGGTGCGGTATGCTGCACAGCTCTATCCCCCAAGGATAAGGCGCAGAATACTGCGCCTCTTTTAATTTTTAAAATCTATTTATGGAGGGCCTTTTTATGGGCAAATATTTCGGTACCGACGGCTTCCGCGGCGAGGCCAATGTGGATCTGACCGCCGTGCATGCCTTCCGGCTGGGCCGTTTTCTGGGCTGCTACTTCCACAAGGAGAACGAGCGCTGCCGCGTCGTTATTGGCAAGGATACCCGCGCTTCGGGGTATATGCTGGAGGATGCGCTGTGCGCAGGCCTTACCTGCTCGGGCGCAGATGCGTACCTGCTGCACGTGACCACCACCGCCTCGGTGGCGCACATCACCCGATCGGAGGGGTTTGACTGCGGGGTGATGATCAGCGCCAGCCACAACCCGTACTGGGATAACGGCCTGAAATTGATCAACCGCAGCGGCGAAAAGATGGAGGAAGAGGTGATCGCCGCCTGCGAAGCCTTCCTCGACAGCCGCGAGGAGCCGCCGCTGGCCACCCGGGCGCAGATCGGCCGTGTCATCGATCACGCCGCCGGCCGCAACCGCTACATGGGGTATCTGATCTCCCTGGCCCAGCACTCCTTCCGCGGCATGCGCGTAGGCCTTGACTGCGCCAACGGCAGTGCCTGGCAGCTGGGCGCCAACATCTTCAAGGCGCTGGGCGCCGAGGTGTATGCCATCGGACAATACCCCAACGGCGAAAACATCAATCTGGGCGTGGGCTCCACGCATTTGGAAACGCTGCAGAAGCACGTCACCGATTTTCAGCTGGACGTGGGCTTTGCCTTTGACGGCGATGTCGACCGCTGTCTGTGTGTGGATAACAACGGCAACGTGGTGGACGGCGATATGATCATTTATCTTTATGCAAAATATATGCAGGAACGCGGCACGCTGGGCAGCAGCGGCGTGGTGGCGACGATCATGTCCAATCTGGGGCTGTTCCGCGCCATGGAGCGGCTGCACATTCCCTGCGAACAGACCGACGTGGGCGATCGTTTTGTTTACGAGCGGATGCAGGAAAAGGGCTATGTGCTGGGCGGCGAGCAGTCGGGGCATATTATCTTTGGCAAGTACGCCACCACCGGGGATGGGCTTTTGACGGCGCTGAAGGTGATGCAGGCCATGCTGGCGCAGAAAAAATCCCTGTCTGAGCTGCTGGAAGACTATGAAAAGTACCCGCAGGTGCTGAAAAATGTGCAAGTGACGGATAAACAGGCGGCGCTCGATCACAAAGCTGTGCAGGATGCCGTGCGCGCTGCAGAGGAAAAGCTGGGCAAGGAAGGCCGCGTTCTTTTGCGCAAAAGCGGCACCGAGCCTGTGCTGCGCGTCATGGCGGAAGCCCGCACCCTCGAGGCGGCGCATCAGGCGGCAGACAGCATTGTAAACGCCCTCCGCGACAGCGGGCTTGCGGTATAAGGTGGTATAATTATGCAGAGAATAGATAATTTATTCGATTTAACCAAGACCTGCGCGTCCTCGCTTTTTGAGGGCGCGGACTACGGATACGAGGTGCTTCCCCGGATCAAGACGTATATTTTGACCCTTGGCGCGACGCTCAGCAGCGAGGAATTTATCAATCCGCGCCCCACGGTATGGATCGCCCGGGATGCGACGGTGGCGCCCACGGCGTTCATCGGCGAAAACGTGATCATTGATCACGGAGCGGAGATCCGTCACTGCGCCTTCATCCGCGGCAACGCCATCGTGGGCAAACATGCGGTGATCGGCAATTCCACCGAGCTGAAAAACGTGGTGATCTTTGACGGCGCCCAGTGCCCCCACTACAATTATGTGGGCGACAGCATACTGGGCTACAAGGCGCACATGGGCGCGGGTGCGGTGACCAGCAATGTAAAGGGCGACAAAAAGCCCGTTGTGCTCCGATGCGGCGATGAAATCACCGAAACGGGCATGAAAAAAGTGGGCGCCATGCTGGGCGATCATGCCGAGATCGGCTGCGGCAGCGTACTCAATCCCGGTACGGTGATCGGCCGCAATACCCAGGTCTATCCGCTGACCTCCGTACGCGGCGAGATCGGCGCGAACAGTATCGTCAAGGATATGCAGCGGATCGTGGAAAAGAGATAAACGAGGAGAGGGACGTTAGGGAGGCGGCTTTTGCGTCAAAAGCCCCTCCCTATAACCCTCCCGAAAACCAATCTTTGGGTGTGCGTAAATGTTACGGCAGGCGATACGAAAAAGAGAGCGAATCCCGTGGATACAAGCAAGCTTGATCCAGCGGTCTTCCCTCTCTTTTTCTTGTCCGTTTCACGGACGCGATCACGCAAGCGTGATCGGCCTGCCGTGGGGGTAGGTGGTATCGCCCGCGGGAGGAGATAACGCCGCAGCGGCGTTTCCCCTGCACATACGCCTGTTCCCGTGGGACGGATAATGCCTGCACACAACTTCATCGGCACAGAGAGCGGGCACGGCCAGCTTTCTCTTTTGGCTCAAAAGAGAAACGTCCTCTCTTCGTCTTTCGTATTTTTCATTGTTTCACGTGAAACAATGTGGTAAAATAGATACAGCAAAAGAAATTGTTTCACGTGAAACATGGAAAGAGGCTCCTTATGCCGCAGTGGACGCAGGATCAGCAGCAAGCCATCGACGCGCGCAATCCCGAATTGCTTATCAGTGCAGCAGCGGGCAGCGGAAAAACCGCTGTTCTGATTGAACATGTGCTCAAAATGCTGCGCGAGGGCGGAAAGATCACGCGATTGCTGATCATTACCTTCACCCGTGCCGCCGCTGCCGAGCTGAAAGAGCGTCTTTCCAAGGCATTGGACACCGAAGCGCCCCGCAATCCCCATTTGCGCGAGCAGCTGCTTGATATCCGCCGCGCCGAGATCTCCACCCTTCACGTTTTTTGTCATAATGTGATCCGCATGCATTTTCAGGCCGCGGACATCGATCCCACGGCGCGTATCAGCGAAAATACCCAGCTGGATCCGCTTTTTCAGCGGGCTTTGGGCGAGGCCATGGAAAATATCTGCGCAGCCGATGACGAGGACGCTGTCGCGCTGTGCAGCCAGTATCAGGACGCGGACATCGTTTCCATGGCAGAGCAGCTGTATCACTTTCTTCGTGCCCAGCAAAACCCATGGGAATGGCTTGAAAATCATCTGCAAGAGGATGACGCCCACGTTTTGCAGCCCTTTATGCTGCTTTTGCGCAAGGAATGCCTGATGCGTCTGGAAGGTGCGCAGCAGTTATGCCGGCAATGCGAATATATTTTGACGCTCCCCGGTGCGCCCGCCCATCTGGACATCACCGTGGAAGCGGACAAGATGCTCGTCGATATGCTCACCGATCAGGCGCGGAAAGGCACGCTGCTGAATCAGAGCATGAAATTTCCCACCCGTGCCCGTCCTCCCAAGAATGCGGAATTTGATCCGCAGCTGCTGGAACGCTATTCCCAACTGCGCGACAGCATGAAAGCCCTTGTCAACGAAGCCGTTTCCATGCTGCCTGAGAATATAGACGAAGCCCGGGAGGAGATTCTCTTTACCTATCCTGCGCTCCGTGCCCTTGCGCGGATGGTGCGGGATATGCATGAGCGCTTCCAGCAGTATAAAGAAGAAAAAAATCTGCTGGATTACGGCGATCTGGAGCATTTTGCGCTGAAAGCGCTGGCTGATCCCTCTGTTCGTCAGCAAGTGGCGGCGCGATATGACGCGATTTTTGTCGATGAATATCAAGACGTGTCGGCCATCCAGGAGGCCATTGTCCGCGCCATTCATACCAAGGAAAACCGTCTTTTCATGGTGGGCGACGTAAAACAGAGCATTTATCGCTTTCGTTTGGCCGATCCTACCCTGTTTTTGAGCAAATACGAGCAGTTTGAGGGCGAAGAACAGGCGGTTTCCCGCCGGATCCTGCTTTCGCAGAATTTCCGTTCCCGCAAAAATATATTGGACGCCGTCAACTGCGTTTTCGAACGCGCCATGCGCCGCGGCGCCACGGAGATCGAATACGATGACAAAGCCAAGCTGTATGCCGGCAAGCAAACCACAGGCGATCCCGCCGTGCAGCTGCACATCATCAGCGATCAGGTGGAAGCCATCGACGAGGAAACCGATGAGGATGACCGCAAGGGCTGGATGTACGAAGCGCAGCTGGCTGCGCAGCTGATTCGTCAGTATGTGGGCACGCCCATCTCCACAAAAGACGGCGATCGGCCCCTGAAATACCGCGATTGCGTGATCCTGCTGCGCAATGCTTCAGGCCGCGCGCCCTTGATCGCAAAAATTCTGGCCCATGAGGGCATTCCGTCCTTCTCGGATGCAGACGGACAGTATTTTGATCTGCCCGAGGTGCGGGATATCATGAATATTCTGCGTGTGCTGGACAACCCTTTGCAGGATATTCCGCTGCTGGCGGCGCTTCGCTGCCCCTGCTTCGGATTTACCAATAAACGCCTTGCAGAGATCCGTTTAAAGGATGAAACACGGCAAAAACCCTTCCATGAGGTATTTTTTGCCCTGCGCGACAGCGAATCCGATGTCAAAAAAGCCTGTGAAACGCTGGATCACTGGCGGTTTTTGTCCTATCATCTCACCGCCGATGCGCTGATCTGGCAGATTTTGACCGAATCGGGGCTGTATGCGCTGGCGGGCGCACAAAAAGAAGGGTCCATGCGTCAGGCAAACCTGCGGCTTTTGTATGAACGAGCGCAGGCGGAGGGCGCGCGGGACTCGCTGCATGATTTTCTCTGCGTTTCGGACGTGGCGCGGCACACCGGAGACGCCACCACAGCCCGCGAACTGGGCGAAAATGACAACGTTGTGCGCATCATGACCATGCACAAGTCCAAGGGCTTGGAATTTTCGCTGGTGATCATCATGGAGCTGGGCCGGAATTTCCGCATGCCCTACGACAGCGAGCTTTTACGCACCGACGCCCAGACCGGTCTTGCTTTGAAACGCTGTGACGACGTGCAGCGCATCACGGGGCATACCGCCGCCGGACGGGCATTGGCCTGCAAAAAGGAGCGGGAACTGCGCAGCGAAGAGGCACGGCTTTTGTATGTGGCCATGACCCGCGCTCAGGATCGGCTGATTTTGCTGTCCTCGCCCCGCTCGCTGGAAAAATCCCGTACCATTTGGAATCTGCCCACCGGCGATTACGCTGCCGGCTGCACAAAAAATATGCTGGATTGGATCGGGCAGGCGGTGTGCGAGGGGCTTGAAATCGGACATGACACGCTGTTTACCGCCCGAAACGGCAGCGAATGGGATCTGCGCTTCCATGCCCCCGGAGATTTCAGGCAATCGCTGCCCCAATCCGCCGATTTCATTCAGCCTGATTTCAAGGGCGATCCCCATGAGGACGTCCGCAAACGCATGGAGCGCATTCCGCCTAAACAGCATGCGCTGAAAACCAGTGTTACGGCGTTGCTGCGGGGAGCTGTTTTAATGCCCGATGAGGAAGAAACTCCCGAGACCAAGCGTTTGGCACTGAAGCTGAATACGCTGCCGCCCCGTTTCCCCGAATTCATGATGGAAAAGAAGCTTTCCGCGGCGGATCGCGGTACGGCGGCGCACAAGGCACTGGGCGCGCTGCATTTGGACGAGATCCGGTCAACCACCGGCGCAAAGCGCATTGAAGCGATCAAAAATCAGCTGCTCCGCATGCAGGAAAGCGGTGAACTGACGCCTGAAGAGGCCGAGGTCATCGATATTTCGGATATTCTCACCTTCCTCACCGGCGATCTGGGCCGCAGGATGCTTTCATCTCCCCGCGTTGAGCGCGAATGGGGCTTTTGCCTGATGTATCGCGGCGTGCTGGTACAGGGCGTACCCGATCTGTGCTTCATGGAGGATGGAAAATGGGTGCTGGTGGATTACAAGACCGACCGCTGCGAGCCCGAAAAGCTGCTCACGATGTACCGCGATCAGATTTTGTGGTACAAAAAGGCGCTTTGGGAGATCACAGGCATTGACGTGAAGGAAGTGTGGCTGTACTCGCTGCGGAACGGCGTTCCGGTGCGGGTGGAGTGAGAGGACGGAAGGGGAAGACGAAGAGGGGGGACGTTTCTTTCTTGAGTCAAGAAAGAAACAAAGAACCTGCGTAGAGTTTTTCATCAGGCCGTGAAAATACCGGTCGTGACCGGCTGTATCTTCTTATTCTAAAAACAGACAAAATGTTTCACGTGAAACATTCTTAAAACAAAAAAACGCGCTTGATGCGCGTTTTTTTGTTAGTTTCGCAGCGTTCTGCCGCTTGCGCCGCCGTTTCCGCCGCGTTCACAGCCGTGCATGTGACCGTGACCGTAATACCAGCGTCCATAGCGGTAACCGTAATGAGACGGGCAGTTGTCACAGTCACCGTCACAGCGGTCTCCGTTATCTTCCGATAAAAATATATTCAGCAAACCTGACAACAGACCGCCTCCGCTCTTTACCTTGTAACGCTTGGCAGCCAGGCGCCGTTCCATTTCTGCTTCCTGCTGTTCAGCCCACTCTTCCTTCACGCGCTCGATCATCTCACGCGTTTCACGTTCCAGTTCTTCCTTTTCTTCCCGTTTTCGCTCCAACGCTCGTCTTTTTCTTTCTTCCTGTTCGCGTTTTTCTTCTTCCTCCATGGCTTTCATAGCATTCAAACGGTTTTCTTCATTTTCTTCAAGGCATCGACCAGCCTGTCTGATCAGCAGTTCGTATTGCTCATCATCGTACATTTTTTGATAAAAATCAAACCAGAAATCGATTTTAATCAATCTCTCCCTGATTTCCTCGACTTTTTTGAGCATTTCAGCGTTTTCCTCTTCCCATTGTGCTCTCAGCCGTTTTCTGTGATGGTGCTCCAGCAGAACTTTTTTCCCCAGCTCCAATATATAATCGTAATCGCCGCTATCATAGTTAGTCTGCCAGAAATTATTCCACGCGTTGATTTTTTCCAGCTCTTTCTTTATTTCATCGGCGGCTGCTTTTTTTTCAGACTTCAGCATCGTTACCTCCGTATATCGCTTGCGCATCTGTCTTTTTTATATCACACAATCCGCTCGCTGTCCACAATATTCAAAACAAAAAGAGAGAATCTGACGATTCTCTCTTTTGATATGTGGTTGATTGAATTTTAATCCTGTCCCAGCACACGCACGGGCAGCACCAGATAGGTATACTGATTGCCGCTCAGGGGCGCGATGATGCAGGGAGACACATTGGTATTAAAGCGCATGCAGATCTCGTCGGTATCCACATTGCGGATCACGTCGGAGAGGTAGCGGGCGTTGAACGCGATCTTGAATTCCTCATTGGAATAGGAGACCGGGATGTGCTCCAGCGCCGTGCCGCGCTCTGCATTAGCAGTAATGGTCATTTCTTTTTCAGAAATTACCAAACGAAGCAAATTATTCTTTCCTTCACGGGCCATCAGGGAAGCGCGCTCGATGGCGCCGATGAAATCATCGCGGCGCAGCTTCACTTCGCTCTTCCAGCTGGTGGGCAGGATCTGGCGGTAATTGATGTACTCGCCGGTGAGCAGGGTGCAGAAGCACTCGGTGTTTTCAAAGGCCATGAGCATACGGTTGTTGCTGCAGGCGATGCGCACAGGCTCTTCGGTTTCGCCCAGCATGCGGCAGAACTCGCCCATGATGCGGCCGGGAACGACGGCAGCGAGGCTGTCCTTGCCCTCGGGCAGCTTATTTTCGCACTGGATGCGCTGCAGCGCCAGACGGAAGCCGTCCAGACCCACAAAGCGGGTCTCGCCCGCTTCCACTTCCATCAGGCAGCCCGTCAGGATGCGGCGGGTCTCATCGGTGGACACGGCAAACATAATGCGGCCCACGGCGTCGCGCAGACGATTCTGGGGCAGCGTCACTTCGAAATTGGGCTTTACTTCCAGCACGTCGGGGAACTCGCTGGCGTTCATGCCGGCCATGGAGGTATTGCTGCCCTGGGCGCGGATGGCGGCGCGGAAATTGCGGTCGATCTCGATATCCACTTCACCCGACAGCTTGCGCAGCAGCTCGCCGAAAAGCTTGGCAGGCATGATGGCCACGCCTTCCTCCACGATCATGGCGTTCACGTGCGTGCGGATGGTCATTTCGCCGTCGGTACAGGTCAGGTAGATGCCGTTCTCGGCCGTTTCGATCAAAACGCCTTCATATACCGTACGGATAGGACGCGCACTGAGCGCATGGGAAACCAGGCTCATGCCCTGGTTAATGTCAGAAGCGTTCGCGGAGAAATGCATAAGCTCACAGCCTTTCCTTGTTGTTGCTGAATAATAAATATCGTAGTAGTAGTAGGGGCGGTGGAAATGTGAATAAGTGCCGCAACCCCTTGATCTGCCTTGCTTTTTGGGCATTTTGGGCGGTGGAAAACCCGGTGGATAAATGCGGATGAACCGTTGAAAAACGCCGGATGAAGCCCGCTGCGGGAACAGGAAAATTGTCTGCGGAGGGCGTGATCGGCATCTTTCATTTTTCTGCATCTGCCGATTTCGGGTTTATGCGAGGAATGATCCAAAAAAGAGAGCCCAAAATCAGTTATCCACATTATCCCCATCAGCGCTATCCCCTGAATGTGGATCCAAAACCCTTGGAAAATCAAGGCGTTTTGGGTGCACACACAAGTTATCAACATCGTTATCCCCAGTTGGAGAATGGGAAGCGGGATACGCCGGAGGTTGCATTTTTTTGCCAAATGCGCAAAATAACACACTATGATTATATCATATTTCCCGGAAAAAAGAAAGGGAGAAAAGAACGAAAGCGGAGGAAATGGGACGAGGGACTGCCGCGAAGAAAAAATATCCCTTTTTGCTTGACCCGTTTTTCAATCGGTGCTATCCTTTAAATAAGAAAGGAATGAAAAATTATGCCAAAGATCATGACCGCAGAGCAAAAGCATCAAATGATGACGGAAACGCCCATCAACAGCCTGATCATGCGCATGGCGATCCCCAGCATTATTTCCATGCTGGTGACGTCGCTGTACAACATGGCGGATACATTCTTTATCGGACAGCTGAACAACGTGCCTGCCACGGCGTCCATCGGCATCGTTTTCCCGCTGATGAACATCATTCAGGCCATCGGCTTCTTCCTCGGTCAGGGCTCGGGCAATACGGTATCCCGTCTGCTTGGCAAAAAGGATATGGAAAATGCCGAGCGCACGGTGGCGACGGGCTTCTTCGGGGCCATCATCATGGGTCTTGTCTTTACGACGCTGGGTCTTGCCTTTATTGAGCCCTTGATGAAGGTGCTGGGCGCCACGGAAACCATCATGCCCTACGCCATCGGCTACGGCAAGTATATTATGATCGGCTCCACCTTCAAGCTGGCGTCCATCGTGCTCAACGTGCAGATGCGTTTCCAGGGGAACGCCTTCTTCAGCATGATCGGCATTGCCACCGGCGCGGTACTGAATATCTTCCTGGATCCTCTGTTCATTCATACCTTCGGAATGGGCGTGGAGGGCGCTGCCATCGCCACCGCCATCAGCCAGTGCGTCAGCTTCCTTCTGCTGCTGGGCGGCACCTACAAGGGCGGTAATATCCGCCTGAAGCTGAAGGCGTTCACCCTCAAATGGTCCATCGTCAAGCCCATCGTGCTGGGCGGTATGCCCTCCATGTGCCGTCAGGGTCTGGCCAGCGTCGCCAATATCTGCATGAATCTGGCTGCCACCACCTACGGCGGCGTGACTCCCGAAGCCATCGATGCCGCTGTGGCTGCGTTGGGCGTGGTCAACCGCATCATGCAGTTCTGCGCCTCCTGCATCATGGGTATCGGTCAGGGCTTCCAGCCGGTGTGCGGTTTCAACTACGGTGCGAAAAAGTACGGCCGCGTGCGCAAGGGCTTTATGTTTACGCTGGAAGTGATGGTAGTCATCATGATCGTCTTCTCCATCGTGGGCATCACCTTCCCCGGGCAGATCGTCGCCATCTTCAACAACGATCCCACCGTAATCGAATTCGGCACGGTTACGCTGCGCTGGCAGTGCCTTGTGTTCCCGCTGATGTCGGTGGTGTTCAACGCCAACATGGCCATGCAGACCATGGGTATGGCGGGCCGCTCCACCGTCCTGTCCATGGCGCGACAGGGTGTGTGCTTCATTCCCATGATTCTGATCCTGCCGCCCATCATCGGCGCAACGGGCATTCAGATCGCCCAGGCCTGCGCCGATGCCTTCGCCTTTGCTATTACCGTGCCCATGCTTTTGCCGGTGCTGAAAATGCTCAAGCAAAAGGATGAAGAACAGAATAAACTTTCCGCATAACGGAAAAGGAAGAAATGCGAACGAAAGAACGGAAAAACAACAGGATATCGATCTGTGGCTGATTCTCTTCGTCTACCGGAATACGCTGTAAACAGTTGACAAGGGAAAAAACAGGTGGTATGATCATATCGTACATTCCGTGAGGGAGTAGCAAGCGCCCATGGCGCAGCAAGTCAACACCCTGGCCTTTGCCTGGCTTGCTTTAATATGCGAGACTCATCGTACAGCTTCAAGGCTATACGTGGGTCAAAACAAAGGTTTCACCCAAGTATGGCAGCAGCCATACTTGGTTTTTTGTTGCGGAAAAAGGAGGAAAAACGATGAAGAAAATCACAGCGGCTGCCTGCCGCAGGATCATTCGCAAAAAGCCCCTCACGAAAAGTCTGTCCAACGGCTTTGTTAAAAACGGCTGGGCGGAGCATTTGCCTGCGGTGTATGAAAGAACGGCTGCGCTCTTTCAAGAGTATGCCGACGCGAGCAAGGCGCTTAAGACGCATCTGAAGCAGCTGTTGCCCATGATCGCCTTGTACGAAAAGGTAAAAGAAATTACGGGCAGTCAGGAAAAAGCACTGCTTTTTATGGAAGAATGGGTGTTCATCGAATCAGAAAAAATGATGAAATATGCCCGCGCTGTGATGAAACTGGGCGTATACCGGCTGATGCCTGCGCTGTGCGAGAAAATGCTGGACAAGATGTTTGGCGAAAACGCGGGCTTTTCTTATCGCCGCGTGCCCGATGCGCCCTGCTTTGCCGCGGACATGACCCGCTGTCCCTATGTGGATACCTGCAAAAAGTATGGCTGTCCCGAGCTCTGTCAGTTTGCCTGCAAAGCGGATGACATCACCTATGGAAATCTGCATCCCAAGCTGATCTGGAGGCGTACGCAAACCCTTGGCATGGGCGGCAGCTGCTGCGATTTCAGGATTTATGTGGATAAAAACAAAAAATAAGGAGAAAAACGATGAAAAAAGCAAACGCCAACGTGTTTCTCATGGGTGCGCTGGGTCACCTTGTGTGCTGGCTGGGCGGCGATCTGCTGCTGTATTTCCAGAAAGCGGGCAAGCTGGACGTGAACGGGCTGTTTGATTATCAGAAAACGGTCGTCATGCTGGAGGGCGCGTCCACATTGCAGCTGACGCTGTCGGGGGTGTTCGGGGTCATCGCCATGATGCTGGCGCTGCCGGGATATCTGGCCATCGCCCGCTTTTTAGAAAAACAATCAAAAAAGGCGGCGAGGATCGTCAAGGTCGGCGCGGTACTCACCTGTGTATCGGGCGCGGTGATGCACTTTACCTGCACCGGCATGCTGTGGCATTTTGTCATGGCGGGAGCTACGGAGCAGGCGCACAGCATCATGCTGCGGTTCTTCTTTGAAACGGCGGCCACCTCCGCTTTGTGCATGATCGGCGTTATGCTGGTGAGCATCACGCTGTTTGTCATGGTGTTCAGGCGCAAAACCTGTCTGCCCAAGATCGCCTGCCTTGTCAATACCCTGCCTTTGACGATGGCGGCGGGCATCTTCCTTGCCGGCGTGGGCTCCATGAATGTGGGCAGCTGCCTGACGTTTGCGGGGCTGTACCTGCTGACAAAGAAATACGGGGAATAAAATGAAACAGAAAACCATGATGCGTTTCTGCATTTTGCCCGCCGACAGCGAAATCATTTGGGAAAAGCTGAAGGAAATGAAAACACTGCAGTACATTGCCTTCCCCTACGCCGTATTCAAACCAGCGGAGCATACAGGCATGCGCTGGCAGGCGGGGCAAACCAGCCGGTTTTATTTTCGGCTGTTCGGCTTGATTCCTCTTGGGATTCATACCATTACAATAAAGACGTTTGATGCGGAAACAAAAACGATAATCTCTCAGGAGCACAACCGCTTCGTGCCCCGATGGGAGCATACGATCTGTTTAAAAAAACAGAGCGGTGGCACCCGCTATACCGATGAAGTGACCATCGCCGCAGGGTGGAAAACGCCCTTTGTTTTTCTGTGGGCGAAGGCCTTTTACGCTCATCGGCAGAAAAAATGGCTGCGGTTGCTTCAATAAACATAAAAAGCGCACTTCCTCCTTTAGAGAGAAAGTGCGCTTGTTTTTTATTAATAATCGGTATTCTTGCCGCCCAGCGTGATCTCATAGCCCTTGGGCATACGGGCTCTTTCATCCTCGGCGTAGCGGGCGTGGTCGTCGAACTTGGGATAGAAGGAATACTTTGCCTGACGGGCGGGAGAAACGGGGTTTGCCGTTTCATCCTGCACGGGGCAGCAATCGGAGGCCATGTGGGCGTCCAGCTTGGCCTTCAGCTCCATCACGCGGGGATTGGATTCGTCGTACTTGTTCACTTCGTCCGGGAAAGAATCGAAGTAGAAGTACTTGTTGCCGATGGCGGAGTACACCAGCTTGTCCTTGCCGGTGGCGATCATATACGTGCCGATGGCGCCGTTGGCATACTGGCTGTACACTTCCTCATGGGTGTCCTCAAACAGGTTCACGCCGTCGTACTCGTTCTTATCGTATTGGATGCCGCAGGCGGACAGCAGCGTGGGCGCAAGGTCCACCAGAGAAGCGGGATCGTGGCGGATCTCATGCTCCTGACCGGGAACGCGCAGCAGGAAGGGAATGTTGGCGGCGGCATCCAGCATGGTGCGCTTGCCCATGGAGCCGTAGTCGCCCATCATATCGCCGTGGTCGGAGGAGAAAACGATGATGGTGTCATCGTACATTCCCTTCTTCTTCAACGTGTCGATCAGGCGGCTGATCTGGTAATCCACAAAGGAAATGCAGGCGTAGTAGTGCTCCACCAGCAGTTCCAGACGGCGGGGCGAGATGCCCAGCGCGTCGCAGGTATACCTGTTGCGCAGCATGTCGGCATAGCTCTCTTTATCCTCGGGGATAAAGGGCGTGTGCTCAAAGGGGCCGCGGTACATCTTGTTCCACGGCGCCGGCGGGCAGAACGGCGGATGGGGATGGATAAAGGAGGCCATCAGGAACACAGGCTCTTTCTCGGGATCGGCGGATTCCAGAAATTCCACCGCGCGGTCGCCCACCCACTGGGTGGGATGCATTTCCTGAGGCAGCTGGGAAACCTGAGGGATGTAATACAATTCGCTGCGCTGACCGTTGTAGTCAAACACGTGCTTGTAGGGAGAATTTTTGATGAACTTGGTGTAATCGTCGTCGGGATGGGCCATTTCTTCCTGGGTATCGCGGCCGCGGAAGCCAAGATCGCCGTACAGATCGGGATTATAGTGCATTTTGCCCACGCAGTGGGTGTTATAGCCGGCCTTGGTGAACTCGTTGTAGAAGCCTTCCCCCTGATACACCTTGGTGCGGTCATTGGTATTGTTGCCGGTGCGGGCGCAGTACTGCCCGGCAAACATGCTCATGCGGGCAGGCACGCACACGGGCGAGGGCGTATAGCAGCGGTCAAACACCACGGCTTCGTTGGCGATGGCGTCCAGCGCGGGGGTGACGATTTTTTCGTTGCCCAGCGCGTGGATGGTATCGCGGCGCTGCTGATCGGTGAAAATAAGCAAAACGTGCTTCTTTTTCATGGCATTGCCTTTCTGATAAATCATTTTACCCAGTCGCTGACACGGACGCGGGCGCACTCGCCGTCCTTGATCTTTTCCATGAGAATCAGCGATTTTTCGTTGTCGAACTTGCGGCGGTCGGGGTCATCCAGCGCCATCACAAAGCACATGCCGGCGCACTTGCAGTTGAACTCCTGCAAAAGGGACAGCATGCCCCGGGCGGTGCCGCCGCCGCGCATGAAATCGTCCACGATCAGCGCCGTGGAGCCTTCCTTCACGGCACGGCGGGAGAGGCTCATGGTTTCGATATCACCCTTGCCGGAAACGTAGTTGATATTCACCGCGCTGCCCTCGTATACCTTGGAGGAGCGGCGGGCGATGATCAGCGGCACGTTGAGGGCCTTGGCGGTCATCAGCGCCACGGGGATGCCCTTGGTTTCCATGGTCAAAACGAAATCAATGCCCGATTCGTAGTGCTGGGCAGCAAAAATGTGACCCATGCCCGAAACGAGGGAGGGATCGGAGAGAATATCCGAAAAATACAGGAAGCCGCCGGGCAGGATGCGATCGGCGGAGCGGAGCATTTCGCAGATGCTTTCCATCAGCTCTCTGCCCTTCCCCTCCATGACGCCGGGACGATAGCGCATACCGCCGGCAGCGCCGGTGACGGTTTCCAGCGTACCGATTTTGAAGGTGCGCAGCGTTTCGGAAAGAATGGCCACGTCTTCGGAAATGGTGCTCTTGGCAGCACCGAACAAATCACAGAAATGGGAAAAAGTAAAAATGCGGTTGGGCGCTTCGCTCAGCACCTGCGTCATAATGGCAATGCGCTCGTTGCGCTTGAATTTATCCATGGGGACGGACCTCCTTGATCATATCATACCGATTATACATTATATACCCTGTGCACGAACAATGCAAGAGGTCTTTTATTTAAATGTTCGGAAATAACAGCAATAAAAAAACCGCCGTATGAGGATTCATACGGCGGCTGAAAGGAAGGATCAATCGTCGATTTCGATGTAAGCGAAGGATTCCACGGCGCCCACGGTGTAGCCCTTGGCGGTCCAGCGTTCCAGGTCGCCGGAGCTCATTTCAGACTTGTACTGAACGGTGGAGCCGGGCTCGACGCCCACGTTGTACATGGTATCGTTGAGCATAGCCAGGATCTTGCCGTCGGCGGCGCGGATAACGCTGATCAGTTCAACGTCCCACAGGGTCTCGGCGGTATTGTTGGTGACGGTGTAGAAAACGGTGGGATACTTTTCGCCCCAGCGTTCCACGGCTTCGTACTTGGCGGTGTGCTCCACGGGCTTGAGCTCATCCAGCCAGCTGTCTTCGGCTTCAAATTCCACGGTGTAGCTGGACAGCGCGGTAGCCTTATCAGCTTCGATGCTGTAGAAGTACTCGTAGATGTAGCCCACTTCGCCGGGCTGCAGGGTGCTGGGATACATGCCGTAGGCAGTGGTCTCTTCCAGCACGTTGCCGGAAGCATCCAGCAGCTTGATCTTGGCGCTGTCCAGACCGACGGGGGCATCGCCGGTGTTCTTCATCTGAATGAACACTTTGATTTCATAGTTGTCGTCATATTCCCGCTTTTCACGGACGACGCGGGTCTCGGTGCGCTCCAGCTTGCCGGCGGCGAAAGCGGAGGTGCAAACCAGGCACAGGAGCAGAACGATGGCAAGAAGCTTCTTCATAGAGAAAACTCCTCCTTTGATTTTATTGGTTGATTTCATTTTATCATAATACAGCATGGTATTTCAATAGTATTTAAGAAATAGTTATGTGATATGAAACAGAAAACCCTTGCATTTTCTGCCGTCTTGGGATATAATGCACCCATACGCGATGAACGGGAAAATCCTGTTTGCGCCTGTTTAGAGAGCTGCCGGATGGTGCAAGGCAGCCGGGCTGCAGGTTTCCGCCCGGGAGCGCGCGGCGACGAGCCGCGGGGGCACGCCCCATACAGCGTGTCGAGAGGTCATGGAAACATGGCAATCGGGGTGGTATCGCGGAGTAAGTTCGTCCCCATGTGCGGGAGCGGACTTTTTATTTTTGCCGAAACATAAAGGAGGACACACACATGCTGGATATTCGCCGTATCCGTCAGAATCCCCAAGAGCTGGTCGAAGCGCTGCAAAAGCGCAACAGCACTGTGGATCTGACCGAATTCCTTGAAAAAGAAGAAACCCGCCGCAAGCTGCTGGCGGAAACCGAAGCCCTCAAGGCCCGCCGCAACGAGGAGAGCAAGCGCATTGCCCAGATCAAGCGCGCCGGCGGCGACGCGCAGCCCATCATGGACGAAATGCGCGCGCTGGGCGACAAGGTCAACGAGATCGACGCGCAGGTGAAGGAGATTGAGGAATACATCAATCAGTTCCTGCTGCGCCTGCCCAACTATCCCCACGAAACCACCCCTGTGGGCAAGGACGATACCGAAAACGTGGAGCAGCGCCGCTGGGGCGAGCCCCGTCAGTTCGGCTGGGAGCCCAAGGCGCACTGGGATCTGGGCACCGATCTGAAGATCCTTGATTTTGACGCCGCTGCCAAGATCTCCGGCGCCCGCTTCACCGTTTACCGCGGTCTGGGCGCCCGTCTGGAGCGCGCCGTGATCAACTTCTTCATGGACACCCACGCCTCCGACGGCTATGTGGAAGTGCTGCCCCCCTACATGGTCAGCCGCTCCACCATGACGGGCACGGGCCAGCTGCCCAAGTTTGAAGAGGACGCCTACAAGGTGGATCAGGATACCTTCCTCATTCCCACCGCCGAGGTGCCCGTGACCAACCTGTACCGCGATATGATCATCGACGGCAAGGAGCTGCCCATCCGTCACTGCGCCTATTCCGCCTGCTTCCGTGCCGAAGCCGGTTCCGCCGGCCGCGATACCCGCGGTCTGATCCGCCAGCATCAGTTCAATAAGGTGGAAATGGTGAAGATCACCAAGCCCGAGCAGAGTGACGAAGAGCTTGAATCCATGACCCGTCAGGCTGAAAAGGTGCTGCAGCTGCTGGGTCTGCCCCATCGCGTGGTATGCCTGTGCACCGGCGATATGGGCTTCTCCGCCGCCAAGACCTATGACATCGAAGTGTGGATGCCCTCCTACAACCGCTATGTGGAGATCTCCAGCTGCTCCAACTGCTGGGATTTCCAGGCGCGCCGTGCCGGCATCCGCTACCGCGAGGATATCAAGGGCAAGCCCCAGCTGTGCCACACCCTCAACGGCTCCGGCGTAGCCGTTGGCCGCACCGTGGCTGCGATCCTCGAAAACTACCAGAACGATGACGGCTCGGTGACCATTCCCGAAGCGCTGCGTCCTTACATGGGCTGCGACGTAATTAAGTAATCGGTTAGAAAAACAGCCCCGCTGATGAAAGTCAGCGGGGTTTTCTTGTGCCCTTTTACGGCATACAACCACTACATATAGCGCTCGAATTTTACCCTTTCCGTGTAAAATTTGGTACGAGTTTCTTCCTTTTATATATAGCGTTTTCCGGAATGTGTTTTTGCGCTCCGATTTCTGACGGAAGCACTATATGTAGTGGTGACGCAAGTGTAAATGTTTTTCCTGCTTCTTGCCCGCGGGCGCGTAACATGGTATAATCTTTTCACCTGAAAGGAAAGGAGTGTTCCGCGTGAAAAGAATTGTATTTCTTATTCTATATCTTTTGCTGACGTGCGCCTGCGCCCATGCCCAAGTCGCCCGCGACGTGACGAAGGAATGCTCCCTTGCTTATGACTATCGGGAAACGCCCGTGAAGAATATGACCGACGGCGATTACAAAACCGCCATGGAAGGCAAGCCGGCGGTGTATCCCCAGCTGGTCATCAAAACCGGCGACACACCGGTGAGCAGCATCTATGTGGAATTCGGCAAGAACCGTCAGCCCTTCGGCGTGTATCTGAAGCAGGAGGGCGAATGGAAGCGAGTTGCTTCCTGCAATGCCGCGCATGCGCAGGAATACGTCACCTTCCCCGCCACCACGGGCACCATCCGCGTGCGCTTTGATACGGCAAGGAAGGCCAAGCGGGTGGATATCGCGGAAGTGCATCTGTACAGCGAGGGCGAAACCCCTCCCGCCGTGCACGACTGGAAGGCCACAAACGAAAAGACCGATCTGATGGTGGTGGTCGCCCATCCCGACGACGAGCTTTTGTGGCTGGGCGGCACCATCCCCCACTATGCCGCAGCGGGCAAAAAAGTAACGGTGGTGTATCTCACCTGCGGCGATTATTTCCGGGAGCTGGAATTGCTCAACGGCCTGTGGCACTGCGGCGTGCGCAATTATCCCGTGCTGGCGGGCTACCGTGATTTCAAGCCCGGCTCCACCCGGGGTGTGTATGACGACTGGGGACGGGTGAGCGTCAATTATTACCTTACGACGCTGATCCGCACACTGCGCCCCGAAGTGGTGGTTACCCACGATCTTAAGGGAGAGTACGGCCATCCCCAGCACATCGTGTGCGCCTATACCGTGGAGCGCGCCGTGAAATTTGCTTCGCAGGCCAAGTACGGCACCGAGGAGATCGAGGCCGTTCCTGTGTGGAATGTGAAGAAACTGTACGTGCATCTGGGCGACAAGCCCACCACCGTGATGAACTGGGACGTGAAGGAAACGGCCTTCGGAGGGAAAAGCAGCTTTGCCGTGGCCTCCGAGGCTTACGCCATGCACATTTCCCAGCAGGCGGGGCGTACCTATGAAATGGCGGCAAAGGGCTCTGAGTACGATGCCTACGTGTACACCCTTGCCTATACCACCGTGGGCGCCGATAAAAAAGGCGGCGACTTTTTTGAAAACGTCCCTTAATTACAAAAGAGAGTGATATAAATGAAAAAACTGCTGTTCCTCTGTGCATTGCTTCTGCTGATCTGTATATCCTGCGCCGGTGCGGAAAAGGCAAAGGAGATCACCAAGGAGTGCACGTTCCGCTTTTCGGGAGCAGAGGGACGTATTGCCCATATCCATGACGGCGACTACGAAACCTATATGGAATCGCCCAGGAAGGAAAAACACCGGCTGTATATCACCACCGGCAAAACCCCCGCTGCCGGCGTGTATGTGGAATTCGGCATCCGCCGCCTTCCCTTTACGGTGGAAGTGAAAAAGGGAGATAAATGGGTAAAGATCGCTTCCTCCGAGGGACGGTTTGCCCAGGAGTACGTTTCCTTTGCCCCCGTTACGGGAGAGCTGCGCTTGAACATCGGCGGCGCGGGCAGCAATAAGATCATCCGGATCTACGAGATCACCGTGCTGGGCAAGGGCGATATCGATACAAACAAGATCCACGTCTGGCAGCCCACCGTCAAAAAGGCCGATCTGCTGCTGAGCGTCACCCATCCCGATGACGAGCTTTTGTGGTTCGGCGGCCTGATCCCCTACTATACCATCGAAAAAAAGCTGAACGTGCTGGTGTCCTATCTGGCGGTTTTCAATTCCTGCCGCGAGCTGGAGCTGCTGAACGGCCTGTGGCATTGCGGCGTGAGGAATTATCCCGAGATCGCCTATCTGGAGGATTTCAGCGCCAGCACGAAAAAAGAGGTTTATGCAAAGTGGGGCAGCAGCGCCGCTGAAGAGTATCTGGTGGAGATCATCCGCAAGTACCGGCCCGAAGTGGTGGTCACCCACGATTTTAACGGCGAGTACGGTCACGGCCAGCATCTCGTCTGCGCGGAAAGTACGGAGGATGCCGTATCCTATGCCGCCAACGCCAAGAAGTATAAGGACAGCGCCAGGAAATACGGCACGTGGCAGACGAAGAAGTTCTATGTGCATCTGGGAAAAGGCACGACCGTCATGGACTGGCATCAGCCTGTTTCCGGGAAAAACGGGAAAACCGGTTTTCAGATCGCCTCCGAAGCCTATCAGATGCACCGCTCCCAGCTGAAGGACGGCAATATCTATGTGATGGCCGACCGCGGTACAAAATACGACAGCTTCCTGTTTACCCTGATCTCCACCCGGGTGGGCAATGATAAGAAGGGCGGCGACCTGTTTGAAAACATTCCCGCCAAGAATCTTTCCAATTACAAATAAGGTATAAGCGCGTTCATCCCGCCCGTGAAGCAAAACAGATCCGCTGCAGAATCCCTGCAGCGGATTTTTATTTTCCGAAAAACTTCAAAAACTTTTTTCGAAAAAAATCCGTGCAAAAGGCGAAAACGGGGGATTTTGCGGAAAAAACCGAAAAAGAAATCGAAAGGGAGAGAATAGAAAAGGGCGGAAACCCGAACAAAGAGAAGAGGAAGAAAATACCGTAGACTGGAAAATCCGAACGATAGAATATACAAAGGATGAATAAGTTTGTAAAGTTAAAAAGTTTGAAAAAAAGTGAAAAAAGTTTAAAAAAAGGTGTTGACAAAGGGGAATGATTGTGTTATTATAGTCAAGCGCTCGAGAGA
The DNA here is from genome assembly GCA_017549335.1 of Clostridia bacterium. Classification (GTDB taxonomy): domain Bacteria; phylum Bacillota; class Clostridia; order Christensenellales; family Aristaeellaceae; genus SFMI01. The sequence goes on along the minus strand of JAFYVB010000018.1, from coordinate 62 downwards.
AGCCCCCCTGAGAGGGGCCGAACGAGAGAGCAGGGACCTTGAAAACGATACAGGAAATAAAG